>JBEKOY010000020.1:0-84249 GCA_049521295.1 Polyangiaceae bacterium | reverse complement strand
TCCCTCGTCCTTCCAGAGGCAGCCTGTAGTGCGGTACTTCGGGTGCTCGATTCCATGGCGCAGCGCATGGTCGCGGTCGGGATATCGGCGAACGCGATCACGGTATCGTGCATCGCACTGGGGTGCATCGGCGGGGTTTTTTTGGGCTTCGGACAGTTTGGGCCCGCGGCCGTGGTCATCGTCATTGCGTCCCTAGGCGACGCGCTCGACGGGATCGTCGCTCGGCGGAGCCATACGGCCTCGGCGGCCGGCGCGCTCCTCGACGCCACGGGTGATCGCTATCAGGAGTTCTTCCTGCTGGGCGGTCTCACCGTCTATTTTCGTGGGTTCACCTTCGGTCTGGTCGTGACGCTGCTCGCCATCGCCGGCTCCTTCATGGTGAGTTACAGCAGCGCGAAGGCCGAGGCGATGGGGTTGCCCGTCCCCCCGGGGGTTATGCGACGGCCCGAACGCGCGGTCTGCATGTGTGTCGCGACGGCTCTGATGGTGCCTTGGGCGTGGATCACACGTGATTCCGCCCTCCCCGTATGGGCCACATCGCTTCCGATACTCGCCGCTGTGTCGTTGATTGCGGTCGTTGCGAATGCATCGGCGCTTCGCAGGATGCAATCGCTGTCCCGGCGCAGCGGGAGCCCGAGCTTCACACCGGTACCACGCACCGGTCTTCGCGCCGAGTCGAACGGGGTGCATCTGCAGGTCGAGTCGTCGAGCGGTGCGGTGACTGCCCGAGCGATGCGCAGTCCGTAAGCGCTCGTTGCCGGCCGTGCACCCCCAGGCGTCTGATTCGGACGCGGAGCAGACAAGTGGGAGAGAACATCGCGAGGCAAGGTCGGTCGTCGAACCAGGCCGAACGAAGGGTCGGCGGGTGGATGAGCATGGTATAGCCGCTCGCTAAGTGAATCCACGTTCACCGTCTGAACGTTATGCGGAGTGGGGAGCCATGCTTGGTGGCAAAAGCACCTATTGCGAACGCGCGCCGGGGTCGAGACGACTGTCTACGACTATCGGATCCCCGCGACGCGGCCCTCGAGAAGGCTTCACTCCCCGAGCCAAAGGTAGAGCCCGGACCGCGGACACCTCGTCGTCTCAAGACGGTTGCGGAAAGGCGCGCGCCCCCTTCGGTCCCGGTGCCTGGCGTTCGCGCGACCGCCCGCGCCGCCGCCAGCGTTCGAGCGAAAGATAGACGACCGGCGTCGTGTAAAGCGTCAACGCTTGAGAAGCGATGAGCCCTCCCACGATGGCAACCCCCAAGGGCCGACGGAACTCGGAACCGAGACCATGCCCGAACGCGAGCGGAAGCGCGCCGAACAGCGCGGCGCATGTCGTCATCAGGATGGGCCGAAATCGCAACAGCCCGGCGTGGAGAATGGCCACGTCCGGCGCCGTACCCTCTTTTCGCTGCGCTTCGATCGCAAAATCGACCATCAAGATCGCATTTTTTTTCACGATCCCGATGAGGAGAAGAAGGCCCACGATGGCGATGACGTCCAGCTGGCCGCCGGTGACCAGTAGCGCGATCAGTGCACCGATTCCCGCCGACGGAATGGTCGACAGGATCGTGATCGGATGGACGTAGCTCTCGTAGAGTACGCCGAGCACGATATAAACGGTGATGAGTGCCGCTCCCACCAGGACGGGCTCGTTGGCAAACGATGCTTTGAACGCCTGGGCAGTTCCCTGGAATGCCGCCAAGACGCTCGGCGGCAGATGCATCGCGATCTGCGCCTTCTCGATCGCGACCACGGCGTCGCCAAGGGCGACGCCGGGCGAGAGGTTGAACGAAATCGTCACCGAGGGGAATTGACCTTGATGGTTGACCGACAACGCCGTCGTGCTCGTAGAGGTCTTGGCGATGGCTGAGAGCGGAACGGCAGCGCCCGTGATCGGGCTTTGCACGTAAATCATGTCGAGCGCCCCGGGGTCGCTGCGGTACGCACCCGCAACCTCCAACACGACGTGGTACTCGTTGAGCTGGGTGAACGTGGTCGCCACGAACTCTTGGCCGAACGCGTCGTAAAGCGCGGAGTCCACGGCCTGCGCGGTGATGCCGAGCCGCGAAGCCGTGTCGCGATCCAAAGTGACGTCGAGCTGAAGGCCGGCGCTTTGCTGATCGGTCGAGACGTCCTTCACTTGAGGCAGCTTGCGCACCATGTCGAATAGGCGCGGCGCCCAGGTCCGCAACTCATCCAGGTTACCGTCCTGAATCGTATACTGATATTGCGTTCGGCTGAGGCGTCCGCCGACGCTCACGTCCTGGCGCGATTGCATGTACGTCATGATTCCAGCAATATTCGAGAGCTGAGCGCGAAGCCGTCCCAAGACTTGGTCGGCGCTGAACACGCGTGGCGGAAGTGGCTTGAGCGTGATGAATGCGCTTCCCGTGTTGCTCGTTCCGAGGCCGCCCGACCCGATGAACGCGACGTAATGATCGACGTCCGGATCCGCGGTCAAAACGCGGTTCACCTGGGTCTGCAGCTGCATCATTCGCGGGAAAGAGACGTCTTGACCGGCGTCGGTCGTTGCGATCAGCAGTCCGGTATCCTGTTGCGGGAAGAGCCCGGGCGGGACGATGAAGAAGAGCGCAACGTTGAGCGCTACCGTTCCGAACGTGACGAACAGCATCGTGGCCCGGTGGTCGAGCGCCCAGCGCAGGCCCCGTTCATAGAAGGCCTGTGCCAGGTCGAATGCGCGCTCCGACAGTCGGTACAGCCTTCCGTGCACCGTGTGACGTTCGTCGTGAATCATGCGAGAGCACATCATCGGGGTCAGCGTCAATGAGACGAGAGCCGACGTGGCGACGGCGACGCTGAGCGTAACGGCGAACTCGCGGAACAGCCGGCCAACGATTCCGCCCATGAGCAGAATCGGTACGAACACCGCCAATAGCGAGATGGTGATCGAGACGATCGTGAACCCGATCTCCGAGGCGCCGATGAGCGCAGCACGCATCGGCGGCTCTCCGCGATCGATGGTCCTCATGATGTTCTCGGTCACCACGATGGCGTCGTCGACGACGAACCCCGTCGAAATCGTGAGCGCCATCAGCGACAAATTGTCGATGCTGTAGTGGAGCAGCCACATGACGCCGAAGGTGCCGATGAGCGATAGCGGCACCGCAACGGCCGGCACGAGCGTCGCTCGGCCGGAGCGCAGGAACGCGAAAACGACGCACACGACGAGGCCGACGCTGATGATGAGGGTGCGCTCGACGTCCTGAACCGAGGCGCGGATGGTCTGGGTCCGGTCGCTGCTCACCTGAATGTCGATCGCCGGCGACACGGATTGCGCGAGCTGCGGCAGAAGCTTCATCACGCGCTCGTTCGTTTCGATGATGTTCGCATCCGGCTGCTTGCGAACGATGAGCAGCACGGCGGGCTGGCCGTCCGCCCAACCGGCCACGCGATCGTTCTCGACGCTTTCGAAGACGCGAGCCAGATCGCCGAGCTGCGCCGTCGCACCCGGGCTCTGTGCGATGACCAGCGGCTTGTAGTTCTTGGCCTCGAGGAGCTGATCGTTGGCCTCGAGCGTCGCGGCTTGAGATGGCCCCCCGAACGTGCCCTTGGCTTCGTCGGCCGTTGCGGCATGGACGGCTGTACGAATCGTGTTCGTACCGAGTCCCATGCTCGCGAGCGACTCGGGATCGACTTGGATGCGCACCGCGGGCTGTTGGCCTCCCCCGACGAATACCTGTCCGACGCCCGCGACTTGCGAGATCTTTTGCGCGAAAATGGTGTTTGCTGTGTCGAAGACTTGCGACAGCGGCAGCGCCTCGCTCGTCAGGGCGACGATCAGGATGGGCGCGTCCGCAGGGTTCACCTTTCGGTAGGTCGGTTTGAGGGGTAGGTTGGGGGGCAGCTCGCCTCCCGCCGCGGCGATGGCGGCTTGGACGTCGCGCGCCGCTGCATCGACGTTGAGTTGGAGGTCGAACTGCAGAGTGATGGACGTCGAGCCGAGAGTGCTCGTGGACGTCATCTCGGTCAGTCCCGCGATACGACCGAACCGTCGCTCGAGCGGCGTGGCCACGGACGATGCCATCGTTTCGGGGCTCGCGCCGGGAAGCTGCGCTTGCACCTGAATGGTGGGAAAGTCGACCCGTGGCAGGGGAGCGACCGCCAGGTGGGTATAGGCCAGAGTCCCGGCGAGCAAGATTGCGGCGGCGAGCAACGACGTCGCCACGGGCCGCCGTATGAATGGCGACGACAGACTCACGGCAGCGCCTGAGCCTCGGCGGGCCGGCGGCGAGCGGCCTTCGATAGCCACGCGCCCAGTCGGTCCATGTAGAGATAAACGACGGGCGTCGTGTAAAGCGTCAGCACCTGCGAGATGAGCAGTCCTCCGACGATGGTGATACCGAGAGGCCGCCGGAGCTCCGACCCCATGCCCGTTCCAAGCGCGAGCGGTAGCCCCCCGAGCAGCGCCGCCATCGTCGTCATCATGATGGGGCGGAAGCGGAGCAGACACGCCTGATGAATCGACGCTTCGGGCGACATCCCGTGCTCTCGCTCCGCTTCGAGCGCGAAGTCGATCATCATGATCGCGTTCTTCTTGACGATGCCGATGAGCAGAATGATGCCGATGAGCGCGATCACGCTGAAGTCCGTTTTGCAGACGTACAGCGCAAGCAGGGCCCCGACGCCGGCGGACGGCAGCGTCGACAAGATGGTAATTGGATGGATGTAGCTCTCATAGAGCACTCCGAGAACGATATAGACCGTGATCACGGCGGCGAGGACCAGCACCGGCTCGCTCGCAAGCGACTGGTTGAAGGCTTGCGCAGTTCCGACGAATTCGGCGTGGACGCTCGGAGGAATGCCGATCCGGTGCTGCGCGTCATGAATCGCCGTCACGGCGTCACCCAGGGATTGTCCGCCGGCTAGGTTGAACGAAATCGTCACCGCCGGGAACTGTCCTTGATGGTTGATCGCGAGTGGCGCGGTCGTCGTGGACCAGTGGACCATCGCGCTGATTGGTGTGGGCGTCCCATTGGCCGATCGCACGAAGAGTCTGTCGAGCGCCTGCGACGAGCGAGCCAGATCGGGCTTTACTTCGAGGATGACGCGGTACAGGTTGAGCTGGGTAAAAATGATGGACACCTGGCGCTGCCCGAAGGCGTCGTACAGTGTGTCGTCGATGGTCTGCAGCGAGATTCCGAGCCGCGACGCCGTGTCGCGGTCGATGGTGAGAGACACCTGGAGCCCGGATTCTTCCTGATCGCTAGTCACGTCCGTAAGGAGGTGCTCTTTGCGCAGTTCGGTCAAAAGTCTCGGCGCCCACTCGGTGAGCTCGTTCGGGTCGGCATCTTCGAGCGTGTACTGGAACTGCGTCCGGCTGACGCGGCTGTCGATTTGCAAGTCCTGGACGGACTGCAGAAACGAGGTCAGTCCGTCGATTCGCGCGAGCTTGGGCTGCAGACGCGCGATGACGGCGTCGGCGCCTGCCCTGCGATCGGTGATAGGCTTGAGCGTGATCGACAGCCGCCCGCTGTTGGTCGTGGGGTTCGTGCCATCCGACCCGATGAACGAGGCAACATTCATGACGTCGGGGTCGGACAGGACGGCGTCGGCCGCCTCGCGTTGCAGCGCCATCATCTTCGTGAACGACACGTCCGGCGAGGCTTCGGTCACCCCCAAAATGGCGCCGGTGTCTTGCTGCGGAAAGAACCCCTTCGGAACGTCGACCGCCAGGACGATCGTCAAAACGAATGTGCCGAGCGTCACGAGCAGTGTTGCAAGCCGATGGCGCAACACGAAGTTCAACCCGCTGTCATAGAGCGCAAGCGTGCGATCGAATCCCGCTTCCGACCAGCGATACAAAGTACTCCTCGCCTCGGCCTTGGGCTCCGGGCGAAGTAGGTACGCGCACATCATGGCCGTCAGCGTGAGCGACAGGAGTGCCGACACCGCAATCGAGGCCGCCAGAGTCACGGCAAACTCTCGGAACAAGCGCCCGATCAGCCCTCCCATGAAGAGAAGTGGGATGAGCACTGCGATCAGGGACACGGTCAAGGAAACGATGGTGAAGCCGATCTGGCCCGCCCCTTTGAGGGCGGCATCGAACGGCTTCTCGCCCTCTTCGATGTAGCGGGCGATGTTCTCGATCATGACGATGGCGTCGTCGACGACAAAGCCCGTCGCGATCGTGAGCGCCATCAGCGACAGGTTGTTCAGGCTGTAACCAACGAGGTACATCACGCCGAACGTGCCGATCAGCGACAGGGGCACTGCGACGCTTGGAATGATGGTTGCTCGTACGCTGCGAAGGAAGAGGAAGATGACCGCGACCACCAGTCCAATCGTGATGACGAGTGTCCGTTCGACGTCCTCCACCGACGCGCGGACGGTCTCGGTGCGGTCGCTCAGGACCTTTACGTCCAGTCCTTGCGGCAGCGACGCGGTCAGGTGAAGCAGCAACGCCTTCACGCGATCGGCGACCTGGATGACGTTCGCGCCGGGCTGTCTCTGAACGTTTAAAATGATGGCGCGCTTGTCGCCAGACCATCCCGCGAGCTGGGCGTTTTCGACCCCATCGACGACCGTTGCAACGTCTTCGAGGCGTACCGGCGATCCGTTCACGTATGCGATGACCAGCGGTTTGAAGCCGTCGGCTTTGTAGAGCTGATCGTTCGTGGACAACACGTAATCTTGTCGCGGACCGTCGAGATTGCCTTTCGGCTCGTTGATGTTCGCGGCGACCAAGGACTGGCGCACGTCCTCCATCGTCAGAACGGTCCCTGCCAGCGCTTCGGGATCGATCTGCACGCGCACCGCCGGCTTTTGCCCGCCGTTGATTGTCACGAGACCCACACCGGAGACTTGAGAGATTTTTTGCGCGAGGATGGAGTCGGCGTAGTCGTCGACGTCTTCCAGCGGCAGGACTTCGGAGCTGATCGCGAGCGTGAGGATAGGCTGGTCCGCGGGGTTGCTTTTCGAATACGTCGGCGGGGTCGGCAGCTGCGTGGGGAGCAGGCTGGAAGCGGCGTTGATGGCAGCCTGGACGTCTTGCTGCGCGGCGTCGATGCTGCGATCCAGATCGAACTGCAGCGTGACCTGCGAATAGCCGAAGCTCGACACGCTCGTCATCTGCGTGAGCGCGGGCATCTGGCCGAACTGGCGCTCGAGGGGCGTCGTCACGGCGGACGCCATCGTCGCGGCGCTGCCGCCGGGCAGTGCCGTCGAGACGACGATGGTCGGGTAATCGACTTGAGGTAGCGCGGCGACGGGCAATTGCGCGAACGCGATCACCCCGGCCAGCAGGAGGCCGACCATCAGAAGCGTCGTGGCGACCGGCCGCCGGATGAACGGCTCGGACACCCCGCTCATGGCGGTGGCCCCCCGGGGTCTCCGGCTCCGCTGGCGGGCGACCCAGAAGCCGAACCGGAGGCCAACGAGGCAGGCGCGGGCTTGGCAGCGATTTTGGCTCCCGGACGGAGCTGAGCCTGCCCTTCGACGACGATCTGGTCGCCGACGTTGACCCCCTTGGCTACAACGGCGATTTCTCCTTGCGTGAGCGCAATTTCGACGGGCCGCGCGACGGCAGTCGCCTCGGCAGTGGCCACGTACACGAACGTGCCCTGAGGCCCGCGCTGGATCGCTGCGGTGGGCATGACGACGGCTTTGCGGCGTGTCGCGATGTGCAGGCGGGCTTTGACGAAAGCGTTCGGCCAAAGAATGTTCTGCGGATTGTCGAACACGGCCTTCAATCGAAGCGTGGCCGTGGCCTGATTAATTTGATTGTCGATCACGAGGAGCTTGCCTTCGGCGAGTCGGGTCGTCCCATCGCGGCTGTACGCGTCGACGGTGAGCGGGCCTGCCGCCATAGCCTTGCTGATGGTCGGGAGATCGTCTTCGGGCAACGTAAAGAATACGGCGATGGGGTCGAGCTGGGTCAGCACGACGAGGCCCCCGGTGTCGCTCGCGTGGACGACGTTGCCTGGATCCACGAGGCGGATGCCGACCACGCCGTCGATCGGCGACGTGATTCGTGCGTAGTCCAAGTTCAGCTTCGCGGTGTCGATGGCCGCTTGGTCCCCCTTGACCTGTCCGTCGAGCTGCGCGACCGTCGCCGCCTGGTCGGTGTATTGCTGAACCGCGATGAGATTCTGCTGGCTCAGCGTCTTGTATCGATCCGCGTTGACCTGTCCGTTCTTCAGCTGGGCCTGGTCGCGCTCGAGCGCGGCTTGGGCGGAGAGCAATTGAATCTCAAACGGGCGAGGATCAATCTGGATGAGGACGTCGCCCTTCTTGACCTTCTGGCCCTCCTTGAAAATGACTCGGTCGATGCGCCCGTCGACCAGCGTCTTCACCGTGACGGTGTAGAAGGCACTCACGTTGCCCAGGCCTTCGCGCCAAATGGAGACGTCGCGCTCGACCACCGGCGCAGTCAGTACGGGGGTCTGCCGCTCCGCCGCGGCGCGCGCAGCTCCCGCGGCTTGCGTAGCGCTCGCTCGCTCGCGCGCGCGCACCATCCACGTCGTGCCGGCAACAGTCGCGGCGAGCAGGGCCACGAGACCGAGCCGCGTCCACGGAGAGCGCCTGGGCGGGGAGATCGCGCTTCGTCCGGGAGAGCCGACCGTCATCGGATTGTCATGAATCATGTTCGCCCCAAGGCTGCGAGAAGCTGGGCTCGAGCGGTCGCGAGGGCATAGCGCGCCTGAACGAGTTGTGCTGCCGCCGCCGTGTAAGCGACTTGTGCGTCGTCGAGCTCGATGATGTTTCCGACTCCGGTCGCATAGCGTTGCTCGGCCAGCCGCAATTGCTCGCGGGCATTGGCCACCGCGTCCTCCGAGGCGCCGATGGTCGCCTTGCCCGCGCGCACGGCGAGCTGCGCGGAATCGACATCGAGCCGGACTTGAAGCTCTTCGAGCGTTCGCTGCGCTTCGATGCTCGAGAGCGTCGCCTCGGCGGAGCGGACTAAGCCGTGGGTGAGCCCGCCTTGGAAAATCGGCCACGAGATGAGCCCGCCAACACTCCACGCCGGCTGCAAGCCATCGAGTGCGAGGCCCTCTTCGGCCACGCTGCCCGTCGCGGAGAGGGTGGGTCCGAACCCGCCCTTCGCGGCGCTGACGGAAGCTTCCTGCGCCGAGCGCTGTCGGTCCAGTGTGGCCAGCTCCGGTCGCGCCTGCATGGCCTTATTCACGAGCGTCTCGAGCGGCTGCTCCTCGTCATCGATAGGAGGGACAAGCTCGTTCCCGACGTCGTAGTCGGTTCCGCCCGTGATTCCGGCGGCTTGGTTGAGCTGCGCCTTGGCCGTTTCGTAGTTGTTTTGTGCCGTAATCAGCTGCACGCGGGCGTTGGCGACGGCCGCCTTCTGCGTTACGAGCGCGATTTCAGGTTGTGTGCCGACCTGGACCATCCCTTGCACCTGCGTGAGATGGCTCTCCTGATCGCGAAGCGTCTCGCGCTGGACATCCACCAACTCTTTGTTCGCGCGCGCGGTGAAGTAAGCCCGGCGAACGGCGAGAAGCACCTGCAACAGCGTCGTCTTTTCCGCGAGGCGTTGCGACTCGAGAGTCTCCTTCGCAGATCGGTATCTTCCAGCCGTTTGGCCGAAGTCGTAGATGAGCTGCGTGCCGCTCAGTCCGAAGTCCCAGAACCCCAAAGCGCTCGAGAACGAGAGGCTCGTGCCTCCGGAGGAGGTGCTCGTCATCGCCATCGATGGGGTCGTGGTCGTACCCGTTGCCGTGCCGCTCGTTGGGGTCGACGTCGTGACGGAGTACGGTCGAATCGAATTGCCGTACGCGTACTCCGCGACGGCGGCGATTTGGGGCAAAAACGGCGATCGGGCCTGCTCGACATTCCCCTCGGCGATACCGATTTGCGCTTGCGCCACGAGCATCTGTGGTTGTCGGGTGACGGCGAAGCGCTCCAGCGGCTGCAAATTCATAATGCGGGGCGCGGCGGGTCCGGTCGGTGGTGCGCTCGACGCGGGCATCTCGCTGGGTCGCGGCTGAGGGGGGGCGGGAGCCGGGACGCCCTCCTGAGCGAAGGCCGAATCCAGACCGAAGACGACTGGCGCAAGGGTGGAGAGCGTGCAGACTAGACGGCGGGTCCACATGTCGAATGGAGCGAGGATACGATGCCGCAGGGGTCGCCGGCACTTCGCCGCAAACGACGACCGGTGAAAAGCTTCGGACGAGGCGCGGTGGCCTACCGACCGGCAGCGCACCACCCGGCGCTGTCGCAATGTAGAATCGAACCCATGACCGTGCCAAGCGCTGGTTCATTTTCGACCGCGTCGCGGCTCGATGAGCGGATTGCCCAGGCGCGAGCGACTTCGAGGCGTACGCCGGCGCTCGTTCGGCCCCGCCGCGTCCTCGGCGCGCTGGTCGTCGCGGGCGTGATGGTTCTGCAGGTCGCCAAAGACTTCATCGCCGGACGTGAGACGGCTCGCATCGTCGCGCAGCTCATTTTCATGTCCTTCGAGCTGTCGATCCTCATGCTGGCGCTATCGGCTTCGTTTGCCTGGTCGGTTCGACGACGGCTGAGCGCAACCCAGGGCCTCGGCGCCGGCGTGGTCATCGTCACGGGCATCGGTTGTGTCTTCGGGCTGCTGTACGGGGTCGTCGCGATGCACGTGCCGCAGCTTCGGTTGCATCATCCGAATGGGGCGAGTCTCCTGCGATCGGTTCTCTTCGGCGCCATCAACGCGCAGCTGTACTTCGGCATTTGGACACTTGCGTTTGTCTACCCGTTCGCTGTGGAGAGCGCCGGGGTGCGCTCCCTCGAAGCCCAGCATTTGCGAACGCAAGCGGAGCTTTCGACTCTGCGATTGCACCTCGAGCCGCACTTCCTGCTAAACACGCTCAATGCGATCGCGGGACTCGTCACCGAGGAGCCGCGCGAAGCCAGGCGCTTGCTGGTCTGTCTGGGCGATCTGCTGCGCGACGCAGTACAGGAAACGAGCGAGACGCAGCGCCTCGACAAGCAGATTGCGTGGCTGCGGAGATACGCGCAGATCCTCGAAGCGCGCCATCACGGCGTCCTTGGTTTCGGTTGGGACGTGGCTCCGGAATGCGCAGGCGCGATGATTCCCCGCATGCTTCTTCAGCCGCTCGTCGAGAATGCCGTCAAACACGGTGCGCTGCGACGACCCGACGGGGCTGGCGAAGTGGTGGTCCGCGCATCCCATGGGCCGGGTGGTTCTCTCGTGTGCATCATCGAGGACAATGGCCCCGGCATGCAGGAGGACGACGTCCGTGAGGGGGCTTTCGGTCTGCAGTCGGTGCGGCGCCGGCTTGAGCTCGAAGCGTCGCACGCATCCCTGCGGTTCGAGTCCTCGAGCACAGGAACGCGGGCGATTGTCGAAATCGCGGGTGCGGGGGAGTAGCGCATGTCTGTGCCGCCGCCGTTGCGCGCTCTCGTCGTCGAAGACGAGTGGCCTGCGCGCAACTACTTGGTCGAGTTGCTCGAATCGTCCGGACTCGCGGAGGTCGTCGGCGCCGTCGGGAGCATGGACGAGGCACGGCAGGCGCTCGCGGTCGACGCTCCGGGGGTCGGCGTCGACGTCGTGTTCGTGGACATTTCGCTTCAGGGTGCGTCGCCCGGCGAAACCGGGCTCACCCTCGTGCGGGAGGTCGCAGACCAGCCGACGTCGCCGATGTTCGTTTTCGCGACGGCATTCGATGAGCACGCGCTCGCGGCGTTCGATCTCGGCGCCGTCGATTACCTCCTCAAGCCGTTCAGCGAGGAGCGCGTAGGGCAATGTCTTCGACGGTTGCATCATCACCGCGCCGAAGCGCGCGTGCCGAGCAACGGGCCACCCCGCATCGTCGCCCGCCGAAAACGCAGCCTCGTGTTTTTGCAGCCACATGAAATCTGGGCATTCGAAGCAGCGGACCGGCTGACGTTCGTGCACACGACACACGGCTTGTTCGACATCGATTTGTCGTTGGCTGCCGTCGAGACATCGTTCGGGCGGGCATTCGTGCGCGTACACCGAAACTGGCTGGTCAACGCGACGCACATTAAGGAGCTCGAACGCGACGGTCACGAAACCAAGCTCTTCGTGGGTGCCAGCGTGGCGGATGCGGGGCGTGGTGTGCGGGTTCCTGTCGCACGCGAGCGGGCCGCTGCGGTCCGAGAAATGTTGCTGACGAACGCAACTGGTTTGAGGAGGTCGTGAACCGGCGTCGCGACAACGAGCCCAAGCTAAGCTGGCCAGGGCGGTGTTTTTTTTCCTATCCAAAACGGTCGACTCGCTCGCGACGCCGCTCGTGTGGGCGTTGGCCCTCGGCGCCGCGGGCCTCTGGGGTGTCCGGAGGAAGGTCGCACGGCGGACCCTCGTCGCTCCAGCCTCTGGCCTAGCGATTCTGTATCTCTTCAGCACGGAGCCGGTGGCCAATGCACTCTTGCGGGGGCTCGAATCATCTGCGCGAGCGACCGCTCGCTGGACGGCGCCGTACGACGCGGTCATCGTTCTGGGCGGGTTGGTCGACCAGAAGCCCGCAGTTCCCGACTACACCGATGCCGCCGACCGTCTGCTCGCCGGGTTCGATCTCCTGAGAACCGGACGCGCTCGCTACGCGCTTTTGGCGGCAGGGCGCGCTGCCGAGGACATACCTTTGCCGGAATCGGTCGTCCTCGAACGGCAGCTCGAATCATGGGGCATCACGCCCGACCGCATGGTGGTCGACGACCGAAGCCGCAATACCCACGAGAACGCGATCGAAGTGGCTCGAATCGTTCGGCGGAAAGGATGGACGCGGCTGTTGCTCGTGACGAGTGCGTTCCATCTGAAACGAGCAGCCGGTTGCTTTCGCCGTGCCGGCCTCGACTTCGATACGTGGCCGGTCGACTTCAGGTCGTACGATCCGACTCGTTTCAGAGGTTCGTGGGTGCCGCGCGCGGATTCGCTTGCCGAAAGTTCAATGGCGCTGCGGGAATACCTCGGGCGTGCTGTGTACTCCTGGCAGGGGTACTCCGTTTCGTGGCCGTGAAGCGCAGGACCTGGAGTCGACTCAGCGCGCCTCGAACTTCTCCGTCTCGAGGCTCATGCGGTAGCGCACGCTGCATGTCTCGCCCTTCGCAGGCTTCCATTTTTTGTCGATAGAGAATTTGCCGTCGGTGCATTTGACCTGCTTGCCGTCCGTCGAGCAGGAAATGGCGCCCTCCTCCGTGCAGGGCTCGTTCAGTTCGACGATGCTCTTGTCGCAGCGTTCGCTGTAGTTTCCCGGGAGCTCGCAGCCCAAGGGGCCAAGGCAGTGCAGCTGAGTCTTGAAATGGCCGCCTTGGCAGACAAGCACGTTCTTTCGGGTCATATCGCACGCGCCCGCGCCCTCTTCGCGGCAATCTTCCCCTTCGAGCGCCTGAGTGCGGTCGCATCGTACCCCTCCGCCCGGTTCGGTCTGGCAGCCCAGCCCGCCGTGACACGTGCGCGTCGCTGCGAGCTTGCCTTCGACACACGAGAGCTGCGTCTTGCCTTTGCCGTCGCAGACGATCGAGTCGGGTCGGCACGGGTCGCCGACCTCGCCCGTCGGGGTACACTTGGGATTCTTGCTGGCATCCAGGGTGCACCCGGCCCGGCAACTCCATTCCACGGCGAATTGACCATCGCGGCATCGCAGCTCTTTGCTGCCGTCGGCGCTGCATGCGCGTGCGCCGTCGTGTCCGCATCCGTCGCCGACGTCCGCGCGGGTGCTGTCGCATACGAGCGCCGTGTCGTCGGAACAGCCGCCGGGCCCGTTGCATGACTCGAGCACGTACTTGCCTTTGACGCACACAAGATGAGAGGTTTTGCCCGCGCAGCTCCCGGGCGTTTCGCTGCAGTCGCCCCCGGGCTTTGCGCAGGCGGGCGCCGCGATCGAGGCGGCAAGCAACAGCAGTGGAGCGAACGTGCGCAAGCGCATGGTTCGCCCCATCCTAGTCCGGACCGGACCGAGCCTGCGCGCCCGAATTGCGCGCCGGCATCCATTCTCCTCTCCACTGCAAGCGCGATCGGTCGGCCGATGCGGACCTGGGCACGGCAGAGGAGTCCGCTTTTTTTTGTGGGTCTCTGCGACTTCGTGTACTTCGCGCTGGGTGGGCTTCATGATCCCTTCGAGCGGTTCGAATCGTCAAGACGCTTCGGTTCGCCACGTTCCATCGCTCGAGCCATCCTCCCCGTCGAACCACGGAGACCCGGCGAAGCGTGGCTTCGGCGTGGTCGACGCGTCGCTTCTCGTGGTGGGGAGCATCGTGGGCGCAGGGATTTTTCTCGTCAGTCCATTCGTTGCGGCCGACGTGAGTTCGCCGGCCGCGTTCATCGGGACCTGGGTCATCGGGGGTGCAATTGCCCTGTCCGGGGCACTGAGCAACGGCGAACTTGGCGGGATGTTCCCTCGCTCGGGCGGGGAATATGTGTATCTGACGGAGGCTTATGGCTCTCCGATCGGGTTTCTGAGCGGTTGGACGAGTTTCTGGATCGCGTTTCCTGGATCCATCGCGGCGCTGGCTTGGGGCTTCGGAAACAGCGTCGCCGGAATGTGCGGTCTGGGTCCATCGGCATCGACGGCGATTGGGACGTTTGCGATCGGCGGCCTGACCATTCTCAACGCATTCGGTCTGCATCCTGGCAGAGTCATTCTCAACGCACTCACCGCCACGAAGCTCGCCGCGTTTGCGTTCTTGCTCGGACTCGGCTTGCTTGCGCGCCCCGTGCTCGTGCCGAGCATGCATCAAAGCCTCGGGACCGGCGCTCACCCGGCCGGCATGGCCGTCGCCCTGATCCCCGTCCTTTTCGCGTACAGCGGTTGGAACGCAGCGACCTACATCACGGGCGAGATGCGGGATCCGGCGCGGAGTCTGGGGTGGGGTCTCGCGGTCGGCACCGCCACTTGCATTCTGCTGTACGTCCTGGTCAACGTCACGTACTTGCGCGCATTGCCCGTTGCGGAGCTGCGCCAAACCACCGATCCGGCTCGCGTCACGGCCTCGCGGCTCGGGGGGGCACTTGCCGCAGGCCTGCTCGCACCGCTCGTCGCACTATGCATCTTGAGTTCCCTTCAGGCGACGGTGCTCGTGGGGCCGCGGCTCTATCACGCCATGGCGGCTGACGGTTTGTTCTTTCGCCCGCTCGGACGGGTGCACGGCCCCGCGCGCGTTCCTGTCATCGCCCTGGCAGTCCAAGCCATTGTCGCGGTCGCGGAGCTATTCAGTGGGCGCTTCGAGCAGCTTCTTACGTTCGCAATGTTCGCAATCATCGCGTTTTCGACGCTGACGGTTGTGGCTGTTTTCGTACTCCGGACGCGTCGGCCGGATTGGCCTCGTCCGTTCCGAGTTCCCGGATACCCGGTGGCTCCTGCGCTGTTCGTTGCGATGAACGTCTGGGTGCTCTCGAGCGTGCTTGAGCGGGGCATGCGCGAAGCGTTGATCGGCGCCGCAATCGTCGCGACCGGCCTTCCCGCCTACGTTATTTTCCGCGCGCGGAAGCGTGCTCAGGAGCTATCTCAATGAAACGCGTGGCGCTCATGCTCGGGGTCCTCGTCTGCGCGTGCGCTCGCCCGGGCGCGCCGGAGCTCACCCCGCCCGCGGGCCAGCTCACGAGCGCGTCGCTCGCGGACAGGGAAGCCGGCGACGCCTCACTCGCAACAATCGCGCGCACAACCTCGAGCGACGCAGCCCTCGACATCCAGAGTGCTATCGACGAGCCGGACGCGGCCGCCCAAGGCGCTGAGTTCATCGAGCAGGCCCGTATTCTGTTTCGGCTTGCAGCGTGCGGCCCTGACGGCGAGGTTCCATCGCGCTTCGACATCGCCGTTGTGACGAGACACTGCGAGGAGCTTGCTCGCGCCTACGACGAATACAGAAAAACCTGGGTGGAGGCTGCAGAGTCATTTCTGTCCTCGCTGCGTCCCAACGATCTCCCGGCCACGGTCGTATACCCATTCGGGGGCGGCGATTTGGCGAGCGCGTTGGCCACCTTTCCGGAAGCGACCGAAATAACGACGATTTCGCTCGAGCCTGCAGGAGATGTGCGGCCGATCGACGCGCTCGCGTCGGAACGTCTCGGGCCCGAGCTTGCCATTCACCGGGCTCACTTGGAGCGACTGCTCGAGAAGGCGCATTCCCGCACGGACAACCTCGAGAAAGAGTCGAAGACGGACCTGCCCGGTGAGGTGCTGTTCTCGCTCGCTGCGCTCGTGATATATGGCTATGAGCCCATAAGTCTTAGATATTTTCAGCTTCGGACGGACGGCTCGGTCGCATACGTCACTCAGGCCGACATTCTTGCGCAGGCGCACCATCCCAAAGCCTTGCGTGCTCTGTTCGAGGACGCGGAGTTGCAGTTTCGAACGGCCGGTGACGCTGGACCTGTGAGGATACTGCGCCATCTCGCCTTCAATTTGGACGACGACCATCTCGAGGCCGCCCCGTCGCTTTTGTTGCACCTGAGCCAGAAGGGAATGGTGTCGGCGATGACCAAGGCCGCCAGCCATCTTCTATGGAGCGACCATTTTTCGCGGGTGCGCGCGTGGCTCATCCAACACCTCGTTTGGATGGTCTCCGACTCGACCGGCATTCCCCCGCGGTTTGCCGACACCGCGGGGCTGTCCCAAGAGACCTACGGCCGGTTTGCTGGACCGGCCCCCTTTGGGCTGATCGACAGCAAAGATGCAAATGATTTCAAGCACTTATTCGCGTCACAGCCCGCCCGTGACTTGGCTTTCCGATACGGCTACCCGGATCGGGACGGTCATGCGCATCTCATCGTGACGAAGCGAGCGCCGTCGCACTGAGGGCTGGGCTCGCGCTCGCGGGGTGTCGGGCTGTTCCCGAGCTCGACCTGCATTTTCTGCGAGAAGTCCGCATGTAAGTCTTGGGTCTCCACATTTCCCTGGCCAAATCGCCCGTGATGCTTAAGGTTTGGCGTCCCCCTGGGGAAGCACCGGGCGAGAGCAATGGTTGTTCGCCAAGAGGAGCGACCCTACTCAATCGCTCGGCATCTTACCCAAACCCGCCCCCAGCAGCCGACCGTGAACGTACCTAGCACTGCCCTCGTTCCCGCGCGAGAGGACCTCGACCAAGGGCCCCTCGAGCTCGATACGCTCGCCGAGGTCACCGTCGCGAACGACGCGCACCCTTCGGCGTCCGCCTCTCCTCCCCGCTCCGCGCGAAGGCGTGTGTTGACGCACGAGGAAGAGGTGCAGCTTTCTCAACGCATCGAAGGCGGCGAACGCGACGCCCTCGAAGCGCTGCTCGGCAGCGCTCAGGCGGCGGGTCCACTGCGGGCTCTTGCGGTAGAGCTGAGAGACGGGCGTACCGTGCCTTCCGCGCTTGTGCGAAACGCAGCCGAGGACGCAGACGAACCATCGAACGTCGAACGGCTCGCGCGATTGCTGGATCGGGCGGCCTCCGCGGCTACGGCGCGCACCGCGAGCGACGAGGCTACTCGCGAGCGGAGCCGTCGTCGGCGTGCTCGCGTTGCGAACGAGCTTGGCGCGGAGCGCTTCGAGCGCTCGCTCTTCGATCGAATGGCACGTGCTCTTCGCTCGCGCGGTGCTGACGAACGGGCCCGGAGAGCTTTTGCTAGGGGCCGTCGCGAAGCGCAACGCGCCGTCCACGAATTCGTGGGCGCCAACTTCGGTCTCGTTGTCACGTATGCGCGGCGTTTCGTGGGCCAGGGCCTCGACATGCATGATCTCGTGCAGGAGGGCCAGCTCGGCCTCATTCGCGCTGTCGAGAAATTCGATTGGCGCCGCGGCCATCGCTTCTCGACGTATGCCGCATGGTGGGTGCGCCAAGCGATGGCACGAGCTCTGGCCGATCAGAGCAAAACCATTCGGGTTCCTGTCCACTTGCTCGAGAGTCGTCATAAGCTCGAGCGGGTGCGTCGAACGATGGCGCAGCAGGGGCGTCGGGAGCCAACGGACGAAGAGCTCGCGAGGGAAAGCGGCCTGCCTCTCGACAAGGTTCGGGCCATTCGCGGGCTCGTGCGCGAACCGCTTCGCCTGGAGGCACCGTTGGGCGACGACGGCGACGGCGGCCAGCTCGGCGACCTCGTTGCCGATCAGCGATCGCCTGCGCCGGACGAACAGCTGGCGCGCGAACGCATGCACGTCCAGACTCGAGCGCTGCTCGAACATCTGACGCCGCGCGAACAGCAGCTTCTGCGGCTCCGCTTTGGAATGGACGGCGGCCCTGGGCAGACGCTCGAGGAAGTGGGCAAGTCGTTCAACCTGTCGCGCGAGCGCGTTCGTCAGATCGAAGCCGCCGCACTGAAGAAGCTACGAGCGATCTCCGAGGAGCGGGACCTCGGCTCGTACATCGGAAAGTGAATCCTGGCCCCCGGGGCCCAGATGTGCGACCCGTCACTCGCCGCTCGCGCAAATGATCGAGACGGCGAGCACTTCGATAGCGCGCTCGAGCTCCCCCAACGACGGAAAGCTCGGTGCAATGCGAATGTTGCGGTCCAACGGGTCCTTTTTGTACGGAAACGCGGAACCGGCCGGCGTGAGCTTGACGCCCGCATCGGCGGCCATCGCAACGACGCGTGCCGCGCGGCCTGGCCGCGTGTCGAGGCTGACGAAATAGCCGCCCTTCGGCTTCGTCCACGTCGCGAAGTCGCTCTGGCCGAGATAGCGCTCCAGAACGGCTTGCACGAGATCGAACTTGGGCCGAAGAATTGCGGCATGGCGGCGCATGTGCGCTCGGACGCCGTCGGCATTTTTCAGAAAGCGAACGTGGCGAAGCTGGTTCAGTTTGTCCGGCCCGATCGTGACGTTCGCATGGTGCTTGCGCATCCACGCGAGGTTATGTGGCCCAGAAGCCAAGGCCGAGATGCTCGCGCCGGCGAATGTGACTTTGGAGAGCGACGTATAGATCCAAAACCGGTTGGGATGTGCGGCCGCTTCGCCCGCCCCGAGGCAGTCAGCCAAGGGCTCGGGTGTGTCGGTGAGGTCGTGAACCGCATAGGCGTTGTCCCACATGACACGGAAGTCCGCTGCGGCGGTCTTCATTCGTGCCAATCGTTCGACGATCTCGGTACGGAGTGTAACTCCGGTCGGGTTCCCGTATTTTGGAACGATCCACATCCCCTTGACACGCTCGCTTTCGCGCGCAAGGCGCTCGATGGCGTCCATATCGAGACCGTCCGCATTCATGCCGACCGGAATCATCTGGATTCCGAGATCCTCACAAATCGAAAAGTGTCGGTCGTATCCCGGCGAGGGGCAGAGAAACTGGGGGCGCTCATCGCGCCACGGATGGCTCCCATCGGGAACCCCGTGAAGCACGGCATGGGCAAGCGTCTCGTACATCAGAGCGAGACTCGAGCTGTCTGCCGCCATCACTCGGTCGGGGGCCACCTCCAGAATATCGGCGAAGAGGGCGCGGGCCTCCGGCAATCCATCGAGGCCACCGTAGTTGCGACAGTCGGTGCCGTCGGTCGCCCGGTAGTCGTTCGTCGCGAGAATGGTCGTGAGCGAGTTGGAGAGGTCGAGCTGCTCGGGCGATGGCTTGCCGCGGGTCAGATCGAGCGCAGCCGAGGCTCGTTTCATCTCCTCGTAGCGGGCGCGCGCATCGTTCAAAGAGACGCGAGGCTGGGGGGGCATGGCTGTCTGGTGTCCTTGTCCGTAGATCGGTGCGGCTCAACGGTAGCGGATCTCGGCCAGCGATCGAGCCGTTCGCCGGGCCCAACGATGCTCGGCTAGGGGTAAAAGGAAAGGCTGTGGCGGAGCTTGTTTGGAAGGGCAAAATCCCGCGCCGCGCGCGAACGCGGCCGGAGCGACCTCGTTTCCCCATTCAATCCGTGGAAATGCACGGCGACTGTACAGCGGCTGAGGTTAATCGGTTCGTATTCGGCGACAGTGCATCGGCGCTTCCGGCCCTGGCTGACGAGCTCTCGGAGAAGATCGACCTCGTCTACATCGACCCGCCGTTCGACACCGGCGACACCTTCGATTTTCTCGCCTCCATTCCCGGGGCGCCGGCGGGCGCTCCGCGGGTTGCCGTGCATGCCTACGAGGACACCCGTGGACTCGACGCTTGGCTGGCTTGGTTTTCCGATACCGCGACGCTTCTACACCGGTTGCTTGCCAAGGGCGGCAGCCTCTACGTGCATCTCGACGCGCACGTGGGGCACTACGCGAAGGTGCTGCTCGACGAAGTTTTCGGCGCCGACGCCTTTCAACGCGAGATCGTCTGGCGCATCGGGTGGGTCAGCGGCTTCAAGTCGCAGACGCGCGGCTGGATCCGCAATCATGACACGGTCCTATTCTACGCGAAGGGGGGTAAGCCCAAGACGTTTCACAAGGAGTTGATTCCGTATGCGCCCGGGTACGTACGGCGAGATGGTTCGCCGCCTCGGGGATCGGGGTACCCCATGGAGGACGTTTGGAACGGCAGCGAAGCCGACCGCTTGAACAGCATCCAGATCGTGTCCTTCTCGGGCGAGAAGGTTGGGTACCCGACTCAGAAGAACGAGGCTCTCGTTGCGCGCATCATCCGAGCGTCGTCGAATCGCGGCGATCGGGTCGTGGACTGCTTCGTCGGATCCGGAACCACCGCGGTGGTGGCGGAGAAACTCGGCAGAAGATGGATCGTCGGCGACGCCTCGCCGATCGCGCTCCACGTTGCGCGTAAACGTCTTCTCGCCGTTCGCGATGCCCGTCCGTGGATCGTGCAACATGTCGGAATCGCCTCGTCGTCCCAAGGCGAGGGCGCTTTGCGTGCGGTCGCGAGCGTTTCCGGTCTCTCGGTGAGGATCCAGCTCGTCGATTTCGCGATGGCCCCGGACAGAGTGCCGGGTGGCGCGCGCGATGCCGTGACCCATTGGTCGCAGTGGCTCGATGGCTGGTGCGTCGACTGGGATCACCGGGACGGGCGGCTGCGCGTGGGATCGAGCGCGTGGCGTCCGAGCCGGGGCCGACAGCCGCTCGCGCTGTCGCTCGAACACCACTACGAGCGGTCGGGCCAATACCTTGCCTTGGTCCGCGCGTTTGACGTCCTGGGTGGGGCTGCCGCGACGACGCTCTGCATCAACATCGAATGAGGCTGTGCGCCGACAAAATACGTCCGATGGCAACGGACGGTCACCGCCGGACCATCGCCAGCAACACTTCGAGCACGATGAGCGCGATCACGACGAGCTCGAGCACGGTGCTTCGGCGCGCGTCGATCTCTCCACGGACCAGGTTGTAGGCCTGCGCGAGTAGCGCCTGTTTGGCGTCGATGCTGGACTGCCAGGCGCGAATGCGAAAGCGGCGAACGGCGCTCTCATAAACGCGCGCGAGGTAGAAATCGCCTGTCACTTTGAGAGCATTGTCGACGCGCTCTGCAAACTCGGTCAGTTCGAGGAGTCGCCGAACCACCCCATGGCCCAGCTCGACCCACGGGTTTCGGAAAACGGCTCCAAAGCGCTGACCGCGCGCGGCGCTGAATTGTCGATGCACCCGCGCGAGCTCGGCGTCGAATAGACCATCGTAGTACTGAAGCTCAAGCAGCTGCGAGGTAGCGAGCTCGAGGATGTCGGGGACGTCGTGACTACCCGACGGCTCCAGCACGAATGCGCTGTTCCAGTCGACGACCACCAGGTCGTCTTCGAAATAGCTGTGGGCATGCTGCAGCACGTCCTGCCTCTGCCCGGCCGACAAATGGCGCGTTGGCGGCTCCCCGACCACCAGACTGGCGAGCGTCGGTGACGCGAGGACCTCCGTCGCGAGAGGCTGGCCGTCAAAATGTCGGACAAAAACAATGGTATAGGTCTCGATCCCGCCCCATCGGTGTCGCTGGTGGACCGCGGTGCCGAGCCGATCGAGCAACCCAGGGATGAGCTCTTGCGCCCAGCGATCGAGCTCGGTCGACTCGTACAGCTCGTCGCAAAGAGGCACGAGCGACGGTAGCTCCGTCCCGGGCGCAATCGGGACATCGAAGCAAACCGAGACGGCTCCGTAGTCGAACAGCCGCGCCGAAACTTCGGCTTCCAGGCGGGCGTTCGACCGCGAAAGGTTGACGATGTGCGTTCCAAGGGCCACCTCCAACGGAGGCGCCGACATGACGAGCGACAGGGCTGCTTCGCGCGTAAGGGCGCCGCGGCGCGATGCGCTGCTTTGGACCACCTTCTGCGCGGCCGTGAGATCGATTTCGTCGGCCACGTCGAGCAACCGGTAGCCGAGCACGCGCCCCTCGCGAATGACCAACACCCGCCGCGGATGGTATCTCCGTTCAGTGCGGCAGCGGTGGCCAATCACGCCTTGGCGAGTTCGGCCATGCGCGCGCGATGCGGGACCGGCTGTCCGTGAGACGACTATCGGCCGTCGCCTGGGTGATCTCGCCGCGTACACCATCGTAGCGATCGGCGCTTCCGCAGCGCGCTGAGCTTGAGCGCGCGCCAACTGTCCCGTTCCATAACGATAGCGTGACAGTCGACTTCCCGATCGCGGTTCTCCTCGCGTGTCTCCTCGCTGCGTGCGGCGTCGGGTTCGAAACAGGGCCCCTGGCGGAGCGCACGTACGACTCCGGGCTCGTCGGAGATCCGGCGCCGAACTTCACCGTCAAGCCGCTCGCGGGGCCGCGCACTCCGCTCTCCCTGATCGCACTTCGCGGGCGGGTCGTGATTGTCGATTTCTGGGGAACGTATTGCGGCCCCTGCAAGCGTTCGTTCCCGAAGCTCGAGGATCTGAATGCGAAGTACTCAGCACGCGGGTTACACATCGTCGGTATCAGCGAGGACGAGCCCGACGATAAGGACAAAATAGCGGCGTTCGCCTCGACCTACGGGGCCAGGTTCACGATCGCGTGGGACGAGGACAAATCCATCGCCCGCCGATACAAGCCCGAGACGATGCCTTCGACGTTCCTCGTCGACCGCAGGGGGGTCGTTCGATACGCGCACGTCGGGTACCGCGACGGGGACGATACGGCGATCGAAAAAGAGGTGATGGACCTCTTGGCGGAGTGACGCCGACGCGATCTACGAAAGGCCCATTTTGCGTGGGCCTTCCATGTCGTCGGCAGCTCGGGCGCCTCGCTTGCTGCGCGGTGCTGGTGCTGGTGACCATCGTTCAAAGCTCGGTGTCGCAAGCCGGCGACCCGACAATCGCTTTGCAGGAGCTCGCACATTCGGGTGACTTTCGGGTACGGGTCAGCGCGGCTCTGCAGCTCGGGCGCGCTCGACCCCTGGGTGCACGAGAGTCGCTCGAACGTGCGCTCGACGACGCGCATCCGGCAGTACGCGTTGCAGTAGTCGAGGCACTCGAAGCGCTCGGAGATCCTACGTCGGCGACGTCGCTCGAGCGACGTCTTTCGAGCGAAACCGCGCAAAGCGTGAAGATTCGAATCCGCGACGCAATCCATGCCCTTCGCGCGCGTGGAGCGGCCCTCGGGCGGAGCGACGATTCTTCGTCACATCGACGGGAGGCCGACGCACGCTGCGTTCTGGCCCTCGGAGCGATGCGAAACGGGAGTGGCATTCGGGGCGACGATCTGCGGCGGGTGCTATCGGATGCGGCGCAGACGCACGCTCGGAGCCTTCAAGGAATGACGGTGGTTCGCGACGAACTCCCGCTGACCCTACAGGCGGCGGCCCGGCACCTGCCGGTCATCACCCTCGACGGCAACGTGACCCAACTGATCGAGGCCCGGTTCGGCGGGACCCTGCAAGTGCACGCCGAGGTCGAGTTCACGGTTCGTCGCGACCAGACGCTTAGGGGGACCGTTTCCGGCTCCGCCACGATCATCGGACCCGGGGCGGCGATCTCGGAGGAGGTCCGCCGGCGCTTGCAGGACGAGGCCGTGGACGGTGCCGTTCAGAGTGCACTTCGCGGGGCCGGCGAAGGGCTCATCGTCGCCTCCATGTGAGCTGGATGGTTCGGTGCGATGTCGGCCGGCCCCGAATCGTTGGCTCGCCAGCTACGACAGGGCCATGATGAGCTCGCGATGGAGGCCGTCGGGAGCGTCTTGCGGGCGGGGGACCGGCTCGATCGGTACGAGCTACTGTGCCCTATCGCGTCCGGGGGCATGGCCACGGTTTGGCTCGCTCGTCTGCGTGGCAAGCGAGGTTTCGAGAAGCTATTTGCGATCAAGACGATCCGCACCGAGCTTCTGGAAGATTCGCGCTTCCAGGAAATGTTCCTCGACGAAGCGCGCATCGCCTCCGGGATCCAGCATCCGAACGTCGCGCAGATTCTCGACCTTGGTGAGCAGAAGGACGTCCTTTTCATCGTCATGGAGTGGATCGACGGCGATTCGCTCGCGAAGATCCGCAGGCTTGCGGCCAAAAGCGGGCGCCTGTTGCCCATGGGCCCCGCGCTTCGCATCGTGGCCGACGCTTGCGCCGGACTGCACGCTGCTCACGAGCTGAGGGACGAGCTCGGCGAGCCGCTCGGGATCGTGCACCGCGACGTGTCACCTCAGAATATCTTGGTGAGCACCGGCGGTGCCGTCAAAGTCATCGACTTCGGAATTGCCAAGGCTCAAAACCGCAAACAGGGCGAAACGCGGACCGGCATCGTCAAGGGAAAGGTCCAGTACATGGCCCCCGAGCAGGTCAAGAAGGGGCGTAGCGTCGATCGGCGTGCGGACGTCTGGGCGCTCGGCGTATGCCTGCACGAGCTGGTTGCCGGCCGGTTGCCGAACGACGGGGATGACGACGTCGAGGTCATTCGCAGACTCTTGGCGGACGAGGCGCCCAACTGTGCCGAAGGACTCCCGCAAGCCGTCGCTGCGGTACTGGAGCGTTCGGTCACGCTGAGCCCGGACGAGCGGTTTCCGACCGCTGGCGCCATGCAACGAGCCATCGAAAGCGCCATGAAGGACCTCGGCGAGAGCGCCACCGGTGACGATGTCGCCACGTTTCTCAGGGTGTCGCTTCCGGAGTTGGCCGAAAGACGGCGAACGTTCGTCAGTCAGGCCGTCTCGGAGTCACGTGAACGCAGCCCGCGACACGAAGAAGGGCGCGAGGAGGTCGCGTTTGCCCCGACGGTCATCGGCGACCGGAGAAGCTCGCATCCAGCCAGCGAGGAAGCGCGCGCCATCGCTTTGACGAAGCGAAAGAGCGCCCGCGCCGTTCCTGCAAGATCAGGGCAGGTCGATGAATCGGGTGTCGTTCCGTCCCCTGCGGCCGACGAGCCGCTCAAGATCCCGAAGCGCAGTCGCGCCGGCCTATGGATCGGGCTGGCGCTCAGCGCCGCCGCTGGCGCAATGGCCGCGGTTGGGTGGGCGCCTACGTTTCGGGTTCACGTTCACGACGAGGGCCCGCCCGATGCCACGCTGGCGGCGGCTCCGTCGTCGCGCCGCGACTCGGCCTCGCCCGGGACGCCTGCCGTCCCTGCCATCCTCTCGGTGCCTACGCCGGCGGCGGCGGCGCCGGTAGCCAAGAGCAACGCGCCGGTGCGGCCGCAGCTGCGGGCCATCGCCGAGCCACAGGAATCTCGCTCATCCGCCTCGGCGTGGGCGTTCGGCGTGGCGGCCTCTGCGGACGCCGAATCGATTGGGGCGGCAGCGTCCGCATCGGCGGGCGTGGACGCCTCGGTCACGACTGCGATCGAGGCCGGTGCGGGCCCGATCGATACGGCGCCGGAGGACGACCCAAACAACCCGTACAACGCCCCTAGCTCGCCCGCCGCCGATCCGTGAGCCGAGCGACGGCATGCTATGAGCACGCGACCCATGACACGCACCTCCGCTGAGGTTCGCCGAGCGTTTCTCGACTTTTTTCGCGAGAACGGACATGAAGTCGTCCCGAGCTCGCCGCTCGTTCCGCAGAACGACCCCACCCTGATGTTCGCCAACGCAGGGATGGTCCAGTTCAAAGACGTTTTTGTTGGCAGAGAAACCCGAGCCTACGGGCGGGCGACGTCGAGCCAGAAATGCATTCGGATTTCGGGCAAGCACAACGATCTCGAAAACGTTGGTGTGACGGCTCGTCACCACACGTTCTTCGAGATGCTCGGCAATTTTTCGTTTGGCGATTACTTCAAGGAAAGCGCCATCGCCTTTGCATGGGAGCTCTTGACCGGTGTCTATGCGCTCGATCCAGCCAGGATGATGATCACGGTCTTCGGCGGCGAGCAGGGTCTCGCCCCGGACCACGAGGCACGCTCGCTTTGGCGCAAGATTACGGGACTGAGCGACGCACGCATCCTCGGCCTCGGCATGAGCGACAACTTCTGGCAAATGGGGGAGACAGGCCCGTGCGGCCCATGCACGGAAATTCACTGGTTCAACGGAAACGTCGGGAGCGGGGGCGTGCCGTACTCCACGTTTGGCCAGGAACCCGCTCACGACGGTAGCGGCTGGATGGAGCTATGGAACCTTGTTTTCATGCAGTTTGAGCGCTCTGTCGACCCGTCGGGTCAAGCAAAGCTCGAACCGTTGCCGAGGCCGTGCGTAGACACCGGGGCCGGGCTCGAGCGGGTTTCAAGCGTGCTTCAGGGCGTGGCGAGCAACTACGACACGGACCTTCTACGCACTCTGGTGGACAAGGCGAGTGAGATGAGTGGCAAGCGCTATGAAGCGTCCCAGGCCGACGACGACGTTTCGATGCGAGTTATCGCCGATCACGCACGAACGACCGCTTTTCTCATCTCGGAGGGAATCTTCCCCGACCGAGCGGGTCGCCCATACGTGCTGCGGCGCGTGATGCGTCGGGCCATCCGACACGGTCATCGACTTGGAATCCGCCAACCGTTTCTTCACACGGTGGCTCGGGAGGTCGTCCGGACTATGGGGGATCAGTATCCGGAGCTCGAGCGCCGCAAAGAACTCGTCGAGAGCGTGGTGCGAGGGGAGGAGGAGCGCTTCCGCGAAACCGTCGAGCGAGGGCTGAGGATCCTCGACGAAGAAGTCGAAAGCGTTCGCGCGGCTGGCGGGTCCGTCATTCGCGGCGAAACGGCATTCAAACTCTACGACACGTTCGGATTCCCGCTCGACTTGACGGAAGTCATCGCTTCGGAGCGCGGGCTCGGCGTCGATGCCGTCGGGTATGAGCGCGCTCTCGAGCAACAACGCTCGAGGAGCGAGGGCTCGAAGCTGAACGATGAGGCCAGGGTGTCGCACGTTTGGCACGATATTTTGGCCCAGCTGCAGCGCCAGTCGTCAGCGGGCGTCCGGTTTATCGGTTACGACCGGGAGGACGCTGAGGCGACGGTTCTCGCGATCGTCAGGGGTGGGCGCATCGCGGACCGGGCGCTGGAGGGCGACGAGATCATGGTCGTCACCGACGTCACGCCGTTTTACGGCGAGTCGGGAGGGCAAGTCGGCGATCGGGGCATGATCGAGCGGCGCGGTATCGAGCCGATGCGATTCGAAGTGCGGGACACGCAGAAGCCCATCGGGGGTATCATTGCGCACCAGGGGCGATTGCTTCAAGGTGGCCTGGCGGCCGGTGACGTCGTGCACCTCACCGTGGACCGCGAGCGACGCTCAGCGACGCGCCGCAATCACACAGCTACCCACCTATTGCATTGGGCGCTTCGCACGGTCGTGGGAGGGCAGGCGACTCAAAAGGGGTCGCTCGTCGGTCCCGACCGCCTCCGGTTCGACTTCGCGCACGCAAAACCGCTGACTGACGACGAAATCGCCTCGATCGAAGACCTCGTCAACGCGAAAATCGTGTCGGACGCGCCGGTTCTTACGGAAGTGCTTCCGATTGCGGAAGCTAGGCGGCGGGGCGCGGTGGCCATTTTTGAGGAAAAATATGGCGATGTTGTACGAATGTTGACCATGACGAACGACTCGGTGGAGCTCTGCGGTGGGACGCACGCCCGGTCGCTCGGAGAGGTCGGACTCTTCAAAGTTGTGAGCGAACAGGGCCTCGCAGCGGGCGTGCGTCGCATCGAGGCAGCGACCGGCCTCAATGCACTTGCCTACACCCGTTCGGTCGAAAGCGCCCTTCGCCGCGCAGCCCGCTCGCTCAAGGTGTCGCCCGCCGATGTGAACGATAAGCTCGAACGGCTCGTCGAGCACGAGAAGCAGCTCGAACGGGAAATTACCGAATTAAGGCGTCAGGTCGCTCTTGGTGCGATGGATCGTGGATCTGGCGCCGGCGGCATCGACGAGATCGTGAAAGAAGCACGCAATGTGCCAGGAGGAAAGGCGCTGGCCGTCAAGGTCTCGGCGAGCGACGCCGCAACACTCCGTGAGATGGCCGAGCGGCTGCGTGACAAACTCGGAGAGGCCGTTGTGCTCGTCGGCGCCGTTGGCAGCGACAAGGCCATGCTGGTGCTGACCGTCTCCAAGGGCTTGACGGGCAGGTATCACGCCGGGGATCTGGTAAAAGCGATCGCTCAGCTGCTTGGCGGCTCGGGCGGCGGACGCCCAGATCTCGGGCAGGCTGGCGGCGCGCAAATGGACCGCCTCGATGAGGCCCTCGACAGTCTCTACGCCCGCCTGACATGAGACGCCCGACAGACGAGCAAAAGCGTGGCAAGATGGTCGCGCTGTTCCCCGGTTAGAATGGGGCCGAGCGGGTCGCAGGTGATTCCAGGCGAGGTAGTGTCGAGGCGACGATGACCGAGGGCCGGAGCGGACTGCCGCCGCTGACGCACGGAACGGTCGTCAACGACCGCTACGAGATTCGACAGAGCCTCGGCAAGGGCGGGATGGGCGAAGTCTTTCTCGCGTACGATCGAACCACGCAACAGCCGGCTGCTCTCAAGATCGTGCGCGAGGAAGCCCGTATGCCTGGCGATGACGAGGCGCTTCGCGTCGAGCTCTTGCTCGCGCGCTCGGTCAGCGATCCGCACGTCTGCCGCGTGCACGATCTCGCCCCGAGTCCGTATGGCCCCATCCTGGTCATGGAGTACATCACGGGGCAGACGCTTCACACCCACATCCGTCGAAAGAAGGCCCAGGGCGGATATACGTCCGACGAATTTCGGCGGATCGCGAGCGACCTGGCGTCGGGCGTCGCCGCCATTCACCAGCAAGGCCTCGTTCACGGAGACTTGAAACCAGGCAACGTCATGGTGACGACGAACCCAGACGGATCGCTCGGAAAGGCCATTGTGCTCGACTTCGGCTTCGCCAAGGAGCGCGCCCGGGCGAGCGGGCGGCGTCCGGGTGCGCCGCCCGACGGCGGGACACCGAATTACATGAGCCCTGAGCGCATTCGCTCCGGGGGAGCCAGTCCCGAAGACGACGTGTACGCCCTTGGCTTGACCCTGCTCGAAATGTGGACATGCCGGGTGCCCGAGCCTGGCTACAAGCCGCGCTCAAAGACGATGCGTCAGCAGATCATGTTCGATGTCCCAGCTGGATTGAGCATCGATGAGATCAAGCAGGTGTTCCGCTGCTTTGCCGAGGACCCCCAGCAGCGCCTCGCGGCGCGCCATTTGCGCTTCTTCAACCCCGTCACGCTGACGACGAATCCCATCCAGGTTCCGCGCGAGCGGCTCGACGCGGGCCCACCGCCCGGCCACAGCGCTTCGCTATCCTTCGTTCCTGGTTCGCAAGCGCTGCTGGCTACATTTGCCTCGAACGCGCCGGAGTTCGTCGGTGAGTTGCTGTGCCTCGACAAGCTCGTCGTGACGGTCGGCAGGCGCGCCGACAACGACCTCATCGTGCCGGAGGCTACGGTCAGCGGTCAGCACGCGCAGCTCAAGTGGCAGAACGGGACGTGGATCGTCGAGGATCCGGGCTCGACCAACGGCAGTTACGCCGATTACATGTACGAACGCGCAAAGAGCATCAATTTGCTGCACGGCGGCGAGGTGCAGCTCGGCGAACTCCGCTTGAAGCTGGTCAGCTACGCAAAGGACAGTCCGAATCACAGGCGAGCGCGCCTGTACCTGTCGAGACGCGACGGACTCACGGGGTTGCTCGTGCGCGAACAATTGCTGCGCACCCTCGATGAGGAGGCCGCGTTTGCCGTTTGGGTCGAGGCACCTCTGACGCTGGCCCGCTATGAGCTCCGCGGGCCGAGCCGTCTCGTCAGCGACCGACCGACGATTCTGGAGATGCTCGCCCTTCGGAGATCTGCGACGCGCGTTGTGGAGCTGACCGATATGTTTCTCCTCTCGCTCATTGCCGTCACCGCTGGACGTACCGGCCCCTTACGGTTCTGCGTAGCCATGGTCGGTCCTGGTTCCCAAGAGGCGCGTAACCTCGTTGAGCAGGTGGTGGGTCAGGTACAAGGAATGATGCCGGACGGGCTCGAGCTTGGGGCCACCATCGCTCGCTACGAGCCGGGCGTAAGCGTTCGCGCACTCGTCGACGCCTGATGACGTCGCAGGCGGTCGCATGAGCGAATTGCGCGATCCATCGCACCCGCCGTCGGATCCCTACGGCTCGCCGGCGCGCCGTCGAGCCATGACGCACCATGACGAGGATCGTCCGGTGCGCGTGCAGCTGATCGCGGCGTTGCTCGTAGGACTCGTGCTGATCAGCAGCGGGCTGTATCTCTGGCGAAGGCCGCCGGGCATGACCACCGACGGCTCCCCCGCGGAGGCGGTTGCGTCCGCATTGGCGGCCGCGAGTGATGGCGGGACCTCGGCAGTCGAAGCCGGGTCCACGCCGGTCATGCTGTCCGAGGCGCGCATCGTCGGGTGCCACGACCGGGGGCCAAGAGTTACGTCACCCGAGGAGTGCGACCATGTAGCGTCAATCGAACGTGCCCTCTCGCAGGCCATCCAACAGTCGCTCGCGTGCGTTCCTGCGGCGGACTCGAGCGGGACAATCGAATACGTCGCCGATGTGAGCTTCTCGCGCCGTAAGGTGCGCATCCGTCTGCCCCGATCTGGCCGTTCGTTCCGCGACCAGAAGACCGTCGTCGCGTGCAGGACGGCCGTTGGAGACGCGATGCGCGCAGTAGAGCTCGAAGGCATCGATCACCGCCATGCCCGTTACGAGATCGCCATCACGGCCACCTATCGCGGCAAGACGTGATCGCCGTCCCGAAGGGACATCGAAGCGTTCGCAGGAAAGCTAGCGGCGAGCTCGGCGTGCGGTTAGGTTTGCTTGCGTTGATGCGGCACCCAAAGCGCCACCTCGTCGTTCTCGACCCTCCGCGCGGGGAGGCGCGCGATCGGACCGCGTGGGGTGCCCGGATCGATGACGATCACTTCCACGACGAGTGCGGCGTTTTCGGAATTTTCGGACATCAAGAAGCCGCCAACATGACGTATCTCGGACTGCACGCGCTTCAGCACCGCGGACAGGAGTCCGCCGGCATCGTCACGAGCGACGAGAGACAGCTCTATGCCCATCGGGCGATGGGTCTTGTTCAGGACGCATTCACTCAGGACCAACTGGCCAGACTACCCGGTCGATGCGCGATTGGGCACGTCCGCTACTCGACTGCGGGAGGTTCGCATATCAAGAATGCGCAGCCAATCGCCGTCGACTACGCACGGGGGTCGCTCGCCGTTTGCCACAACGGCAACCTGACGAATGCGGACGATCTCCGCGCGGAGCTCGAGTCTCGGGGGTCGATCTTCCAGAGCGACACGGACACGGAAGTGTTCGTCCATCTCGTCGCCATGAGCCAGGAGATCTCCATCGAGGATCGAATCGCGGATGCACTGACTCGCGTGAAAGGAGCTTATTCGCTCCTTTTCTTGACGGAGGACGCGATCATCGCCGTGCGCGATCCGATGGGGATCCGTCCGCTGTGCCTCGGGCTCTTGCCTTCAAAAAAGGACGCGCACGTTGTGGCGAGCGAGCCGTGCGCATTCGAGCTCATGGGCGCCGAGTACGTCCGGGACGTTGAGCCCGGAGAGATGGTGATCATCGATGCGAGCGGCATTCGGTCGGTGCGACCGTTGCCGAGCGCACCGCATCGCGCGTGCATTTTCGAATACGTGTATTTTGCTCGTCCGGACTCGCAATTTGCGGGTCAAAGTGTTTACGAGGTAAGGAAAGCGTTCGGGCGCAAGCTCGCGCGCGAGCATCCGGTCGAGGCCGATGTCGTCGTTCCGGTTCCGGACTCGGGCGTGCCTGCGGCGATCGGTTATGCGGCGGAACGGGGTCTCGCGTTCGAGATGGGGCTCATTCGCTCCCACTATGTCGGGCGCACATTCATCGAGCCGCAAGACAGCATCCGTCATTTCGGCGTTCGTCTGAAGCTCAGCACCGTTGGCCCCGTGCTTCGTGGAAAACGTGTCGTCGTCATCGACGACTCGATCGTTCGTGGGACGACCTCGCGGAAGATCGTCAAGATGGTGCGCGACGCCGGGGCGAAGGAAGTGCATCTTCGCATCTCGAGCCCACCGACGCAGTGGCCTTGCTATTATGGCATCGATACTCCGACGCGCCGCGAGCTCATCGCATCGAGTCACAGCGTGGACGAAATTGCGCGTTATGTTACTGCGGATTCACTCGGCTATCTGTCGCTCGAGGGACTTCTGGCGGGGGTCGGCGATGGCAACTCGCTCTGTCATGCTTGCTTCTCCGGGCAATACGCAATTCCGTTCACGCCCACGAGCAAGCGGCAGATGAGACTTGTGGGCGTCTGATGCGGACGCGGCTCGTGCAGGGCCGCCCGACACCTTGGCGGCGATCACGATTCCAATTCGTCGTATACACGTACCGTCCGCAGAAGCCCGCTCTCTCCCCGCTCATAAACCGCGAGCCCCGCTTGCGCTGGAACTTCGACTCCGCGAAAGCGCACGACCGTGTACTCCAGGGCGCACGTCCTTCCGTCATCGGCGCGCGCGTTCTTGAGCAATTGGAGACCTCGGCTCTCGACTCCGGCTTCACTTCCCAGCAATCGATCGTAATAGGCACCTAGGGGCCCCCCACCCGGTTCGAGCTTCGCGTGCGTCTCGCCGTCCGCGCCGCGGACCGTGGCCCCGCGCTCGAAGCTCGATACCAGGCCGGCGATGTCGCCTCGGGCGAGCGCCTCGAGGTGGGCCGCCACGGGAGGCGGGACAGCCGTTCGATCGTTGCTGGGCAGAAGCTCACGTCGCGGCACGTGCGCTTGGCGTAGCGCGCGTGTCGCGTAGTAGACGCGGAGCTCGACTTCGCGCTCGCGCCGTCGCTCTGCGACGACGCCCACCGGTACCCGTACTCGTGCGCCATTCACGGTGAGCGCGAGCGCTCCTTCCGTCACGTCTCGGTCGGATCCGGTCACAAACCCGAAGTTGTCGAATGCAGCATCGTGCACCGCGAGCCAGCTTGCGATCTCGGCCAGTCGCGGCGCGATCTCGGACATTCCGCTCGCCCTACCGAACAGAGGATCATCGATCGTCGCTCGGTCGCCCAGCCGCTGCGCAAGGGCGGCCGTTTGCGCCGCGACGAGGGCCGGAAAGTAAACCTCCGAGAGCCGCCCGCGCAACCCCGAAGACCCGCCGCGGTCAGAAACGCCCTTCATAAATTTAGGATACATGCAACGCCCACAGACCGTCCAGGCGGCATGGGCCAAGGGGGACGGGCCCCGCGTCCGGTACGCGGACTGGTGCGCGTGCCGCAGCGCAATCCCCGCCGACGGGCCCTGGTCCTCGCTTCAGCGCCCGAGAGTCCAAAAGTGCACATCCATGCCATCGCCATCTCAGGCGCTCGAGGAGTCCCACGAACCTTGCGCCCAACCGGGACGAAAGGAATTATGGTTCTAGACGCAGTGGGCCTTCTCGATCACCTTCCGGACCGAGCATCGCTCTACGAGGTCTCTCCACGCGACGGGCTGCAGAACGAACGATCGATGGTGCCCGTTCGAGGTAAGCTTCGACTCATCGACGCCCTCGTCGTCGCGGGCCTCAAGCGAATCGAAATCACCAGCTTCGTCGCACCCAACTGGATTCCACAACTGGCCGATGCGGACGACGTTGCGGAGCACGCCGTACCGCCGCCGGGAGTCGCGTTCAGTGCGCTTTGCCCGAACCCCGTCGGCTTGGCAAGGGCACGAGCCGTGGGCATCCGCGAAATCGCCGTGTTTGTCTCGGCAAGCGAGACGCACAACAAGAAGAATGTGAACAAGACCGTCGCCGACACGCTTGCCGTGTTCGACGACACGATCGCTCCAGCGCACGCGGCAGGCATGAACGTGCGTGGTTACGTCTCAACCGTATGGGGCTGCCCGTACGAGGGAGAGGTGGATCCCCGCCGTGCGGTGGTCATCGCCACGAAGCTGCTCGACATGGGTTGCTACCAGGTCTCGCTCGGGGACACGATTGGTGTGGGGACGCCTCGGCAGACGGCGCACATTTTGGAAATGATGTTGGCGGAGATTTCGCCGCACCATCTGGCGATGCACATGCACGACACGCGTGGGACCGCACTTGCGAACGTCCTCATCGGCCTCGAGATGGGGGTTCGAGACTTCGACGCGAGCGTCGGGGGTCTCGGAGGGTGCCCATACGCGCCGGGCGCGGCCGGCAACCTGGCGACCGAGGACCTTGTGTACATGCTGCATGGAATGGGCATCCAAACCGGCATCGATTTGGATCGCCTCGTGGAGGCCGCTCGCGTCGCCGAGAGCCTGGTGGGTCATCCTCTTCCGGGTAAGGTGCATCGGGCCGGAGTGCGAAGTCTCAAGGCGTGAGTGTGCGTGGAGCCTCTTCAAAGCTCGACGTGCAAATCGCCCCGGCGGCTCGCCCTTTGGCCGCCTCAGCGGGAGCTTTTAGAAAGGCCAAGTGCGGCCCACGAGCTGCCGATAAGGGTCGAGAGCGCCACGAGCTACCTTTTTGGCCTTGAGCGCGCCTGCGCCGGGTTCGGACGGTACCGGGAGAAGGGCAGGGGAATGCGACGCGCTCATCGTGTTGGCACTTGTCTGCCGTCGCCGGCCACGTGCGGCCCCCCGAATTGTCCACAGGATCTCCGTAGGGATCGAACCGACGGCCGCCGTTTCAATTGTGAAATCGTCGGCAGCCGCCGCATTTCGTTTCTGAATGCCGACATACTTGCAGGTGGCGCAAGTTCTCGAGAACGCTTGGGTGGGTAGCGTGGCATACTCGTCGCATCGTATGCGAGCGGCACCGCGTAGGCCGGCTCTCCCCCCCCGGGCCCCTATGCGGTGCCGTTTTCTTTTTGTCGTCCCGGTGGGCTGCGCGGTAGAGCGAGCCATGCGTTCCGTCTCGGTGGCTCTGCTAATGACCCTGGGGGCGGCGTGCTGCCAACGACCGGCGCAGGAGGATTTCTCGCGTGCGGCCTCCTCCACGGCCGAACCGGCGGAGCCGTCGCACACGCCGCCGCCGAGCGACGGCGCCGTCGCGACCGGAAGGTCGGCGCGGCTTTCGGGCGACCGCTGCGTTCGTCTCACTGCGGAGGGGCCGCCGCCGGCCGTGCCGCCGGGGTCAGCCGCGGACTGCCCAACGGATCCCGAGGCCTCCGTCTCGGCCGCCAGGCTTCCTACGGTCAGCGTCATCTTCGAAGACGTGCGCGGCGTCTCCGTGAACGCGGAGCTCGTGCATTCGCCGCACGACACGATGCGCGGCTTAATGTACCGCAAGTCGTTGGGCGAAGACCAGGGGATGCTCTTCGACTTGGGCGTCCGCGAAGACCACCGGTTCTGGATGCACAACACGTGCATCCCACTCGACCTGATTTTCGTCGACTTTGACGGCCTGGTGGTGGGCATCGTCGAGAATGCCCCGACTCTCAACGACGAGGCGCGCGGAGTCGGCTGCCCATCGCGCTGGGTGCTCGAGGTAAACGCCGGGTGGGCGCGGCGGCACGGAGTCAAATCGGGCCAGCGGATCGAACTGCCTCGGTAATCGGGCTGGGGTGCGATTCGCTCGACGATCGAGCGTCGACCTCTCAGTCGGGTTGGTAAACGATCGTCTGGGAGCCGTCGCGGAAATAGAATCGATCCATCGACGCCTTGTCGAACGTGGCGGCGCCAAAGGCATTCCAGGCGACGCTCCAGATCGCCGCCGCCGTGAAGAGATGGCGCATTGGGCGAGACCCGATGGCGATGAGCACGAAAAGAAGAGCGGAGTAGTCATTGGAAAAACGATACCCAAACGTTCGCCATCCCGAGTTCTGATAATGGAGATCGGCTACTGCGGGAATCGCGGCAGACAATGCCACAATAGCGTAAAGCCACTTTCTCGGCGGATCGCATTCGAGACCTTTGGGCCAGAGCACCCAGAAGTAGAGCGGGGTCGTGAACCAGATCGCCAGACCGTGTTCGTTGATCTGAAACGGGGCCGCGGCGACTGCGAGGCTGCGCGGCGGCAGCCACGGCAAACTCGAAAGCATGATCCCCAGGTTCTTTGCGAGGTAGTGATAGCTGAAGAGGCCCCACTTCATGATCCTCGTGTGCCATCCGACCGTCAGGAACTCGTGATCGAACCAAATGGGAGTCGCGCGGCCGTAGCGGGTCCAATTCAACCAGGCGGCGATTCCGAAACCAACCACGATCGGCGCCGAAAAAAGAGCGTATCGGCGTAGGAGTGCGCGGAAGTCGACGCCCGAAAGGAGCGCGCGAATTCGATCGACCAGGCTCCCGGACATGACAGGCTCGCCTTTGACCGAGACCCGCAACGCCTCGAACGCAAAAAGCGGGATGGTCAGAAAAACCGGGGTCCGAGTCAGCCAAGCGCAGGCCAGCATCGTGCCCGCCAAAACGGGTCGCTCGGCGTCGAACGCCCAAAGCGCGTAAAGCGCGCCCTCGGCCGCGCCCACGACCATCGCGACGAACCACACCGTTCCTTCGACCGCCGAGAAAAAGTAGACCGTTCCGAAGGCATAGAGCAGCGCCAATGCGACGTTCTGACGTTCCGTTCGCAGCGACCGGCCCGTTCGGCGAAGCTTTTCGAGCACCAGCAACAACGCGGCAGGCGCAATGCCCGCCAGCTCGACCGCAAATTGCCCGTCGCGGAAATTCTCCGCCGAACCCGCGAGCTTCACGAACGGCAGCATCAACAGCGCCGGCAGTGGTGGAAAACTGATGTACGTCTTGCCGTGAAACTCGGCGAAGTCGTTGTTCATGGCGTAGGCCGGCGGGCCGCCCGCAAGGTCCTGGCGCCCGTGCAACCAGGCGTCTGCCAGGAGGGCAAAGTGATTGAAAGGGGTATGGGCCGTCAGCCGGTTTGCCCCCGCGAACGCGGCGAAGATCGCCGTGGTCACGACATACACGAACAGCGCTAGGAGAAGACGGCGCGGGCGTGTTTCGGGCTGGACGAGGTGGGCGAGCCGTCCCGGGCGCGCCGGAAATCCGATTGCAGGGGCGGCAGCGCGCCCATCGCTGCGAGGATGGGGGGTCGCCATGCCGCGCAAAGCTATCACCCGGCGCGCCAGCCCGGCAGTCGCCGGGTGCCCCGTGCCAGCGCGAAGCCTTGTTCGCTGCGTGCGTATTCGGCAACGCATGGGGTGCCTCCCAAGACCACAAAAGCCTCGATGGTTTGGCCAATCGTTGCTTGGCGCGTGTCTTGCTTACCGTCCCGCCGCGGAGCAATGTCGTCGCTCGATGTAGAGCGATCTGAATTCAACAACCCATGGCCCTACCGTTCGGCGAGACACCGGGCGCCCGCGATTCCCGCGCGCTCTCTATTCTGGCAAAGACGATTTACCGAGAGCTGCGCAGCAGCGGCTATGAAGTGCGCCATGTCATGGCGCTTGCCGGGGAGCTCCTCGGAGAGGTGACGAGCGAGGTCCGCGCGGAAGCGGCCCCCAGGGGCCAGCGCGGTCGAACCTGACGGTCGGGACGAGCGGGCAGGCACCCTTCGGGACGCCGCCCAAGTTGACTGCTTGCCGGGCTGCTTCGACAATCCTCGGGACGTGCTGGCATGCGGCCGCAACGTTCCGAGGGAGCTGAATGTTCACGATCGTCATCAACGAAAAAGGAGGGACTGAGCGACGGGAGGCATTCGACGGGGGTGAGATCAGCGTGGGGCGAGTGCAGGGCAACGACCTGATGCTGCCGAAGGGCAATGTGTCGAAGCATCACGCCCGTCTTCTTCTTCGCGACGCACGCTTCATCGTTACGGACTTGAGGAGCACGAACGGGACGTATGTAAACGGTCGAAAAATATCGCAAGCAACGCTCGTTCGCGAGGGCGACAAAATTTACATCGGCGACTTCGTGCTCCGTTTGGAGGCGAGCGGGAAAGAATCCGGTCGACCTGCCGAAGCACCCGCCGCACGAACATCAGCGCTCGATCCGGGCTCCTCGCCCGCGGTGGGCCCGTCCACCCCCCTGATGTCGGCTGCACCGGCCGGACTCGTCGCCCAGGCCGGTGCGGCGCCACCGCCCGAGCCGCAGAACGTGAGCCATTTCCCGCTCGAGCGCGATCCAGACAGCGAAAGTGCCCCCGAGCTGCGCGGGATGCCCTTGCCCATGTTGCCCGCGCCTCCTCGCCTTCCGCAGCGTGTGGAGCCGCGTCCGCGGTCCGTGACGGCGGCTCCTGGATCGGGGGCGCCGCAGCGTCAGTCGCTTCCTGCGTCGCAGCTCGCGGCGCGACCGACGGCTCCCGCGCCCGGCCGATCTCCGCCGCGCGAGGGACCTCAGCAAGCGGCTCGACGCCTCGCGCTGATTACCCTGGTCGATCGGGTGACAGACGAGATCGATCTCGCTTCGGTCGATCAGGCATCCGAGGTCTCGGAAGAGCAGCTGGAACAGATTGAGCGGGCCGTGCGCGACCAAGCGAAGGCCATGCGTGTCGAAGGGGAAGCACCGGAAGGGGTAGATCTCGAGACCCTCTCGCGCGATGCGATTCGCGAGCTCGTCGACGTGGGGCCGTTGGGCCCGCTCCTCGACGATGATTCCGTGACTCAGATTCACGTTTGGCGGCCCGACTACGTGCTCGCCACCAGGAACGGGCAGTCGTTTCTGGCGGAGCCGGGCTTCACGAGCGAGCCTGTCGTCCGTCGTGCCATCGCCCGGCTGGCCGGGCGTGCGGGCGAGCCGCTTCGGGTTGGCGAGCCCATCGTCGACCGAAGATTGCCCCGGGGCGCCCGCATGGTCGCCGTTGGCCCTCCGGTCGCGCAATCTTGGGTGCTCGCCATTCGCAAGCCGCGACGCTTCGAGGTGACGTTCGACGAACTCGTGCGCAGCGGTGCCCTCTCGCGTCCCATGGCGGTATTTCTCGAGGCCTGCGCAACTGCGCGCGCCAACATTCTGGTCATTGGCTCGGGGCCGTCGCTCATCGCACCGATGCTCGGTGCGCTGGCAGCGGCCACGCCTATCGGTGAACGAGTTGCTATGTTCCAGGACGAGGAGGACATCGCCGTGGGCCCGCATGCTCACAGGATTCCGCTTCGCCCGAGAGAGGGATCCGATGCGGCGCGGACGCTGCTGGCGGCCACGCGACTCGGAGCGGGCCGCGTTTCGCTCGGATCGCTCACTGGCGAGCTGGCGGCGGCGACCATCGATGCCATTGCCGAGGGCTTCGAGGGCGTTTTCGGAGGCGTCGCAGCGCCGTCCATGCGGCAGGGGCTCGCGCGGCTGGCCGCTCAGATAGCCCTGGCGCGTCCTGGCACCTCGATCGAGGTTGCACGCGAGGCGGTCGGCGAGTCCTTCGACGTGGCCGTCGAGATGGGACGTTCACCGACCGACCAGCGCCTTCGGGTTCTGCGAATCTCTGAACTCATCGGGTCCGATGCGAAGGGGATCGGGGTGGCCGACCTTTTCATTTCGAATGCGGAAGCTGTCGGCGAGCCGACCTTCGTCGTGACAGGAAATACCCCGAGATTCACGGGGGATTTCGCGGCGCGCGGTGTGACGCTCGACGCGGCCCTCTTCAAGCGGGCGCGCTAACCGCCTTATCGCTCGATGTGAACTTTCAATTTTCTGTGGAATGAAGGCAGGCGCAGCTTCCGAAGAGCCTTCGTCTCAATCTGGCGGATCCTCTCTCGCGTCAGCTCGAAGTTCTTGCCGACGTCCTCGAGCGTTTGATCGCCAGGCGAGTCGATTCCAAACCGCATTCTCAGCACCTGCTCCTCGCGTGGCGTGAGGAGCTTGAGAAGCTCGCGCGTTTCGTGTGAAAGCTCCTTGTCGCCGACCGCGTCGTCGGGAGCACGGAACGAAAGATCCTCGACAAAGTCGCCAATCGTTGCGCCACCGTCTTCGCCGACCGGCGAGTCAAGGCTGACCGGATCGCGTGTCGCTTCCAGAAGCATTCGAATCTTCTCGACCGGTACGTTCATCCGCGCGGCTATTTGTTCGGGGGTGGGTTCCTCGCCCCCTTCCTGGACCATGTCGCGCAACGTCTTCGAGAGCTTGTTGTGTGTCTCGACCATGTGCACCGGGATGCGAATGGTGCGCGCCTGATCGCTGATGGCGCGGCTTACGCTCTGCCGAATCCACCAGCTAGCGTAGGTGCTGAACTTGTACCCGCGCTTGTACTCGAACTTGTCGACGGCCCGCATGAGGCCCAAGTTGCCCTCTTGAATCAAATCGAGCAGGTGCAGACCGCGGTTGCGGTAGCGTTTGGCAATCGATACGACCAATCGGAGGTTTGCGGCGATCAGGGCGGCCTTTGCCCGCTCGGACTTGGCTTCCCCGGAGCGAATGGCGCCAAGCGTTGCGTCCAATGCGCGTCGCCGCGTGACGGGCGCATCCTCACGCGTGCTTCGCAGCTTGGCTACGATCCGGTCGAAGGCGCGACGGGTAAGACGCACCTCCAGGAGGGCTTCGACCAGCTCGCCGCGGGCACCCGCCCCGACCCGGCGAGATCGGGCTATTGCCCCTGCGCGTTCGAGCGCCTCTCCGATGGCGCGCACGGTTCCGTCTTCATCATCGCCCCCGTCGTCGTCGACGGTGGCGCGGGTGATGTCACGCAGTCGAAGCTTCCGATCGCGCAGTGCGCGCCCCAGGGCTCCGAGCTCGCGCGCCCCGACGGTGGAGCCGGCGATGGCACTTAGGGCTTGCCGCTCGCCGTCCTCGATGCGCTTGGCGAGGTCGACCTCGCCCTCCCGCGTGAGGAGCGGCACTCGGGCGAGCTGCTCGAAATAGGTGGTGACCGCGTCGGACGGCGCGTCTTGGCGGATGGATTGGAGGGGGATGGAAGTAGTCACTAGCGCTGTGGGGGAAATGGTACGGGGCAATGGAACGGATCGATGGGGTCCGGCTCCGAAACGCGTCGTTCGCTTCGAATGTTTCCACGGGCCGTGGGCAGTGGCGACCTCAGCCGACAGTGTTTCGTTGATGCGTGGGATTCAGCCTGACGCGGCAGTCGCACTCTCCCCGCGCTTGAGCATTTTTCGGTGAAGCAGACGCTTTTTGAGCGGGCCTAGGTGATCGATCATGAGCACCCCCTGTAAATGGTCGTATTCATGCTGAATTGCAATGGCGAGAAGGCCTTGGGCTTCCAGCTCGAAGGGCCGCCCGTTGCCGTCTCGGGCTCGGACGCGGACTTTTTCGGCGCGCTCGATGTCTTCGCGTGCGCCCGGAAAGCTCAGGCAGCCCTCTTCCGAGGCCATTTTACCTTCGCTCGTGATGATCTCGGGGTTGACAAAGACACGAAAATCGCTGGCCTCCCCCTCAGACGCGCAGTCCACGACGAAGATTTGCCAAAGCTCGCCGACTTGGGTGGCTGCCAAACCGACGCCAGGCGCCGCATACATCGTCTCTGCCATGTCGTCTATCAAACCCCTAAGCTCTTCCGTAAGTGCCTCGACTCTCCGCCCGGCGACACGAAGTCGGGCATCGGGATAGTGCAGGATCGTGCGGACGGCCATCTTCCTGTAATCTAATGCGCCTGCGCGCCGCTGGCGAGATCATCGCGGTGGATGCCGAACGGCTCCCCAAACATGCGCGTCGACTCCGCACACTTCCCATTGGGGGTCGGCGATACACGGTGCTTCGGCTGGCGTGGCGGGTCCGGCCCAATCGACCGCTCCAGGTCGACCGCGGGGTCCGAGCAAGATCGGAGCGATAAACGCATGCAGCTCGTCGATGACTCCTCCTGCCAGGAGGCTCCCGGCCAGCTCCGCTCCGCCCTCGATCATGGCGCTCACGATGCCCCGGGATCCGAGCAGACGCAGCCCCGCGGTCGGTTCGATGCGGCCTTCCGCCGAAGGGGGCGCTCGGATCACCTCGACCCCGCGCTCGACCAACTGGTCTTCGTTGGAGGATGGCGCATCCGTTGTGCAGAGAATCCACGTCGGCACCTCGCGCGCCGTCAGCACCAGGCGCGACGCGAGCGGCACGCGCAACCGCGTGTCGAACACGACGCGAAGCGGACTGTGGCCAGGTGCGTCGCGGACCGTGAGGCGAGGGTCGTCGGCCAGCACCGTGCCGATGCCGACGATCACCGCGTCTTGCTGCGCGCGCAGCGAGTGAACGCGAGCGCGGGCCTCGGGTCCGGTGACCCATTTGGAGGCTCCTGTGCGTGACGCGATCCGCCCGTCGAGCGAAAGGGCGAGCTTGAGCGCCACATAAGGAATTCCGGTCGTCACGAATTTCGCCCACGGCGCGATCAGCCGCCGAGCTTCGGTTTCACGGCAGCCGACGTCGACGCGTACGCCGGCGCTGCGTAGCCGGGCCACTCCTCCGCCGGTCACGTGCGGGTTGGGGTCGAAGCATCCTATAACCACGCGCGCAACGTTGGCTGCGACGAGCGCATCCGTGCACGGCGGCGTCCGACCCACGTGATTGCAGGGCTCGAGGGTGACGTACAAAGTTGCGCCGTGCGAGCGCTTGCCGGACTGACGCAGGGCGACGATTTCGGCGTGGTGCTCGCCCGCGCGCTCGTGGTGGCCTCTGCCGACGACCTCTCCGTCTTTGACGAGGATGGCGCCGACGTGCGGATTGGGAGACGGATTGCCACGCGCGCCGTCTTCCAACGCCAGAGCCATAAAGCGGCCGTCTTCCTTCGAGAAGACGACATCCGACGGGTCAACCTCCGTCATCGTTGGGCTTCTCCCGAGGGGCTTTCGGCGGCGGCTTCGGATCGCCTCGCCCGAGCCATCTTGTCGAGCTCGGATCGGAACTCGTCGATATCGCGGAAGCTTCGATACACGCTTGCGAAGCGAACATAGGCGACTTCATCGAGCTCGCGTAAGAGCTTCATGACGCGTTCGCCAATCTGTTTGCTGTCGACCTCCTTGGCCTCGCTCTCGATCAGTTGGCGCTCGAGCTCGTCGATGAATTGCTCGATACGATTCATCGCCACCGCGCGCTTGTTGCACGCAAGGCGCACACCCCGAAGCACCTTTTCTCGATCGAACGGCTCGCGAACACCGTCCTTTTTGACGACCACGGGGAGCACGTCCTCCACACGCTCTCGGCTCGTGAAGCGGCGTCCACACCCCTCGCACTCTCGGCGACGCCGTATGACGTCACCCGTCGCAGAGGTTCGAGAGTCGGTCACCTTGCTGTCGAGCTGCGAGCAGAACGGGCATTTCACGGGCCTGGCCTTAGCACGGGTGATTTGAGCCCGTCATCGAGGCGGGGTGTCGCGGTCATCCTTCAACACGCGACAGCACCAGCGCACAGTTCGTACCGCCAAAGCCGAACGAATTGTTCATGGCGTGTCGTACCCGTCGTTCGCGTGCCGTATTGGCCACGTAGTCGAGGGTGCACTCGGGGTCGGGATCGGTGAGGTTGATGGTTGGAGGGACTAGCCCCTCGGCCACCGCGAGGGCACAGATCGCCGTCTCTACGGCCCCGGCCGCTCCGAGCAAATGACCCATCATCGACTTGGTCGAGCTCACCCACAACTTCTTGTCGATCGCACTGGCGCCAAAAACCGCAGCGATTGCGCGGGACTCCTCGAGGTCTCCGATCTGCGTCGACGTGCCGTGCGCGTTCACGTAGTCGATGGCATCGGGCGAAATGCGTGCGTCTTCGAGCGCCATCCGCATGGCTCGTTGAGCCCCCTCATGCATCGGCGCTGGCTGGGTCAGATGGTGCGCGTCGCTCGACGCGCCGTAGCCCGCGACCTCGGCATATACGCGAGCGCCGCGCGCTCTAGCGTGCGACAGCGATTCGAGGACCATGACTCCTGCCCCTTCGCCGCAGACGAACCCGTCGCGCTCGCGATCGAATGGGCGGCTCGCCCGGGCCGGATCGTCGTTGCGCTTGCTGAGCGCGAGCATGGCTTCGAAGCCCGCGATGCCGACGGGCGAAATCGTCGCTTCCGTGCCTCCGGCGATCATGACGTCCACTTTGCCCCGACGGATCCACTCCCCCGCCTCACCGATAGCGTGCGCGCCGCTCGAGCACGCGCTGGTGGTGCAGTAGCTCGGCCCTTTCAAACCGTGCGCGATGGAGACTTGCCCGGCGGCAAGGTTGCCGATGATCGTGGGGATCGCGTAAGGGCTGACCCGCGTCGGTCCCTTCGTGAGCAGCGTTTCCTTCGTCTTTTCCAGCGAGAATAAGCCCCCTACGCCGTTGCCAATGAAGCACCCGGCGCGCTCGCGCGCTTGATCGGAAAGTTCGAGCTTGGCGTCGAGAATCGCCAAGGATGCCGCGCCGAGCGCGAATTCCATGAAACGATCCATTTCCTTCAGCTTCTTCCGCTCGATCCAGCGCGTGGGTTCCCAGCCCTTCACCTCTCCAGCAATCCGAACCCGAAATTTCGAGCAGTCGAAGAGAGTGATCGCGCTGACGCCGCTCTCACCCGCAAGCAGGGCCCTCCAGCTCTCACTCGTTCCGATTCCGAGAGGGGTAACGAGGCCGATGCCGGTGATGACGACGCGTTCCATTGCGAGAGCTTAGTCGGCCCGAGTTGTCCCCGGGCCGATACTTCTCGTTACTTTTTAGCGTGCTTCTCGATGTAGTCGATCGCATCCTGCACGGTCCGAATCTTCTCAGTGTCCTCGTCGGGAATGTCGATTTCGAAGGCCTCCTCGAACGCGAGTACGAGCTCGACGAGGCCGAGCGAGTCAGCGCCCAGGTCGTCGATGAAGCTCGACTCGAGCTTGATGTCCTTCTCGTCGACATCGAGCTGCTCTTTAATGATGCGCTTGACCTCGCTGGGAATGTCAGTAGCCATGGGTGTGTTCGCCTCGTATAGGAAAAACGATTGAGAGTCGAGCGGCAGAGGGGCGGGAACCGCTGCGCGCCGTTGAAAGTCAGACGTACAGGCCGCCGTTCACCCGCAACACGTGCCCGGTCAGGTATCCCGCTTCATCGCTCGCGAGGTACACGCACGCTGCGGCAACTTCGCGCGCGCTTCCCGCTCTACCGAGTGGGATGATCTTCATCAGCTGCTCCTTGTGGTCGGGGCTCATCGTGGCTGTCATATCCGTATCGATGTAGCCCGGTGCGACGACATTTGCGGTCACATTGCGCGAAGCGTACTCGCGCGCGATCGATTTCGCCGCGCCGATCACCGCTGCCTTCGTCGCTGCGTAAGCAGTCTGGCCGGGGTTACCCATTTCGCCGATGACGCTGGACACGAAGATGATGCGGCCCCAGCGTCCTCGCATCATGCTCTTGCTTGCCGCCCGCGCCGAGGCGATCGCGCCGCGGACATTGGTCGCCCAAAGCCTCTCGAGATCCGCGTCCTTGAGTCGCACGAGCAGGCCGTCGATCGAGATCCCCGCGTTGGCGATCAGGATGTCGATTTTGCCATGGCGTTTGATGATGTCCTCGACAGCGCCATCGACGGCCCTCGTATCGGCGACGTCGAAGCCGACCACCTCGGCTTTTCCACCCTTTGCGACAATGACGTCGGCGACTTCGCGCGCCCCTGCCTCGCCTTTGAGGTAGTTGACGACGACGCTCGCACCGCGTTCTGCGAGCGCCTCGCAGCAAGCGCGTCCAATTCCGCGTGAGCCCCCAGTGACGAGGGCGATTCGGCCATCGAGTCGAAACATGCATCTCCCGCGTGCGAGCCGCTTATAGACGCCGCGCGCCGGCCATTCAACACTCAAGCGCGAAGGCGGATGGCGCTTTGCGTCAGCGGCTCGTTGCCTCGGCCATAAAGGAGTGCAGTTCTCCGAGCGAAGCAAGGTCTCCCACGCTCAGGACTTTCACCTCCTTGGCAATCCTCTTGACGAGACCCGCGAGAACCTTCCCGGGCCCGATTTCGAGCGCGTGAGTGACGCCGTGAGCGACCATGAAGCGGACGCTTGCGTCCCAGCGCACGGGCCCGTCCACTTGGCGGACGAGAAGCTCTCTCGTGCGGGAGGGATCGATATTGGCCTGCGCATTGAAATTCGCCACGATCGGGAATCGTGGGGGCAGGACGTTCACGAGCGCGAGCTCCGCTTCCAGTGTGCGCGCCGCGGGTGCCATGAGCGCGCAATGAAATGGCGCACTCACCTTGAGTGGAATGGCGCGGCCTCTTTCAGAGATCACGAGCTCGCCAACGCGCGCGACGGCGGCTGCATGTCCCGCGACGACGACTTGCCCTGGCGCGTTGAAGTTGGCCGGCGCGACGACGCTTCCCTCCGCCGCCTGGGCACAAATCGCTTCAAGCCGCTCGGGATCCATTCCGACGATTGCGCTCATCGTTCCTGTGCCCGGGGCCACCGCCTCCTGCATGGCTCTGCCTCGGGTGCGCACGAGGCGAACGGCATCCTCTAAGCACAGGGCTTCGCCGGCGACCAGCGCCGAGTACTCGCCGAGCGAGTGCCCCGCGGCGAATGCGGGTAGAGGCAAGCCTGGCAGGCGTTCGCGAATGGCCTCGAGGACCGCGCAGCTGGTGGCCACGAGAGCAGGCTGGGCATTGACGGTCAGAGTCAGTCGATCGTCCGGGCCTTCCAGAATCAACTCGGAGAGGGATTCGCCCAGTGCATGGTTGGCACGCTCCAAAATCGCGTGTGCCGCCGTAGAAGACTTTACGACGTCCTTGCACATGCCCACAAACTGCGAGCCTTGGCCCGGGAAAAGCCATGCGATGCTCATAATTCATCCAACCACGCCTTCTCCGGCGCCCGCTTGCCCTCGGGAATTGCGGCGACCTCGGGCTCGAAGGCCGCCCGAACCACGGGCCTCGACGGTTTGCGAGCCTCTATTCGGTCGATGCCGTTCCGGGTTTGACGGAACGCCCCTTGTAGTGGCCGCAGGAAGCGCAGGCACGGTGCGACGCGACGGGTTCTCCACAATTCGGGCAGGCAACCAGGTTCGGCGCCGCGACCTTGTCATGTTGCGCACGTCGCATGTTTCGTTTTGAACGGCTCTTGCGTCGCTTGGGGACGGCCACGAAAGTTCTCCTTCTACGTCTTCTTCAGTCTCATCAGGGGCCGCAGCCTTGGGTCCAGGGCCTCGTCAGGCAGGCCGCTTCCGGCCCCGTGGCTGATACCCGCGCACGCCTCGGAACACAAGGGGATCATCGGAAGGCCAAGGAGCAGCTGGTCGCGGACGAGGTCATCGAGCACGACGATCTCACCATCGAACGGGATCGTATCGGCGTCCGCGATGGCCAATTCGAGCTCCTCGGCATGTGGGGCGCCGTGCGCGGGCGTCTCGACGGCGAGAGCCGTGACCTCGTCCTCAACCGTGATGCGTGCCGGTTCAAGACACCGCGCACACGGCACCATCAGCTCGGCTCGAAGGACGCCGCGTACAACCACGTCGCGCCCGCTCCTCGAGAGCCGCACGTCGAGATCGCCGTCGCGATCGGCAGGGCGGACGTCCGTCCCCTCCAATGCGCCGCGCAGCCAAGCCGCTCGGACCGGGAAGCGAAATTGCTTGCCCGAGACGTCGAGATCGTGCGTCAAAATGGGGTACTCGTAATGGGGCATCGGAGCGCTCGGTTCTTCCAACCACGCCAGGCTGCACGAAGATACGCGCTGCTGCGCGCCCCGCAAGGACCGCTGGCAACGTCCGAAAAATGGGAAGCGGGCTTCTGACGTGCCATTTCTGCTTCAGTAGCTCTGCAAGCGCGGCCGTACGAGCGGCTGAGGCGCGATGCCGCGCTGCAGTCGAACGACGGTCGGCGATGTGCCCATCAACCGTCCCTCGAAGGTGCGAAGTCCCAGACTCGCCCCGCCCGCTCCGCGCGTGTCCAACCATGCGCGCACCAGGAGGAGCCCGCTGCGGTCGAGGGTGTGGTCGGCGCAATACGCACCGAGCACGACCGTGAGATGCGCGGCGGAGTGCGGTGCAATCGTTGTGAAGAGCTCTCGAAGGGGCGCCGAGGGCAGCGTGGGCCACGTGCAGCGATGGTCCGCCGTAGGTGCGGCCACTTCGAACCCGAGCATCTCTGGACGAAAACGGAGGGTGACGGCGATCGTGCCCTCATTGTGGAGAGTGATCGGGATCTCGACGTCCTCGGGCGACGCGGCGTCGATAGCGTCGGATGATTCGAGCCGGAGTTTGGGCGTTCCCAGCGGATCGTCGCCTGCCGGTCTCGGGATCGACCGCGGAATCGAACGCTCGTCGGGCAGCGCTATGGGCGGGGCGTCCAGCATGCGGATCGACGCGATCTCGGGCTCGATGCCGTCGATTGGCGTGACTTCCGAGAACCCGGTTCCGGGTCCGCTCGAGCCCAAGTGCCCGACCACGATGGCGCCGGACGCGAGCGCATCGAAGCCTACCCGCCCAAAACAATACAGGCGTGGCTCGAACGTTTCGACGAACGTGCGCTTCGGTGGAAGCACCATGGCGCGTTCGAGTGGATCCTCCGGACGCATCGTCGTGGGAAGTTCGCAGTGCACCGATTGCCGTGCGCTTCTCGGCGTGACATCGAGCGTGAGCAACCGGGCGTCGGCCACGATTCGGACTGGAACGTCGCCGTCGTTCGTAACGCGAACGCTCCAGCGATCGCGAGTCGTCGGTGCATCAAGCGCGAGCTTGACGTTGGGGTCCGGGGGCGGGTGCGTGGGAGGGGATCTCGGACTCCTCGCGTTCCGCACGGCCGTCGCCAACGGCCCTCCCTTCCGAGCCACGGTCGGCGGCGCTGCCGCCATCGAAGTTGCCGCGAGCAGCCCGATCCACGTGCCGACCCAGGGCATCTCTCAGCCGCGGAGTGTCTCGAGCAATTCGAGATCCGGGATCGCGACAGCGAAGCGCGTCTTCACCACGCCGACATCGATCTCCTCGAGTAGCTTGCACAAGCCGATGCCGTCGTAGAGCGTCACCGGAGCCGCACCCGCGGCCGCGGCCTCCTCGCGCGCACCGGACAGGACCTGTCCGGTCGTGATCAGCCATCCGGTTGTTGCAGGTCCATAATGATGCAGAGCACCTCGCAGATCCGTGACGCGTTCTCGCCCGATCTCGCGCCCGTCTTTTCGAACCACGAGTGCGGTGGGAATGACATCGCCACCCGTCTTGTGCAGGGCCGAAAAGTGCGCCTCGCCGCCGGGCGATCCGGAGCGCCGAACGGTCCTCAGATTCATCATTCCGACCCGTTCGAGCGCGACCAGAACGAGCTCGATCAGAGCATGGCCCGGCAACTCTTGGATACGGCGGAGCAACGCTCGACGCGAGGCCTCTCGGTAGCGCTCGACGGCGCCTAGAACTTCCTGTTCGAGGCGAGGCAACTCGCCCCCGAGTGACCAGTCCGTTAAGCCGACCCGTGCATTGCTGGCCAACCGAAAGCGAATCCGCTGTCCATTGGCATGACGACGAATGTTGTCGGCCCGGACCGTCGCGCCAACCTGAGCCGCTCCCAAAATCGGGTCGCCCTGCAGCCGCCCCCGGCGCAGCAGAGCGTCGGCGACCGCGCGAACCGGTGCCGGCCCGCTGTTGCGATCGAACGAGGCCAGAACGAGTGCGACCGCGTCGGCGAGTTCGCGCCCCGCAAGCTCTTCGCCCTCCCCCAACGGAACGTCGATGCCCGTCGGCTGTCCGCCGGCCATAATCTGCTGCCGATCGCGAACGACCGGTCGGGCGGCCACCCCCTGTTCGCGAGCCTCGATGCCGTCGTCCCCCTCGGTAGGGGCTGCCGCCGGAGCCTGACTGAGCGTGACTTCCACCCGCGATGGAGACGATTTGTCGGCGGAGGTGTTCGGAGCGAAGCCAGAAGCGGTCTCTACCTGGCTGTTGCCGCCTCGACCCCGGCGGCGCCGTCGTCTTCGCCGTCGTCCTCCCTCGCCCTGCGGAGTCGTGGTCTCCGGTTGAGACAATGGCGCAAGAATCGGCTGGTCGTCGTCGTCTTCGTCGTCGAATAGCTCGGCACCTCGAGCGGCGAGGTCGGCTCGAAGAGCCTCTTCACCCGAGACGGGCGTTGCGCGGTCACTGTCTGAGCCCTCGTCCTCGAGGTCGGATTCGGTGGCGGTTTCGCGGCTCTGCTCCGCGCCGCGCAACGCGGCCTCAATCTCGAGAGCGTTGACGTCGAGTGCGCCGTTTTCCTGGCCAACTTCCTCTGAAGCGCCGCCTTCACCGTCCGCCGCCAGGGCCGCTCCTCTTTTTTTGGCCTTCGGCTCTTCCCATTCGCGGAGCGCGAAGATCCCCGGCTTGACTTTTACGATGGGGACGTCCTTGTCGTCCTTCTTCACCGCCGCCGTCAGGCGATGACTCATCGTGACCTCGGGCGTCTTGCCTACGTGAGAGAGAAGGTTGCTTGCGATGGCAAGCTCGGTGATTTCTTTGTAGTGAAGCGGTTTGCCCGCTTGGCGGAGAACCTCCGCAGCAGCTTCGATGAACGTCATGTTCGGCTTTCGTTCGTCCCCTTTGCCGGGGCCCCCTGTTCGGGGCGCCGCTGGAGCGGCCGCTATGACCGTTCCGGGCGCTCTTGAAAAAAGACTCCTCCGCGCCTGCGCCGACCCTGCCAACCTGGTGCGAGCCGCGCGCTACGCGTCGCGACATACCTACCCCGATTCGACGGGAACGTCAAACTTCGCTTTCATTCAGTTCGGTGGCGTCGTGGCCGGCGGCGGAGGTTCGGGCGCCGTCTTCGGGGCCTTGTTCGCATCGGTCTCTTCGAGCAGCTGCTGAAGCGCCTTTTGTCGCGCTCCTTCGTTGCCGAGCGCGCCAAGCTTTGCGGCGTCGAACGTCAGCAAGGGCAATTGCCCCGCGCTGTAGAGGGGAAGCCTGCCATCCCAGTGCTCGAGCGCTCGGTACTGAAGAACGGCCGGCGTCATCGACAAGCGGATGATTTCGTTGGCTTTGGCCTCGGACCTCGCACGGATCAGCAGCCCGTCGGCCTCACCCTCGGCCTTCTGTCGTGCGGCCTCGGCTTGCCCGTGCGCTTGGGTGATCGCTTGCTGCGCTTCCGCCTCGACTTGAGCGACACGGTTGCGACTCTGAATCGCGTTCTGGGTCGCCTCCATAGCTCGGTTGATTGCGTCCATGACGTTTTGGGGTAGGCGAAGGGCTCCGTTGATTGTCAGCTGGTCGATGACGATGCCGTCTTTGCTGAAGACGTCGCGGCATTTCTGCGTCACGTCGTGGAGCATTTTACTCTTCCCGCCGCCGTAGATTTCCTGGACCGGCAGTCGCGACGCCACGTCGTTGAACGCTTCGCGCACCGTGTTGCGCATGTAGCCGTCCGCGAGCACGGCCAGATCGTTGAGCCGGAATCGGTTGTAGAGCCTCGGAGCCAGGCCCGGCTCGATGTGAAACGATAGGCCGATGTCAGCACTGATGTTGACGCCCTCGTTCGAGCTGAACGTGATGGACTCGTCGAAGGGTTTGCCTTCGTGTGCGGATTGCGACCAGACTACATTTTGCACGCTCGTCGGGAACAGGACGATCTGCTCGGTGAGAGGGTTGAAGAAGACCCATCCCGTCACGACGGGCATGTCTTGCACACCCCGGTCGCTTCCTGCGAGCTTGACGCGGATGCCGACATGACCGGCATCGACCCGGGTCGTTGCGTTGCACCCCAAGAACAAAGCACCCGCGCCGGCAATCGCGAGGACCACGAGCAAGCCCAACGAGCGCGCAATCCCAGACGCTGTGGCAACGATGCGGGCCATCGATCGAGCCTATCAGAATTCGATCAGCCGCCCATGCCGGCGGCGCATGGGCGACGGGTGGAGAGGACCGCTCGTCCAACGTGGCTCGCACCGGCGCCACGTTTCGATTACGTGATGACTCTCGCGATGCGTTGTGCTGGGGCCGTCTTCGTTGCAGTCGTCTTTGTCGTGAGCAGCGCGGCTTCGTATCTGGCGTTTTCACCCGAGCGAGCGGCGAGAACGGCGTTCTGGCTCCTCGCGGAAGGCCCCACGGTCGTGTTGGCCACGATCGCCGCCGCATGGGCAGAGCGGCAGGGGCTTTTGCGCGGGTGGATGACCCCGCGCTGGGGTGATTTCACGTGCGGGCTGCTCGGCGCTCTCCTCCTGTTTGCCATCGCGTGGGGGTTTGCTCGGGCCGCCGCTCCGGTCGGCTCGACGCGCGAGATTTGGCTCGTGTCGCTGTACGGGCAGATCGGCGATCCACGCGAGCTACGGGCCCATGCGGGTGCTGTCGCCACGGCGCTCATCGTGGCGTCGGCGGCCGAGGAAGTCTTGTGGCGGGGGATGATCACGCAGCTGCTTGCCGACCGCTTTGGTTCACGCCTGGCGTGGCTGTGGGCGGCTGGGCTTTATGCTGCCGCGTGCGTTCCGACCGCAGTTGCGTTGGGCTCCAGCGCAGGACCGAACCCCGTGATCTTCTTGGCGGCGCTGGGCGGGGGCCTCCTGTGGGGAGGCATGGCGCGCTCCTTCGGGCGGCTCGCGCCGGGCATCCTGGCACACGCCCTCTTCGATTGGGCGGCCATCATGATGTTTCCGCTTTGGGGGTCGACATGGCGGCGATGACGCCGCCCCCAAATCGCGGCGACGGGGCCTTCGCGAACTGCGGCCACCCGCATTCGCGCCAGGGCCCTGTCGTCGAGTGCTCCCGCCTTAACGGCCCGCAGTCGCGGGCGTAGTCTCCGCCGGATGCGCGCCGTCGACGTCGCTCCACACGATGCCGAGGCGGCGCGGGCGCTCATGGCGTCGCGGCTCCACGCGTTCGGGGAGCGACCTCGCGACGACGTAATCGAACTGGGGGCCCTGGTCGCCTGCGCGTACCCCGGCCTCGCCGCGGAGCTCGACGCGCATCCCGAAGACCTCGTCGCCGTCGCCCGCGGGACTCGGCAGGCGCGCGATTTGCGAACGTACCGTCGCCTCGCTGCGACCGCTGTCGGCGACGTCACCGATAGGCTGCGCGTCCAGCGCGGACTGCGTCGCTTCGTCGCTCGGGAGAAGCTACGCATCGCGGTGCGAGAGGTCCTTGCGCATCCAGGACAAGACGTCGACGTAACGGCCAGAGAGCTCTCGGATCTGGCGGACGTCTCCTGCGAAGTCGCGCTCACAGAGGCTGTCACGTGGGCCCAGGCTCGGTTCGGCGAACCGTTCACGGCAAATGGATCCCCGTGTGCATTCGTCGTCATCGGAATGGGCAAGCTCGGCGGGCGGGAGCTCAACGCGGGAAGCGATGTCGACCTCATGCTCTTTTACGAGACGGACGACGGCGTCGTGCGCCCCCCCTCGTTGGCGAGCGCCCCGGCGCACACGCTGCACGAGCACTTCACTCGAGTGGCACAGCGGTTCATTGCAACGATTGACGACGCAACCGAGGACGGTGTGGCTTGGAGGGTCGACCTGCGCTTGCGGCCCGAGGGGACGCGAGGACCGCTGGTCAACGCACTTGCTGCTGCCGAGCGTTACTATGAAACGTGGGGTCGAGCTTGGGAACGGGCGGCACTCGTGCGCGCGAGGCCGGTTGCCGGGGATCTCCGGTTCGGCGACTCTCTCCTTGCAGCCTTGGCCCCGTTCGTATGGCGTCGTGCGGTCGATCCGCGCGTCATCGACGACATGGCCGCGATGCTCGCCCGGGCGCGCACCGACGCCGGGGCGCTGGCACGCGACGACTTGAAGATCGGCCCCGGTGGCATCCGCGAGGTCGAGTTCTTCGCGCAGGGCTTGCAGCTCGTCTGGGGTGGGCGTGAGCCGCGCGTGCAATGCCGCAACACAGTAGAAGCTCTGCGGCGTCTGCGGGCAGGCGGGTTCGTGACCGAGCGCGAAGAACAGGAGCTCGCCGACGCGTACCTCTTTTTGCGGCGACTCGAGCACCGCATCCAGTTTGCGACCGGGCAGCAGACCCACACCCTGCCCCGGGAGCAACAGATGCGCGAGCGCATCGCGCGATCGCTCGGGTACGACGGATCGGAGCGGCTCGTGCGTGAGCTCGACGCGGTTCGCGCGCGTGTCTCGGCGCGTTTCGCATCGCTGGGGCCTTCGGGGGCGTCGCGCGAAGACCCTTCACTCGCGGGGCTATGGACGGCTCTCGATTCGCACGACGAGGGAGCTGTCGCCCGGGCCGCATCGGGGCGCTTCGGCGCTGCCGGCGTCGACTTGCCACGACATCTGCTGGCTCTCGCGCGCAGGCCGGACAGTCCGCTAGCCGCGACCACACGCGACCGAGATCCCCCTTTTTCGGCCCGGCTTATCGACGCCCTCGCGGATGCCGCCGACCCGGAGCAGGCGTCGCGTCTTCTGTCGGCATTTTTCGCTCGTCTTGCAACGCCCGGTGCCTACGTACGCGCTCTGGCCGACGATCCCCGGCTCGTGCGCGCACTTTGCTCGCTTTTGGGGGCCAGCGCCTTTCTCGGGGAGTCGATCGTGAGTCATCCCGATCTCGTTGACCGCGTATTGTATGCGCGCGGCGCGCCATCGGCCGACGTTCCACGCGTTCAGGTCGACGAGGAAGTGGCCGCGCTTTCACCGGATGATGCCCGCGACGTGGATGCGTTCGTTGGCGCAATTCGGCGCGCGAAGCGGCGCGTAACCTTCGAGGTCGGCCTTGCCGACCTGGCGGGTGAGCTGGGAACGGTCGACGTCACGCGTGCCCTGACGGCACTGGCCGACGCCATCCTCTCCCACGCTGTGAACTTCGCATTGCGCGAGACAAGCGGCACGGCGGCGTTCGGGCAAGCGGGCAAGGACGGAGGCGCACGCGGTCTGGCTGTCGTGGCTCTGGGGACGTTCGGTGGGCGCGAGATCGGGTACGGATCGGACCTTGATATTTTCTTCGTGTACGAAGCGATCGACGAGGCGGCTCCGGAGCGATTCGCCCGCGTCGCCCAACGCGTGCTTCGCTTGATGGAGACCCCGCATCGCGAGGGCGTCGGCTACTCTCTCGATACGCGACTTCGTCCGTCGGGCAACCAGGGCCTACTCGTGGTCTCGCTCGACGGCTTCGGACGATATCAGGACGAACGCGCCGAAAGCTGGGAGCGCCAGGCGCTTGTGAAGGCTCGCGCGTGCGCAGGTGACCCGGAGCTGGGTGCACGGGTCATCGAGATCGCTCATCGCGCTGCGTTCGAGCGCGGCGCACCGGACCCACAGCGCCTGCAGTACTTGCGAGGTCGAATGGAGCGCGAGCTGGGTCACGAGCGGCTCGATCGTTCGCCCGCCCGATACGACTTGAAGGTCGGTCGCGGCGGGCTCGTCGACATCGAGTTTGCGACGCAGTGGCTTCAGATGCGCTACGGCTTGGATCCGCGGGTGCGCGCTACGGAGACCGAAGTTGCGCTGTCCGCTCTCGAGACGTGCGCGTACATCGAAGCGCCTTTGGCGGAAACGCTTCGCGACGCGTGGCTGTTTCTGCGAAGACTCGAACAGCGTCTGCGCATTTCGCACGGGGTTAGCGTCAGTCTGCTCGAGGAGGGCGCGCCCGGTCTCGTGACGCTCGCGAGGCGCATGGGAATGCGTGACGGCCCGCGTGCGCGGGCAGACCAGCTGCTGCTGGAACGTTACGGGATGGTGACGCGCGAAGTTCGTGCCGCCTACCTTCGCGTTCTGGGGATGCGGTGATGCAGACCAGCGCGGGCGTACACGTCCGATGAAATGCCCAGACGGTTGATGGCCGTGCGAGCTCGCTCAAACGTCCGGCGAAGCCCAGGACGCGGTTGACGCACGCCCTAGCCCTCCGCCAGCGCCGTATCGCGTCGGTTGGATGGCAGTGTCGAGCCACCCTAAAGGTTAGGGCCGGCGGAGCAGCCCACCCAAGGAGCGCCTCCGCGGGATCCGGCCGTTGTCGCGCAAGAAGCGAAGGTTCGCGTGGTTGATTGCAGCGTGCGCTACGAGGGGTCCAGCAAGGCTGCCGGTCGAAGCAAATACGGCTGCAAAAAGAAAGCCCATGAGCGTGGCCCAGGCCATCCATGGCCATCGCGCAGGCCCGCGAATTTGGTGCACTGCGCCAAACAGGATCGACGAAGCGAACACCCCGACGATGGGCACGAGAAGACCTCGAAAGAGAAGCTCTTCGCCAGCCGAGCTGGCCGCCGCAACGGCGAAAACCGTCACGTCGTCGGCGCTGCGCACCGCCGGCCGTAGCGCCTCGTGGAGTGCGTGAGCCCAAGGCGAGCGGCGGACGACAATGCGCGTCGACACGATGGTGATGGCTCCAAGGGGCACTCCGAGCCCGAGGCTCAAGAGAAGCGAGGCGGTATGGTGCGCTCCGATCCAGCCGTCGCACGCCATCGGATCGCGGCCCAGCAGCACGGACGCCGCGACCGCAAAAATGCCGACTGCGGCGTACCCCGCAATGACGATCAGGACGCGACGCAGGTGGGCGAGGGCTCCCATTCGCTCGCCTCGGGCGCCGAGCCGCTCGGCCTGTGCGCCGAGAGTCTCCACGTTTCTGCCGGCCGCCATGTCGCGTTGCGAACCGTTTCACGGGCCCGCCCCACGCGCAAGCGGCTCCGGGCAAAACATACGGGACAAAGCGCCTTGGGAGCCGGTCGAATCTGTTACAGTCGAGCCCCATCGTTGCCGATGTCGATGTCTGCCCACGACGAGCGCCCCCGAGTCCTCATCGTCGACGACGAGAAATTCATCCGGGACATCCTGGCCGACTTTCTCGGTATGGAAGGGTACATCGTCCGAACCGCCGAAGACGGCGCTGCCGCGCTGACGGAGCTCAGCAACGCGCACTACGATCTCATCATAAGCGACCTGAAAATGCCGCGCATGGGCGGCATCGAGCTCTTGGATGCGATCGGCACCGCGGCACCAAGCGCCCTCACCGTCATCATGACCGGCTTCGGTACGGTCGAAACCGCGATCGACGCGATGAAGCGGGGCGCTTACGATTACATTCTAAAACCGTTCAAAGTCGAGGAGGTCATCCGTGTGGTGCAGCGGGGCCTCGACAAGCAGCGCCTTGCGGCGGAAAACTTAAGGCTTCGCGAGGCCGTCTCACTCTATAAGGTCAGCGAGGCGATCGCGGCCAGCCTCTCGCTCGAAGAGGTTCTCGCGACCATCGGCGATACGGCCCTTCAGGAGCTGAAGGGCGATCTCGTGTCCACGTGGCTCGATAACGGAGAAGGGGGTTACTTCGAGCGCCAAAGGCTCGTTCAAGCGCGCCCGGTTGACTCGATGACACAGCCGGTCGCGCACCCGGTTGGGCCGGGGGTGTTGCCCGAATCACGTGCCGAGGGCCACGGGAGCGTGGCCTACGGGGCGCTCGTTCCCGAAGCGTTCGTAAGTCATTACGCGGCGCATTCGACTCTGCTCGAGCAGGGGGCCAGGGGAAACCGCTTCTTCGGCAGTCCGTCCGCGGTGCCGCTCGTGTCGCTCGTGTCGGTCCCGCTGCGCATGAAGACACGGCTGCTCGGCTGGATTTGCGTGGCGAGCTTCACGAAGCAGAAGCGCTTCAACGAAGGTCACCGCAAACTCCTATCCATCGTGGGGTCGCGCGCGGCGGCGGCGATAGAGAACGCGCGATTGTACGAGGACCTTCGCGCGACGTTTCAACAAACCATTGAGGGACTCGCTCGGGCCATCGACAAGATGGATCGCTACACCGCCGGTCATTCGGAGCGTGTCGCAACCTACGCGACGTATCTGGCTGTCCGCCTCGGGCTCTCCGCGGATACCATCGAGATCGTGCGTCAGAGCGCGCTCATGCACGACATCGGCAAGATCGGCTGCGTCATGAACCTCAACAAGCCGGGCAAGCTCACGCAAGACGAGTATGAGGTCTTCAAGCGCCACCCGGCGTACGGACGAGACATCCTGGATCCGATCCGATTCTTGCATCCGCTGATCCCGGGTGTGCACTTGCATCACGAACGGTGGGACGGACGGGGGTATCCGCTCGGCTTGAAAGGAAACGACGTTCCGCTCATGGCGCGCATCATCGCCGTCGCCGACACGTACGATGCGATGACGAGCGATCGAGCCTATCGCCGGGCCTTGCCACACGAGGTGGCCGTCGGTGAAATCGAGCGTTGCAGCCGCACCCAGTTCGACCCCGAAGTCGTACACTTGTTTATGTCACGAATCGAAGAGTTCCGGGACGACCTTCGCTCGAAGGGCAAGCGGGTTCCCGACTGAAGCTCGCACCGAGCATTTGACGCGCTATATAGCGGGCATGCTCGACGACAAGCTCCGCGAGTGCCTGACGTTCGACGATGTCTTGCTCGCTCCTGCGTACAGCGAGGTGCTGCCGAAGGACGTCGACGTGAGGACTCGCTTGTGCCGGGGGCTCGACCTGAACATTCCGCTGCTATCGGCCGCGATGGACTCTGTGACCGAGAGTCGCACGGCTATCACCATGGCGCGGCAGGGGGGCATGGGGGTCATTCACAAGAACATGTCGATCGAAGGCCAAGCCCGCGAAGTGGAACGCGTCAAGCGTGCCGAGAGCGGCATGATTTTAGGGCCGGTCACGGTTCGCCCTGCCCAGTTGCTGCGGGAAGCTCTCGAGGTCATGCGCGAGCACGACATCAGCGGTGTGCCGGTCGTCGAGGGCGAGCGCCCGGTGGGCATCTTGACCGCACGCGACATCCGCTTCGAGCAGAACCTCGAACAACCGGTCCGGGCTCTGATGACCAAGGAACTCGTAACCGTTCCTCCCGGCGTGAGTGTCGACGAAGCCAAGCGGCTGCTTCACAAGCACCGAATCGAAAAGCTGCTCGTGGTTGATGGAGAAGGCAAACTGGTCGGCCTCATCACGATCAAAGACATCCTGCACGCCGACAAGTATCCGGTGGCGGTTAAAGACGAACAGCGACGCCTGCGCGTCGGTGCCGCAATCGGCCCCGGAGCCGATCGTGTCGAACGAACGGCCGCGCTCGTGGCTGCTGGGGTCGACGTGATTGCCATCGACACGGCGCACGGGCACCATCAAGGTGTTTTGGATGCGGTTCGAGCCACGAAAAGAGAATTCCCGGGCGTCCGCGTGATCGCGGGCAATGTGGCGACGCCGGAAGCGACCGAGGCCTTGGTCGATGCGGGTGCCGACGCCGTCAAGGTAGGGATCGGTCCCGGGAGCATTTGCACGACACGCGTCGTTGCAGGGGTCGGGATCCCGCAGATCAGCGCAATCGGGGATTGCGCCCGCATCGGTGATCGGCACGGCGTCCCCATTATCGCTGACGGTGGTGTGAAGCATTCGGGCGACGTCACGAAGGCGATCGCCGCCGGCGCCAACACAGTCATGATTGGATCGCTGTTTGCGGGAACGGACGAGTCGCCTGGAGATCTCGTCTTGTACCAAGGCCGAAGCTACAAAGTGTATCGAGGCATGGGCAGTCTCGGGGCCATGAAAAAGGGGAGCCGAGACCGTTACGCACAGGGTGGAACGGCGGACGAAAAACTGGTGCCCGAGGGCATCGAAGGTCGGGTGCCCCACCGGGGATCGCTGGCCTCCATACTCCACCAACTCATCGGTGGTCTGAGGAGCGGTATGGGATACACGGGAAGCAGAAACCTCCACGATTTGCGGACCCGAGCGCGCTTCGTCCGGATCACGTCTCAGGGACTACGTGAGAGTCATGTGCATGACGTGATCATCACCGAAGAGGCTCCGAATTACTTCCGTTCGTGAACGAGGGCGCGCATCGCCGGGGCGGTTGGAGATACAGTGCTTCTGCTCGAGCACGACCCCGTCATCACGTTGGGTCGAACAGTCCGTGCGCACAACATTCTCGTCTCCCGCGCGGAGCTTGCCAACCAGGGCATCGAGGTCCACGAGACCGGGAGGGGAGGAGACGTCACCTACCATGGGCCCGGCCAACTGGTTGCGTACCCCATTTTCGACTTGCGGCCGAATCGATGTGACGTACGTCGTTACGTGCGAGACCTGGCCCACGTGATGATAGGCATCTCTCAGGACATGGGCATCGAGGCCAGCTTCCTCGAAGGCGACCCGAAGCTCGTGGGCGTTTGGGTCGATGCGGACCGTCCCACGAGATGGGCCGGCGATCCGCGATTGCCCGGTGGGGCGAAGGTCGCTGCGAAGATAGGAGCCATTGGTGTGCGGATCTCGCGTTGGGTAACGATGCATGGCTTTGCCTACAACGTGTCGACCGATCTGAGGGCCTATCGCTGGATCGTCCCATGTGGCATCGCGCAGTACGGGGTGACCTCAGTCGTAGCGTCGGGCATCCGCCCGCCGGCCATGGAGTCGATTGCGCGATCGACGCTGCCGCACTTCGAGCGTGTGTTCGACGCGCACGGTGAGTGGGCCGCGCCCCACGATTCGCGTTCGATGCGGTCACTCGTGTCCACTTGATCCGCAGACGCGCAGGTACATGCGTGCCGGGACGTTGTCCGGATCGAGCTCGAGAACCCTTCGCCATTGCTCGGCCGCCGCATCGGTCTCTCCGAGCGCGAGGAGCGTGACGCCCAGCTGGATGCGCGCTGCAGCGTAGTTCGGGCGCGCTTCAACGGCCGCCTCGTATTGTTCTCGGGAGCGCCCGAGGTCGTTCGTCTCGCGCAGCAGGGTGCCAAGTTTGGTTCGCAAATCAGCGAACTGTGGGCAAAGGCGAACCGCCCGTTCATACTCGGTAATTGCGTCGTGAAGGAGACCCGCGTCAGCGTACGCTTGGGCGACTTCGGCGTGCATGTTTGCGATCTTGCCGCGAGCGAACGGATCCAGCACATGCGCACTGCCGCTCGCCATCCCGCGGATCCGGGCGTAGGTCTGTCGTGCGGCGTCGTATTTCCCCCGATCGTTGTAGGTCACGGCGAGGTTGAGCGCGGCCTCCGTATAACTGGGGTTGATCGCGAGCGCTCGCTCGAAGTGGTGTTCTGCCTGCACGAAATTGCCGTGACCGTGGCAAATGACTCCGAGCATGTCATGCACGTCGGCGAGTCGATCGCTCTTCTCGAGAACCTGTCGGAGCAGCGGCTCAGCCCTGTCGAACTCCCTTTTTTGGTAGTGTTCGCGGCCCAGCAGCAGTCGTTGCTTTGTTTGCTCGTCCGTGGTGCGCCCCTTGCGGGTCCCGTGGAGTTCGACCTGGCGTGCCCCGTGGCCACTGCCGGCTCGATAAAGGCCGCTCCGGGAGAGTACGACGAATGCGTCACGCGCTGGAAGGTGTAACCGTCCGTGCGTCGATACGGAGGGGGTCGGTGCGGGCCCCGAGTCAATTCTGTTTGCGCCCGCACGCGTCTGCCGCTAAGGCCTAATGTCAAGTGCAGGGTTCCGAGCCCAAGACGCCGAGCGAGTGTGCGCCGGACGAGGGGGAACGCGCAGTTGCCACGGAGCCCGTGGACAGCGCTTCTCTTGAAGTCGAGACTCCGCACGCCGCGACGATCGCCCGCTCTTCCCCTGGAGCGGAAAAAGGCGGTCTGCCGCGAAAGTGGGGCTTTCGATTCGGTGGGCGGATGGCACTGGCGATAGCGGGTGGAGCCGCCGCGGTCCTCGGCGCGTTTCTCGGCGCGCCGATCGCCTTGCGGGGATCGGGGGCGGCCAACGCGCCTGCCGTGAGTGCGGCGTCGCTCGCTGCGACGGTCGCTGCGTCGGAGACGGTGGTTGGCGGCGCAACGAAGGACCGGACACCAAGTGCCGAGGCCCCGGCGCCGCAGTTCCACGCGGCCGTGTGGCGCGTCACGCAACTCTCGGAAGCCTCGGGCGTTCGTGTCGTAGAAGACGTGGTCGGCCACCGGCCGCTGCTCGCCGTTCTCGCTGCCGCCAAGCTGTCGTCCAACGAAGCTCAGCGCGTCACGCAATCGCTCGCTGCCGCACGTACTATCGATCGCTTGAGTCCGAAGGACACCGTGACCCTGGCGATCGAGAAGGCCACCGGTCGCGTCGTCGCATTCGAACTCGCAAGCACGGCTTCCGACGTATGGCAGGCTCGCGAGGAAGTGGAGTCCGACGGTACGACGACTCTCGAAGCGCGACGCCTCGATCTGCAGACGTCACGCGTTCGTGTCGGCCGAGCCGTCCTGGTCGGCGCGGATCTGCGTACGTCGCTGACGGAAGCGGGTCTGACGCCGGTCGACGACATGGTTTCGATGCTCGACGACGCGCTCGACGGTCACGCCGAGCTTTCGGACATTCGGCCGGGCTCGCGCCTTCGGATCGTCGGCACCCAGGAGCAGGTCGAGGGCACCTTGGTTCGTTGGATTTCGCTCGACGCCGTCGAGTACTTTCCGGCAAGCGCAAATGCGCCGGCGGTTCGGGTCTACGCGATTGGTGACGGAGACTCGACCAACGACTCGCGGAAACGTCGCGGATGGTACGACGCAAAGGGTCGACAGCCAGTTCACGGCGGCTTTCGCGCCCCCGTGCCGCTCGCCAGGATCGCGTCGCGCTTCAATCCCCACCGCATGCACCCGGTGCTTCACGTCTTGATGCCTCACAACGGGGTTGATTTCGCCGCGCCGGTGGGCGCACCGGTCTACGCCACGGCGGCGGGCGTGGTGACGAGCGTGGGCAACGACGGGCCCTGCGGAAACAAGGTCGAAATTTCGCATACGGGCGGGATCGCGAGTGTCTACTGCCATCTTTCCCGCTATGCGGCCGGCTTGCACGTTGGCGAGCACGTCGAGCAACGGCAGCTGATTGGGTACGTGGGCCAGACCGGCCGGGTTACCGGGCCGCATTTGCACTTCGGGATCAAGCGCAACGGGGTCTTCGTCGATCCAATGACGCTTCGGCTCGACGGAGTGCGCACCGTCCCGCACGCCCTGCGCGACGACTTCGATAGGCTGCGAGGCGAGCTCGACGCAGAGCTCGACGGCATTCCCCTCCCCTCAGCGAGTGCGGCCGGGGCGGTCCCGGTCGAAGGCACCGAGTCCGAGCCCATTTACGAAGAGCCGTGAGGGCCGTGGTGTACTGCGGCGAGCGACAAGCTCCTCACGGGGCCAGCTCACTGGTACGGTAGCCGCCGTCGAGCAGATGGCGAAGGGCACGCAGGCGGCCAAGGTTGGACTCTTCGTCGTCTTGACGGGAGCCGCAAGCTACGGAATTTACCGATTCATCAGCCCCGAGGCGGGCGGTGGCGGTGGTTACGTGGTGCACGCGTTCATCCACGATGCGACGGGATTGGCAAGCCGGTCGCGCGTCTCGATCGCGGGCATTCCGGTCGGAACGCTCGATGCGATTCGCCTCGTGAACGGGGAGGCACAGCTCGACGTGAAAGTGCGCGGCGACGTGGCGCTCTACGAGAACGCCACGCTCGGCAAGAAGGCCGCTTCGCTGCTCGGCGAGTCTCTGGTGGTCCTCACTCCGGGCACGGCCGACCGGGCCAAGCTCCGCGACGGCGACGAGATTCGCGTCATCGTCGAAGAGGCGACGCCCGGACAAATCATGGACGAGGTCAAGCAGATCGCCGACAGCGTTCGCTTGGTGGCCCAGCAGCTCGCGAAGTCGATCGGCACGGACCAAGGAGGACAAAACATTCGCACCATCTTGCAAAATCTGGCCGACGCCACGGACGCCATCAATCATGCGATCCGGGAGAACCGGGAGTACCTGAACGACACGCTGCGCAACGTGGACGAGATCACGCGGAACGCAAACCCGCAATTGTCGCAGATTCTCGAAAACGTTCGCGTTGTCACGCAGGACGCCCGGCAGCTGTTGGCGACCGGCGGCCAGACTCCGGAAGCGCAGAAAGGCGAGCTACGGGATACGTTCGAACGGCTGGATCGCGCGAGCAAGAGTCTGGAAGGGGCGCTCTCGCACATCGACAGCGTCACCGGTCGGATCGACCGTGGCGAGGGCACCGTGGGCAAACTCACCAAAGACGACCAGCTGATCAACGAAGTGCAAGGGGTTGCAGAGGGGGTCAACGATTACGTACAAACGCTCACGCGGGTGCAAACGATCGTCGGCCTACGGACGGACTACAACTTTCTCGCGAATACGATCAAGAATTATGTCGAGCTCCGACTGCAGCCGTCCGAAGACAAGTATTTCGACATCGAGCTCATCAACGATCCACGCGGCCTCACGTCGATTACGGAGACGAACGTCGATACGACGGACATTCAGAAACCTCAGCACTATCAGACGATCACCACCACCACGACCAATTCGTTTCTATTTTCGTTGCAGATTGCGAAGAGGCTCGGACCGTTCACCGGTCGATTCGGCATCAAGGAGTCGACCGGTGGCGTCGGGCTGGATATCCACTTGTTGCAGGACCGCATCGAGATCGTCAACGATCTCTTCGGGTTCAGCGTCGAGCCGCAGCCTCGGTACCGCGTTTTCGTCGCGTACGAGTTCATCAAACATCTATGGCTACTCGGCGGAGTCGACAATGTGTTTTATCCGGCAGAACGCGATTACTTCTTGGGGCTGCAGCTCCGGTACAACGATCAGGATTTGAAGTCGCTGCTGCCGTTCTCCGGCGGCGCGGCTTTGGCAAGGTGACCCGTCGCTGGCGCGCTCGCCGCGCAGTCGATTAGAACATGAGGCCATCGGAGACATAGATTTCGATGGGCAAGTTTGGACTTTCGGCAACGGCGTCCGGCGAATAGGCGGCTTCGATGCGAAAGATTGCGGCCTCGCCCCACTGAAGGAAGACGCCGGCACCGACTCCGTACTTGAGTCGGATGGTGTTGCCGTCCGCGGGTGAAATCGTTTTGTAGTCCAACCAGACTCGGCCGGCGTCGAAGAAGGTGGTCGTACCAATGCGAAGGTGCTGTCCGAATAGCTCAAAACGGGGAATCGGCGTGCTTCGCACTTCCGTATTCGAGAGCACCTTGATCCGACCACCATAGCGCCCTTGCGGCACGCCTCGTACACCGGTTTCGCCGCCGAACAAATATTGCGGCTCGAAGACTCCGCCTTGGTCGAGATCGTAAAAGGGGACACGTCCGAACTGGAATGAGGACACGAATCGGCTGGCGAACGTGAACGGTCCCCCCAAGGGAGCATAGTGGGCGATCACGGCGGACGCTTCACCGTAACCCACGCGTTCGGCGGAGCCGACCGTCGGGCCGACGCCCAGCTGATAAAAAATGCCGCGTTGAGTGATGAACTCGCTGTCCCGAGTATCGACCATCAGCCCCGCCGAAAGTCCGGCGAGCAGGGCCGGCTGCGCGCCAATCGCGCTGGGAACCTGGCCCGGTGAACCGATTGCGATGTCGGATGAGAGGACCGAATTCGGATAGACGGTTGGAGACTCGTACCTGAGGTTGGCACCGAATGCGAAGGCGAGTCCGGCGACGCCCGTCTGCGCCCTCCCGATCAGGCGCACGCGCCCCTCTTCCTGGACGTATTGGTTGCAGTAATAGGGAGCCGGGCACGTGAGTGGAGTCGATGTGTTGCCGAGTCCGAAGAAGCCGGCGTTGATGGTTCGCTGGAAGCTTGCCCGCGTGTCCAGGCGCACCTTTCCGGAGAAAAGATCCGGTGCGTCCAGGCGCAGAACGTGGCTCTGTTGCTCCAAGCGGACGCGACCGTCCTCGTCCTTGAAACTGCCCGACAGCAACAGGTCGATGTTCCACGCATAAGGAAAGTCGAGATCGTAGAACCGCGTGAAGGTGACTGCAGCGCCGAACTGAACGCCGATGTCGCTCGTGCCGCCGACGATCGGGAAGCCCGCCAACTCGTAGCGACGCGGCTGCAGGACTTCTTGTTCGGATGCCGGCCGCGAGGGGGGCGGCGACGGCAATCCCGACTGCGCGGGCCCAGCCGGCGCGGAAACCGACTCTGCGGCGGTCGCGTTCGTTGCGTTCGGTTGAGCCGGGGCCGCGGCGGATGGCGCGTACGGTTCGGCGCGCGCCGACGGTTCTCCTATGAGCAACGCAATCGGCAACAGCCGGCGCATGCCGCGCAGTGCAGGCTCAGCCAGGGGCACGCGGCGGTTTTTCAAAGGAAAGCAAACGCGCGGCGATCAGGAGTTCAAGCGCCCGAAGCGCGTCATTTACCGTAGTCGTCCCGTCGCGAGCAACCGCGGTAAGCACTCCGCGCACGGGGGTTGCTTTGTCGACGTAGTCGAGCAACCGCTTCGCGGTCGCGGGCCAAGCGGCGGTGCGTAGGTTCGGCGGAGGTGCGGACATCGGAACGACGAGGCCATCGAGTCGATCACGCCAGGCGGCGAGAGGAGCCTCGGCCGGGAACGCGGCGTCGATCCCGGCCAGGATCAGCGGCGGAAGCTCGAGGTCCAGCGGGAACTGGACGTGCGGCGCCGTTTGGCCCGAGTAAAATGTCAGCCTACCGGTGGGCCATCGGAACAGGTCGACGATCCGATCGCAGCCCTGTTCTCGAATGGCGCGAAACATCTCGAGCGATCCGACGAGGCCCAAGCCGATGAGCGTGTCTCCCATTCTGCCACCGTAGCGAGGCAAGACCGCCAACGCGAAATCGAGCTCGCTCCGGGAGAGAATTTTTCGGCGCACCAAGTATTCGCCAAGAAGCTCGCTCGCGTTGTTTGAGGCGACGTGGTGCAGCTTGCCCGCCACGAAGTAAAGTTCCTTGCGGCCGGCTGCCGCGTCCGAGTGAAGCGGACGTCGCGATTCCGCGGGTCCCTCGGCAAAGAGAACTCCGGTCGCTGCGTGCTCCACGACCCGGAGAAGCACCGTGACGAGGGCAGTCGTAGACACCTCGTCGACGAACTCGGGCGCTCCGACCCCTGTGACCCGGTCCGTGGTGGCACCCATGGTAGGCAAGAAGCGCGCGAGGTCTTCGATCGATTCGATTGGTTGGAGGCCTCTTCCCGTGTAATCGACCAGGTCGCCACGGCCGACGACACCGGTCGCGATGGCTTCGACCAGCCGCGCAAATGGCCATGGACCGAACCGGCCCCCGCCTGCTGTGGTGACGAACGAGGAAACCGCCGTGTACTCGCCCGTGGTTCGCTCAGAAGGGGCGTCCATCGGCGGCTCGGCGACGGCCGACGCTCGGGGGGCGCGGAGCATCCGTGCGCTGTCGCGGACCGCTTGCATTTGTTCGACCGAGGGAGTCGCTTGCACGGAGCGAACGAGCGCGCCGAGCTCGGCCCGCGCGGCTTGGGGATTGACGTCGAACGGGGTGAGCGCTTCCGAGAAGGCGGCGGCCGTCGGAAAACGCGCTTCCGGGCTTCGGGCGAGCGCGCGCTCGAGGACGGCAAGGAGGCCATCGGGCATCGCGGTGCTCGCCTGGCGCAGCGCGTCGATTCGGCAATCCCGAATGGCTAGAAGGACGGCCAGCTGGCCGCTACCCCCGAAGAGCGGATGACCGAGCATCGTTTCGCTGAGCACCGCTGCGAGCGCAAATAGGTCGGCACGATGATCGAACGGCTCGCCGGCCACTTGCTCGGGGGCAAGGTACGCGAACTTACCCTTGAGCATGTCGCTGGCCGCGCCACGGACGGTGGGCCGGCTCATCGATCGCGCAATTCCAAAGTCGCCGAGCTTCACTTGGCCGACCTGCGACAGGTAGACGTTCGACGGCGTCACGTCGCGATGAATGATCCCCATGGGCTGACCGCCGACGTCACGAGCCGTATGGACGCTTTCAAGCGCGCTCAAGAGTTCGCGGGCAATGTAGGTCGCGAGGCCGGGCGCGAGGGCACGCCCGTCACTCGAAAGCCGTCGCAGCAAGCGGAAGAGGTCGCATCCGTCGATGAGCTCCATGGCGAGCCATGGCTCGTCACCGACTTCTCCGGATGCGTAGACCTGCACCACATTTCGGTGGCGTACAGCCGCGTGCAGGGCCGCCTCCCGTTCGAACATGGTGCGCCCCTCCGGGTCCCCCACGAATTGCGGCAGAAGCCTTTTGATGACCAGAGAGGGCGGGTAAGCCGCGCGATCGATCGGCCGCGCCATGTACACCTCGGCCGTTCCGCCCACGGCCAAGCGAGCGTCGAGCCAGAATGGACCGAACTTGACTGGACCGCTCGACAGCGGTCGGGGAACGGAACGCCCCGAAGGCTTTTCGCCCGACGACATGCGGACGACGAGTGTATCTATGCGGAGGCCGCCCGGATCATCAAATGACGCAGCCTGTCCGCGTTATTTCTCACCTTGCGCTCGTTATACCCGTCTTGGCCGTCGGCCTCGCTGCTTGCGAAGGCTGTCGTTCGTCCCCTCCGTCGAACGTTCGTTCGCCTTTGGGCGGGGCCCAGGGGGTTGCCCCGACTCTGCGACTCTACCTCGTTTCGGACCTGGCCGGAGCCATCGAACCGTGCGGATGCACCCGCGATCAGCTGGGCGGTCTCAATCACTTTGGTGCGTGGGTCAAGCGCGCGCGACAGGAGGTGGTGGCGCAGCGGGTCGTGTCGGCAGGGCCGCTATTTTTCATGGACGCAAAGCTCGATCCGGAAAAGTCCGACCAAGATCGAGCGAAGGCCCATGCGATGGCCCGTATTCTGCGCGGGCTCGATTTCGCGGCCTTCGCTCCCGGGGTAAACGACTGGGTCGAGGGGGGGGACGGATTGAAGGCGCTTGCAGACGAAGCAGGATCGGTACCCCTGGTCGCCTCTCGCACGGATGCGGGAGACTCGTTCGGATCGGAGGCCGTTCGCGTGATGGCTGATGGGCGGCTCAAAGTGGGCTTCGTCGGCTACGGTCAGGCGGCGAGCCGCGAGGCGCATCAGGACCCCGAAGCCGACATCCGGCAGGGCGTCGAGCGAGCCAAAGCGGAGGGCGCCAACATCCTTATCGCGTTGGCCGCGGTAGGACGAGGGGAGGCAAAGAGGATCGCGGATGCGGTTCCCGAGCTGACGGCAGTGGTCGTCGGTTCGGTGAAATCCGACGGCGACTCGAACACGGTCGCGCCCGAAGGCGAGCGCGTCGGTGACGTGCTGATCGCACAGTCGGCGAACCACCTGCAGAGCGTCGCGGTTCTCGATCTGTACGTACGCGAGCCAGTCTCGACGGGCAAATTGCTGAAGTTCGGCGACGCGACGGGATTGGAGCTCGCGACTCGGCGGGAAGAGCTTTCACGGAGGATCGACGAGCTTCACGTAAAGATTGCCGCCTGGGAACGCGACCGGATCGTCAGTCCGCGGGATCTTGAAGGCCGTCGCCAGGACTTGGCGCGGCTCGAACAGGAGCGTGCCGCTCTAGACGTCAAACCTCCGCCTGCGGACGGGAATTTTTTTCGGTATTCGGTCAAAGAAATTCGCGATTCGCTCGGAAAAGATCCGATGATCGACGCTGAAATGCTCGGATACTACAAGGCCGTCGACGAGCACAATCGCATCGAATTCGACGGTCGCCTTCCGCCTCCAGCGGCCTCCGATCAGGCGACATACATTGGAATCGACGCCTGCGCGGCATGTCACCCGGGTCCCCGGCAAGTTTGGCTTGGGACGCGGCATGCACACGCGTACGCAGGCATCTCGTCTCAATTCAAAGAATTTAATCTGGATTGCGTTTCATGCCACGTGACCGGCTACGAGCGGCCCGGCGGAAGCACGGTGACGCATGTCGACAAGCTGCGGGATGTACAGTGCGAAGTGTGCCACGGACCCGGGTCGAGACACGCGATCGATCCGAGCGATCGGTCGCGAATCATCGCCAGCCCACCCCCGTCGGTATGCGTTGGCTGCCATCACCCGCCGCACGTCGAGCAGTTCGATGCGGTAGCAAAGATGAACGAAATCCTGGGCCCAGGCCACGGGCGACCGCCGAAATGAACGTCGACGCGTCGAGGGTCGGGGGGCTCGCCGGCATCGGGTGCTCGCCGTCGATCCCGGCGGGCGCGTCCGGTGAGGCGATCGGTCCCCCTTCGTCGCACGGCCTGCGAGACCCGCGAGGTCAGCCCTGGCGGCGTAGCCGCGGTAGCTGCCCCGGCGACTTCACGATGGCGCGGATTCCGGTCGTGCTACCGGCGTCGACCGCGGCACGCACTTTATGCGCTTTCCAGCAGGGGCCGCACCGCCACACGACACTCCATGTGCCGTCGACGCGCCGCTCGCGCATCAAGCGCCATCCCGCGGAACTTGTGAGCGTCCGCTCCGGGCTGGCCTCGGGGGAATGAATGCCGCAGTCCGTGCAGGTTTCGACGTCAAGCATAGTGTGCGATTCGTCCGCGAATCGGCTCCTTCATCGAGATCGGAACGGCCGAAGGCCGCAGGCCTTGAGACGGACCGGCGGTCTGACCAGTTGGGGGGATCGTCGCCGAATGCGGTCGCAAGTTGCCGATGTCCATCGCCGCGAGATATAAATCGAACGTGAAGCGCCCGAGCCAGCTTGTCGCGACGGGCACGCCGGAGGACGTCGCCCGTCCGACGCGCCGCGAGATCCTTGTGCGTGCGGGTACGACGATGGGCGTGCTTACGGCAGCGGCCGTCGGTTCGCGCACCCTGTGGGACCGCGGTGGGTTCGACGTTGTCCGGTCCAGCTCCGCCCGTCAGGTGCGCGATTATCGCATGGTCGAGCGCGACTCGGAGCACGCCCAGTTGGCGATCGCACGTGCGGCGCCGAAGGATCGGGGCGATGACTCACCCGGCCCAAGCGCCACTCCCGCGCAGCTGGTCCGCAGGGCGGTCGATGCGATGGGCGGCATGCGCAAGTTCGTCTCGAGGGGAGACGTCGTGGTCGTCAAACCCAATATCGGCTGGGACCGCATGCCGATCCATGCAGCCAACACGAACCCCGAAGTGGTCGCGGCAGTCATCCTCATGGCCTTCGAAGCGGGCGCGAAGAAGGTCGTGGTCGCCGACGGATCGTGCAACGACCCGAATCGCTGCTTTCAGCGTTCGGGCATTTGGCGGGCCGCGTACGAGTTGGGCGCCGAAGTGGTCCTGCCCCAGGAGCATCATTTCCGAACGATGCGCCTGAAGGGCGATGTGCTCGACGAGTGGCCGATCTTCACGACGCTGGTCGACGCGGACAAGGTGATCAACGTTCCGGTCGCCAAGCACCACAATCTCGCCAAGTTCACGGCGGCGATGAAAAATTGGTACGGGGTCCTCGGCGGACGGCGAAACCGCTTGCACCAGAGCATCGACGCGTCCATTGCCGATCTCGCGACGTTCATGCGCCCGACGCTGGTGGTCGTGGACGCGTGGCGTGTGCTCATGCGAAACGGTCCGCAGGGCGGGAACATCGACGACGCAAAGGACGTCCACACGGTCATTGCATCGGTCGATCAAGTAGCGGCGGATGCGTACGGCTGCACGCTCATCGGTCAAAAGCGCGAGAATCTGCCCTATCTGGCCATGGGCGAACGGCGGGGGCTCGGTACGACCCATTGGGAGAGCCTGCGGGTGCGGGAGGTCTGACGCATGGTGCAGACGCGAGCCCCCGATCACGCTGGAGTGCGCCTCGACGCGGCCGTCTTGCAGGGCTCTCCGGACGTTCATTCGGAGGTCGAACCGATTCCGTGGAAAACCGGACGTGTCGGGCTTGTGAGCGGGATCGATCGACAGACCGCGACGCCGGTCTGGCGTGCCGTGAGCGCGACGCCAGGGACTGGAGCTGGCGGGTCGGGGGCATTCGATACGGCCGTTGGAACGCCGGTGAGCGCTGCTTGGGTGGGCACGCCGAGAGCGAATGCCTCGCCGCCCTCGACTTCGCCTTCGTCCGGTTCGGCGGCTCGGCCCCCGGCGAAGGGAACGAGGCGCCCGGGCAGTGGCATTCCGCCACGTCGGATCGCCGTGGCCCTGAAGTGGGCGCGTCGGATCTGCCAGGTCCTCTTCTTCGCGGTGTTCGTCTACTTCCTGTTCCAGACGGCATTTCGCGGGAGTTTCGCAGCACGAGCGGATGCGCCCGTCCGTCTGCCGCTGCCGGTCGAGGGGTTCCTTTTGGCCGACCCCTTCGTCGCAGCGATGACCCTTCTTTCGACGCATGCGGTCTATCGCGGCCTGCTCTGGAGTGTGGCGCTCTTGGCGTTGACGATGGTCGTCGGACGCGTCTTTTGCGGATGGATTTGCCCGTTCGGGACACTGCACCATTTTTTCGCGTGGCTCTTGCCGAGCAGGGCGGGCCGCGGCGCGTCTCGCGTCGAAGCGAACAAGACCCACGCCTACCAGCGCGTCAAGTACTACCTGCTCTACGGGTTCTTGGTCTTGGGGGTCGCCGGAAGCGCGATCGGGGGCCTGTTCGATCCCATTTGCATTGCCGTTCGGTCGATCGGTCTCGGCGTCATACCCGGCCTGCAATACATCTCGCATCGGGCGCTTGGTGCCGCGCAGGACGTGAACTCGCGCCCCGTTCAGGCCGCGGCCGATCACGCCCAGGACTGGCTCGCGCAAACGGTTTGGCAGTCCAAACAGTTTTATTTTCATCAGACCTGGTTCATCGTCTTTCTTTTCGTTGCTGTGCTTTTTGCAAACCGCTTCATTCCGCGCTTCTGGTGCCGCGTGCTCTGCCCGCTCGGCGCTTTCCTGGGAGTATTCTCTAGGTTCGCGCTGTTCGGAATGACCAAGGACCACGCGAAATGCACCGATTGCAATTTGTGCCTCGTTCATTGCCAAGGCGCGGACTCACCGCAGGGCGGCGTTAAATGGCGCCAGGACGAGTGCCATATGTGCATGAACTGCGAGAACGCGTGTCCGGAAGATGTCATCAAATTCGCGTTTTTGCCGAATCGCCGAAGCACGATTACGGCTCCCGATGTTCAGCGCCGCACGGCCCTCGCCACAGTGGGTGCCGGTGCGATGTTCCTTCCCGTGGCGCGTGCGGCCGACACTCTCGATGTCAACTATCACTCGAAAATGATCCGTCCACCCGGCGCGGTCGAGGAGCGCGCCTTTCTCGAACGCTGCATACGATGCGCCGAGTGCATGAAGGTCTGCCCGAATAACGCATTGCACCCTGCGTTCTTCGAGTCTGGAATCGAGGGGCTGTGGACGCCAATCTTGATTGCGAGAATCGGCTATTGTGAGTTCTCATGCGTGCTCTGCGGTCAAGTTTGCCCAACCGGGGCCATCCAGAAGATCACCGAAAAGGAGAAGATGGGGCAGGGCCAACCCCCCATCAAAATCGGGACCGCCTTCTACGATCAAGGACGTTGTTTGCCGTGGGCGATGCAAACCCCGTGCATCGTGTGCGAAGAGTTCTGCCCAACGTCTCCGAAGGCGATCTGGGTCGAGGAAGTCGATGCGCCACTTCGCGACAGCAAGCCGGGTCCGGATGGGTCGCCGCCATCGTACAAGACGGTGCATCTGCAACGTCCGCACGTGGACCCGAGCCTGTGTGTTGGCTGCGGAGCGTGTGAGAAAGTCTGTCCGGTACAAGACGAGCCAGCGGTCTACGTGACGAGTGTGGGCGAAACCCGCTCGAAGACGAACGTGATCCTTCTCGAGAACACGAATTACAATCAGAAGACTTGAGCGAAAGCCGATGATCGCGGGCCGGCCGGCGGGGACGCGCGACCGCGGGTCGTCATCGACCTGGGCAACGTCCGCGGTCCGCTGCTACGGTCGGGCGGTGAACGATCGCTTCTTGCGCGCTTGCCGCAGACAACCCGTCGACCGCACCCCCGTTTGGTTCATGCGCCAAGCCGGGCGCTATATGCCCGAGTACCGACGAATGCGCGAGACCTATTCGCTCCTCGATATTTGCAAGACGCCCGAACTGGCGGTCGAGGTGACGATGCAGCCGTTGCGTCTCGGCGTCGATGCCGCCATTCTCTTCGCAGACATTCTGCTGCCCCTCGAGCCCATGGGCGCGTCGTTCGAGTTCGCCAAAGGCGAGGGCCCAGTGATTCACGAACCCATAGCGGACCGCACCCAGATCGCGCGCTTGCGTATGATCGATCCGGAGGAGTCACTTGCGTACGTCCTCTCGGCGATCCGCCTTCTGAAGCCGGAGCTCAACGTACCCCTCATTGGCTTTGCGGGCGGGCCCTTTACGATGGCGAGCTATTTGGTCGAAGGCGGAAAGAGCGCAACTTTCGCAAAGACCAAAAAGCTGATGTTCGGTGCTTCGGACGCCTGGCATCAGCTGATGGACAAATTGACCGAGGTCATCCGCCGCTATTTGCGTTCGCAAATCGCGGCTGGGGTCGACGCGGTCCAGCTGTTCGATTCGTGGGTTGGTCACTTGGCGCCGGAGGACTACGCCGAGTATGTACAGCCCCACGTTCGCCGCGTGCTGGCCGACGTCGAGGCGACCGGCGTTCCCGTCATCCACTTCGGGACCGGTACGTCGATGCTTTTGGAGCTCATGAGCGACGCCGGCGGAACCGTCATAGGAGTCGATTCGTGTACCCCGCTTGCCGAGGCGTGGAGACGCGTCGGCGTTCGGGTTGCCATTCAGGGCAACATGGACCCCTGTGCGCTTCTGGCCACTCGCGAGGTCGCGCTGAGGCACGCTCAGCGCGCGATCGACGCTGCGGGCGGACGCGCGGGTCATATCTTCAATCTAGGCCACGGGATCTTGCCGGAGACGCCGGTCGATCACGTGCGTGCGGTGGTCGATCACGTTGCGATGGCGACTGCACGATGAACTCGGCCCTGCTGCTCGTAGCTCACGGAACGGTGGAGAACCTCGACGACTTGGACTCGTTCGTGACCAACGTACGGCGCGGCCGTCCGCCCCCGTCGGGCCTCATCGCGGAGCTTCGTCGTCGCTACGAGGCAATCGGTGGGGCGTCTCCGCTGAACGCGATCAATGAGGAGCTTGGGCGAAAGCTCGAAGCTCGCTTGGGTCTTCGCGTGGCATGGGCGAACCGGCTGTGGAGGCCGTACGTGCGCGATCGGCTGATCGCGCTGGCCGCCTGCGGAGTACGGAGGGTCATACTGCTGCCCCTCGCTCAGCACTCGGCCGCGGTCTACGAAGCCGACGCGCGCGCGCCCGCAGCCGAAGCAGGAGTCGAGCTCGTCTGTTCGTCCAATTGGGGACAAAACGCCAAGCTTTGCGAGGCCTTCGCGTCACGCATTGTCACGGCGCTCGCACGGTCGCCCGTGCCCGAACAAACGACGGTCGTCATGACGGCGCACAGTCTGCCGAAGTTCATCATCTTGGGCGGCGATCCGTATGAGCGCGAAGTGGGCGCTGCCATCGATGCGATAACAGCGGCGGTGCAGTCGCGCGTCGCGGGCGTCGTTCGCGTCGCGGTTGCCTTCCAAGGTCAAGCCTTGTCGGGGCCGGGGTCCGATGGCCGGCCGACCGAGTGGATCGGCCCGGACCTGCGCGAAGCATTCGGCGACGTTGCACGACGCAACGATCGCCACGTCATCGTTGCGCCTGTCGGGTTCCTGGCCGATCACGTCGAGATTCTGTACGACTTAGACATTGAGGCCCGCCGTTGGGCAGCCGACTTCGGGCTGACGTTCGACCGCGTTCCATCGCTGAACGCGAGCGACGATTTCGTCGACGTACTCGAGGACATCGCGCGGCCGCTCATCGCCCATGGATGACAGGGCACGCATTCCGCGTATCGCGATTGTCGGAGGTGGGATCACGGGTCTGGCCGCTGCGCATGCCGCGGCGGCACATGCGCGCGAAATCGGACGACCGGTGTCGGTGACCCTCATTGAACGCGCGGATCGGTTCGGCGGCAATCTGGTCACAAGGCGAGTGGACGACTTCCTCCTCGACGCGGGACCGGACTCGTGGGTGGCCTCCAAACCCCAGGCAACGGAGCTCGCGCGCGCTCTGGGGTTGGGTAGCTCGCTCGTCGGTACCGAGGATGCGGCGCGGCGATACTACGTCGTCTGGGGGCACCGGATGCATGCCGTACCGGAGGGCATGGTGCTCGGCGTGCCAACGAAGTTGACGCCGCTCGCATTCACGTCGCTTTTCTCCTGGCGTGGCAAAATCAGGATGGCTCTGGAGCCGTTCATCCCGGCGCGTCGCTTCGAAGGAGACGATGACGAATCGATCGCCGACTTCGCGGAGCGTCGGCTCGGGCGGGAAGCCGCGGAGCGGTTGGTGGCTCCGCTGCTCGCGGGCATCTCCGCGGGCGACGCTCGTGACCTTTCGATTCGCGCCGGCTTCCCCCAGTTGGTGGCCATGGAGCGCGAGTACGGGTCGCTCGTGCGTGGAATGCTCGCGTCGCGTCGGCGGCGCCAGGCATCGGGAGCGAGCGCAGCGAGCGGGTTCGTCTCGCTGAAGCACGGAGTCGAGGCTCTGGTCGTCGCGCTGCAGGAGCGCTTGCGAGCCGACGGCGTGGTGCTCCGGCCGAACCTGTCCGTAATTTCCCTCGCATACGGAGGGCGCGGTTGGACTTTGGAACTTGGCGCCGAGGATCGCATCGAGGCCGATGGCTTGCTTCTCGCCGTGCCAGCCGACGTGGCCTCTACGCTTCTGGCATCGCTCGATGAGCCGGCGGCGCGTGCACTCGCGACCGTGCGCTACGCCTCGACCGCCACCGTGTTTTCGGCCTATCGCGCCGCCGACCTGACGCGGCCGTTCGATGGCGCGGGGTTCGTCGTACCGCGCTCTGTCGGCCGATCCGTTCTCGCGGCCACCTGGGTGTCCAGCAAGTGGCGCGACCGCGCGCCGCGCGGGCACGCGCTCATTCGGACATTCTTCGGAGGGGCGAAGGACGAGGGCGCGCTCGCGCGCGACGACGAAGCCATGGAGCAGCTGGCGCGGGACGAGTTACGCGAACTCATGGGGTTGAACGCACGACCCGAATGGTCGCGTGTCTTCCGCTTTGATCGCGCGAGCCCGCAGATGCGCGTCGGACATCTCGCCGCGATGCGCACGGTTCGAGAGCGGCTGGCACGCGTAGCTCCATCCCTTCGCGTGGCCGGCGGAGGGTACGACGGCGTCGGGATTCCCGACTGCATTCGCCAGGGACAAGAGGCCGGTCGCGCGCTGGTGGACGCCGCGCCGAACCCGGCGTCGCTCGCCCGAGGGTGACGGTCCCCGTGGCTTCAGAATTCCGCCGGGTCCCCGTGGCTTCAGAATTCCGCCGGGTCGTTGTACGTGCCCAAGACGCTCCGCAGAACGTCGCAGATCTCCTGCTGTGTGCAATAGGCCTTCGCGGCTTCGATGATCGGTGGCATCAGGTTGGCGCCTTCGGTGCCCGCTTGGGCGGCCGCCGCCACGCGTACCGCGGCAAGCGCTCGTTCGACCCGCGACGCGTCACGCGAGGCCTTTACGCGCCTCAGGTTGGCGATTTGTGTCTGGCAAGCCGTCTCGTCGATCCGAAGGAGCGGAATCGCAGGCACCCGATCGCTCTCATACTTATTGATTCCAACGACGACGCGCTCACCCGCTTCCAGCTGCCGCTGAAGACGGTACGCGCTCGCCGCTACCTCGCGCTGCGGGTACCCCTTCTCGATGGCGCTCACCATGCCACCCATATCGTCGATCCGGCGGATGTACGCGAGCGCGTCGCGCTCGATCCGGTGAGTGGCCTGCTCGACGTACCAGGAGCCACCCAGCGGGTCGACGGTGCTCGCGACGCCGCTCTCCTCGGCGAGAATCTGCTGCGTTCGAAGCGCGATCGTCACCGCATCTTCGGTCGGTAGCGCATACGTTTCGTCGAGCGAATTGGTGTGGAGCGACTGCGTGCCGCCAAGAACCGCCGCCAACGCCTGGATCGCCACGCGGACGACATTGTTTTGCGGCTGCTGAGCGGTGAGGGTAACGCCGGCGGTCTGCGCATGCGTGCGAAGTTTCATGCTTTCGGCCTTCGTCGCGCCAAAGCGCTCCTTCAGGATGCGCGCCCATATTCGGCGCGCGGCGCGAAATTTCGCGATCTCTTCGAAGAAATCGTTGTGTACGTCGAAAAAGAAGGAAATGCGCGGCGCGAAGTCGTCGACGTCCAGACCGCGTTCGATCCCGCTTTGCACATAGGCGATTCCGTCGGCGATCGTGAATGCGAGCTCCTGACTGGCCGTCGCACCGGCCTCACGAATGTGGTAACCGCTGACGCTCACCGTGTTCCAGCGCGGGACCTCACGGGCGCAGAACGCAATCATGTCCGTCACGATTCGCATCGCCGGCCGGGGAGGCACGAGCCACGCGTGCTGCGCGATGAACTCCTTCAGGCAGTCGTTTTGCACCGTCCCGCCGATCGAGCTGCGCGCGATTCCGCGCACGTCCGCCAGAGCCACGTAGAACGCAAGCAGTACGACAGCAGGACCGTTGATGGTCATCGATGTCGTGACGGCGTCGAGCGGAATGTCCGCGAACAAGAGGTCCATGTCGCGCAACGTGTCGACGGCAACACCGCACATTCCGACCTCACCCAGCGCGCGAGGACTGTCGCTGTCGTACCCCATGAGAGTCGGGAAATCGAACGCCGTCGAGAGGCCCGTTTGACCTTGCGCGAGCAAATACCTGAAGCGGGAATTGGTCTGCTCGGGCGTGCCGAAGCCGGCGAACATGCGCATGGTCCAGAGCCGGCTGCGGTACATGGTCGGCTGAACGCCCCGCGCGAATGGGTACTCGCCCGGCATGCCGAGGTCCCGGAGGTAATCGATCGAAACTTCCGCTGGGGTCAAGACGTCCGGCACCTCGACGTCGCTCCATGTGGAGAAGCGAGCCTGTCGGGGTGACATTTTTGCGACGGATTGTGCCAACGTTCCCGCCCGCCAAGCGGCGACGGCATGGCGAATCACGTCCAGATTCACGGGCGACTCACCGTCGGACACGTAGTCGTCGGAGTGGGTTCTCTCCGCGATGGACACGTCGGTCATTTGAAGAGTGTAGCGCCAGCCGGATGCCGGTCCGGCAAGACGTGGCTCCGGTGCGGCTCAGTCGGTCTTGCCAGCGGCCGCTGCGCTCTCGTCTGCGCGGTATTGGCGGTACACGTGTACCCGAGACCAAGCGAAATAGGCGACGGCGAGACCGATCGATGCCGCGATGACGACGTCGAACTTGTGCATGAAGCCCTTGAGAGGGGAGTGCTCATCGAGCAAACGGACTCCGAGCTGTTGTCCGACGTACGCAAGGGCGAGGCACCACGGCACCGAACCGAGAAATGTGTAAACGTGAAATTTCGTCCGGTTCATTCGTGCAACGCCGGCAGGAAACGCAATGAACGTCCGGACGACGGGCAGGAGCCGCGCGACGAAGATGATGATCTCCCCGTGCCGATCGAACCAGCGATCGGCCAGATCCATCTCGTGCTTCGAAACGAGCAAGTATCGGCCGTATTTATCGATGGCGGGGCGGCCGCCCTTTGCGCCGATCCAGTACGCAAACTCGCTGCCCAGGTTGCACCCAACCGCCCCCGCGATGGCCGCAAAAAAAAGATTGAACACGGGCAACGTCAAGCCGTACTGCGAGCCGAGCTCCGCCGCGACGGCCGGATGCGACAAGGCTCCCGCATAGGGCATGATGAGTTCACTGGGCAGCGGGATACACGCGCTCTCGATCCCCATGAGCACGGCGATGCCGGTGTACGACAGCGTCGCCATGACGTAGACGCAGAAGCCGCCGAGGACCGTGAAGATCGCTTTGACCATCGGGAGTCGCGCGGCATAGCTGTTCACCCCGCGATGGTCAAGCGTCGCTCCCCCGCCTAAGGCGCCGAACAGGTTGGCGGACCGTTTACGTACCGACTTTCTTTTCGGGCTTCGGACTCACACTCGCGCCGCCGCGCTGCTCCTGCCGCGTGGGCGTGTCCGAGGTATCATCGGAATTCTCGATCTTGATGAGAATGGCCGTGATGTTGTCTTCGCCGCCGCGCTCATTGGCTCGCTGAATGAGGCGCCGGCACGCTTCGCGGACATCGCTCGTTCCGGCGATGATTTGCTCGATCTCGTCGTCGCCGACCATGCCGCTGAGTCCATCGGAGCAGAGCACATAAACGTCGTGGGCGAGGGGGTCGTCGTGCTGGAGGTCCACGACGACGTGATCCTGCATTCCGAGCGCGCGCGTGATGACGTTCTTGGGCAGTTCGCTTCGCTGCTCGTCGGTCAAATCGGGCATGGCCAAAAGGTAATCGTTGATCAGCGAGTGGTCGCGGGTCAGCAGTTGAATCGCGCCGTGCCGGACCCGGTAACAACGTGAGTCGCCGACGTGTCCGATGAACATGCGGCCTTTCTTGGGGCTGAACATCGCGCCCACAACGGTCGTTCCCATTCCGTGACACTCGCGCGAACGCGTTGACCGCTCGAAAATTTGCCGGTTTGCAACGCGAATGCCGGTAAGCAGGCGGTTCTCCTCCTCACTCAGGTTCGTATCGAAATGGAACGGCCACGTGATGTCCTCGTTGGCCGTCGTGCGAAAGAACTCGGAAATCGTTTCGGTCGCGATGCGCGAGGCGACGTCACCGGCGCGGTGCCCTCCCATGCCATCCGCTACCACGAACAGGTCGTACTCCTTGAGAACGACGAACGAGTCCTCGTTGTGCTCGCGCTGGAGCCCCACGTCGCTCAGCCCGGCCGCGACTGCCCGCATCAAAGCGCCGAAACCTCCAACACGAAAAGCCTTTCACCCGCCCCATGGCGTGTCAAGCGTGCGAGACCGCTGCGCTCCCGGCCGAGACGGCCAGGCACAGCACTAAACCTCGAGAATGTCTTTTTCCTTGTTCGCAATGATCGCATCCACGTGCTTGACGGCGTCCTGAACGAGTTCTTCGACCTTTTTCTTCGCGCGGTCGACCTCGTCTGCGCTCGATTCTCCCTCGGCCTCGAGCTGTCCGAGAAGGTCGAGTGCGTCATGGCGAGACTTCCGAATCGCGACCTTACATTCTTCGCCGTACTTGCGAGCAATTTTGACGAACTCTCGCCGACGCTCCTCGGTGAGCGGCGGCAGCGGAACCCGGATGAGGTCCCCATCGACTTGCGGGCTCAGGCCCAGATCGCTTTCACGCAGCGCCTTCTCGACGGCCTTGATTTGGGTTTTGTCCCAAGGTTTCACTACGATGAGACGCGGCTCCGGTACGTTGATGTGAGCCATTTGCGCCAGAGCCGTAGAGGTGCCGTAGTAGTCGGCGCGAATGCCCTCGAGAAGCGAGGCGCTGGCCCGGCCGGCACGAAGCTTGGTGAGCTCGCGCTTGAGTGCATCATGCGATCTCGCGAGCGAGGCCCCCAGCTCCTTCTGCATGTCCTGGATCATGTCCGCTCTCCGGGGCCGAGACCTTAGCGTGCGCTCGCGGTGTTCGCCCACGGTTTATTGGGGCGCCAGGCGCAGCCAACGAGCGCGGGGCGATCGGAGGCTATTTCGCGGTGGCAACGGCAGCGAAGCCGTGGCGGCGGAAAGCGCTATGGCGAAGGTGAGGTGCGGCCCGTCAAGACGTGAGAGTATCGCAATCGTGTACAGGAGACCGGCGGCAGCCTGCATTGGAGAGGGGATGGTCGTCCGACGGGTCATTTTGCGTGCCCGTGACGTCGTGTTCTTCAAGGGAGTCGTGGAGGCCTGCGATGGGCTGGCAGGCATCCATGCCGACCATGGCGGCGATTTGGTAGTGGCGGCGCCCGCGGAACGAATGCGCGAACTCGATGCAGTCCTCGACGACCTGTGCACCGAGCTCGGCGCAATCCGAAGCGATCCGTGAACGCTCGGGCCGGGATGGGCTCGCCCCGCCTCAGCTTTCGTCGGCTGCCGACGACGCCTCGTCATCGGTCGGCTCGGGCCGAATCGTGCGAAGAGGGGCGTCGAGGTCGAGCAGAGTCTCGGGTCCCGGCGGGACGACCCTGTCGGCGGGAGGAGTGCTGGACGCTCGGGCCGTGCCCATGAAGTTGTCGCGATCCAGAAGCCCCTTCGTATCCGGGCCGATGAGGCGCTCGAGCACCAAGCAAAGATCGCCTGGTAACGGCGACTCGACCGCGATTCGAATCGCCGTGTCCGGGTCGTCGAACTCCAGACGGACCAAGTGCAAGAACGTTCGATCGAGGCCGCGCTTCTCCTCGAAGTGCCGATTCGTCAGCCCATGGCCGTAGCGTACATCGCCGAGGACGGGATGACCGATCGACGCCAAGTGGCGGCGGATCTGGTGAGTCCTCTCGCGATCGGGCACGACGCGTAGGATGCTGTGCCCGGACGCGACGGTGAAGCGTCTGTAGCGGGTCCGCGCCACGTGTGGCGCGCCCTCTTCGCGCAGGTCGCGTGTCACCGTCCCTTTCGATGGAGTCACCCCGCGGACCCCAGCTGCGTAGATGGTACGCGTCGTTCGCGCGAAGATCGCGCGCTTCCACTTGGCCAAATGCTCCGGGCGCCGCGTGAGCACGACGAGCCCGCTCGTCCCCACGTCGAGCTGGTGCACGGCGATGGCATTCTGCGCTCCGGGCAGCCTCCGGGCACGGGCCAGGAGCGACGATGCATACTCCCCCTGGGGCATCGTCGGTTCGTGGGCGCTCTTCTCGACGACGATGACCTCCTCGTTCTCGTAAGCGACGCGCGGGACCGGGATGCCTCCCCGGCGAAGTACCGCAATGGTTTCGACCTCGTCCGTGAGCGGAATCATGTCGAGCGGTCTTAGGGAGGTGGTGTCGTAGCCGAGCCGGGAGAAGTGATCGAGGTCGCGTGCAAGCGTCTCCGGGTCGCATGAAACATAGGCGACGAGCGACGGCGCAAGGCGCGCGAGTGACTCGCGCGCCAAAGGACTCATGCCTCGTCGTGGCGGGTTCACGACTGCCGCGTCAAAGCGCTCCGAGCTCTCGCAAAACGAGCGAAGCGCCGTGGCGACGTCGGAGCAATGAACATCGACGTCGAGCGACTGCTCCCGTGCGGCCTGGCGCGCTTGCGCAGTCGCGGGCGCGAAGGACTCGACCAGTCGTACGCTCGCGCCGGCCGCGGCGAGACCGAGCGCGATGCCACCCGAGCCTCCGTAAAGATCGAGCACCCGTGGCGCGCGGCCGCTCGGATTCAACGACGCGACCGCCGCGGTCAGGAGCCGTTGCACGCGCTCAGCCTGACCTCGATGGACCTGAACGAACGAACCGAACGTCGCCAAGTGGACGGAGCTGCCAATCCGGTCTGGAGTCGAGGACACCCCCGCGAGGGTGACCGTGTGCGAGCCGAGTACCTGCGGGCCGTCGCCGGTGTGCAAGTTGGCGGCAACACCGACGACATCCGGGAGCTCGCGCATCATGTCTTCCGCCTCGCTCACCAAAGCCGAAAGGTCGGCCGTCCCAGGCAATTGCACGACGAATGTCACCAGGACGCGGGTTACCCCGTCGTTACGCGTTTCGCGCAAGTCGACGGCGCGAAGCGAGCCGGGTCCGGTTGGATCGAATGGAGCGAGCGCTCCGCCGGAATGCTCTGACTCTTGAATCCGTCGGCGAAGGTAGCTGGCAGCGCGTGCGAGAGTGGGGGCTAGCACCCGACATTTCGGGATGTCGACGATCTGATGTCCGCCGCCCTTCGCGAACAGCCCGACCTTCCCGCCCGGGGCCACGATGAGCTTCGCCCGGATGCGATAGGCGACCAACGGATGTGCCGGCAGGACCCGCTCCGTGTGGACGAGCTCGAGGGCCGGATACCTTCGAGTGCCCTGGACGACTCTTCCGCGCTTGAGGGCCAGCTGGTCGGCATAGGGTAGGGTGAGCAGGGGGCAGCCGCCGCATCGCTCGGCGTGCTCGCACGTCACGCGCAAGGCGGGCGGACTTGCACCCGGAGCCACCTCAGCCGTTGCCGTTGCGTCCAAGGCGGGATCCGATGCCGGGATCATCGCTCTCGTATGGCGACATTTAGCACGCGCGTGAGGCAGATTCGGTCCTCGGGCAATCAAGGCGGGTCGCTTTTGCCACGATTCGGACGCACAAACGACGGGCTGCTCGGGCCCCGGGACTTTTGCCTGCGAGAGGCGCCAAGTCGACGCAGGACGAATCGACCATTGAAACCAGGGCGGGTCGGGCGGCGTAGTGTCGAATCGATGCAAGCCTACGCACTCTGGGTTGTCCCCCCGCCGGTGTGCGTCGAACTGTCTCCGCGTGGTACAAGCATCCGAGTGCAGGCGCGTGCGCAGGCCGACGCCGCCATGGAGCGGTACTCCAGGGGAGATGATTCGGCATTTGCTCTCGTCTACGACGCACTCGCGCCGCGTCTCTACCCATTCCTACTCCGCCAGACGCGTGATCGCGGTGGTGCCGAAGACTTGCTCCAGCAGACGATGCTGCACATCCACCGCGCCCGTGACCGCTTCATTCCGGGCGCGGAAGTGACACCGTGGGCATTTGCCATCGCGCGGCGTCTCCTCGTTGACGGCCTGCGACGGGGGCGTCGTGAGTTGCTTACCGACGACGGCGAGCCCAGCGCACATGCGTCGGGCGAACCCGGCGCCGAGGACCTGGTCCACGCACGCGAGCTCGCGGAGCGGGTCGAAGGTGCGCTCGCGAAGCTGCCCCAGTCGCAGCGCGTTGCCTTTGAGCTGATCAAGCAAGAGGGGCTTACGGTAGCCGAGGCCGCACAGGTTCTCGGAACGACGGTGGCCGCCGTAAAGCTTCGGGCGCATCGGGCGTACGAGGCGTTGCGCGTTGCGTTGGGCGACGTGTTGGCCCGTCTCGAGGAAAAAAAATCGTGACCTCACCCGTTCCGCCTGCAGAGCTGCGCGCCCGGGTGCTCGAGGCGGCCCTTCGCGAACCTGCGCGATCGCGCGAGCATGGGGCACGGCACCGCGCGCTGGTGGTCGGATTGGGCTTCATGGTGCTCGTTGTCATCGCCGTGGCCATTGGCCCGCATCTCGGCC
>JBEKOY010000019.1:0-62500 GCA_049521295.1 Polyangiaceae bacterium | reverse complement strand
GCAGTTCAACTCTGCCCTGGCCCACACGGATCCAGTGCGCGTGATTCCGCCGGGGCTGTAGCTCAGTTGGGAGAGCGCTGGCTTTGCAAGCCGGAGGTCATCGGTTCGATCCCGATCAGCTCCACAAATGTCTCTGCCGGAGCCCATCCGGGCCACGGCAAAGCGGGCAGGCATCCCTGCCACTGCTCCTTGAAAATCGAATAAGCAAACGAGATGTTCTCAGAACATCTCAATGGATAAAATCGTCCAAGGGTAACGACAACGAAGCGTACGACATGAAGGGCGCACGAGGGCCTAGACTTTCGCAAGTCGAATCCCGCGCGCGATCTCGAAGCGTGCCTTAGGGATAAGGTCAAGTTACAAAGGGCGTACGGTGAATGCCTTGGCAGCCAGAGGCGATGAAGGACGTGGACAGCTGCGATAAGCTCCGGGGAGCCGCTAACAGGCCCTGATCCGGAGATTTCCGAATGGGGAAACCCGACGGGTAAATGCCCGTCCGCCGGCGGTAAATTCATAGCCGCCGGCAGCCAACCCAGGGAACTGAAACATCTAAGTACCTGGAGGAACAGAAAGAAACCTCGATTCCGTCAGTAGCGGCGAGCGAACGCGGAACAGCCTAAACCTTGGGACGCAAGTCCCAAGGGGTCGTGGGGTCTGCAACGTGGGCTAGCATGGATAGACGAACGGCATGGAACGGCCGGCCATAGACGGTGAAAGCCCGGTAGTCGAAATCTGAGCAAAACTCTAGCAGATACCCGAGTACCGCAGGACACGTGCAATCCGGCGGGAATCTGCGGGGACCATCCCGCAAGGCTAAATACTACTGGCTGACCGATAGTGAACAAGTACCGCGAGGGAAAGGTGAAAAGAACCCCGGTTAGGGGAGTGAAATAGTACCTGAAACCGTACGTCTACAAGCAGTGGAAGCGCTATGCCCGCAAGGGAAGGCGCGACCGCGTACCTTTTGCATAATGGGCCTGCGAGTTACGGTTGGTGGCAAGGTTAAGCCGAAAGGCGGAGCCGCAGCGAAAGCGAGTCCTAACAGGGCGTCCAGTCGCCGGCCGTAGACCCGAAACCTCAGCGATCTATCCATGGCCAGGTTGAAGGGTTGGGTAACACCGCCTGGAGGACCGAACGCACCACAGTTGAAAATGTGGGCGATGAGCTGTGGATAGGAGTGAAAGGCTAATCAAGCTGGGAGATAGCTGGTTCTCCGCGAAATATATTGAGGTATAGCCTCGGACGAATGCCGCCGGAGGTAGAGCACTGGATGGGCTAGGGGTCCTACCAGATTACCAAACCCAACCAAACTCCGAATGCCGGTGAGCAGTATCCGGGAGTCAGACAGTGCGAGATAAGTTGCATTGTCGAGAGGGAAAGAGCCCAGATCGTCAGCTAAGGTCCCAAAGTCCGACCTAAGTGTTAAAGGATGTGGGAGCGCAGTGACAACCAGGAGGTTGGCTTAGAAGCAGCCATCCTTTAAAGAAAGCGTAATAGCTCACTGGTCAAGCGAGCCCGCGCCGAAAATATAACGGGGCTAAGGTCGGCACCGAAGCTACGGGCTAGTAATAGCGGTAGCGGAGCATTCTCAAGGAGATACACGCCGGACGGCGACGACCGGTCACGGCCTTGAGAAGAGCTTATGCAGGCATGAGTAGCGATAAACCAGATGAGAAATCTGGTCGCCGTAAGCCCAAGGTTTCCTGGGGAAGGATAATCCTCCCATGGGTTAGGCGGGACCTAAGCCGAGGCCGAAAGGCGTAGGTGATGGAAAACAGGTCAATATTCCTGTCCTATCAAGGCTGGCGTTGAAGTGAGCGGGGACGGAGAAGGATAGGCTGAGCACCGCGCATGGATCGGTGTCCAAGCCCGTAGGCTGCTCTGCGAGGACCCGAGAGGGACAAACCGCAGGCATTAGGCCGAGAGGTGATGGGGTTCGGTTTCGGCCGAGCAACTCAGTGATTCCACACTTCCGAGAAAAGCCGCGCACGGAGCCACTTTGGTAACCGTACTGCAAACCGACTCAGGTGGGCGGGGTGAATATCCCAAGGCGCGTGAGAGAACCCTGGCTAAGGAACTCGGCAAACTGACACCGTAACTTCGGGAGAAGGTGTGCCTTCTTGCGTAATCCGGTTCGCCCGGAAAGCGTGGGGAGGTCGCAGTGAAACGGGGGTTGTGACTGTTTACTAAAAACACAGCACTCTGCGAAGTCGTAAGACGACGTATAGGGTGTGATGCCTGCCCGGTGCTGGAAGGTTAAGGGGACGCGTCAGCGTAAGCGAAGCGCCAAACCGAAGCCCCAGTAAACGGCGGCCGTAACTATAACGGTCCTAAGGTAGCGAAATTCCTTGTCGGGTAAGTTCCGACCTGCACGAATGGCATAACAACATCCCCGCTGTCTCGGCCAGGGACTCAGCGAAATTGTATTGGGGGTGAAGATACCCTCTACCCGCGGCAAGACGGAAAGACCCCATGAACCTTTACTGCAACTTGGCAGTGACTCTCGGGCCATTCTGCGTAGGATAGGTGGGAGGCTTTGAAGCCGGGCTTCTGGGTTCGGCTGAGCCAACGTTGAAATACCACCCTGACTGATCTGGGAGTCTAACCAGCGCCCGTAACCCGGGCGTGGGACACTGCCTGGTGGGCGGGACACTGCCTGGTGGGCAGTTTGACTGGGGCGGTCGCCTCCTAAAAGGTAACGGAGGCGTGCGAAGGTTCCCTCAGCCTGATTGGAAACCAGGCGTAGAGTGCAAACGCACAAGGGAGCTTAACTGCGAGACCGACAGGTCGAGCAGATGCGAAAGCAGGCGTTAGTGATCCGGTGGTTCCGTATGGAAGGGCCATCGCTCATCGGATAAAAGGTACTCTGGGGATAACAGGCTGATCACGCCTGAGAGTTCACATCGGCGGCGTGGTTTGGCACCTCGATGTCGGCCCATCGCATCCTGGGGCTGGAGCAGGTCCCAAGGGTTCGGCTGTTCGCCGATTAAAGCGGTACGCGAGCTGGGTTTAAAACGTCGTGAGACAGTTTGGTCCCTATCTGCCGTGGGCGTAGGACACTTGAGAGGAGCTGACCATAGTACGAGAGGACCTGGTTGGACGTACCTCTAGTGAGCCGGTTGTCACGCCAGTGGCATCGCCGGGTAGCTATGTACGGAACGGATAACCGCTGAAAGCATCTAAGCGGGAAGCCGACCTCAAGACAAGGTGTCCCGGGCCGAAAGGCCCCTAAAGGCCCCTCGTAGACTACGAGGTCGATAGGCCGGATGTGGACGCAGAGCAATCTGCGGAGCTGACCGGTACTAATAGGCCGTGCGGCTTGGCCATATCTCTAAGGCAAACTTTGAGAATCGCGCGCGGGATTCGGATTGCGAGGGTCCCGCGGCTCTTCATGCTCGAGTTGACGCGAATCGGCGCCGCGAGAGCGGCGCTTCTTTGGACGACGCTATCCACAAGTTTCCGGTGGTGATTTCGAGGAGGCCACACCCGATCCCTTCCCGAACTCGGAAGTTAAGCTCCTCGGAGCCGATGGTACTGCACGGGAAGCCGTGTGGGAGAGTAGGACGCTGCCGGGATTTTTCATGGACGAAGCCCGCGATTTCGCGGGCTTCGTGCTTTTGTGTCGTTGCTCTATGCGGCTCGCTCGCTGAGACTTCGGCAACCGGCGTGCCGCCACGTCCGGCGCGCTTTTCTCGGGGGGTGTGCCCTCGCGGGCGGCGCGTTAGCCTACCGACCCGGGATGCGGTTTCAATGGACCTGGCGAGGCGCGACCGTCGTCAGCGCCGTGGGGGTCGGTTGCGCGACCTGCGGCGCAGCGGCATTTTCACCCTTGGCTCGTGCGCGCCTTGCCGTGGAGTCGGCTCGCTGGCACGTCACCGTCGAGGTGGACGCCGTGCGCCCGACGTGGTGCGGCATCGGGCTGCACCATGTCGTCGTACGCCCCGAACGCATGCCTGGCATAGAGCTTCGGGCGGATGACGTGAGTATCTGCGTCAACTGGAAAATGGCGGCGGAGCGCGTAGAGGTCGCAGGTGGAGGCGTCTTCGCAAGCGGTGCCGAAGCTGCGTTGCGTGCGCAGCTTGACGCTTGGCGACGCTTGCACAGAGAGGGCGGGACGGCCAAAAGCGCCGCCCGTCATCCGATCGCCGTCGCCGTACGCGACGCGGCGGTCCTGTGGACCGACGGCACCGCCCGCGAACCGAGGATCGAAGCCAGCGGGCTAGACCTCGTCTTCGAACGAGAGGCGGCCCAGTTCGAGATCGCTCGAGCACGGGCGCGCTCCGGCCAGGTGGTGATCACCCTGTCTCACGCGTCCGCAGGGCTCGCCGCTGCCGGAGCGCTGGACGGCGCGCGAGCCGACGCGCTGATGGTCGAGTGGCACGTGCTCGGTGAGGAGCCTTCGTCCGGGCCGGGCACATCGGATGCTCTCAGAACACGAGCGGTTCTCGACGAAGCTCGCGCGGATCCAACCGCGCGCATTCTCCCACTTCCCGACGTGCCGTCGCTTTGGGCCAAGGTGACGCGCGCTGCCGACCTTCTCAACGGTCGCGTGGCCCCCGGGGCGGCGATCGGAGTCGGATCCGCGACGTGGAAGATCAGCCGCGCGGACGATCCGGTCGCATTGACCCTGGGACCCGGTCCGCTGTCGGTCGAACGGAGCGTCGAAGGGCTCGACGTGCGCTACTCAACGGATCCGGCCGTCGCCGGTACTCCACTCTCGCTTCGAGTGTCGCTTTCCTCTCGCGGGGGCGACCAGACGGCGGCTCTCGAAGGCGGTCCCATCTCGCTGGCGATGCTGGGCGTCCGCGACGGCGCGCTCGGTCTGGTCGACGTCGGAGGCGCCACGGTGACTGGAAGGGCCCGATTCGCGATGGCGGGAGACGGCAGCTCTCTGACATTCGACGGCGAAGGTTCGACGACGGGGCTGTCTTTCCAGAGCGCGCGTCTCGCCAGCGACGTCGTGCGCGGCTTGGATCTCCAGGTTCGAGCGCGAGGCCTTTTGGCCTCTTCCGGCGCGCTGCGTGTCGACGACTTTGCCCTGTCTGCCGGCGCCATTCAGTTGAGCGGCAGCGGCCTTCTCGACCAAGAACCGGATCACGTGACGGGCGCTTTCCGATTCCAGATTCCCAAGGCCGCCTGTCGATCGCTGCTCCACAGCGTCCCCGCGGCGCTGTCGCCGGTCCTTCAAGGGTTGGACATGGGTGGATCGTTCGAAGCCAACGGACATGCCGAGTTCGATACACGCGCTCTCGACGACTTGGACCTGGATTACGTTGTTCGCGACCGCTGCCGAGTCCTCTCGGTGCCGTCGGCCCTGGCTCCGGACCAGTTCCGGCATCCGTTCACTCAGAGGATCGTTCTGCCGGACGGAACACTTGGAGACCAATCCACCGGGCCCGGCAGTTCGAATTGGTCATCCCTCGACGAAATTAGTCCGTATATGCAGGTGGCGGTGTTGACGACCGAGGACGGCGGCTTTTTTAGGCACCACGGATTCAACCGAGCCTCCATCCGTGCTGCGATCATCGCCAATCTGAAAGCGCGCCGCTTCGTTCGAGGTGCCAGTACGATCACGATGCAGCTCGCCAAGAACCTGTTTCTAGCGAGGGAGAAGACTTTATCGCGAAAACTGGAGGAAGTGGTTCTTACCGAATACCTAGAGCAGACATTCGCAAAGGACGAGTTGATGGAGCTTTACCTGAATGTCATCGAATTCGGTCCCGCAGTATATGGTATTACCGCGGCTGCAGACTATTATTTTGGACGCACGCCCGCAGAGTTGAATCTCGCTGAGTGCCTGTTCTTGTCGTCGTTATTGCCGGCGCCCCTGCGTTACGGCGCAATGCGCGAGGCCGGCGAGGTTCCCGAGGGGTGGATGCGCACGATTCATACGCTCATGAGCATTGCCCACAAGCTGGGGCGAATCACGGACCGCGAGCTCGAGGAAGGCCGCCTCGAAACGATTGCCTTCTGGCACGGCGGCGACCGTCCGCCCGCGCGCCTTCCAGTGGCTGCCCGCCCCCTATTCGAGGGCGACTCGGACGATCTATCCACGATTCCTCAAAATGATGGCCAGCCCGGGGACCCGCGGGACTCTCTCGACGCGCCCTAACCCGCCCGCGTCCTTGCTCGCAACTCGCAAAAAAAGCGCCGAAGCTCTTCGGCGCACGCCTGCTCGCAAATGCCATCGGCCACTTCGAACGTGTGATTGAGGCGCCCGTCGCGACCGATCCCGAACATGGTCGTGACCGCGCCTGCCTTCGGATCGGCGCACCCGTAGACCACACGAGCCACTCGGGCGAGAACGAGCGCACCCGCACACATCGCACACGGCTCCAGCGTAACGTACGCCGTCGTCCCGCTCAGTCGCCATCCCCCCAGATGAGCGGCCGCAGATCGAATGGCTAGGACCTCGGCGTGCGCCGTCGGATCCATCAAACTCTCGCGACCGTTCCGGCCTCGAGCGAGCTCGCGACCGGCCGAATCGACGATCACGCACCCCACGGGAACCTCTCCGGCCACGGCCGCGGTCCGAGCTTCCTCGAGCGCCACGTTCATCCAGGTTGAGTCCTCGCTCATCGCAGAGCTCGTCACGAACATCGTGCCCACGATCGGCGCCCACTCGCCCCACAGGCGCGCCCAGGAAGATTCGAACTTCCGACACCTGGTTCCGTAGACCAGTGCTCTATCCAGCTGAGCTATGGGCGCTCGTGTCCCTTGCGGGGCACGCACCATACCCACGTCCAACGCGGTGTCAACGGCATGCGCTCGCTGCGGCGTGGCCCAGCCGCCGCATGCGATTCGGACCGTGGCTCGCAAAAATTTCAGACCGGAAACGCGACCGAGACTTGGGCGCCACGACGCTCGCGTTGCGCGGCTCATCCGGCCTCGGAAAAATGCTCACTCAGCGCACGATTTGGTGGAGCCGGCCCTCACCGCCCGACTTTGGCATGCCCGCTGCTCAGAGGGCCGCAGGGCTCGCGCCTGCCGCGGTGGAGAATCGCGGCTCCCGATGGGGCGACCTCGTCCTCGAGGGGTCGTTGTTGGTTCCTCTCCAGCCCACAAATCTTGGCCTCGCTTCCTTGCATTGCTTATCTCTCGCTTTCGAGCGGCGCTCTTTGCGCCCTGCCCCTTCGCTTGACCCAACCTTGATCGTAGAATTGGTCGGCGATCGCCGATCTGAACGTGGCGCGGCCTCGCCTATCGCGAGGGCGCGCTGCGGCATTTTGTGAGGACCAGCTTGCGGGCCCGTGGCACGAGCGCCCATTCTATGGGGTATGGGACGGAAGACGAACTGGGCTGTTCGCGCGGCGTTTGCGCTCATGGCTGCCGGCGCACTCATGCTACCGGAAAGTGAGGGTCGCGCGCAGTCCGCGCCTGCTCGGCCCTGGCTTGGCGTCGTCCTCGACGGCGATGGCCCGGGCGCGTGCGCCCGGGTCGGGCACGTCACTCGCGGATCACCGGCGGATCGTGCGGGCATGCGCGAAGGCGATTGCATCATTCGCGTGGAAGCCGCCCGGATCACCGGCGGATCCGAGGTCGTGCGCGCTGTCTCGATGCACGGTATCGGCGATGCCGTCGACATCGCGTTCATCCGGGCAGGATCGGAGCAACGTGCGCGCGTCGGTCTCGCTCCGTTTCCAGGGCAGGACGAGATGCTGCGAATGGACCTCGTGGGGGCCTTCGCTCCCGCTTGGAAGGACCTTCAACCTGTCCGTGGCACCTTCCCGACCTCCCTCGGACCGCTCCGCGGTCGTGTCATCGTGCTCGACTTTTGGGCGACGTGGTGCGGCCCGTGCCGGGTCTTCGTTCCGAAGCTCGCGGCGCTGCAGACTCGATACGGCGCCCAAGGGCTGAACGTGATCGGCGTATCGACCGAGGATGCCAAGGACGTAGCTCTCTTCGCGGAAAACGCCACAATGCCCTACGCGGTCGCTGTCGACAAGAGGGGACAAACGACACGATCGTACGGTGTCTTCAGCCTACCGACCATCGTGGTCATCGATAAGCGGGGTGTCGTCCGGGATGTCGCCGTCGGCTACGACTCCACGGAGGATTCGTGGCTCGATGCGACGGTGCGTTCGCTTTTGACAGAACCGGGCCCCGAGAACTGAACGAGGGTAGCAGCGACGATGGGCGACCCCCGGACACTGCTGCGCGTGTTCGACGAGTTTCTCTGGGCTCTTCGGCGGGAAGATTTCCCGATTTCCACGGCGCAAGCGATTGCCGTCGCACAGGCCCTCAAGCAGACCGGGATCGAGAACCCGCGGACGGTGCGTAGCGCGATCGCGAGCGTCGTCGTGTGGCACGCAGCCGACCGGCTTCGGTTCGACGCCGCGTTCGATGCATTCTTTAGCCCCGCCCTCGAGCCGCGCAATCTCTGGCGGCGGTTGGCTGCGCGCGGATTCGATTCCACCGAGCTCGACGTCTTGCGAGCGCTCTTGAATTCCCATGGTTCCGAGGCGCTCGACGTTGTCACGTTCGCGAAAGCGATCGAGGGGGGAGCGGAGCTCGACCGCTTGCTCGTGGCGTCCGGGATCGCCCAATCCATCGACGCGCACAGCGGCTTGCAGGTCGGCTTCGAAACCCATCGGGTGCTCAGACGGGCCGGCCTTGACCCGCCGCGACGTGTCCTTGGGTGGCTTCGTTCCGGGCTTACCGACGCACTCGGCGCTCGGGGCGGGGAGCTGGCCGACGCGCTCGGTCTCGAGATCGACCGTGTCGGCGACGAGGTTCGCTCCTACGTGCGCCGCAGGGTCGAAGCGCGAACCGAAGAAGCGGAGCGCCGCCGTCATGGGGCACGGGCGGAAGCCGTGCCGTTCGCGTCGCTGACGGACCTACAGGCCCACGAAGTGCGGCGCGCCCTCCAGCGACTCGCCAATCGCCTTCGCGGTCGCGCTCGCGTCCGCGTGCGGCGCAGCGCACGGGGTCGAGTCGACCCCCACGCGACCCTCCGGGCGAGCCTGCGTACGGCCGGGGTCCCGTTCGAGCTCCGGACCGTTCGCCGCCGTCGTGAGCCCCCCAAGGTGGTGCTGTTGTGCGACGTCAGCGATTCGGTGCGGCCGGTCGCACGCTTTCTGCTCGAGTTCGCGTTTGCGCTACAGGATCTCTTCGAAACGGCTCGGACGTTCGTCTTCGTGAGCGACCTGGGCGAGATGACCGAGCTTTTCAAGCGCGAAAGCGTTCAGGTGGCCGTTCTGCAGGCCTGGCGCGGCGCCGGGATCGTTCGGACCGGCGACATTTCCAACTACGGACGCGTCCTGCGGTCGTTTGCAGATCGGCACCTGCGCGAGCTCGATGGCCGGACGACCGTCGTGATTCTTGGCGACGGACGCACGAACTACCGCGAGGCCGCGCCCGAAGTCCTCGACCGAATCCGGCAGCGCTCGCGCGCTCTGGTTTGGCTTTGTCCGGAATCGCGCGGTCAGTGGGCTCAAGGCGATAGCGCGATGCGGATCTATGCGCCGCGGTGCACCGCAGTATACGAGGTCTCCTGTGCTTCGGATGTCGAGCGGTTCGCGCGGATGCTCGTGGGCTGACGGCGGCGTCGCCGCACGACCGCTGACCTGCCAGCGGAGGCGGGGATTCACGGAGCCGTTCGAAGGTTGGGCGGCGCCCTTTCGTTTTGCGTCGCATTTCCTGCCCTCCGAGTGACAGGCCACCGCCGTCGGGCTAATAGCGCCCCACTCGTCGGAGGACGTTGGGATGCGGATGCTATCGACTGGACGGCAAGTCCTCGCCGTCGTGCTCGTCGGCCTCCTCGCGCTCTCATGCGTCCGTCTGGCTCGCGCCTTGTTCCCCAAGCCCATCGGGGCCGTGCTACCGCTCGCGTTTTGCCTGATGATCGGCGTCGAGGCCATCATCTTGAACGCGCTCGGCCTCGTTCACGGAGCGACCCCGACCGGGCTCGCCATCGCCCACGTGCTTTTCGTGGCCGGCGTCCTGCTTCCTGAGATCCCGCGAAAGGGCGGGGGCGTGCGTGGGCTCTTGACCGGGTTGCGGCGCGCGTTGGCCTTCGGATGGCGAAGCCCCGTGACTCCGATGGTGCTGCCGATTTTCGCGACCTTGTATTTCGTCGCGATCGTCTACCCGCCCAACAACGGGGACAGCATGACGTATCACCTCGCCCGAGTCGTCCATTGGATGCAGGACGGTTCGGTCGCCTTCGTTCCGACCAGTGACTCCCGAGAGAACGTCCCGGGCCCCGGCGCGGAATATCTCGTTCTGCTCTGGCAATCGCTCACCGGCTCGGAGCGATTCGCGAACACGGTGCAGACGACCGCGTTCGTCGTCGTGGTCGTGTGGATCGCCACGGTCGCGCGTTACCTCCGGGCGCCCCCGGCGCTCCGGCTTCCGCTCGTCATGCTTTTCGCTACGGTGCCGAGCTTTCTCCTCGAGGCAACGACCGAGCAGAACGATCTCTGCGCGGCGGTCGCTGCGCTCGCGGTCGTGACCGCCTTGAGAAACCCTCTGTTTGGCGCGACCCCGAGGCTCGGGTATCGCGACGGCGTCGCTCTCGGGCTGGCGATCGGAGCGAGCTACCTGGTCAAGGGGACGGGCCTGGTCTTCGTCTTGCCGCTCCTCGGCTGCGCCGCAGCGAGGCTTCTGCGCGCCGCACTTGTCGATCCGGGACGCCAGCTTCTGCGCTGGGGAAAAGTAGCCGCGACCGCGCTTTCAGTCGGCGTCGTCGTGGCCGGTCCTCACTTGCTCCGCAAGGCGGTGTCTCACGGGCTTTTGGGGCCCATCGAGATGGAGGTGACCTTTCCCCTCTCGAGCTTCGGCTTACGACGATTCGGGAACCCGCTCTTCGCTTTCGCGCATCACGTCCCTGTCGATGGATTCAACGCCTGGCTCCAGCGCGTCTTCGATCGGGTGAGCAAGACCGATCCGCCGAATGGAGATCGGGGGGGGACCGTCGACGGTTTTTATGCCGGCTACGCATTGACACAAGAAGAAGATTTGGCCGGAGCTCCGATTCAGTTTGCCGCGACCTGGCTGTTTTCAATCATCGGCGGGGTGTGGGCGGCACGTCGCCGCGCGGGCGCGAACGCCGCGCTCGCGACCGCACTTTTGCCCCTCGCGGGCTGGGTGATCTTTCACTGGGTCGTGAGAAACCAGGTATGGATCGCGCGCTATCATTCTCCGTGGTTCGCCATGGCCCCTTTATCGGCCTGGGGCGTCTGTCGATGGGCGCGCGAGAGCGCCTCCTTTCGCAAAGTGTCCGCGGTGGCGGTATCGGCCGCGGCGGTGCTTGGCGTCGCGTACGGGTGGAGCACCCTCGTGGCCAACCCGTTGCGGCCGGTCACGACCGCCACCCTCGCCACCATCGACCGCACGCACTCCCAGTATTTTTACGAGCCTAAACTCGAGTGGGAGCACCCCGCCGTGCTCAAGGTGGCCGCCGACCGGCGCTGCGCGACGCTGATCCTCGGTTTTTTGCACGACAACATTTCCGAATATCAGCTCACCTGGCGAGCGTACGAGCGTGGCATCCGCGTGTACCACTTTCCCGGTCCAGAGGACGGCTGTCTTCTCTACGCGCCCGACGAGTTCGACGACCCCCATTGGAGACACCTCGAGGGGAATTTGCCCTCGATCTACGTGCCGCGATAGCGCAACGCCGCGATCCGAGACGAGTTCGGTCGTCGCAGGGGACCCGGCCAGCGGCGTGGAGCGTGCTGCGGGGAGAGCTTGGCGTTCGGTCCTGTCCAACCGAGCGAATCTTGCGCGTACTCCGTGCAAAGCCGGCGCACGGAGGACCTCGTTGAATTCGGTCCCTCTCAGCCGACCGCGTTGGCGATGCAGAGAAGGTTCTTGCCGAGTGGCGGTTCACCCATGCGTTCAAGCATAGCGCCCACCGGTACGACGAAGCGATCGTATAGCCGAGCAGCGGTCTCGTCGAAGCGCGACCGTCGAAGAACCCGTCCTGCAACAAACCACGGAATCACGCCGAGGACATCGAAGTACCGAAGATGGTGCACCGAGAAACCAGCTTCTCCCACCACACTCCAAAGAGACGACTTCGTGTAACGACGGTGGTGATTTACGAGCGCGTCCAGAGTGCCGTACAAGAAAGGAAGCGCGGGAACAAAGAGGAGGAGCGCTCCGTTTGGCTTCAGCAGAGCTCGCAGCTGAAGAAGCATATCCTTGTCATCTTCTACGTGTTCGAGGACATTGATCAGTATGCACGAGTCGAACGACGCTGGCGCGAGATACGGGGTCACTGCCGCCAACGATCCGGCCATCGTCCTAACGTGTCTGCGACCCCCGAACCGATCTCGCAGCCGGGCCGCGAGGTTCTCGGCAGGCTCCACCAGAACGGCCTCGCTAGTTTCGTCCACATACCGCTCGGAGAGGTTTCCGATACCCGCCCCAACCTCGAGAACGCGTCTTCCCTTCAATCGTGTACGGAACGACTCGAGCAACCAATTCTGGTACCGTCGCATGTCGGCAAGCGCCTCGAGGTCCTGCCCCTCGTAAGGTCGGGATGGCATCGCGAAGGTCCTCAGGGGTCCGACGACTGGCTCGACCCCGCGTCATCGGCGGAACGGCTGAGAGAAGCGGATGAACGAACCTCTTCGACACCATCCGAGAGACGGGTCCGCGGCGCCGCCGCAGCGGTCGGCCGGCGACCGGATGATAGAGCGTCCCAGAATAGGGCGAGCCGGCGCTTCACGATCATCCGAAGGACCGCAAGCGCGTGGTGAGCGCGAATCTTCTTTCCTTGTTCGTACGTGCGCCCGGCGTAGCTGATAGCAACTTCGTAACGCGCCTCCGCGCGCGGCACGACCCGACACAGGATCTCCGCGTGCTGCTCCCATCCGTCCGATTGCAGCTCATTGTGGTCAAGTAACGAACGACGATAGAGTAGATAACAACTGTATGTGTCCGTGAACGTCGTATTGAATAAGAAATTGAAGATTAACGTCAACAATTGATTTCCCTGCTTGTGCCAAAAATAATGCACGCGGGTCCAGGGAGACGCGAGCATTCGGCTTCCGATTACAACGTCCGCATTGAACCGGATAACCGGCTCCATCAGCTTATGGTAATCTGCCGGGTCGTACTCGAGATCCGCGTCTTGAAAAAGCACGAACTCGCCGGTCGCGTGGGCCAACCCGGCGCGAACGGCCGCGCCCTTTCCGCTATTTCGCGGCTGCCTCACCAATTTGTCGTACAGCCCGACGTTGGCTTCCAGGAGCGCAACCGTGCGGTCTTTCGACCCATCGTCGATGACGACGATCTCCAGCTCGACTTGCGGAAGGGACTGAGCCCTCACCCTGCGCAAAATTTCGAGGATCGTCTGCTCTTCATTGTACGTGGGAACGATGACGGTCACGCGAAGCATGTCACCCCTCACCTTACTTCGTCTGGCTGGAATACCAACCGGGTCGGCCGGAATACCAACCGGGCATGTGGGTCGGCGGGACGCCCCGCCTGCTCGGGGTTTCGCTGTAACTTCCGGTATTTGACACGCGTTGCCTCACGCGCAACGATAAACTACAATTGCAGCGACGTAAGCGTCCACCTGAGGAACTCAACCAATGGCGTCCATCGTGTCTTCGTCACGGCTCGCAGGTGGTGGCCGTACCCGCGTCAACGGAAATGCCGCGTCGACGCCCGTCCTGCTGATTACGCCGCCTTCCGTTTTCTTGCTCGATGAGCGAGTATTCATGAGCCTCGGAATTCTCAAGGTCGCGGCTGTCCTTGAACAGGCCGGCTGGAGTGTCGAGCTCCTCGACCTATCGGGGATTGAGAACTTCGTCGACGTGGTCGATCTCCACGTGCGGAATTCGACCACCCATTTCGCTGCACTGACCGCGACGACACCGCAGCTGCCGGCCGCCGTGAAGATCGCCGAACGGATTCGCGCCGTGCGCCCCGACATTCGCATCGTCGTGGGCGGGCCGCACGTCACCCTGGTGCATGCAGCGGTCAAGTTGGAGAAGCGGGCCGGCCGTGTCGGGCGTGCCCATCGCGCTCTCGCCAACTTGGAAGCCGTCTTTGACGTGCTCGTCGCGGGGGATGGCGAGATATCCATCTTCGAAGCTCTTTCGGATAGCCCTCCTCGCCTGATTGATGCGGACGATCCCAAAACCGGTTTGTTCATGAACGATGCCGTCTATGATGCTTCGCCTTTCCCGGCGCGGCACCTCGTCGACGTGTCAACCTACAACTACACGATCGAAGGTCACCGTGCGACCAGCCTAATCGCGCAGCTCGGCTGCCCTTTTGGCTGCGGCTTCTGTGGCGGCCGCAATTCAAAGTCGCTTCGGATGATTCGGACAAGGACAACGCAGTCGATCGTCCATGAGATTAGGATGTTGCACCAACGTTACGGCTTCACAGGTTTTATGTTTTACGACGACGAACTGAACGTGAGCAAGAGTCTCGTTGAACTCATGAATGGTCTGGCGGGACTCCAGTCCGATCTCGGCGTTGCATTCCGCCTTCGTGGCTTCGTGAAGTCCGAGTTGTTCACCGATGAGCAGGCTGCTGCTATGTATCGCGCGGGATTCCGGTGGCTGTTATGCGGGTTCGAGGCCGCATCGCCGCGCATACTCGAAAATATCAACAAACGAGCCACACTCCAAGACAACAATCGAGTCGTCGACATAGCACGCAGACACGGTCTCAAGATCAAGGCCCTCATGTCCGTCGGCCACCCGGGCGAATGCGAGGAATCGATACATGCGATCCAGGCGTGGCTGCTTAACGTCAAACCAGACGACTTCGACTGCACAGTAATTACGACGTATCCGGGGACGCCTTATTATGATGAAGCTATCGAGCATCCGACGATCAAGGATGCGTGGACGTATACATGCAAGCGTACGGGGGACCGGCTGCATGCATACGACGTCGATTTCACCCGCGTTGCCGAGTACTATAAGGGCGACCCTGACGGTGGCTATCATTCATACGTCTTCACGGATCACCTCTCGGGTGAAGAACTCGTGAAATTGCGCGACTGGGTGGAGCGATCGGTGCGCGACAAACTCAATATTCCATTCAATGCGGGTAACCCAGCGATCCGTTACGAGCATTCAATGGGACAAGGAATCAATAGCCTGCCATCCTTCGTTCTCCGGACTAGCGAGAGTGCGGCTACTCGTACGCTCGTCTGAGTGAATGGGAGGTCGGGAGGATTGCGTTTAGCCGACGCCCGTCAATGCCCCCGCTCGCCCAAGGTTGTCGGTTCTCGCCTAGCTGGGGTGCGCGGCGACGGCTTTACGCGCGAATCGGCCCCACGGGAAGCTTCGCTCCCAGCCGTTCCGGTGCGGGCAGACTTCGCCGACGCCGACGATCCCAAAGTGCCAAAAGGGCGGGGCCCAACAAGCCGGCGCCCATAGCAGCGTACGCGAAGATCGAGATGACGGGGCGGTAGACGAAGCGCACGCGATGACGCCCGGTGGACGTGATCCGGATCGCTTTGAACGTCTCCATCGACCGCTCGATGGCGACCGCTCTTCCGTCCACGGTGGCCGACCACCCAGGATCGAAGTTGTCTATCCAAGTGAGATATCCCGGCTCGGCGTTCGCGATCCTCATCCGCAGCTCGCTGCCGTCGAAGTACTCGATGGTCGGTCGGTCCAGCTTGGCTGAATGAGCGACGGAGTCGTCCAGAAAACTCGCTGCGTCCGGATGAATTGCGCTGTGAAAGAACACCTTCTGTTGGCCCATCAGCCGGCGCCAATCTGCCGGCCGCGTGCTGTCGTGAAACTTCCAGTACGATTCGTAGTCGAAGGCCGGCGTCGGGGCCGCCGACAGGCTATTGGTCAGTCCCAGGGTCCCCGACCCCGACGGGTCCGGGTGCTCGTCGAGGCGGTCCAGGGCGAAATAGTCGCGCACGAGATGGAAGAAATCCGCCTGTCGTTTTGCGTACTCCCACGCCGGCCCCATCCGGTCGGAGATGGCGCCCTCTGCGATGCCGGCTTGCGCGACAACGGCGGCGACCGGCCGGGCCCACAGGAATCGCCCTTGGATGCCCGTGTCCTGGGTGACGATCGCAAGCAAGATCCCGAGTGCGATCGTGCTTCCATGGCGCACCTCGGCCCAATTCACCGTGATGACGGACAAGACCACCACGAACGTGAAGAGAGTCGACATGAGAAAGTCGAGCTCGCTGGAGCCGTCCGGAAACATCTGCATATCGTACGTCGCGTATTCGCGGTGAAACCCGTCTTTTACGAAATAGGCCAATACTTGAATGACGAAAATCGATCCGAACGCAATCCACGCCGAGCGCGCCATGAACCTCCGATCCTCGGTGGGTCTCCCCAGTTGGTCGGCAAAGAAGCCGTATCCCTGATGAATGGCGATCGCTAGAACGGGCAAAGCGATGATCGTCATGCGCGAGAAAACGCGCATTTGATTGACGATGGGCAAGAAGCTCCAGAGTGGCGCGAACCAATAGGATCGGTAGCCGAGAATGAGAGTCAGAAGCCCGACGAAGGCAACCAGCACCCCTATCTTCTCCTGGTTGTTCGGGTGGCGCCAGAAATAGAGCGCGATGAGAAAGACCGTGAAAATTCCTGGATAGAAGCAACCCTCGACGGTGCAGATGGGCGGGAAGACGAGCCCGCCCACAAGGTCCACCATCGAGAATGGAAATGCGGTTGCGTAGGCAAAGTCGCCGCCCGCACGGTCGCGCGTGAGCCTCGAGACGAAGGAAACGGCGGAGACGTAGGGTGCGGTCAGCAGGACGGGCGTCGCGATCAGCGAGATTTGCCGAATGAGACGCTCACGCCAGTTCGGCGCCGGGCTTGCCCAATGGAGATAGACGCCGTACGCCGCATAGAGGAAGAAGCTGTAAACGACGAAATATGGATAACCGGCGGTGATCTCGCAACACAGCGCGAACATCCCGAAGTACACCGGGCGCAGGCGCGACTCGACGTGCGCGGAATGGATGGCGCTGAGGACCCAGGGGACCCATGCGATGGCATGAATGGCGTTGGGGAAGCGCATGAATTCTCCTATCGACCAACACGCCGAGAGGACGACGGACGTGAAGAGCGCCGGCGCCGGCTTTCCGTAGACCTGGTGGAGCCAGCGGTACGTGCCGAGGGCGAAGAGGCTCACCCCGAAGACGGTGAATATTTGGTGGAACCAAATATTGTAATTGCCGAACACAAGGCGCGCGGCGATGGGCAGGGCGTTGAGCGGGTACAGTGGTGCGGCAAACGGATTGCCGAAAAAGGAATAACCGCAAGCCTCCGCGGGCGACCACGTGGGGAAATGTCCATGCGCAAGTAAATCGGCGAGGTAGCACTTGTACGAATAATACAGATAATAAAAATCGTTGCCGACTACGAGGAGAGAGGTGTTCGGATAAAGAAATCTAAAATAATACAACAAAGGAAAAAGAAAGACGAGAATAGGTCCGATGTGGCGCTTCATGCGAATTATCGCTGGCATCGCTCGTCACTCGGAAAGGCGGGCGCGGGCAGGGCGCGAAGGACGGGCAGCACGGACTCCTGCACAGGCGCTCCAGCGCGACGGGGCACCGTCCATGAAAGGTGTGGTACCCTGAGGCGCCCCAAGGCAGGCGCCGAGGCTCTGAACGACTCGGGCCGGTGCGGCGGGCGGCGTTCACTACAACGGACCGAAACCATCGAGTGGGGTCGGTGCGCGTCTGCCCAGCGGTCGACGTGCGGTCTGCCCGTCTTGCCCGCACGGTGGATGACCGCTTCCGGAGCCAGCTCCCTGAGTTCGCGCACCACCCGAACTCGATCCGATACGTCCTGCGCGAGCACCGAACGGAGCGTGTCCTCGGCGGTGTAAGCGTGGATGAAGACGAGCAGCAGCCTCTTGTCGTTTCGCACGTCGATTCTCGATGGGCTCAGCATACGCGGCGCCGCACGGATTCGACGAGCGGTTCGCGCGGTGCACGTTCGATGGGTGGGAGCGCGCGACTGCGCGAGCGGTGATCCCCATGGTGTCCGTCGGAGCACGGTGACGAGGCTCGAGTCGGAGTGTAGTATCGCCGTCGTCGTGACCGCCCATGAGCATCCGCCCACCGACTCGGGGTCGTGGCAAGCGTGGTGGGCGGCGATCATCCCCGTAGCCGGCCTGCTCGAACTCGGCGCGCACTGCGTTCAGACGTGCTCGGTGACTCCGGAGTCGGACTGGAAAGCCGCCCGTGATTACGTCGCGGCGCAAGCGACTTCGGACGACCTGATCGCATTTGCGCCGCGCTGGGCCGATCCGCTCGGTCGCGAATATTTCGGCTCGGATCTCGCCACGATCGAGCGCGAAGCCCGTGCCGACGAATCGCGGTTCCCACGCGCATTCGAGGTCTCGATTCGCGGCGCTCACCTGGGCGCGCTCGCGGACTGGACGAGAGACGCGCAAAGGCGCTTCGGCGCCGTGCTCGTGACCACGTGGCGGAATCCGGCTCCCGCGAGGGTGCTCGACGACTTCGTCGCGATGGTCAACCCCGAACGTCTGCAGGTATCGATCGTTCAAGGAAATCGCGAGACGGATTGTGCGTTCGTCGGGGCGGCACCGGTGCTGAGCGGTGGTCTGGGGGCCGGGCAAGCCGTGCCCGCGCGCAGATTCACGTGTCCGGGGGGTGGCTTAGTCGCCACGAGCATCGTCGCCGATGCGGACTACTATCCTCACCGTTGCATCTATGCCCCGCCGGCGGGAGGCGCATCGCTCGTTCGTCTGCGGTTCCTCGGCGTGGCGATGGGTCATGCCTTGCGTGGCCATCAGGGCCAGTACATCGAGACCGACACCTCTCCGCAGGGGCCCCTGGTGACCATCACCTTTCGCGTCGACGAGTCGATCGTCGGGCAGGCGGTGCATCGCGCTGCGGATGGGTGGAAGCCGTTCGAGTTCGACACGACCCGGCTTGCGGGCCGTCGGGCCGATATCGTCGTGGAGGTCGGCGTGTCGAAAGGGGAGCGTTATCCGTACTGCTTCGAGGCGAACACCCGATGAAGCTCTCGTCACTCCGCCGGCCGGACCTCATCGGTTGGGGCACCCGTTTGCCGGCACTTCGTCGGCCGTACCTCATGGGCTGGCCGAGCCGCTTGTCGGCACTCCGTCTGCCGCGCCGCATCGGCTGGCGCGACCATGGGATCGGAGCGGCCCTGGGCACCGCGTACGTCGTCGCGCTCCTCGCCACGGCCCGCTCCATCGGGTTCACCCGCGACGAATCGTTCTACTTCCGGGCGGCGACTTCCTACTTCGGTTGGTGGCACATGCTGTTCGCCCGCGGCGTCGACGCTCTCGCACAGAGCGCGATCGACGGCGCGTGGAGCGACAACCACGAACATCCCGCGCTCGTGAAGACTCTGTTCGGATTTTCGTGGGGCTACTTGCACGAGCGTTTCCACGTATTTCACGATGCGAGCACGTCGTACCGATTTCCAGCGATGTGCATGGCCGGCTCGGCGATCTGGACGACGTACATTTTTGGCGCGCGCGCGTGGGACCGCTCCGCGGGCCTTGTCGCTGCGGTCCTTCTCGCGCTGATGCCTCGCGTCTTCTTCCATTCCCATCTGGCGTGTTTCGATGTTCCGATGATGGCGATCTGGATCCATTGCATTTACGTGCATTGGCGGGCCCAACAACGCGGCGGCGTGGGCTGGGCGATCGCCACCGGTGTGGTCTTCGGACTCGCGCTCGAAACGAAACACAACGCGTGGATGATTCCCGCCGTCGTCGTGCCTCACGCACTGTTCGTGCACCGCCACGCGCTGGTCCGAGGCCTGAGAGCCGGGCGGCTGGCACTCCCCACGAGCCTCGTATCGATGGCCGTGATCGGCCCGATCGTGTTCTTCGCACTGTGGCCGTACCTGTGGAACGACACGCTTGCCCGGGTGCAGTGGTACGTCAACTTCCACCTGAATCATAACTACTACAGCATCGAGTTTCTGGGGCGAAACGTGGGCGGGCCGCCGGCCCCGAAGGCGTTTCTACCCGTTATGGTCCTTGCGACGGTCCCTGCGATCACCATCCTCCTCTTCGCCGCGGGCGCGGTCGATCGTAGCTTCGATGCTGGCAGGAGAGTCCGCGCGGCGCTTCTCAGACGGCGTGACGAGCCTCCGCGCGCCGACCGAAGCGAGACCGATCTCTTGTTGGCGCTGTCTCTCGCGGTGCCGATGGTCCCTTTCTTCTTGGAGAGGACGCCGATTTTCGGCGGCACCAAGCACTGGATGACGGCCTATCCGGCGCTCGCGCTCTTCGCCGGCCGCGGGTTCACGATCGCCCTTTCAGCCCTTCGCCGTGCACTTCCCAAGCTCGACGGCCGTGCCGCGTTGGGTACAAGGACCGCTCTGTTCACCAGCGTCGTGCTCGCGCCCCTCGCCGTTACGGCGCACTCCACACCCTTCGGGCTCTCGGCGTACGTTCCTCTCGTCGGCGGCACTGCGGGCGGCGCGGATCTGGGTCTGAATCGGCAATTTTGGGGATACACGACGCAGAACGCTGCCGAAGAATACCTCAATCCGAGGGCACCCCGGGGCGCTTCCGTGTTCATCCATGACACGACCTTGGGCGCGTGGACGCAAATGCAACGTGAGGATCGAATCCGGGCGGATTTGATCGCGGTTGGTGCGCCGCACGAGGCTCAGATAGCGCTTCTGCAGCACGAGCTGCACATGAACGAGGTAGAGTACGCGATCTGGGTAGCATTCGGTTCGGACGCGCCCGCGTACATCGTCAGGCACGACGGCGTGCCCATCGTCAGCGTGTATCGGCGTTGATGGACCGCTGCACAAGGACTATGGCGCTGACGTGAAAGAAGCCGTCGGCGCATCCGATCGGACCGAGCGGCTCGCCCGCACATGGACCGCACTCCCCGTGCGAGCGCAAATTGGTTCGATCGCGCGGAGGTGGCGAGAGCGGTGGGCGTCGGGCGACGCGTGGGTGCTCGCTCTATTGGGGCTGGCGCTCGCGTTCCGCTTTCCCGCGATGCTCAACGCCGGCGCTGTGGACTCCGACGCGGCCGTCGTCGGACTTCAAGCCATGCACATCCTGAGAGGCGAATGGTCCTGGACACTCTGGGGCGCGCCGTACCAGGCACCCGTCGACTCGATCCTGGCAGCGATGGTCTTTGCCGTCTTGGGTCCAACGCCGCTGGCGCTCCGCGCAGTCCCGGTGATCGGCCAGCTCGCATTCGTCTGGTTCGTTTTCAGAATCTCGCGGATGACCTTCACTCCGAGGTTGGCCGCGTGGCTCACCCTGCCCGTCGTGTTCACGCCGATGGCTGTAAATTACTTCATTTTCGGTATTCAGAGACAAGCCTGCATCACCCTGTTTGCAGCTTCGGTGTGGTTACTCGCCGGAGCCCGACACTCGCGGCGACCGGCGTTGCGCCTCGCGCTCGGCAGCTTTGCGGCCGTCATCACGCTCTACGTTGACCTGTACGCGATCCAGTGGATCGGCCCGCTCGTGCTCTTTGCCATTCTCTGTACGTTCGAGTGGCCCTGGCGGACACGGCGTTGGTTGGCTCGTCTCGGCGCCGTCGCCTCCGGCCAGCTGCTCGGGTGGCCGACATTCCATTGGCTCCGGAGTTTTTGTGACCCTGCCGATGCTCAGATGTCGATGTCATTGGACCACGAACATGTGCGGCACAATCTCAAGTTGCTTTGGGACCAGTGTTTGCCGTGGGCGTTGAGCTACAAGATCTTCGCTTCTCGCGGCAATCTGTACCCGGACGTCGTAGCCGTGCCCGCGTGGTTCCGGCTGATTCAGCTCGTCGGCGCGGCACTGATCGGCTTGTTGATGGCGTCGGCAGCCGTGCTGTTCTGGGTTCGGCGCATTCCGTGGCCCGTACGTCGGCTCGGCATCCTCGCGATCGGCACGATTGTCGCGTCGCTCGCCGGCTTCCTCGTCTCGGGCATGCCGGTGGACATGTGGGCGACGCGCTATCTCGCGCCTGTCATTCTGATGATGCCGTTCGCGCTCGCGCCGGCTGCTCATGGGCTGGGCGGCAGGCGCTTTGCCGTGCTTTCGGTACCTTATCTTGCGGCGGCGGCAGTCGGCGGTTGGCTCAGCTACGGCATCGCCTGTGTCGACGGTGGGCTGCCGGTTCGATCGGCGCGTGGCACCGCCCGCGAGGAGCTCGAAGTGGGGCGATCGCTTCGTGAGCGCCACGTCTCCTACGCCGCGGCCCAATACTGGCTGTCGTATCGGCTCACATTTCTCTTTCGCGAGAACCCCGTGGTCGTACCACTGAATCCGCGCGAGGACCGCCATCGGAGCTACCGGCTTGCGTTCGATTCCGTCAAGGACGTTGCGTACATTTTCCATCCCTCCGAACCTCGCGCGAGCCCGGCGGACGAGGAACGATGGTTGAAGCTGAGTGGGGCGCACTACGAGCGCTACCGCGTGGCGGATTTCACGGTGTTCGTCGAGCACCGGAAGTAGAGGCGCCGGCACAACGACGACAGGCGCCGCACCTCGCGCCGCGATCCTTCGCTTTACGTGGATGCACGGCGCGTGGCGTACTGGGCGAGCGCATCGCGAAGGGCAAGTTCAACCGGCCGCATCGCGATCCCGAGCTCTGCCAGCCGGGGGCTCGCGAGAATGCAGTTCGAACGGGCGTGCACCGCGAGGCCGCGCGCCACGAGTTCGTCTTCAGGGATTAGGGTGTACCGATGCGATGGGTCCACGATCTCGCGATACATCCGGAGCAGATCCCGATGGCGCACGGTGCCCGGGTTCGTCGCGTGGAAGATGCCGGTCGCGCGTCGGTCCACCAAGACCCGCACGACCGCGACCAGGTCGTCGACGACGGTTACGGAGTTCTCGACGTCGATGACTTCACGATATCCGGCAAGCTTGGTGATTAAATTGCGGGCACCGGGCGTTCCGTCGATCGGCATTCGCAGCCTAGCGATGCCGACGTTGGGCAACTTCGAAAGTACCAAGTCGGCGGCGTATTTGGTGCGGGAGTAAAAGGACGAAGGATTCGCGAAATCGTCCTCACGCCATCCGCCACGGGTCGGAGAAGGACCGTAGAAGATGCAACCGGACCCGATGTGGAGCAGGTATGCACCTCGCTCCGAGCACACCTCGGCGAGCACGAGCGGGCCGATGACGTTCGACCTCTGGGTCTCGAGCGGGTGCGTCTCGCACCAATCGACGTTCGGCCTTCCGGTTTTGCCCGCGCAGTTGATGACCGCGCGCGCATCGAGCGTTCGCAGCTCGCGCGCGACGGCCGCTCGGTCGGCCACGTCCGCCCGCGACAGAATCGCGCCGGCAATGGTTTCCGAGAGCCGGGTTCCCAGAAAACCTGCTCCAAAAATAACGGTCGTCATGGCGAATGCCTCCTGCCGGCGTCCTCAACGCAACCGACCGAGCTCGACGTGGCAGTCGTCCCCGACGAGCAGGTTCAGTGCGCCCTGGCGCGTCTCGCCGGGCTGCACGACCACCCGTCGCCCGATGATCGAGTCTTCGAGACGTCCGATCTCACGAATGCGTCCACCGTTCAAAATGATCGAGTGATCCACGCTGGCCCGCTCGATGACCACGTCGTCGCCGATGCTCGTGAACGGTCCGATGTGCGCATCGACGATGCGTGTACGTGCCCCGACGATGATCGGTCCCCGCAGAGTCGATCGCACGATGTGCGATCCCGCAGCGACCTGCACGCGCCCCGAGAGCCGGCTTTCGGAATCGATCGAGCCGTGGATCTCGTGGACGAGCCAGTCGTCGAGCACGGTATCGTTCGCAAGAAGCAAGTCGTCTTTTTTCCCCGTGTCGAGCCACCACGACTGCACGCGATCGAAGCGCACCACGTGTCCGAGCTCGATCAGCATACTGATGGCATCCGTGATCTCGAGTTCACCTCGGGCCGAAGGCCGAATGCGCTCGATGGCTTCGAAAATCGCAGCGCGGAAAAGGTAGATGCCGACCAGCGCGAGGTTGCTCCGTGGCTCTTTCGGTTTCTCGACAAGCCGCGTGACATTTCCCGTCGGATCGACCTCGGCGACGCCGAACTGCGACGGGTTGGCGACCTCTTTGAGCATGACGGAGGCGGCGATGGACGGTGAAGCGGCGAATGCGGCGACGGCACCGCGGATCTTCGTGCCAATCAAGTTGTCTCCGAGAAACATGCAGAAGTCGCTGTCGCCCAGGAACGCGTGGGCGGTCTTGACGGCATGCGCCAGTCCGGCCGGACGGTCTTGGACCACGTAGTGGACACGGGCGCCCCACCGGGACCCGTCACCGACTGCGCCGCGAACCTCGGCGCCCGTCTCGGGCGAGATGATCAGGGCAAGGTCGGTGATGCCCGCGTCCACGAGGTTCTCGATGACGTAAAATAGAATGGGTCGATTGGCGACGGGCACCAGTTGCTTGGCTCCCGTGTAGGTCAGCGGCCTAAGGCGGGTGCCGGAGCCGCCGGCCAGGACGAGCCCCTTCATTGGATGGCTCCGAGACCGAGCCGCTCGCGGCGGTAGTCCCCGGAAGACACTCGCTGGCACCACGCTCGGTTCTCGAGATACCAGTGCACCGTTTTGCGAATCCCGTCGTCGAAGGAATGCCCGGGGGTCCAGCCAAGAGCGCACTCGATGGCGCTCGGATCGACCGCGTACCGGCGGTCGTGCCCGGGTCGATCGGTGACGAATGTGATCAGCTCGGCGTAGCTCCCGATGGACTGCGGGCGCGACACGAGGCTCGTGTTCGACGACGGTGGGACCGCCTCGTCGAGAAGGGCGCAGATGCGCCGTACGATGTCGATGTTCGTTCGCTCGCTTCGCCCCCCGATGTTGAACGTGGAGCCCGGCTCGGCCCGCATCAGGACCTCGAAGATGGCTCGGCAGTGATCTTCGACATACAGCCAATCGCGCACGTTCTGCCCATCGCCGTACACCGGCAGTGGCTTACCTTCGAGCGCGTTCAGGATCACCAGGGGAATGAGCTTTTCCGGAAACTGGTAGGGCCCGTAATTGTTCGAGCAGTTCGTCGTCAGTGTGGGCAGACCGAACGTCATATGCGAGGCTCGAACGAAGTGGTCTGCGGAAGCCTTTGAGGCTGCGTACGGCGAATTCGGCGCGTACGGCGTACGTTCGGAAAAGGTGCCGGTCGGCCCGAGCGAGCCGAAGACCTCGTCGGTCGAAACGTGGAGAAAGCGAAACTCCCGCGCTTCCCCGGCATTGAGCCGCTTCCAATGCGCGAGCGACTCCTGGATGAGTTCGAACGTGCCCAGCACGTTCGTGCGAACGAACTCGGCCGGCTGATCGATGGAGCGATCCACGTGAGATTCCGCCGCGAAGTTGACCACGCCCATCGGCTGGTGCGCCTCGAAGAGGCGTGCGACGAGCGCACGGTCTCCGATATCTCCGCAGACGAATTGGTGCCGGGGATCGCTGACCAACGACGCGAGGTTCTCGAGGTTTCCTGCGTACGTCAGCTTGTCGAGGTTTAAGACTCGGCAGCCCCGCTCAATAGCATGGCGCACGAAGTTCGAGCCGATGAAGCCCGCACCGCCGGTGATCAGCAGCGTACGATCGGAACGCACAGATTCGCGTTTCGAATGGTATCGAACGGGGCCGGAGCCTGCAAGCTCGGTCGGCGCCGCGGGGCCGCTCGGCGCTTGACCCTGAAAGGGCCGAGTGCGAATGTGGCGCCCCAACTCGGCAGCGCTTTCTTCCGCATTCGATGATCCAGGGCAAGAAAATCGTCGTCGTCATGCCCGCGTACAACGCCGAGCGAACGCTCGAGCGAACCGTTGCCGAAGTCCCGGCCGTGGCGGATCACATCATCGTCGTGGACGATCATTCGACCGATAACACTGTGGCGGTGGCTCGGAGTCTGGGGCTCCACACCCTGGTCCATCCGAAGAACCGCGGATACGGAGGCAATCAGAAGACCTGCTACCGCGAAGCGCTCGACAGCGGTGCGGACATCGTCGTCATGGTCCACCCAGACTACCAGTACACGCCCAAGCTGGTCCCGGCGCTTGCCGATTGCATAGCCAGCGGCCTATTCGATATCGCGCTCGGTTCACGCATCCTTGGAGGCGGCGCGTTGCGCGGCGGCATGCCCCTTTACAAGTACTTCGCCAATCGCGTGCTGACCGCAGCCGAGAACATTCTCCTCGGGCAGAAACTGTCCGAGTACCACACAGGATATCGCTCCTTTTCGAAGGAAGTCCTTACGACGTTACCGCTCGAAGAGAATGCCGACGACTTCGTCTTCGACAACCAGATGCTCGTCCAAGCCGTCGATTTCGGATTTCGCATCGCAGAAGTCACGTGTCCCACGCGCTACTTCGACGAGGCGTCGTCGATCAACTTCGGCCGAAGCGTCGTCTACGGCTTGGGGTGCCTGCGCTGCGCAGCCGGCTTCCGTCTCAAGCGGATCGGGATTTTGGCGCCGCGGTTCCTCGACCCGAACGGGCGTACCTTGCTGCAGCGGGCGGCGCCTCGACGCGTGGACGGTCACGAAGCGGCCGAGTCGACCCAGGTCCGTTGACGCACTGAATCGAAGGAAGGTAAATCATGGCGCGACGGTGCGAACGCAAGGCCGAACTCGCCGATGAAGCTCGCGTCCGTGCTTACGCAGAGCGGACGCGGGGCGGGTGAGACTGTTCCGCGGCAACCGCGCAACAGAGTGCCCCGATGACGAAGTAGTAATAGTTGGCGAAGGCCTGCTTGTTGAACGCGATGAACGTAAACATCACGATCGCCACGGCCGCCGCGAAGCCGGACGGCGTGCGCGGCAATCGCCACCAGGCGAGAATCGTCGCCAAGAGCGTCGGAATTAACGCCACCCACGAAGGAAGCGGCGCCGGTCGATCGCGCGCAAACCATGCCAGGTAGCTGAGCGCGTCGCTCCGGAAGGGTTGGTGAAGTTGCATCATGACGAGGTCGTCGAAAAACGCCCGAATGTTCCACAGGGCCAGAGGCAGAGTGACGACGAGGGCCGTGGCGAAGGTCTTGAGAACGAAGGTACTCGTTTTACGCCAATCGCCGTTCGGGACGAGAAAGAGCGCCGGAACGTAGGCGAATATCAGATACTGCTTCACGCACAGAAGAAGTCCCAGGACGTAAGGAAGCGCCGGGCGAGCGCGGTGGGCGCAGAAGACCGTAGCGGCGAGCAGCAAAACCGCGAATGGCTCTGTCCAGCCCTGCTCGAGAACGAAGAACGCGCGAGGCGTGAGTAGGAAAAGGGCCGCTCCCAACGGCGCGGTGCGCTCGCGGCTGCTCCAGGCCATCAAGGCCGCCGCGGCCTCGACGGCGAACAGTTGTGAATATCGATAGTCGCCAACCAGGTATCCCGGCAAAGCAAGAAAAAGACTCAAGGGAGGGTAAATGAGCCCGAACTTGAGCCGCCCGTGCCACGTGGCATCCGGACCGTAAAATGGCGTGGCGTCGCCGTAGATGTTCGGAAACGTGATGGCGTAAGGGTTGGTTCCGTGAAGGATGGCGTTGCAGCTGTCTCGTTGGAAATAGTAGACGTCGATGTGCGGTTCGCGAGAAGTGCGAAGAATCCACATCCCGAGGAGCAGGTGAATCGCGAGGAGCCCGGCCATGAATGCGCCTCGCCCGCACCGAGACGGCTGCAACAGGCCCCCCGACAGCACGACGGCGGCTCCGAGGCCGCGCAAGAAGAGGCGCAAGCCGGCCACGTCGGGGTGCAAATAAATGCCCGGGGGCGCGACGAACAGGTAACCCACCTGCCATGCCAGAGCGGCGCAAAGCACCCCCGTGATCCAGGTCTCCAGCGGCAGCCGCTGCGCCGGGTAGCGCGGGCACGCGAGCGCGGCAAAACCGAATCCAGCCGCCACGTTCAGATACGTGAAGGACTCCTCGCTAAGCGTTCCATTGGCGACCTGGATGGCCACCCCTAGCGCGGCCGCGCTTGCGCCGAGGAAGACGCCTCGAATGGATGTCGGCGTCGCCATGGGCTCCCCAGAAGAAGGTCGGGTTTCGGAATGGACACAAGGCCGAGCGAAGATGGTTAGTCGCGTCGCCTGCCGACGACGACGGCTTGCACGAACAGATCGCGAGGACCGAAGGCGTACGATAGAAGGTCGAACCCGTTGTCTTCGAAGACTTGACGAGCTTCCTTCTCCGAGTGCACGAGCGAAACTTCCGGCGGGTGCAGGCGCACTCCTTTCTTCAGGAGGTCGTTCATCACCCAGTGAATCGAACCCAGCACCGCGACGCTGGTGGCATGGGCGTGGGGCCAAAAGACGACGAACTTGCCACCGGGGCGCAGGACGCGGCGGATCTCAGCCATCAGGCTCTGGATCTCGACGTGCGTGAAATGTTCGACCACGCCGAGATTGTACGCGCCGTCGAAAGATCCGTCCGGAAACGGTAAACGGAAAACGCTAGCATGCCTAACCGAAAAGGCTCCAGGGTTTTCTTTGCTATAGATTTCGAGCGCAGGAATCGAGATGTCCACCGCCGTGATCTTGGCATAGCCGTGCAGGTCCACGTCGACCTGACCGCTGCCGCATCCGGCGTGAAGGAGGCTCGAGCCGTCGGTGAACTCCCTCCGTATGACGGAATTGAGTCTCCGCTTGATGATGAGGTTCCGATAGGTCGCCGCGACGGCTTCGTACGCCAACGCAGTCCTGCGTTGCTTTCTTCTCCAGTAGCTGTCCCAGTCTTGCGGATCGACGAGCTTCGGGTCCGTGTCGAACTTGCCTTGGCCAACCCGGAATTGCGCCGGATTCGCCATGTTCGCCACAGACAGGCCCAGCAGCTGCTGCACGCTGCGCTGGATATCGCGCAGTTGCATTTTCGAATGGCCATACGTGCGCGCTGGCAGAACGATCGGAACCTCGCGAACGGATAGCCCGTTGTGGTTTGCGATGAAGAGGCTTTCGAAAAAAAATGCGTAGCCCCGAGCCGTGACCAGATCGAACATCGCGCGCGGGATCGTGGCGAGACGGTAAACACGGAAGGCGCCTGTCGCGTCACCGTGGATGCCCAGCATCTCCACGGTCAAGACGTGTCCCACGTTCGTGAGCAGTCTACGAGCGACGTTCCACCCTGGGAGGCTTCCTGATTTGAGGTATCGTGAGCCAACTACGATGTCGGCTTCGGATGAATGTTTCAGCAAAATCGGAATATCGGATGGCGAATGAGTAAAGTCGCAGTCGAGCGTGACGAGCGTCTCGTAGCCGTGCTCGTACGCGTACGCGATGCCCTCCAAGTGCGCGCTGCCCACGCCGAGCTTGCCGGAACGATGGATCACCTTAAGGCGGGGCTCCGTCTTCGCGAGGTCGTCCATGATCTGGCCGGTGCCGTCGGGCGAATTGTCGTCCATGAAGACGATGTCCGCGTCCGGAACGTGGCGAACCAGCTCCGCCAGCATTCGCGGCGCGTTGTCACGCTCTTCGTACGTCGGAATGAAGACGAGCGTTTTGCCCGCGCTTGCCATCGGGACTGACTACCCGAGCAGCTTCGCGCTCGCAAGCAGCCGCGCGGCCAGGACGCGGGTTTCGAGCGGACCCGGGCGGCTCGAGGTTCTGCGCGCGCCGGTGCGACCCGGCGCAAAGGCAGGGGCGCCGGTCGCGAGAAGGGGTACGCTGGTCCTATGCTTGCCGGCTCGTGAAAGACGCTCTGCACACTTCAGGAGGGATCCTTGACCGCCGAATACTCCGAAATCACAGCTTGCCGAGTCAGCCGCAGTACCAATCTCACTCCGGTTCTCAGCCTGGGGCACCAAGCACTCACCGGGGTATTTCCGCGCGATTCGAAGGAAGCGGTGACGACCGGTCCATTGGAGCTCGTCTGGTGCGCCGACAGCGGGTTGCTCCAGCTGAGGCATTCCTACTCCCCCCAGGAAATGTACGGAGAGAATTACGGCTATCGCTCGGGGCTGAACCAATCGATGGTCGCCCACTTGGCACAGAAGGCAGCCTTCCTGGAACGGCTCTCGGGCCTCAAGGCGGGTGATACGGTCTTGGACATCGGGAGCAACGACGGCACCCTCTTGAAGTCCTACTCCGTCCCGGGCGTTCGCAAGATCGGGATCGACCCGACGGGAGCCAAATTCCAACAATACTACTCCAAGGACGCGACTCTCGTCCCGGAGTTTTTCTCCGCGGACGCGTATTGGCGAGTGACGTCCAACCCGGCGAAGGTCGTCACGTCCATCGCCATGTTCTACGATCTCGAGGATCCGATCTCGTTCGTCAAGCAAGTCGCGTCCGCGCTCGCGCCGGACGGCGTGTGGCATTTCGAGCAAAGCTACATGCCGTCGATGCTGCGCATGAACTCGTACGACACGATTTGCCACGAGCACTTGGAGTACTATTCGCTCGACGTGGTCCTTCGGATCCTCGATGCCGCCGGACTCGAACCCGTCGATGCGGTCATGAACGCGATCAACGGCGGCAGTTTCGCCGTGACGGCAGCCAACCGAGCGAACAAGAGCATACCTCGCAACCGCACCGTCATCGATTGGCTATTGCACCAAGAGGACCGTATGGGTCTCCACACGCCCCGGCCTTATCGGGAGTTCGAGGAGCGCGTCTATCGTCATCGGCACGACCTCACGCGTCTGATCCAGGCGCTCACCTCGGACAAGAAGACGGTGTTGGGCTACGGAGCGTCGACCAAAGGCAACGTCGTTCTGCAGTTCTGCGGACTCGGGCCTGAGCTCATTCCGGCCATCGCCGAAGTCAACCCGGATAAGTTCGGGCACGTCACACCCGGGACTCACATCCCGATCATCTCGGACGCCGAGGCCCGAAAGATGAAGCCGGATTATTTTCTGGTTCTGCCTTGGCACTTCAAGGAAGGCTTCTTGCGTCGCGAGCACGAATACTTGGCCGACGGTGGGCGAATGATCTTTCCGTTCCCCGAGATCGAAATCGTGTAGCGCGCCCGTCTCAGCCTTCCACCCGCCGGCTGATCCCTCGCGCCACGATGGCCGCGAGAATGGGAAACAGCATCGCGAGCCCATACGCGGCGCCGGGGATGTTGCCCTCGTAACCCGGCGGATCATCGCCCAAGCGGCAGATGAACAGCAGAAAAAGGCAGCCGAGAAGGACCGCGCCCAGAGCGTGCCACGCCCACTTCGGCAGCGACAGGAACGCTCCGCAAACGTGGTCCTGGGAGGCCGCGAGCACCAGTGTGCCCGGAAGGATCAAAATGAGGTTGTAGGAAACGCTCAGTGCGGAATAGCCGAGCAGGGTGCCCAACGACGCGGTAGCGAAGATCGCGAGCCAAAAGGCCGAAGCCGCTTGCGAACCTCGCGTGGCGGCCCGGAATGTCTGGACCCAGGCTCCAACGGCGACGGCAAGCGCAAACGCGGTAAGCCCAGTTCGGCCCCGCTCAGCCCAGGCGGGAAACCACCGATACACCAAATTACGAAAGCCGTGATTGTACCAGACCGGCCAGAACATGTCGGCCCGGGCTGTTGCACCCTTGGCCGCGTCTCCGAAGTAACGCCAGACCGGCAGCACCAGAAGGACCGCGGCGACCGCGATGCCGACGATCGTCTGTCGCCATCGGTTGCGCGCGAGCGCCAGGACAATCAGCCCGAGGGCGAAGAGGATAGGGTAGCCCTTGATGGCCGCACCCCAGAGGGCCAGGAAAATCGACGAGCCGATCGCGCCTCGAAGAAAGCAGAAAACGGCCGTCCAGCTGAGGAGAGCCATCAGGATATCGCTTTGGCCGCGCTCGAGCCCGAGCTCGGTGCCCGGATTCAGCGCAAGAGCCGCGAAGAAAACGACGATCCAGAGCGGCGTGATCCCGAGACTCGTGGCGCGGCGTACGAGTCCCCACGTCAGTGTGGCCAGCACAAGGAGAGCCAAGAGGTTGAAGCGAAACCAAAGTCGAGCTGCCTCTTGCCACTTGGCGCCCTTCCACAGCGCAAGGGGTACGAACGTCAGAAGGTGTCCGGGAGGGTAGAGTTGCTTGAATTCGACGCGGTCGACGACGGTGATGCGGAATATAGCATTCGTCAATTCCGCGCGGTTGTTGTGATACGGGTTCTGGCCCGCGATCAGGGCACGCGCACCATCGTATGGGTAACTGAAGTCGTTCTGTCCAGGCGGAAATGAAGGGACGTACTTTTCGCCAATCGGATTCACCAGGCGAAGCAGGTCCGTATAGAACCCGGTTGCGGCGACCAGACACAAGACAAGGATAGCCCAATAGCCGAGTTGTGGACGCGAGGGCGGCTTGAAACGGAATGCCCATCGTGGCGTCCACATCCGGGGCACAGTCGGACTAGAGCATGCCCGTGATCGCGCCCGCAAGCGAGAAAGCCGGCCCCGACGTGGGCTATGCCGGCTCTACAGCCCGTCGGTCGGCGGATGCACGAGCTCCACCTTACCGTCGAGCCTTTTGCTCGTCCATACACGGTTGCGTGCGTCGACGATGACGGCGCCGACCCCGTCGAGCGATTCGACCAGCGCCAGGCCCTTTTCGGGTCCGAGAATGAACACCGCGTCGTCGATCTCGTCGGCCTGGAGCGCCGTAGGTGCCCATATCGTGACGCTTCGCGATGCCGTCGCGGGATACCCGGTATGCGGGTCGATGATGTGATGATAGCGCTTGCCATCGACGATGTAGGTGCGTTCGTAATCGCCCGCCGTGCTGAACGCGTGATCGCTCACCGGCATGACGGCGAAGTAGTCCCCCTCGTGCCCCCGTGGGTCGCGAATGCCCGCGTTCCACGCCGACCCATCGGGCTTGGTCCCGCGCGTGTACAGGTCGCCCCCCGCTTGTACGTAATACGACGTCAACCCGCCGTCCGACAGGACCTTGGACGCATGGTCCACGGCATAGCCCTTCGCGATTCCGCCGAGGCCGATGCGAACGTGCGCTTCGTCGAGGTAGACGGTATGCGCCGATGCGTCGACCCTCACGTGGCGATACCCCATGTACTTCACCCGCTCGCGGACTTGCTGCGGCGTTGGAGGGTGCGGGTCGAGATCCTGGTCGAACTTCCAGAGGCCGTGAAGCGTCTCGAACGTGATGTCGAATGCCCCTTGGCTCATCTCGCTGTCGTGGAGTGACTCGGCAATGACGTCGAACGTCTCCTGGCTCACCGCCACCGGATGTCTCCCGGCCGCAGCGTTGATGCGCGATACTTCGCTGTTGGGGTCCCAGGTCGTCATCAGCTTCTCGAGCCGCACGATTTCGGCCGTGGCCTCATCGAACAGTGCGTGGGTCCGGCTCTCGCCGACCGTGGGTGTCGTGAATGCGGCATAGGCGAGGTGGGTGCCCATCGCGCTGCCGCTGCCCGTCACCTTCGATGCTGAGAACGACGGGACGGGGCTGCCGGCCTGTTTCGTAACCGGGGGCCCGAGCTCGCCTGCCGACGCGGACGATGACGACGAACGGGAGTCGACCGACGTCGCCGTAGCCCCCGATCGCTCCGATGTCGAGTTGCGACAGGAGAACACGAGACCCGTCCCCGCGATGAGCCAGGCGCGGGTCCAGAGCCACTTCATCGCTTGGTGCGCAGCCTAGCGCATCCGCCGATCGACGACGACGCTCGGCATCGTCCGATGACCCGGCATCCGGCATTTGACGAACCCTCGCGCCGTGGGCAACTCTCTCCGGGATCATGCCCCTTGCGCCTGAACTCGCTGCCGCGATCGATCGCGCCGTCGACGAATCTTCAAGTGACCTCGTCGCGCTTGCGCGGCGCATCCACGCTCACCCCGAGCTCCGCTTCGAGGAGCACAAGGCGAGCTCGTGGCTCTGCGAGTTCGTTGCCGCCAGGGGCCATCGGGTCGAGCACGGCGTCGCCGGAATGGCCACCGCACTGCGATCGCGTGCTGGAAGGCGGGGAGGTCCCTGCGCCGCCATCCTTGCGGAGTACGACGCGCTGCCCGGGGTCGGTCACGCGTGCGGCCACAACCTGATCGCGGCCGGCGCCGTCGGGGCCTTCGTCGCAGCCGCGGCTGTGGCCGAGTCGGCCGGCGGCGAGATCGTTCTCTTGGGCACTCCGGCGGAGGAGGGGGGCGGCGGCAAAATCGAGATGATCAAGGCGGGCGTATTCGACGGCGTCGACGCCGCCATGATGTTTCATCCCTTCGATCGCGACCTGATCGCCCACCCGACCCTCGCGTCGCTCTGGCTCACCTTCGAGTTCCACGGGCACCCCTCGCACGCTGCGCTCGCACCGCACGACGGGCGAAGCGCTCTCACCGCGTGCTTGGACACGTTCAGGTTGATTGACGGGCAACGGCTCAGCTTTCGCGACGGGGTGCGCGTGCACGGGTACGTGACCGACGGCGGCCAAGCGGTCAACGTCGTGCCCGAGCATGCGGGGTGCGAGTTCAGCGTGAGGGCGCGCGACGGCGTCGAGCTCGAGCGCGTGCGCGGGATCGTCGAGCGCTGCGCGAGAGGGGCCGCGACCGCCAGTGACGTGCGGGTGACGGTGAGCACGCGTCAAGGCTACCGCGACATGGTCAACAACCTGGCGCTCGCTCGCAGGTTCGGCGCCCATCTGGAGGCCCTTGGACGGCGGCCGCGCGAACGCGATGATCGAATCGGCACGGGCAGCACCGACATGGGAGATGTCTCGCACGTGGTGCCCTCGATTCATCCATGGTTGGCGATCGTCGACGAAGGTGCGGCCCTCTGCCATGAGCACAGCTTTGCGCAAGCCGCGGCGAGCGAGATCGGATGCGCCACGGCGATCGTCGCGGCGAAAGCGATGGCGCGGACCGCAGTCGAGTTTCTGATGGAATCCGAGATGCGTGATGCAGTCATTGAGGAGTGGGATCGAGCACGCTGACGTCGATCCGGTGCCTCGCGGCCTGCATCACCATCAAACTTGCGAGGTCCGCCGCTCGCGCAACCTCGGGAAGTCGCTCGAAGGTTCCGTCCCAGAGCTCAAGGCCGATGCGATCCCGGTCGACGACGACCCGAAGCACTTGGGGCCACCCCCACCGGCGTGCGCGGGGAACACCGAGCGGCAACAAGGCTCGCACTTCGAGCCAATCTTCGCTGACGATCACTCCTCGCATCTGCGTGCGCACGACGGTGGCAAGCGCGCTGACAACGATGATGGCCGCGAGGATGCTCGCCGGGACGGGTCGCCCGCGGTCGCCCTCGACGACCCACACGAACAGCCGCGAGCTCGATGGCGCGTATCCGTACGCGTAACAAACGACGGAGCCGAGTACGAGCGCTCCGGCGAGGTACAAGGCCGACGGGATGCGCATCCGAAGGGGAGGGCCGAACTTGGATCGGTTCCGCGGATGGGCCGGCGGCGAGTACGTCATGTCGAAGCGAGCGACCGAACCATTCACGTCGGTCACGCTGACGCGGTCGCTCTCGCTCTCCGCAACGCCCGTCGGCACGGGCTTGCTCGGCGGCGGTGAAGCGGAGCTCAACGTACGGCACCCATTCCCGGACCGTAGTGTGCACGCGCTTGGACGGGTGGGCCAGAGTTTACAAGGCCCCCCTCATCCGGATCGACCCATCGGATCGCCCCCGTTGCGTCTTGCTTGTCCGTTGCGACGGTATTCGCGCAGGCTGGCCATCTCGCTCTTGCTGGGGTTGATGACGACGAGGCCGTGGTCGCCATCCAGGATGGCAACGTCGCCGTCGGATGCCCAACGAAACAGGCCTTGCACGTCGACGACGGCGGGCACTCCCATCAGTTTGAGCAGCGTTCGCGTCCTGGGCCCCGACGCGCGCTCGGTGAGCGCGATGCCGGCGGGCTGCGACCGCGCGGCAACCAACAGGTCGAAGACCGTGAGGCTATCCCCAAGGATGATGGGTTTGCTTGGGACCGGTTGGCGCCTCTCGGCGCCGGTCAAAACGGTCAGCGCGTCGCACAAATCCTCGACATCGCGTGCCCGCTCTTCGAGATAGGGGTCGCGCGTCAACGATGCCGCGGTGCGCGTGACGTCGCGCGCCACCTTGGAGAGCGCCTGTGCGACGCCGACGCCGCTTCCGGTGAGCTCCGTCACGCGCTCACGAAAGCGGGCGTCCTCCAGAATCTCGGCGTACGTGCCCAAGAACTGGGACTCACTTCCGAGGCCGAGGGTGCGGGCACGCTCGCGGAGTCCGCGGATGGCCTTGTCGACCGTATCGAACGCGCCACGAAGCAGCCGCACGTCGGCCGGCGCGTTCCGTTCCGTCGCGCGGTCGCCCGGCCGGGGCGAGGGTCGTCGCAGTGCGGCGACGGCCCCGAGCGCGCGTCCTACCATGGCCGGTCGTCCTGTCAGCGTGACCTTGCGGGTGCCGCCGGCCGTCCTGCGCGCGCGCTTTTCGCGGGCTTCGTCCACGAGCTCGGCGTGCCGAATGCCGGCCGCGATGAGTCCACCGATCACCGTGAGGAGTTCGACGTCTGGGTCGGTGAAAGGCGCACCGCGTCTCTGAACGACGAGCGCCCCGAGCGGGCCGACGATGCCACGCACGGGCACGACGAGGAACACGGGGAAGCGCTCCTCACGAAGCTCGGCGAAGTGCTTGTACGCGGCATGCTGCTCGGCCGTATCGATCGAAATCGGGCGCATGTACTCGAGCGCTTCGCCGGTGATTCCTTCGCCGACACGCAATCGCACCTGTCCGATCGCGTCGTTCGTGAAACCGACGTTGCCGCGCATGACGAGTTCGCTCTTGTCTCCCTCGACGACGTAGAGAGAGCAGACGTCTGCCTCCAGCAGTGACGCAATGCGGCGCGGCGCCTCGTCGAGCAGGGTGAGCAGCGGCATCGGGCGCGCCGCGAACGCCACGAAGTCGAGCACTCCGTCGAGGCGCCTGTTGCCGGGTGAGTGCACTCGAGGGCGCACACTGCGAACCATCCAACGAATTATGGCCGGGCACACGGGTCTGCGTCCATGCCATCCGTGCGGCTGACGCCCCCCGCGGTCTTTTGCAGGGTGCCGGTGATTGGATTACCGTCAGCCGGATCATGACCTCAGCGGCCACCCCACCCCATCCGCTCAAACTCCGCTTCCCGTCGGCGGAATGGTGCGCCGCCTACAAAGACGCGATCAACGCGAACAACGCCTACAAAACGGCGGCGAAGGAGTGGACGCACGGGCCCGTCGCTTATGTCGTTACCGCCGAGCCGGCGATCGGTATCCCCGACGACATGGCCATGTGGCTCGACTTGAACCAGGGCGAATGCAGAAGTTGCCGGCTGGTTGCTCGACAGGAGGCCGACTCCGCGTCGTTCGTCATCGTCGCCTCGTACGCCCGATGGAAGGAGGTCATTCGCAAGCAGCTCGATCCGACCAAGGGGATGATGCAAAACAAGTTGAAGCTTACGAAGGGACACATGCCGACCATCGTGAAGTTCGTCACGTCGAACAAAGAGCTTGTCGAGTCGACCACGCGCGTGCCGACTCAGTTTGTCGACGAGTGATCGAACGTCGAACTTGACCAAAGCGACCGAGTTCTTCGATCATCCCAATCGTGAATTCAAAGTCGGCGCCTCCGGTCATCCTGGTCGCCGATGACGAGCCGACGATGCTTGAGCTCGTCGCCCGTCATCTGCGATCCATCGTGCAACCGAAGATGGAGGTCATCGAGGCCTCCGACGGCGACGAGGCGTGGCGGCTCGCGCGAGAGCGCCTTCCCGATCTCGTCGTGCTCGACGTCATGATGCCTGGGATGAGCGGGTGGGAGGTTTGCCGGAAGATCCGTCAAGACGCCGCACTCGCACACACCGGCGTGCTGATGTTGACCGGGATCGGCGAAACGTTGAACGAGGCGACCAGTCCGCTGTTCGGCGCGGACGAGTTCATCGACAAGCCGTTCGACTTCGAGAGGCTCGACGAGAAGGTGATGAGCGTTCTCGATCGTCGGGCGTCGCAGCGCGACGCCGTCCCGCGCTCGCTGTCCGATGCGGACGATCGCCGGATCGCCGGGCACGCCGCTGCCGACGGCAACGGCATCGGCGGTCCCGCGCGGCCCGCGCGGCCCCGTCCTCTGAGGGGCCATGCCGAAGCAAAGGAACGTCCCACGACGTCGGGTAGGTTGGCGAAGCGGACCAGAAATCCAACGAAAGCCGCGAAAGGAAAGAAGATCATGGCTGCGAAGAAGGGTGCGAAAAAGTCGGCCAAGAAAACCGCAAAGAAGACGGCGAAGAAGGCCGCCAAGAAAGTCGCAAAGAAGGGCAAGAAGAAGTAGCGCTCGCGCTCTCGTTGAGCGGCAGGCCCCCTCAAAGAGGCAGGACAAACGCCTGTCGAAAGGCTCGCACGGTCTCGAGCTCGTCGTGGTTGTGTAAGAAGCCCGTATGTTCGCGAAATGCGCGCGCGTCGACGACGACCGGATACTTCAGATGGGAGATCGCGCCGATCGCCAGTTTCGGCAGTCCGAAGCGGCCTCGCCACGCTGTGGCCAAAAACTCCGGCAGCGGAACCGGCACCCGGCCAGCCTCCCGCACGAGGCTCGACAGCGGCAGGGCCTGCGGCCCTGCGACATTGAATACTCCGCGCGGGCGTTTTGCGAGCGTCAGCGCAATCGCGTCGATGAAGTCGTCTTCGTGCAGGAACTGGAAGAGCGGGTCGAACCCGAACACCAGGGGCACATGCCGCCCTCCGAGGAACGCCGCTAGCGTTCCGTGGCCCGTGGGGCCGAGCGTGTAGCAAACCCGCAGCACCGTCGTCGTGACTTCTGGGAATCGCCAGAGGGCCATCGCCGCGTAAAGGTCCGCTGCGACGAGGTCGGCCAGCTCGGGAAAGCGGTCGAGCTCCAACGGGGGCTCGTCCTCCGTATGAAACAGCGGCAAGTCGGGACCTGCGCCATAGAAGGTGTGCCGGCCGACGAACACGCAGTGCTCGACTCCGAAAGCTTGCGCGTGTTCGAAGACTGCACGCGTACCGCCCACGTTGATCTGCGATCGGTGCTCCTCCCCCGGAACCGCCAACGACGTGACGGTGGCCATGTGCACGACCGCCTGCGGACGCCTTTTTCGGAACACTTCCTCCGCAGCGCGCTTGCGCACGTCGACCTGATAAAACTCGATGGGCGCCTCCGACCACGGACGACGATCGATGCCGATGACCTCGTGGCCTTCGCGAGTGAGACGGAAGGAGAGCTTTCGCCCCATCGCTCCTGCGGCGCCGGGGATGAGCACTTTCACGCCGACTCCGCAACGGGCTCGCCGCGCCGCCGCCGCGCGCCTCTGTCGAGCATTTCGGAAAGGGTCGATTTGACTTGATCGACGTAGCCGGCAACCACCGCATCGTCCTCGTTGCCTGTACCCGTGAAGTGAAGGGGAGCGCCGAATTCGATCTCCACCTTTACCGGAAGCGCGATGGGCAGTCCGTACGGCACGATCGGGACATACGGGATTCCGAGAACGCGCCCGAGCCGGTACGCGTTGACGACGGTCGGAAACGCTTCGCTGGCGCCGAGCACCACGAACGGGACGATCGGCGCCCGCGTCTTCAGTGCGAGGCGCATGAACCCTGACCCGAAGTGCACCAGGGAGTAACGATCTCGAAACAGTTTCGCCGTTCCGCGTGACCCTTCCGGGAAGACGAGCAAGAGGCGATCATCGTTCAACAGGCGCTCGGCGTGCTCGGGCGATCCCGTGAATTGGCCCGTGCGGCTTGCCCAAAGACTTGCGACCGGAAAGCGGTTCAAGAACCGCTCGACCATGCCCTGCGCGAGTCGTGGCGGGTCCCCCTCGAGAAGGCAGCAAGCGATCACCATCGTTGCGTCGATCGGAATCCCGCCCGAGTGATTGCCGACCAACATGGCTCGGCCCCGCGGAGGGACGTGCTCGACGCCGCGCGCGCGTACCGAGAAGTAGTACCGGTAGGCGATCGCCAGTACCGTGAAAAATCGTTCAAGGTACTTTTTCGAGATGCCGTACGGATCGAGGCCGAGGGCGTTGAACGGAAGCTCGAGACGCTCGACGGCTTCGTGGACCTGGGTTTCGATGCGCAAGGCCGCGAGAGCATCCGGCCGCACGGGCTCGGGCGCAAGCGATCCGCCGAAGAGCCGGCGTCTTACGCCGCCCTTCCGAGCCGAAGCTTGTCCTCTTGTCCGACGTGGAAGAAGCGTCGGAGCTCGGAGCGCAATTCACCGAATCGTGCCGAAGCCAGGAAGTCGCGTTCCAGCCGGCGCACGAAGCGATTCGCCGCATCGTTCGCCACCCGATATCGTTCGCCGAGCTCGGTATGGGCCCCGTGCGTGAACGCGACCCGCTCATACAGGCGAGCGCGCAACCGGGCGCTTTGGGGGGCACCGAAGCCTTGCATCCAGGCCGCCAGGACCACCCACTTGTCGACCTCGGCCTGAATCTCGAGTTCGAGCTGCGTGGCTTCGCGGCGAATGCGTGCGCGTTCGACCACGTAGACGAAGTGACTGACTCCCTCGATGATCTGGCACAGCGTGTCGAGCTCGGCTTCTCCTTCGAGAAGCGGCAAACGCAGGCTCACCTCGAGCGATCCGTCCTCGGATTCGCGCAGCAGCAGCGTTTCGCGCTCACGGGCCTCGCTGCCTTCGGTGGCGTCGGCAACGAAATCCACGACGTCGGCCACTCGATCCAGCCGATACACACGCTCGAGCGCGACTTGCACGCGCGATGCAAGCGCCAATTCGCGAACGAGGGCGGCCCCATTGCCAGCGAGCCGCTCGGCGCCATTCACTGAAGAACCCCCCGCGGGCCGCGGGTGGGAACAACGCCTCGGACGGAAAGGGCGCTGGCGAGGCAATCGCTCCCGGTCTTGAGCCAGCGCTCGTAAATTCTCAGCAATCCGCGCGAAGTCTCGGAGCCCATGGCGATGGTCGCGTCGGCGACTTCGGTCAGGACCTCGACAAACCCTTCGAACTTGTCGGCGAGCTCGGCAAAGAGGTCGGGGCCCGCCGTTTCGTCGTGCCCGCGGCGGAGCATGGAGCTTGCTGCGCCGTACGCCCGTGTCCCAAGCCCGTGGAGGTACTTTGCGTTCACACCGCGTGCTTCGAAGTGGTCGCTAAAGAAGCCGCAGCCGTACAGCACTCCGTCCCCGAGCGTACGAAGGCGTTCGAACCGCTCGGCCGGGTCCGGCATCCGCACGGCCTCATCGAAGAGCAGTGTCAGCGGGCGATCCATGGCCACGCCCGCGCGAGGGTCCGGGTGGGCGTAGTCCGCGAGGAGGCCGACGAGATAGCGGGTGGCACCGTCGGTGGCGTCTACGCCGCGCAACCGAATCGCGTCCTCTACAGCCTCCAAGAAGAATTGCGATACCGACCGGGCTGCCAGGATGGTCATTGCGGATGTCCTCGCGCTTGCCGGCCTCGGCCGTCACCCCCCGTTCGAAGCCACACTCTTTTTGTAAGTGTTTTTCGCCACTCCCGCAATTTGCTCGGGTGTGCGGAAGCGCCTTCGGACGGACGCGTCTGGCAGACACAGCTGCAGAGTGCTTGCCAGGCGCTCAGGTGCGGTAAGCCCCAGCGCTTCCGGCAAGTTAGAAATGTGCTGCCACCTTCTGCGAGGGGCTTGACGGTTCCCCTTCACGTCTTAGTTTGGGCGCCGGCCGCTGGCACTCCGCACCAATGAGTGCCAACAATCTGCATCGGTGCCAGGCACCTGCGCACCGGGTAGAGGTCAGCATTTCTACACACCAAACCGTCTCGCTCTTCGCCGGCGCCCAATGGGCGGCGGATGGGGAGTGTTGCCTACATGCCGAGCCCGCCGAGGCACGGCTTTACATGAGGAGAGAAATCACATGTCCAACATTCGTCCGCTTCACGACCGCGTGATCGTCAAACGCGTCAAAGAGGAGGAGAAAACCAAAGGCGGCATCATCATTCCGGATTCCGCCAAAGAGAAGCCGATCGAGGGCGAAGTCTTGGCCGTCGGGAACGGAAAGATCCTCGAAGACGGCAGCGTTCGCAAGCTCGACGTGAAGGTCGGCGACCGCGTGCTGTTCGGCAAGTACAGCGGCACGGAAGTGAAGGTCGACGGCGACGAGCGGCTTATCCTTCGCGAGGACGACATCCTCGGCGTGCTCGAGAAGTAATCGAGGGCGGATTCGCCGTTCGCATGTCCGAAAGTTCAGGCGGAGCATCGCTCCCCTACCCCATCAATCCAGATTTTCCCCTCTCACTGAGGTTCAAAAATGGCTGCCAAGGAAATCGTTTACACAGAAACCGCTAGAAATCTGATTCTGGCCGGCGTGAATGCACTCGCCGATGCCGTGAAAGTCACGCTCGGCCCGAAGGGCCGGAACGTGGTCATCGAGAAGAGCTTCGGTTCGCCGACCGTGACCAAGGACGGCGTGACCGTAGCCAAAGAGATCGAGCTCGAGAATCGCTTTGAGAACATGGGCGCGCAGATGGTGCGCGAAGTCGCCTCGAAGACCAGCGATGTCGCCGGGGACGGAACGACGACAGCGACCGTGCTCGCCCAGGCGATCTATCGCGAGGGCAGCAAGCTGGTTGCCGCGGGCCATAACCCGATGGAGATCAAGCGCGGCATCGAGAAGGCCGTTGACGCGGTGGTCGAAGCCCTCAAGAAAATGGCCAAGCAGACCAAGGATCCGAAGGAGATCGAGCACGTCGGAACGATCAGCGCCAACGGCGACAAAGAGATCGGGACGAAGCTCGCCGAGGCGATGCAGAAGGTCGGCAAGGAAGGGGTCATCACCGTCGAGGAGAGCAAGACGGCCGAGACCACGCTCGACGTGGTCGAGGGTATGCAATTCGACCGTGGTTATCTCTCTCCGTACTTCGTGACGGACCCGGAGCGGATGGAGGTCGTTCTCGAGGACGCTTACATCCTGATCAGCGAAAAGAAGATCTCGAACATGAAGGATCTTCTGCCGGTGCTCGAGGCGATCGCGCGTAGCCAAAAGCCGCTTCTCATCATCGCGGAGGACATCGAAGGTGAGGCACTCGCGACGCTCGTGGTCAATAAACTCCGAGGCACTCTGCATTGCGCGGCGGCCAAGGCGCCGGGCTTCGGCGATCGGCGCAAGGAGATGCTCAAGGACATCGCGGTCTTGACGGGCGGTCAGGTCATTGCCGAAGAGCTCGGCCTCAAGCTCGAGAACGTCACGATTAGCGATCTCGGGCGTGCCAAGCGCGTGACGCTCGACAAGGACAATTCGACCCTCGTCGACGGCGCTGGGGAGAAGAGCAAGATCAAGGGCCGCATCGAAGAGATCCGAAAGCAGATTGAGACCACGACGAGTGACTACGACCGCGAGAAGCTTCAAGAGCGCCTCGCGAAGCTCGTGGGCGGCGTCGCGGTGGTCAAGGTCGGCGCTGCCACCGAGACCGAGATGAAGGAGAAGAAGGCCCGTGTCGAGGACGCGTTGCACGCGACGCGCGCCGCGGTCGAAGAGGGCGTGGTTCCCGGCGGTGGCGTGGCACTGCTGCGGGGACAAGCCGCGCTCGAAAGCCTCAAGGTCGACGATGAGCAACGCGCGGGCGTGCAAATCATCCGTCGCTCTCTCGAGGAGCCTTTGCGCATGATCGCGCAGAACGCCGGCCTCGAAGGCTCGATCGTCGTCAACAAGGTTCGGGAAGGCAAGGACGATTACGGCTACAACGCGGCGACTGATCAGTACGGCAACCTGTTGCAGATGGGCGTGATCGATCCGGTGAAGGTCGTTCGCACCGCATTGCAGAACGCGGCGAGTGTTGCAGGGTTGATGCTCACAACCGAGTGTCTGGTCGCGGAGCGCCCGAAGGAAGAGAAGAACGGGGGCGCCGGCGCCCACGCCGGACACGGACACGGCGGCGGCGACTTCTGAGGTTGCCGGTTCGGGGCTCCGCCCCCGAACCGTCTGCTGAGAGCCGAAAGGACCCCGGGGCGAGGCCATCGCTCCGGGGTTTTCTTTTGGTTTTCGGGTCGACATGGGGGGCGGTGCACTCTCGATGTCGCTTGCGGCGAGGCGCGTGCGACATCCTCGCTGGCCGGGTCGGCTACACTGGTCCGCTCCACGTGAGTACCGAGAACGTTGTCGAGGGGACCATCGAGCGCGTGACGTTCGAGAGTCCGACCTCGGGCTTCCGTGTCATCAAGCTTTCTGTCTCGGGTCGTGCGGAGCTGCTGCCGGTAGTGGGCACGTTCCCGCCGATGGCCGTGGGGGCGCGCGTTCGCGTGCACGGTCGGATCGAGCGCGACCGCAAGCATGGCGAGCAGCTGCGAGCCGACTCGCTCATCGAGCTGGCTCCCGACACGCTCGCCGGGCTCGAGAAGTACCTCGCCTCGGGGCTTATCAAGGGGCTTGGTCCCAAGATCGCGCAACGCATCGTGACGACCTTCGGACTTGAAACTCTTCGCATCCTCGAGGAACAACCCGAGAGGCTCGGTGATGTAGAAGGCGTCGGTGGCAAACGGCGGATCGCGATCACGCAAGCGTGGCAGGAGCAGCGAGGTCTGCGCGACGTGATGGTATTTCTCCAAGCGCACGGCGCTGGAGCAGGTCTCGCGACGCGTATCGTTCGGCGATACGGGACGGCCGCGATGAACGTCGTATCCCGAGAACCGTACCGACTCGCGCTCGATGTCCGCGGCGTGGGCTTCAAGACCGCGGATCGCATCGCCGCGACGATCGGCGTCGCACCGGATTCGCCCGAGCGAATGCAGGCCGGTCTGCTGCAAGTCATCCACGATCGAGCCCTTGCCGGGCACGTTTGGACCTCGGAGCGGGAGCTCGAAGCGCTTTCGGCGAGGATGCTGGCACTCGACGAGAACGATGGATCGGTTCAAGTCTGTCTCACGCACGCGCTTCGGGCGTTGGAGCTCGGACGACGTGTCGTCGCGGAGGCGGACACGAGGCCGACCGACGATCGCGCGGTCTACGCCGTTGAGATGCACGCGGCAGAGGCCCGGCTCTCGCGCCGTATCCTGCAGATCGCGAACGCTCCCGCCCGTCCCCTCGATGGCGTATCCGAAGCCATCCAGGCGTTCGAGACCCGGGCGCACATCGAGCTGGCGCCTGAGCAGCGAAACGCAGTGCGAGAGGCGGCGCGCCACCCGCTCTTGGTAGTGACGGGAGGTCCGGGCGTCGGCAAGACGACCCTCGTCAGAGCGATCCTTGCCGTGTTCGCCCGCGCCGGAGTAGAGGTTCGACTGACCGCGCCGACCGGACGCGCAGCGAAGCGGATGACCGAGGCAACGGGCGTCAACGCGGCGACGTTGCATCGCCTCCTCGAGTTCGACCCGAAATCCGGGTCGTTCAAGAGAGATTGCCGGCGGCCCATTGATGCGGGGGCCGTCATCGTCGACGAGGCCTCGATGATCGATTTGCCCGCGGCCGATGCGCTGACCCAAGCGATTGCTCCGGGCACGCGGCTGATCCTCGTGGGGGACGTGGATCAGCTGCCAAGTGTCGGTCCGGGCGCCATTTTGCGCGATGTCATCGCTTCGAACGCCATCCCGTGCGTGCGTCTGCGCGAGATCTTTCGACAAGCTGCCCGAAGTCTCATCGTGGCCAATGCACACCGGATCAACGATGGCGAGCTTCCGCTTGCGCCCAACGCCGCCGAAGCCGGGGCGCGTGGATCGGACTTCTTCATGATTGAGCGTCGCGATCCGGACAAGGCGCGCGACACCATCGTGGATCTGGTCAGGTCGCGCATTCCCCACCGATTCGGGCTCGATCCGGTGCGGGACGTCCAAGTGCTGACGCCGATGAATCGGGGCGCGGCCGGCGCCATGGCCCTCAACCAGGCTTTACAAGCTGCACTGAACCCGCACGGTGCGTCGCTTTCCCGCGGCACTCGCACGTTCCGGACGGGCGACAAGGTCATGCAACTCCGTAACGATTACGACAAAGGCGTCTTCAACGGCGACGTCGGGATTGTCGCCAGCGTCGATCCGGAAGGGCACTCGATGGCGGTGCGTTTCGACGAGCGAGAGGTTGCTTTTGACGGGTCGGATCTCGAAGATCTGACGCTCGCCTATGCGTGTACAGTGCATAAATCGCAAGGCAGCGAGTACGCGGCCGTCGTCATCCCGCTGTTGACCGCTCATTTCATGATGCTGAGCAAGAACCTTCTGTACACGGCGGTTACCCGGGGCAGGCGTCTCGTCGTACTGGTCTGCGATCCGCGCGCGCTCGAGCTGGCGCTGTCGAGGCGCCGAGACGGTGAACGACGGACGGGTCTAACGGCTCGCTTGGCGAAAAATGCGCGCCCGGCCCCGGACGCGAGCAGCCCACGTTGACGCCGGGCCGGCTTATGGCAAGGGTGTGGGGGAAAGAATGGTGCGGCGATTGCTCGTCGGCTTGGTGCTAGGGTCGCTCGTTGGGGCGCTCCTCGCCGTCGGGCTCGTGGCCGGGCTGAAGGTCGCCGTGTTTGCCGACGGCGCCGGCGGCGCCGTGCTCGCATACTTTGCTGCGGCGCTTGCCGGTGTCTTGACCGGGCTCGTTGCAGGCAAGCCCATCTGGGCCTCGGGTGCCGGCATCGAGGCGGGGCTCAAGGCCTTCTTCGGCGCGCTGCTTGGCGCTGGAGCGATGTTTGCGCTGCGTCGTTGGGCCACCGCGTGGGCCCTCGACCTCAGCACCTTCGGTGCAGGTGGCCCCGATTCCGCGGGTCACCTGCCCGCCGTTTCCCTGCCCCTTATCGGCGCAGTCCTCGGAGCGCTGTTCGAACTCGACAATACAAGCGGTGCGGAGGATACGGCGACGAAGAAGCCTCAGCCCCCCCGCAAGCGCGTGGCCGCGCAAAGCGCGAGCGATCGAGCGAAGCCGGGCGCCACTGAGCCTGACGAAGTCGCGCCCGGACGGGACGCTGAGATCGTCACGGGGCGCAGCAAACGCTGATGCCGCTCGCGCGGCTCGTCGTCTACATGGCCACTGCCGCTGTTCTGGCCACGACGGCCTTCTCGCTGATCGTGCGTCCGCCGCCGGTCGGCTGGGCGGCGCTCATCCTTGCCGGGTACGTCTCGCTCCTTCTTGGCGGCGTGTTCGTGATTCGCTGGCGCGTCTTCGTCGATGCCGTCGTCCGCGGGCCGCGCGGCGCGCGCGGGGTGGTCCTCACGTTCGACGACGGACCGCACCCGGAGTGGACCCCGCGGATTCTTCGAGTACTGGCTAGTCACGGGGCTACAGCGACATTTTTTCTCGTCGGGCGCAAAGCCGAGGCACATCCGGAGGTGGTGCGGGCGATTCTCGGCGCAGGCCACTCGGTGGGACTTCATTCGCATGGCCACGATTGGCTGTTCGCCATGCGCGGGGCCCGCCGAGTGCGCCAAGACCTCGAGCGTGGCGTGGCCGTGCTCGAGCGCCTGACGGGTACGCGTCCGGTGATCTTCAGGCCTCCCATCGGCCACACGAACCCGACCATCGGCCGTGTTGCCGATGCGCTCGAGCTGACCATTGTAGGTTGGAGCATTGGCGGGCGCGACGGGTGGGCCGGCGCCCGCCCAAACGACGTTGCAGCGCGCGTGCGACGCGACCTGCGCGACGGTGCGATCATCCTTCTTCACGACGCCCCCGAATCGGGAGATCGCGAGCCCGCCGCCCTCAGCGCCTTACCCCAAATCCTCGATGCCGTAGCCGCTGCCGGCCTCGAGGTCGTGGCTTTGCAGCCGTGGCTCGAGATCCGTCAGGAGTCCGCTGCCGGAAGCACCACGTAAAAGCGAGCGCCGGTCGCACAAGACGCGTCAAGCCCCACTTCGCCGCCCGCCGATTCGACCAAGCCCCGGCAAACTGCGAGCCCGAGCCCCGTCCCCTCGCCCACGTCCTTCGTTGTCACGAAGGGCTCGAAGAGCCGATCCCGTATCGAGGGATGGATCCCCGGTCCGTCGTCCTCGATCTCGATGCGGACGCGCGCTTCGCCACGCACCGGGTGCGCCCGAATCCGAATCCGATGTCCGGCCGCCCGTGCGATCGCCGCGCCGGCGTTGAGGACGAGGTTGAGCAGCACCTGCATGAGACGGGGCGCGGGGAAGGCGACGATCGGCGATCCTTGCACGTCCGCTTCGAGCCGGATTCCGCGGAAATCTGGCTGCGGACGAACAAGCGAAACGACGTCGTCGACGACCGCCCGAACGTCGGCCGGGGCTTGCTCCTCGCCGCCGCGCGTCGGAATCTCCTCGGGCCGCGCAAAATCGAGCAAGTCCCGCACGACGGCGTGGATCCTCTCCGTCTCCCGACGCATGCGCTGCAGAAAGTCGCGGTGCTGGTCGGCCGCCAGATCGCCCTCGATCAGCAGCTCCTGCATGCCCATCAGCGCCGACAGTGGGTTGCCGATTTCGTGAGCGAGTCCGGCCGCAAGACGCCCAACGCTCGCCAAGCGCTCGCTGCGAACGAGCTGTGCCTGCGTTTGCTTCAAACGGGTCGTGGTCTCGGTAAGCTCCTCGATCTTGAGCAGCAGCGTCGCTTCCTCCGCGATCAGTTCGCCGGCCATCGCTTGGACGCTGGCACCGAGGTCAAGTAGCTCGCGGGCACCGCTGCGCGGCACGCGCAGCGTGCGGGCGCCGCTCGCCACACGATCCGCGGCAGCGACAAGCTCCTCGAGCGGCCGCACGATCAGGCGTGTCAACGCGAAATAAGCGAAGACCATAAGCGCCAGCGCAAACACGCCCATGTACAAGGCGACGAGCCGGACGAGGGGCCGGCCGCGCTCGACCTCCGCGTCGACATCGATCCGTGCCACCGCGAAGCCGCCTCCTCCTGGCGCAGTCACCTCGAGCAATGGGCGGCCGGTGGCATCGCGGACCCTTTCAATCGACTCGATAGCGTTTCTCGGGGGCCGAATGGCCGCCACGTCCAGCGGCCGCCCGGCGCAGCCGGCGAGCGCGCCATCGCCGGTGAAAAAGCAGACGGCTTCGACGTCGCGCCGCGCCGCGTGCCCTGCAAGGGCGCGGATGATGGTGCCCCGATCGGCGGAAGCGCCGGCTTGTGCGGCGATGGCCCCGCAGAGAGCGCGCGCGGCTTGCTCGTGTCCGGAGAGCAGAGTCGCGCGCGTCAAACTCGCGACCGCCAGGAACAAGGGCCCGAACGCAAAGATCATGAGCCCCGCGAGGGCCAGGACGATCTGCAACCTCAGGCCCATTTGCAGCGCTGGCCGCAATCGCGATGCCGAGGGTGCGGGCGACAAGCGAGCAACCGTCACTGGAGTGACGGTAGCGAAAAAGGGCGACGATGGGACTGGACGGACGCGATCGTGCGATCGTGATCGGCCAGCAGGTCGGCTCGGTGCACGCGTGCCACCGCGCTTGGACTCTCACTCGGTTGATCGCGCAGAATTTGCAGCAATTCCAAATACTTCCCATACCACACGAGCCACCCCGCCCCCGCTTTCCGGAGTTTCCTCGAGCACGTCGGTCGCGGTCGATTTCACCTCGTGAGGCGCCTGTCCCATCGCAAAAGACCGGCCGGCAACCTCGAACATCGGGATGTCGTTGAGCCAATCGCCGATGCAAACGGTGTCCGCGAGGGCTATTCCCTCACGCTCCGCAATCCAACGCAAGGCGGTGCCCTTCGTGCCACCGCCCGCGCGCACGATCATCGCCCACGTCTCTGCGTGCGGACCGCGCCGAACGGGAAACACCGCGATGAAGGCCGATCTGGGCAAATCCCGCGCGATTTCCGCGTGGACTTGCGCGATGCGCTCCCGCGTTCCGAGCGCGACGGCGGCCGTGACGCCTGCGGAGGCGTCCCACAGATCGTGGGTGAAAACATCCGGTGCAATGCGCACGTCGCTGGACCAGGTCGACACGTATCCGACATAACGCGACCCGGAGGGATCGTGCCCAATGGCGTCTGCGGCGAAGACGAACGTGGTCAGGCCCGCGCGCGCCAGCGCATCGCGCAAGATGGCGACTTGCGTGCCGCGCAGTCCCAGGTGCAAGAGCGTCGCGTGGTCGCGCGCGTCGACGATATGGCTTCCGTCGGCGCACCCCAGCGCGGTGCGCAACCCGACTCGCTCGGAAATCGGGCGTGTGCCCGAGTAAAGCCGGCCGGTGATGACGCTGACGCGGACCCCGGCGGCGATGGCCGCGCGCAGGGCTCGAACGTCGTGCTCGTGTGGTTGGCCGCGCGGATCGAGCAGGGTACCGTCGAGATCGACGGCCAAAAGCCTGGGCTTGCCCGAGGTCACGCGGTGGCTGGATAGACCGAGACCTTGCGCTGAGCGCGCGTGCGCCATTCGTACCGCACGACGCCGTCGACCAGCGCGAACAGCGTGAAGTCTTTCCCGACGCCGACGTTGTTGCCGGCGTGAATCGTGGTTCCGACCTGTCGAACGAGGATGCTTCCGGCGTTCACCTTCTCGCCGCCGTAAACCTTGACGCCCCGCTTCTGGGAGTTCGAGTCACGACCATTCCGTGTGCTGCCTGCACCTTTTTTGTGAGCCATGGCGACCTCGCGAGCGCTTGCAAAAACTAGCTGACGATGTTCGTGATCTCGAGGGCGGTAAACGGCTGCCGGTGACCGCGCTTCCGCCTGTAGTTCTTCCGTCGCCGAAACTTGAAGATAATGACCTTCGGCGCCAGGCCCTGAGCCACGATCTTGGCCTCGACCTTTGCACCGCCGAGCAGGGGACGGCCGAGCCTTAGGTCTTCGTCCGGCCCCTTTACGAGCAGCACCTCTTCGAAAGCGACGGCGTCGCCGACGGCGCCTGGGAGCTTCTCGACGCGGAGCTTATCGCCCTTGCCGACCCGGTACTGCTTGCCGCCCGTCCTGAACACCGCGTACATCGATCGCCCTCTTCGCATGTTGGCCACGCCCGTTGAAGGGTCGCGGCGGGGTCTTGGGGCCGCGCAGTATACGGGCCGAACCACATTTGTAAAGGTGGCGCCATCGTCGAGCCCAGGGCAGGGCCGGGTGCTAACGTCGCGCACATGTCGTTGCGGATAGAAGGGACGTACACGGCACTGGCGACGCCGCTACGCGACGAGCCGGGCCAACCGATCGATTGGGCTGCGCTCGACGGCCTCCTCGAGGCGCAGATCGCCGGCGGCGTTACAGGCCTAGTGCCATGCGGGACGACGGGCGAGAGTCCGACGCTGTCGCACGAGGAGCACAGTGCCGTCGTCGAGCGCACGGTCAAGCGGGTCGCGAACCGCGTGCAGGTCATCGCCGGAGCGGGGTCGAACTCGACCCGCGAGGCGATCGGGCTGGCGCAGCATGCCGACAAAGTCGGGGCCGACGCGGTGATGGTCGTAGTCCCCTACTACAACAGGCCCTCGCAGGAGGGCTTGTTCCGGCACTTCGTCGAGGTCGCGCGAAGCGTCCGCATTCCCGTAGTCGTCTACAATATACCCGGTCGAACAGGCGTCGACCTCGCACCCCACACGCTCGCGCGCATTTGCGCCGAGGCGCCGAACGTCGTCGCCGTCAAAGAAGCGAGCGGCAACGTCCTACGCACCCAGACACTCGTTCAGATGCTGGGCGGCCGCTTGACGATCCTCAGTGGCGACGACGCACTCACATTGGCCATCATCGCGGCCGGTGGCCGTGGCGTCATCAGTGTGACCTCCAACGTTTTGCCTGCCGAGGTCACGCGCGCCACCCGACTGGCGCTTGATGGCAAGCTCGACGAGGCGCGACGGGCGCATCTGGCGCTTGTGCCGGTGCACGAGGCCATGTTTCTCGATGCGAGCCCCGGTCCCGTCAAAGTGGCTCTTTCGCTGAGAACTGGCATCAAGCCCGCCGTTCGCTCACCCTTGTGCATCCCGCCCGAGTCGACGCGCGTAGCCATAGCCGCCGCGTTGGAGGCTTACGCACGGTGCGAGCATTGATGCGAATTGCCGTGGTGGGCGCTAGCGGTAGGATGGGCCGTGCCGTCGTCCGTCTGGCATGTGCCGAGGGAGTCCCCATCGCTTGTGCGATTGGCACGATGGAGGTCGGGCGCGACGCGGGCGAGCTCGCCGGGCTCGGACCGATTGGCGTTTGCGTCGTGGACGGGTTCGCGGCTCTCGAGCGCGCCGATGCGGACGTCGTGATCGACTTTTCGGTTCCCGCGGCGACGCGCGCACTGGCGCCGATCGCGGCGGAAGCCGGGACGGCGATCGTCAGTGGTACGACCGGCCTGGACCCTGACGCGCGATCGGCGCTCGATCGGGCCGCGCAGACGGTCCCCGTGCTGTGGGAACCCAACATGAGCCTCGGTGTCCACGTGCTGTCGCGGCTAGCGGCAGATGCCGTGGCGGCGCTGAGCGATTGGGATGTCGAGATTGTGGAGACCCACCATCGCGCGAAAGTCGATGCGCCGAGCGGGACGGCTTTGCGCCTCGCGGAGCGATTGCTCGAAACTCGGGCCGGGGTGGCGACGCGCCTCGTGCATGGACGGCACGGGCAAGTCGGCGCCCGAGACCGGGAGGAAATCGGCGTCCACGCTCTTCGCGGGGGCGACGTAATCGGTGACCATGTCGTCCATTTAATGGGCGGTGGCGAGCGGCTGGAACTCACACACCGTGCGACGAGCCGCGACGTGTTCGCCCACGGCGCACTTCGTGCGGCGCGATGGCTTGCGGGAAGGAATCGGGGGCGGTACTCGCTTCGCGACGTGCTCACTGTGGGGCCCGCCCGGTCAGAAAGTCAGCCGTAGCGCCAGCGCGCGGGCGTGAGCGTCGAACGACGGCAGAACCACGACGTCCGGCCGTAGGCCGGGCCGGACCCCTGATTCGCGCGGCTTTGGGTCGGGCCGGGGCACGCCCGCCACCAGCCAGACACCCGTCGCTGCGGCCGCAGCGCCGACCGCCCCGAAGACCCAGCCGAGAGTAGACACCGTCTTGGCGTTCCTGTTCCTTTGACACGCGTCCTCCGCCGATGCATTGGCGGGTTCGTTGCACACGTCCGTTACGGAGCGCGGCACGTTTTGGCGGTCCAAATCGCTGCTATTCTTGTCGTTGACCCAACCGGCCACCTCGACCCCTGCCATGACGATCGCCGCTGCGCCGACGACGATTGCCGAGAAGCCAAGGATCGTTCTGGCTCCGACGACTCCGCCGGTCGGATTTTCGCTCTGCCCTGTGGCGACGCTTGCCGGCGACGTCGCAGTCAGGTTGAATTCCACGTGGCGCTCGCCGTTCTCGTCGACCGTCGTGACCTCGGGTGCGGGAGTCTCGAACCCCGGCACCCGCACGACGACGGTGTGCTGGCCGGCTGCAACCGTTGTGCGCGCGGTTCCCCGGCGCAGCGGCGCTCGCTCCACACCGTCGACCTCCACGGTTCCATCGCCACCTCCGGCGCGGACAACCAGCACGCCGGTTTGCCGGGGTGCGGCGAGTTTGGCCCAGAGGTGCGCCGCGATATCCGTGAGCACGACACCGTTCGGATCCGTCAAGCTTTCGGCATACGAGCGGCTCGCGTCCGTCGGGGGTTGACCACGCGTCCAGAGATGAATGTCTGCTGCAACCAGTCCTGCGGTTTGCTTCGTCATCGTCCCCCAGACGAACTGATCGGCGCGCAGTTGGTCTCCGATCCGCTGCAGGCAAGGCGCGTCCGCTCGGGGAGGACAACGTAGAGCGATCGACAACGTCTCGAACGATTGATTCGTTTCCATGAGCGACCAATGTGGACTCGCGCGAACGAGCGCACGAAGGGCGTGGGTCAACGCGTCGGCTTGATCGTCGGAGTCGTCCGTTCGGATCGAAAGCACGTAGACGGGCAAAGCGTTCGGACCGGCGTCGGCGGCTCGCGCCGGGGATGACCGAATGGCCCCGGCGGCGATCACCAAAAAGGCGAATGCGAGCGCCCGGAGCACTATGGTTTGAGATGGACCGATCATCCGGGTGCGCTCACTCCGAATCCTCGCTGCGAACGGAGCCCGAATCGTACCCGAGCCCCCGTTCGATCCCCGACACACTTGCGAAGCGTACCATGCGTATCACCGGCGGGATCTATCGGTCGCGGACACTGCATACGCCGCGCGGGCGCACGACCCGGCCGACGTCGGATCGCGTCAGGGAGGCGCTCTTCGGGATTCTTGCGTCGGCCCGCGTCCTCGCGGGGGCTCGCGTGCTCGATCTCTACGCTGGAACGGGTGCGCTCGCGATCGAAGCTCTGTCTCGGGGCGCCGAGCGAGCCTTGCTCGTCGAGCGTTCGCCCGAGGCCATCCAGGTGCTCCGAGCCAATGTCGAGTCTCTCGGGTGCGGTCGAGTGGCTCGCTGGATCCAAGGCGACGTCGCGCGCGTCGCGCGCCGGGTTGCGGTCGAAGGGCCGTTCGACCTGGTGTTCGCCGATCCGCCTTGGGCCCTCGTCGACACCGGCGTCGCCCCTGCCGCGCTGTCCGGTCTCGCGTTCGCCGGTGCCGTAGCGGATGGAGCTTGGGTGGTGCTCGAGCACGCGGGGCGCACCACCCCCCCCGATGTAGACGGCCTCTTTCGCGGCGAAACGCGCCGATACGGCGACACGTCCCTTACATTCTACAAACCCGCTATACTCGGCGCGCCCCGCACGGACGTACACGCGAGGCCTCCTTCCGATTGAGTCCTCCCAAAGAGATGAGTCCTCCCTCGAGCCGTCCGCCCGCTGGCGTTCCTGTTTCGGGCGGCAACGCGAAGTACGCGATCGTTGCCGTTGTGCTGGTCCTCGGCATCGTCGCGGTCATCGGGCAGCGCAATTGCTCCAGCCACGCGAGCGGCCCCGCCCCGCTGGCAAGCGCGTTCGTCGCTCCATCGAGCGCACCGCCGTCCAATCCGAAGCTCGACGACATCCCGCCGCCGCCTCCGCCGGAAGAGAAGCCCGAGGCGGGGTTGACTGCGCCCAAAGTCGTCTACGCGTCGTCGGCTGCCGGCTGCGACGGCAAGTGCTCGGGCACTCCTCCGCCGGAACTCGGGCAGGCCCTTCAGGCACGCGCCATCCAGGCCCGTCGCTGCTACAATCAAGCGCTCACCCAAGACTCGTCGCTCAGGGGCCATGTCACGATCGCGGTGCGTGTCGGACCGGGCGGCAACGCTTGCTCGGCATCCGTTTCCACGAACGACATGGGGGCGCCCGGGGTTGCCAACTGCGCCGCGAACATCTTCCGGGCAAGTTCGTATCCGTTGCCTCGGGGGGGGTGCGTCGACGCGGTGGTGCCCCTTTCGTTCGTTCCCCAAGGCCAGTAGAGGACGCGTGCTGCTCGGGCTCGCGCCTGCGGTTTTCCCTGACGCGGCGAGACGGAGGTGACTTTCGATCCCGTGCGCCCGTCGACGCCTTCCCCGGCGAACGACGCTAGGCGTGCCGTGTTGCTCGAGGTGGCCTACGACGGCACCGACTTTCACGGCTGGGCGGCACAGAAGGGGGCGCGTACGGTCGAAGACGCGCTGTGGGGAGCCGTTCGCGCGATGGACCCGCGAGCTGGGCCGCTCCGTGGCGCCAGCCGCACGGACGCGGGCGTGCACGCGCAGGGGCAGCTCGCAGCGTTTGACACGTCGAGCGTCATTCCGGCGCGCGGCTGGGTGCTTGGGTTGAACCAGCACCTGCCGAGCGATGTTGCCATACGTGCGGCGCGGGCGGTTCCGTGCGGGTATGCCCCGCGGTTTGCCGCGCGATCGAAGCGCTATCGTTACCGAGTCCTCGTGGACCCCGTACGCGATCCGCAATGGCGCACCCTGGCTTGGCGGGTATCGAGTATCGACTTCGTTGCGATGGTCCAGGAAGCGGCATCCGCGGTGGGCACCCACGATTTTGCGAGCTTTCGGGCGGCGGCCGACGAGCGGCGCAGCACCGTGCGGACGCTTACCCAGGTGCACGTGGCGCGCGAGACGGATGCGCGAATCGTCGCGGTCGTCGTCGAAGGCGACGCGTTTCTCTACAACATGGTGAGGATCCTGGTTGGCACGCTCGTGGACGTCGCGCGAGGGCGGCTCGCTGCAGGAACGATCGCGCGGTCACTCGCCGAGCGCACACGCAGCTCCGCGGGCACGACCGCGCCGGCGCACGGGCTCGTCCTCGAGCGGGTGGACCTGCGGCTGCCCGACGACGCTGGGGAGCGTTGGCCCCCGCCGGACAATGCCGCTGAGTTCGATCCGTCCGCGGCGGCATCGCGGCCATGACCATGAGAGGGGGCACGCGGGTACTGGTACGCGCCGCGCGATCCGGGGAAGGGGCCGCCGTGGCCGCGCTATGGCGCGAATTGTGGGATGCTCACGAGCAGTGGGGTGGATACCCAGGCTCGCATGATGCGCGCGTCTATGCGCAGGTCGCGACGAGGTTGGATCAAGATGCACGGCTCCGCGCGGGACACGCACTCTTGGGTCGCCACGCGCACTTCGTTGCGGATCTCAGTGGTGCACCCTGCGGTCAGGTCGAGGGCTGGCTCGACCACCTTGGAGAATCGAGTACGTCTCCGCTGACGTGCGAGGTCCGTTCGCTTGTGGTCGCCCACAGTGCGCGCGGAAAGGGCGCGGGTCGGGCGCTGCTCGATGCGCTCGCGGTCGCTGCGCGGGACGCGGCGGGCCGAGCTCCTTGCATCCTCGCTGCCGAGGTTCTCGAACCGAACCCCGCGCACGATTTCTATGCGCGCGTCGGATATGCGCCCGTGTCCTGGAGCGCGAGAATCGATGCACCCGAAGGCGCCGTGGCGCCGAGCTCCCCGATCAAGACTCGCCTCGCGACGCCTCAGGATGCGATTGCGATAGCCGAACTCGAGGACGCGCTCGCCGAGCGCCGGTTGGCCGTCGGTGACGGTCGCTTCGAACGGCCCACCCTCGACGCCACGCTCGTGGCGACCCTCGCAGCGCATCTCGGTGTCGACCCCATCGCGTTTCCGGGCGACCCCGCGACCATCGTGGCCGTCGATGCGACGGGCGCGGTGCTCGCGGCGGCCAGCGTCGCGGTGCAGTCGCTTGAGCCGCCGTTTCTTCCCTTGCGGCGCGGGCTCGTCGGTCGTTTTGCCGTTCAGCCGGCCCGGCCTGCCCGCCCGCTCGTTCGAGCGCTGGTCGCGCTCGGTTGCCGCATGGCGGCATCGCATGGCGCACACTACGTCGAGCTTACAGACCTCTCCGCCCCGGGTACGGAGTTGCACGATGCCGCCCTAGCCACGGGCGCGCGGCCGTGGTCGCGCGTCGTGACGAAGCGCTGCTGAGCCCAAAGGTGACTCCTTGCTCCGCGGTCTCATCGGACTACCTTCTCACCGTGCCCATGCGCTTCATCGTTCGTCTCGTTGCCGCCCCGCTCGCGGTCGCTGGCGGAATATCTTTGGCCACTGTGGGATTGGCGCAAACGTCGGCTCCTCGTCCGGCCGGGGCCGCCGCCCCGGCTCCGTCCGTCCCGACGTCTGCCCAAGTCCAGGCGTCGACTGCCGAGGCTCGGCGGCTCTCCGATGGATTCGTCGCCGTGGCGGAGCGCGCGAGCCCGAGCGTGGTCCAAATCGATATCACGGTGCGGGACGACAAGGCGGATTTGCTTGCCCGCTTTTTCGGACGCGGAACGGGCGATGAACCGATCGCTCGTGGCACCGGGTCGGGTGTCGTGTTCACCTCCGACGGGGCGATTCTGACCAACAATCACGTGGTCGAAGCCGCCCTCACGATCAACGTGCGGCTGCGGGATGGCCGGTATCTGCCCGGGCGTCTCGTTGGACGCGATTCGGCGACCGATCTGGCGGTCGTCAAAGTCGACGCGACGGGGCTCACGCCGGCCAAGTTCGCCGACTCGGACGCGGCGCGCGTCGGAGAGTGGGTGGTCGCCATCGGGTCGCCTTTCGGGCTCGGTTACACCGTCACGGCCGGCGTCTTGTCCGCCAAAGGCAGAGGCGGGCTCGGAATGAACGCGATCGAGGACTACTTGCAGACGGACGCGAGCATTAACCCGGGCAACTCCGGGGGCCCGCTCTGTAACTTGCAAGGCGAGGTGCTCGGGATCAACACGATGATCAACGGACGTGGCCAAGGGATCGGCTTTGCCGTACCGAGCACGATGGCGCAGCGAGTGGCCGACCAAATTTTGAAGACTGGCCGCGTTTCGCGCGGATGGATTGGCGTTTCCGTTCAGGATGTGACCCCCGAGCTCGCGGCGGCCATGCACCTGACGCCAGGAGCGGGAGCGCTCGTCAACAACGTGGCTTCGGACGGACCGGCGTTTCGAGCGAACCTGCGTCCCGGCGATCTCATCGCGTCGGTCGGGGGCCGTTCCGTTCACGACGGCCACGATCTGATTCGCGAGACGATCTCTCGCGAAGTGGGGCAGCCGGTTCAGCTCGAAATTATCCGTACCGGCCAACACTACGGCGCGAACGTGACGCTCGCCGAGCGTCCCGAGGCACCCGCCGCCGCGCCGCCCGTGCAGCTGCCGGTCACGGCGCACCAAGGCATGGGACTCGTGGTCAGGGACCTGTCCCCGGAGCAGGCGGCTGAGATGAACCTCCCGGCGAGGCCGGTTCCGGTTCTGACGCAAGTGACCCCGGGCTCGGCCGCGGACCGCGCGGGACTTCGCCCGGGCGACGTCATCATCGAGGCCAACGGGAGCCGGGATCCGACATCCGCACAACTGGCGGAACTCGCCCGCTCCGGAGCGCTCGTTCTTCGCGTCAAGCGCGGCGACGCCTTTTTCTACGCTGCACTCAAACGCTGACGGCCGCTGATCGTCCTTGGACGGTGCCGCGAGATCGACTACGGGTCTCGCGATGGTCGAGATCCGGCAGATCCCGATGGGGGGCCCCATCCACGATTTCCTCGAGGTCGTCGATTACATCTATCGTGGGGATCCCGTTCACGTTCGCCCACTCGACTTCGAACTCCGGGATCGACTGAGCCCGCGGAAAAATCCGTTCTTCGAGCACGGCGAAGGAACGATCTTCACAGCCTATCGCAACGGCTGGTGCGTCGGCCGAATCACGGCGCAACTGGACCGCGGGCACCTCGCCCGATACGGCGATGCCACCGGCTTCTTCGGGTTTTTCGATACGATCGACGACGAGGAAGTGGCCCGGGACCTTCTGTCGCGTGCGGAGAGTTGGTTGCGTACCAAGGGGATGGCGCGCGCGCGCGGTCCGCTTTCGCTCAACATGACCGAGGAGGTCGGCTGCCTGGTCGAAGGGTTCGACCAGCCTTCGTTCATCTTGTCGCCGCATCATCGCCCGTACCAGGGCTCGCTCATCGAGCGTGCGGGCTACGCAAAAGCCAAGGATTTCTATGCGTGGACCTATGCGGTGGCGGAGCCGAACGCGCGCGTGAAGCGAGCCTGCGAAGAGATCGCGGCGCTCGCGGAGGTTTCGCACCGAACGCTGTCGATGGAAAACCTGCAGCAAGACGTCGAACTCTTCGTCGACATCTACAACGACGCCTGGGGCGACAACTGGGGCTATGTCCCCGCCACCCGGCGCGAGATCCAGAAGATGGCTTCCGATTTCCGGTTCATCCTCAAACCCGAGATCACGTGCATCGTCTCTATCGACGGCGAGCCGGCCGGCGTCGCCTTGGCCTTGCCCAATTTGAGCGAGGTCACGCAGGATCTCGGCGGCAAGCTGTTTCCCTTCGGACTTCCGAAGATTCTTTGGCGCTTGAAGGTTCAAGGTACGCAAACGGCGCGGCTTATCGCCCTGGGCATCCGAAGGAAGTGGCGTGGCGTCCGCCGGTACGCAGGCCTCTCCGCATTCATGTACGCCGCCATGAACGATGGCGGTCGCAAGCTCGGCATGCGCGGGGGAGAGCTTGGCTGGACGCTCGAGGACAACGGGCGGATGAACGCCGGCATCCGATTGATGGGTGGCACGGTCTACAAGCGGTATCGCGTGTACGAGAAACCACTGATCCGGGGAACGGCATGAGAGTTCTCGTAACGGGAGCGAGCGGATTTCTGGGCGGACATGTCGTCGAACGGCTGAGCGCTCGCGGAGACCAGGTTCGTGCGCTGGTCCGGTTGACCTCGAACCGCAAGCACTTGGAGCGACTGGACAACGTCGAGCTGTTCGAAGGAGCGATCGAGCAGATCGATCGGATGCGCGAAGCGGTGGACGGAATGGACGCCATCGTTCACGCCGCCGGAATCATCAAGGCGCGCGGCACCGACGAGTTTTTTGCCATCAACGTCGGGGGTACCTCGAATCTCGTTCAAGCGGCGCGACTCTCGTCAGCCGTCCGTCCGCTCAAGCGTTTTGTCCATGTATCCAGTCTGGAAGCATGTGGTCCGTCGGCCGACGGCGAGCCGGTTCCCGTCGATCAAGAAAGCCCGGTGACGGCGTACGGTCGCAGCAAACTCGCGGCCGAGAAGGTCGTGCTCGCCGTCAAGGACGAGGTGCCGGTCACCATCCTGCGGCCTGGCGCCATTTACGGTCCCCGCGACGGCGAGATTTTCGAGGCGTTTCGGTCGATCCAACGGGGTGTACTCCCTCTCGTGGCGGGCGGCGAGGCGAAGGGCATGTGGATTTACGCGACCGATTGTGCCGAGGCGTGCGTTCGCGCGATCGAGGCGGACGTCCCGAGCGGTCGCATTTACTTCGTCGACGACGGTTGCGGTCCGCTTTCGGCGAAGACCATGCTCGCCGACGCCGAATGTGCGCTGGGCCGTCGGGCGACGATCCGCGCGAACTTGCCCGTGCCCGTGCTGATGACGATCGCCCGCGGCCTCGAAATCTTCGGCCGCATCGCAAACCGTCCGATCATGCTCACGCGCGAAAAAGCCGGCATGCTGTTGCAGAACTGGGTCTGCTCGTCCGAGCAAACGCGCCGCGAGCTGATCTGGGAGCCGAAAGTCCCGTGGAACGATGGAGTCCAGCGGGCGGTGAAGTGGTATCGCGACAACGGCTGGCTTTAGCAGCCGGAGGCGGGTGTCTAGGCCCCGGGCCTAGCGCGGCGGGCCAGACAGCACTACTTTCCCCCGAATCCGCACGCGAAGGGCGCGTGCGCTAAGGATCGCCAACCCTACCCATGTTCGCCTGGGCGCTCAAGAAAGTCTTCGGCACTTCTCATGAACGCGAGATTCGTCGGCTCAGGCCGCGGGTCGAGGCCATCAACGCGCTCGAGGAGAAGGTCGCCAAACTCTCCGACGCCGAGTTGACCGCGAAGACTGCCGAGTTCAAGGGCAGGCTCGATCAGGGTGCGACCGTCGATACGCTTCTTCACGAGGCGTTCGCGGTCGCCCGTGAGGCGGGCAAGCGTGCCTTGCGGATGCGCCACTACGACGTGCAGCTCATCGGCGGCATGGTTCTCCACAACGGATCCATAGCCGAGATGCGTACCGGAGAAGGCAAAACGCTTGTGGCGACCTTGCCTTGCTACTTGAACGCGCTTGAAGGCAAAGGCGTTCACGTGGTCACAGTGAACGACTATCTCGCCAAGCGTGATGCCGAATGGATGGGCAAGCTCTACCATTTTCTGGGGATGACGGTGGGCACCGTCGTCCATTCCCAGGGCGAGCAGGAGAAAAAGGCCGCTTACCGCTCGGACATCACGTACGGCCAGAACAACGAATTCGGCTTCGACTACCTGCGCGACAACATGAAGTTCAGCGCGCTCGACTACGTCCAGCGCGATTTGCACTACGCCATCGTCGACGAAGTCGATTCGATTCTCATCGACGAGGCGCGAACGCCCCTCATCATCAGCGGGCAAGGTGAGCCGTCGAGCCACAAGTACCGGCAGATCAACGACGTCATTCCGCGCCTGCACAAGGACGAGCACTATGTCGTCGATGAGAAGGCCCATTCGGTGACGCTGACCGACGACGGCGTCGAGCTCGCGCAGAAGCTGATGGGCATCGGCAACCTGTACGACCCGATCAACCTCGAGAGCCTGCACATCCTCAATCAATGCTTGCGCGCACACTCGCTTTACAAGCGGGACGTCACCTACCTCGTTGCCGATGACGGCAAGGTCCTCATTATTGATGAATTCACCGGGCGCGTCCTTCCCGGGCGGCGATGGAGCGACGGGCTGCACCAGGCGGTGGAGGCCAAGGAAAACGTGCGGATCCAGGAAGAGACGCGCACGATGGCCACGATCACCTTCCAAAATCTCTTCCGCCTCTACAAGAAGCTCGGCGGCATGACCGGCACCGCCGACACCGAGGCGACGGAGTTCCACGAGACGTACAAGCTCAACGTCGTGCAGATCCCGACGAACAAGCCGATGGTTCGTGCCGACCACCAAGACGTCGTCTACAAGACGGAGCGTGAAAAGTTTACGGCGGCCATCGCCGAGATCCTCGAATGTCACGAGAAGGGTCAGCCGGTGTTGGTCGGCACGACCAGCGTCGAGAAAAGCAACGCCATCGCGAACCTTCTCAAGAAGAAGAAGATCCCCCATGCCGTTCTGAACGCCAAGCACCACGAGCGCGAGGCGTTCGTCGTGGCGCAGGCGGGCCGCAAAGCGGCGATCACCGTCAGCACCAACATGGCCGGTCGCGGTACCGATATCGTGCTCGGCGGCAACCCGGAGATGATCGCGAAGCTCGAGTTTCGCGAGCAAGGGCGCGATGCCGACAGGGAGCCCGACCGATTCGCCGAACTCGTCGCACAGCACACCCACGCGTGCGAGATCGAAGGCGAGGAGGTCCGCAGGCTCGGCGGTCTTCACATCCTCGGAACCGAAAGGCACGAGTCGCGTCGAATCGACAACCAGCTGCGGGGTCGTGCGGGCCGGCAGGGCGATCCGGGGTCGAGCCGCTTCTATCTGTCGCTCGAAGACGACCTCATGCGAATCTTCGCCGGGGATCGGGTCAAGGCACTCATGGAACGCATGGGGATGCCGGACAACGAGCCGATTGTTCACCCCTGGGTGACCCGGAGCATTCAGGACGCCCAACGCAAGGTCGAAGAGCGCAACTTCGACATGC
>JBEKOY010000018.1:0-59960 GCA_049521295.1 Polyangiaceae bacterium | reverse complement strand
ACAAGGGCGGCGCCGCTCTTCAGGCGGTTCATCGCAGACGCGCCGAGCGACCACCCGCTCCGCGCCGAGGCGGAGAAGTACGCCTCGGCTGCGAGCGCGAGCACCGTCGCGAACGCCCATCCGGGCTCCGGGGCGGGGGCGGATGTGGGGTCCAATGGGGGTGCAAGTCCGCCCATAGCGTCCTCCGCGCCTGCCCCGCCACCGCGGCCACCGGGGTCGCCCCCGTCGGCACGACGTCCCGCCCCCGGCCTGACGGGCGGCGCGGTGCCACTCAAGAACTAGCGCTTTCGCGCTCGTGGGCGCGGTACACTGCGTTGCGATGGGGAACCGTGGGGGCGCGCAACTGCCGACCGAGATTGTGGCCGACGCATTGCGGATCCGGATGCCGCAACGCGCGCGTGCTGTGCTTCGGACGTTTTCCGTGGCTCTCGTGGTCTCCGGCCTGACGCAAGCCGCGGTTGCCCAAACGAGAGATCCGACCTCCGTGCCTCACAGTCATTCGGCTTCGCACTCCACGGCGACGAAGGGCCCGTCCGCGCTGGCGAACGGAGAGAGGGCTGCGATGCCCGAAGCCGCCGTTGCGTCCGGACGCGCGTCCGCTCCATCCCGTCCCGCCCAGACGGCCACCGGTGCCGCATTTTCCGACGCCGGAGCGGTGGAGGCGAAGGTGCTGGACGGAGGCACCCACGTTTTCAAGTTCGGCGAGATCGATATCGAGGGCCGGCTCAAGAGCCCCCAGCTCGTCTACTTCCTGCGGCGCGTGCGAGCCGAGTTCGCGGCAGGCGACCTGGGGCACCGCAGCTTCATCCGCGAAATGTCCGAGACGAGAAGGGAGCCGAGCTTCTGAAATGACGGCCGCCGCATCCCCTCATGTCCTTCGTGTGGCTGCGGCGTGGGGAACGACGATCGTCGGGATCAAGTTGCTCGAACGCGGCGAGGACTGCTCGCTGTCCGACTCGCCCGGTGCACTCGCGGCGATGCCCGACGGCCTCACCGCGGCAACGACTCCGCTGCGCGCGGTCGGCGGCGGGTGGGAGCTCGATGCGCGCGGTGCGGTCAGCGGAATGGTTTTGCTGCGGGGACGCCAGGAAAGCGTGGTCGGTCTCTCCCAGGTCCGGGCGCCCATCCCCGTCGTCCCCGGAGACTACGGCCTGATTCAGTATGGGCTCTTCGCGGTATTTTTTCAGTATACGGCCCCTGCGCCCGCCATCGCAAAGCGAACGCCGCCGTGGCTCCTTCCTTTCGCGCTCATCGCGCGACTGTTCCATCTCGATGACTTGCTCTCGGGCTTGTCGCTCTTCTCGAGCGTCGTCTTCCATCTGGGGATCATCGGACTGCTCATCGTCAATTGGACGCCGCCGGATTACCGCCTTCCGCCCGAGCTCGTGAGCCCGGAAGACTACGCCGAGCGGTTCGGTCTCAAGAGGGTTTTGTCGGAGCCCGATCCGCCGGTTGGCGCAAAGGATGCCGGCTCGGGAGCACCCAAGGGACCCAAAGACCCGGGGATCAAAGACACGAAAAAGGCAGGCGGGGGTCAGAAAGTTCAGGGCAAGGAGGGCACGGCGGGGCTGAGCGGAAAGGAAGATCACAACGAGCTGCCGGGCGAGATTAAACCCGTAACCAACTACGGAGGCTTGAGCGAAGCGCTTGCGGACACCGGGACCGAAATCAGAAAAACGCTCCGTGAGATTCAAACGGTCTCGGACGCCCTCGGCGGTTTGAACTCGGCGAACGTCGTGCTCGGCGGCGGTCCGGGCACCGGACTGCGCGGAACCGGATCGGGCGGCGGTGGCGTGGGCGCGGGCGTCATGTTTGGCTCCGGTACGCTCAATACCGGTTGGGGGGCCGGTACGGGGGGCGGGTTCGGCACGGGGGCGGGGCACGGCCCCGGCGGCGGCAACGGCGCCGGCGGCGGCGGCGCCGGAGGCCACGGCGCGGGAGGTGGCGGCGGAACCGGTGAGCACGGGGTGCAGGGCGCGGGTCCCGTCGCGACGCATGGGGGCCTCAGTCCCGAACAGATCAATCGCGTGGTCTTCGCGCACAAGGGCGCGCTCCAAGCTTGCTACGAGATCGAAGCGCAAAAGGACCCGACGCTGCGGGGCGGCGTGACCGTGGCGTGGACCATCGACGTCACCGGTGGCGTCACGAGCACAAACGTGGCCGGATCCACGATCCACAGTCCGCGCGTCGAAGGGTGCGTCCTCCGTCAGGTGCGCAACTGGCACTTCCCGTCGAGCGAGGGCGTCTCGCAGGTCACGTATCCTTTCTCGTTCGGAATCGGGCGGTAGAGCGAGGCGCGAGCGAAGTGCCTCACGAGTCGCGGTGGCCTCTCGCACGGCGCTGTCGGGCCCCGAGCCGCTGGGCGAGGCGCGGAGCTCTGCGGGAAGGCGATTGTTCTCGCCGCCGGCGCCGTCCGCGTGTCATGGTCGCGAGCTACCGAGAGCGAGGCTCGCATCTGCGTGCGTAGAGCGACGAGACGCTACAAAACGACCGTGATCGGCCTTGGCGCCATGGGAATGCGTCACGCTCGCGTGATTCGAGGACTCGACGAGCGGTTCGAACTCGTCGGCGGGTTCGACGTGCGCCCCGATCTGCACGGTTCGGATGGGCTGCGGCGAATGCGGAGCCATAGCGAAGCCATCGATCAATCCGACCTGCTGGTGATCGCGACGCCGATCGAAACGCATACGGAGCTCGTCGCCTCCGCGCTCGCTGCCGGCAGGCACGTACTGGTGGAGAAGCCTCTCTGCGCCACCGCCGCAGACGCGAGCACCCTGGTTGCTTCGGCGCGATTGGGCGGTCGCCTGTTCGTCGGTCACTCGGAGCGGTTCAATCCGGTGGTTCGCGCGCTCGCGCGGTTCGTACGTGCGGAGCAAGTGCTGGGGATCGACCTGCGCCGGGTCGGTCGATCGCGCGAGAGCGGCTTCGGGGTCCTGGTCCATCTGGGGGTGCACGATTTCGACCTCGTGGGGTACCTGTGCGGGGGCGGCGTCGCCGTGCGCTCCGCTGCTGCGGGTCGGTCGAGTGCAACCGGTGGCGAAGACTTCGCACACGTTCTGCTGACGACGGCTTCGGGAAGCATCGGGCATGTCTACGTCGATCGCACGACGGTCGCGAAGCAGCGAACGATCACGGTCGCCACGCATCGCTGGCGCTACGAGGGTGACCTGCTCGATCACCGCCTCGTGCGCGCCGACGGGTCGGAGGCATCGCGCGCAGACGTTCCACTTCCGTTCCAAGAGCCCCTCGTCGCGCAAGCGATCGCGCTCGCCGATGCACTCGACGGTTACGGCGGACGCGACATCGCCACGGGGACCGACGGGGCTTTCGCCGTGGCGCTCGCTGAGCAAGCAGCAGCCTACTGCAAGTTGCCGAGCGTGCTGCCCTCGAACCTGCCTGCGTTGCGCAGCGTTTAGCGAGGCTCGAGGCGACCCCGACCCCGACAACCCCGACCGCAACCGCGACCCCGACAGCCCTGACCCCGACAACCCCGACCGCGACCGCGACCCCGACAACCCCGACCCCGACATCCGACCCCGACTCCGACCAAAAAGTTGTCGCACTCGTCGGCGGCTGATACCCCGAGAGTCATGTCCCGCGGCGACTCTCCGGAGAGATTCCGCCCCATGCTGCGCGCAGGCGGTGCTCGATTCTCGCGTGATGCCGCACATCGGCCGATCCTCGTCTTCGAGGATGTCTACAAGTCGTACCGGCACGGCGCGCCGGTTCTCCGTGGGATGAGTTTGGTCATCGAGCGAGGTGAGTTCGTCTTCGTCACGGGGCCGAGCGGGTCGGGCAAATCAACCCTGTTGCGCATGCTGTACAGGGCCGACACCGTCGACGACGGCCGAATTCTCTTTCTCGGTCGAGACGTCGCTCGCCTCCGCGAGGATGCCGTTCCATTTTTGCGTCGCAACCTGGGAATCGTATTTCAAGACTTCAAACTCGTATCCTCGTGGAGCGCTTTCGAGAACGTTGCCGTGGTCCTCGAGGTGCTCGGGCTCCCGCAGCGCCTGGTCCGGGCGCGTGTCGCGGAGGCGCTCGAGCGGGTAGGACTCGGCGGCCGTGGCGACGACCCGGCCTCCGTCCTTTCCGGAGGGGAGCAGCAGCGGGTCGCCGTGGCCCGTGCGATCGTCGGTGAGCCCGCGCTCATTCTCGCGGATGAGCCCACTGGCAATCTCGACCCGCAGCTCGCGATCGACATCCTGGGTCTCTTCGAGGAGATCCATGAGGGTGGCACGACCGTGCTGTTCGCGACGCACGATCGAACGTTGCTCGAGGTGCGTCCGCGGCGCGTCGTGATTCTCGACGAGGGGAAGGCCATCGACGTGCCACAGGGACTCTCGGCCGACGAGTACGATAACCGGTTGCCGCTCTAGGCGACGCGATTGGGTTTGACCGGTCCACGGAGGGAGCATGTTGTCGGCCAGCACCACACGAAGAGCGAGGCGGGGCATGGTGCGCGAGTGGCGACTGCACACGCTGAGTCTGTTCTCGCTGTCTGTCGCCTTCGTATGTCTCGGGGCGGCGCTGCTCGTCGTAACGAACTTCTGGGCCGCCGAGCAGCGATGGCGGCGGGCGGGTCGCGCGTCCGTGTTTTTGAAGGATTCCGCGAGCCAGGGTGAAGTCGATGCCCTGCGTGCGGCGCTGGTTCGAGTGCCGGGAGTGACCGGGGTGCGGTACGTCTCGAGCGGCGATGCACGCACCGAATTCGGCCGCGAGTCGGACGGGAAGGGCGACCTTGCTGCCTTGCCGATTGAGGCGTTTCCCGCCTCGATCGAACTCGATGTCGCTCCTGACATGCCCGACGCAGATCTCGCGGACATGGTCGTGAAGATGAGGGAGATTCCCGCCGTGGACGATGTCGAGACGTACCAGGCTTGGACGGGGCGGCTGACGCGGCTCGCTCGCGGCGGAGTGGCGGCCGCCGGGGTCCTTGCGATCGTCGTTTTGTCGGCGGTGCTCGCCGTCATCGGGTCGACGATGCGGTTGGTCTTGCAGAGACGGCGCACGGAGGTCGAGGTTCTCAAGTTGGTGGGGGCCACCGACGGATTCGTCAAGAAGCCGTTCGTTCTCGAGGGAGCCGTGCAGGGCGCGATCGGTGCGCTCGCCGCCATCGCTCTACTCGGCCTTCTGTTCGTGTTGGTGCGGGGTCGCGCCGACACGGAGCTTGCGGGCCTCGTCGGCGTCGAGCCGAGTTTTTTGCCGTGGCCGGTCGCGATCGGCATGGTCGTGCTCGGCGGTATCCTCGGCGCTTTGGCGGCGCTCGTCAGCTTGCGCAGGCTTGTGCCGGTATGAGGATTCCCCTGCGCTTTCTCTTCGCCGCCGTGGCGCTCGTGGCCCCCTCGGTTGCTGCGGAACCCGGTGGGTCCCCGGTCGAGCGCCCGTCCGACCCGACGCTCGCACTCGCTTCGCTCGATCGCGGTCTCGCCGATCTCGATGGCGAAGAGCAGGGGGCCCGGGCAGAGCTGTCTCGGTTGGACGCACGGGTCGCCCGCGCGCACGAGCGGGTCGTGGCACACGGCCGTTCTTATTATCGGCTCACCCGCGCCGGATTGCTGCCGCTGGGTGGGGGGTTCGACGCACTGGTCACGCACGCCATGCACGTCGAGCGTGCCCGGCGGGTGGTGACCGCGGACATTCGCGAGGAACGTAGCGCCCACGCTCGTGCCGAAGAGCTCCAGCAGGATCTGGAACGGCTCGAGCGGGATCGCGCTTCGATGGTGACGCAGCGGCAGGCCATCGAAGCCACACGGCTCGAGCACCAGGAGGATCGGCGCAGGCAGGACGCTTTCGACAAGGCGTTCGAAACGTCTACCGGCGCCGGCGCCGACTACGTCGCGGTTTATGGTGGAGCGGGAGCTGGAGCGCCCGAGATGCCCGCTGGCGGATTCGCCAGCGCGCGGGGCCGACTGCTATTTCCTGTCGCGGCCCGGGCGGAAGTGCGCCCGGCGCACCGCGAGGGAACCGACGGCCCGGGTCTTGAGATGCACGCTGCCGCCGGGTCCGTCGTCCGTGCAGCGTTCGCCGCGCGTGTTGCGTTTGCCGACCGCTACGGGCCATACGGGCGAATCGTCATTCTCGATCACGGCGACCACTACTATACGGTGAGTGGCAATCTCGACGCTGTCGACGTCAAGATTGGCCAAGACGTCGGCGCTGGGGATCGCCTCGGCACCGTGGGAGACGATGGCGCGGGGCCGATGCTCTACTTCGAGGTCAGGCATGGGTCGCAGGCCATCCCGCCGGCCCCATGGCTCGGGCTTTAGATTTAGACCTGCTTTAGACCCGGACAGTCTGTCAGCTGGCGATGGGGGCGACGATGGCCATGACCTCGTCGTCGCTCAACAGCCGTCGCATCCCTTTGGCTGCCTTCAGTATCGCGGTAACCCGCTCTTCGGTGGGCTCGATGTTGCGCGTCCGCAGCCAGTGAGCCACGTTCGAAGTGCCGCTCATGAACCCGATCGCGATCTCTTGGTGCCGGCCGAACACGGATGCGGGCACGCCGCTGTACACGCTGTCAGCGAGCCACTCGTCGCCTCTCTGAAGCGCCTTCACGATTGCGGCGGCGTGAACGCCGGTTGCGGTTCGAAAGGCATCGCGCCCGACGAGCGGATGGTTCGGCGGAATGTCCCAGCCCACCGCACGTGCGACCGTCTCGCAATACTCTACGAGCTTCGTGAGGTCGCTATCGCCGGGAAGCTGACCGAGCAAACGGAGGTTGAGCAGGATGAGTTCGATCGGAGCATTGCCCGCCCGTTCGCCAATGCCGAGCGCCGTGCCGTGCACACGATCGGCTCCGAACTCGAACGCCAGGAGCGCGTTCTGCAGCGCCAGGCCGCGATCGTTGTGGCCGTGCCAGTCGATTCCCACGGCGGGCGCTCCCACGCTCGCGACCAAATCCCTCGTGAAATGGATCAGGTTGCGGACTCCGTCCGGAGTCGCGTGCCCGACCGTGTCCGACAGCACGAGACGCGTTGCCCCGTGATCAATCGCGGCGCGGAACAGAGTCGACAGGACCTCCGGGCGGGATCGAGTCGTGTCCTCCGTCACGAACGAAACGGGCAGACCGGCTTCGATTGCGATATCGATGGCCTCTGCGCTGCGCTTCGCGATGAGTGCCACGTCCCATTGCTCAACGTGCTGCCGAATCGGGCTCGACCCGATGAACGCGCACACTTCGACACGAATCCCGGTCCGCTGCGCGATCTCGATCATGGGGGTGATGTCGCTCGCGACCGTCCGGCCCGCGGTCGAGATGCGGATCTTCATTCTGGCGTCGGCCACCTCCTGGCACAGGCGCAAGACGTCTTCGAAGGCTCGCTTGCTGCTGCCGGGCAGGCCGAGATTGGCGTTTCCGATGCCGAGCTCCTCCATGAGGTGCAAGATCCGTATTTTGTCGCCGATGGAGGGGTCGACGACGCTGGGGTTCTGCAGACCGTCGCGAAGCGTTTCATCGACCAACGTCCAGGCGTCGGCGGTCCGCTGCCCTTTACGAGGCACCTCGTTCCAGTCGAAGATGAACTCGCCCGCTCGGTTGGCATGAGTCGTACCCGCGGGCATACGTCGCAGTATAGGCATGCCTCGTGGACAAGCTCCAAGCCGCTCAACTCCAGGTATCTCTGCCGGGGACGCGCGCGAGTTTCCGCCGCCGAGTCGTCGACGCCATGCGGGGACTGGTCCCGGCCCCCAGTGGGTTCTGCTTCTTCGGCAAGGATGATGCACGAGCCTATTCGGATGCGACCCGGATCGTCGATGGCGGCGGCGCGGCCGTTCCGGTCGATGGCGGAACGCGTCTCTCCGTCGCCTTCGGGTTCGATCCGAAGGACGTCGTAGCCGGCGGCCGTCGCGCGTATTTGGCGAGCGAGCTATGGCCTGAAAACGAGCGCACCGAGCTGCCGTACTTTCGCGACTACTCGGGGCCCGACGGTTTCGTCACGAGCTTGTTGCTCTTTTTGCACGAGGGAGGCGTTCTTTTCGGTCTGGCCGGACTGGAGCGTCGCGACCGCGATCCAGACTTCGAGGATGCGGATAGGCTGGTGCTCGAGAAGCTCGCGCCGTTCATTGTCGCCGGGGCTCGCGTCCACCTGCAGTATGACGAGTTGGCTCGGGAGGCGGCCGCGCTCCGCGCGCTAGGCAAAGTCAATGGCGCCATCTACGTGGTCGACCGAGACCGCAAGCGCGTGGTGTTCGCGGCCGATCGCGAGCGGGGCATCGATTGGCACGAGGACGTGGAGCCCATCGAAGAGCGCCTGGTCGACGTGGCGGAACAATCGCTCGCGTCGCGAGCCCGGGGCGACCCGCTGCCGACGCCTCAAAGGCTCCCGAGCGGCACGGTCGTCGCCATCGCACGAGTCGAGGGCGATCCGGTGTTCGGCGGCGCTCGCTGCGCCGTCGTACGGGTCGAGGCTCCCGACAAGCGGCCGGGACTGGACGGACTGAGCAAGCGCGAACGCGAAATCGCCCGACTGCTGATGGCGGGCTACAGCGGAGTGAACGTCGCGGCGATTTCCGGCCTGAGCGAGAACACCGTTCGCACGTACGTTCGCCGCCTTTACTCGAAGCTCGGGGCCAACAACCGCGCCGATCTCGTGCGCACCCTGATGTCGCCCGAACCGGCTTCGTCGGCTTCCTCGACCGCGCTCGTGCCTCCGCCCGATTCCTCGCTCGTCGAAGGAGACGACACGCTCGACTGAAGGGGACGTCGACTGGCGCGAGCGGAGCCAAGCGGCGAGTCGAAGCGACGCGCTCTGCGCCCTGGATGTCTCGCTAGAAATAGAGGACCATTCCGCCGGACACGAGCCCGCCGCCCGAAGTGTTGGTCGTCCGCCCGTAGGCGTCGACGAATTCCGGTTGCGAAGCGGCTTGACCGTCGATGCGGGTCCGGATGAATCCGCGCACGTCCGCGTTGAGTGCGATCACGCGGCTCAAGCGAAGCTCGAGGCCTCCGCCGATTTGACCTCCGAAGTACGTGTACTGCCGATCGATCGGTTCTGCGGCCCCGGCCGCGCAATTCGTTCCGGGATCGCACGTGACGTGGGCACCTGACCACCCGAAGCCCGCGAGCACGTAGGCCTGCGCGGGCGATTTGGGGTTCAGGAAGAACAGCCCGTTGAAGGCAAACGCCGTTTCGGTTCGGTGATCGTCCTGGTAGTCGGTGCCTCCAACGATATCGAGATCCGCTTCGACTCCGAAGCGATGGTTCGGCTTGTAGCGCAGCCCCACGCCCGCTCCGCCCATTCCGGCATTGCCCGCCCCGTGTCCGATCAGCGCGCCTTCGACGCGCAAGGCCAACCCCCATTCACGCGGCCGCGACAGCGGTTGGCGCACGAGGGGCGGGTACTCGCTCGGGGGGCCTTCGGGCGGTGGGAACGCAGTCGGCGGGGGCGGAGGAGGATACACGTATCCGGGAGGCGGAGGCGGCGGCGGTATCCGATGCGGTCGACGAACTGGCCGGGGAGGAAGGGTGCCGTCGGTCGGCGGAGGCGACTCCTCGTCCGGATCGGGCAATGGCTCGAGGCGCTGGACCGGCTTTCCTGCCGGTGCGGTCTGCTGATCCGGCGCTTCGGTGCAAAACCAGCTCCCCGGTGCGCAGGTGCTCGCGCCATTCGGTGTCGATTGCGCGGCCGCTGTCGCGGGAAGGGCAAGCGCCAAAGCGATGGCGCCGATCGAAGAGAGGAGGGCATTCGTCATGACGCGTTACTTCCCTTTTGGGGCAGACCGGATGGCACGGTGCTTGGCGGCAGTCGCGACTCTCACGACGAGAATCGATCTGCAATCGAAGTGCCACCCAGCTTGAGCCTGGGCGGGGCGAAAATCAACGTCCGCTCCGGCGTTGCCAGTGCGAGCTGTTCACGCTCGTTCACTGCGGGCCCGTAGCCCCTCATCGACTCGAGGCGGCTCAACCGGGGCTCAAGCGGTCATTCGACGGCGGTCGAGTCTGCGCCTACAAGCTCCGCCATCATGTCCACCGTACGGCTCAAGCCGGGCCACGTGCAGCCGGTCTGGGCGGGGCACCCCTGGGTTTATGCACAGGCCGTCGACCGCGTGGAGGGAAATCCTGGTGCCGGAGACGAGGTTTGTGTCGAGGATCCCCGTCGGAAGCTGCTCGGGCGTGGCTTCTACTCGCCGGGGTCGGCGATCCCCGTGCGCCTGCTCGTTCGTGACGCCGACACGCCGCTGGATGCGTCCTTCTTTCGGGCCCGCTTCGAGCATGCCCTCGCCGTCCGCGCATCGATCGGGTTGGCGGGCGAGCCCACGACGGGCTTTCGCATGGTGCACGCCGAGGGGGACGGTCTTCCCGGACTCATCGTCGATCGGTACGCCGAGGTGCTCGCCATCCAAATCGGCACCATCGGGATGAAGCAACGCGAGAGCCTGGTGGTCCAAGCCCTTGCGGCAGTTGCGGGTCCACGCACGATCCTCGATCGCACGAGCGCCCAGACCGCCAAGCTCGAAAGGTTCCAACCGAGTTCGGGCGTCGTCTTCGGCGACGCCGTGAGCACCCTCGAATTCAGCGAACGCGGGCTTCGCTTCCGAATTCCGCTCGAGCTCGGGCAAAAAACCGGATTCTACTTCGATCAGCGATCGTTGCGGGCGCGGGTCGAAGAGCTCGCTCGGGACAAGCGCGTTCTCGATGGGTATGCGTACGTGGGTGCCTTTGCGATCGCGGCGGCTCGCGGCGGCGCGCGCGAGGTCATCGCGGTCGACGAGAGTGCCCTGGCGCTGGAGGTCGGAGCCGAATGCGCGTCGATGAACGCAGTGGGCGATCGGGTGACGTTCGTCAAGGACGATGCGCGGCAGGTTTTGGCCCACGCCAACGGGTCGTTCGATCTCGTGATTATCGACCCGCCGAGGCTTGCGCCGACACGTGCGGCGCGCGAGCAGGCGCTCGTCGCCTACGCGAAGCTTGCGGAGAACGGATGCCGGGCGACGCGCTCCGGTGGCCTTCTCGTTCTCTGCTCGTGCTCCGCGACGGTGGATCTGGGGTCGCTGACGCGGGCGCTCGCTACCGGTGCCGCCCATGCAAACGCGCAAGCGATCGTCATCGAGCGGTGGTTTCAGGGGCCCGATCATCCGGTCCCGGCGGCGTTCGGAGAGGGGCTTTACCTCAAGGCATTGATCGCGCGCGTTGAGCCGCGCGGTAGCGCGGGGCCCTGAGGCGAAATCTCATGAAGCCGGCGTCGCTCTTGCCACCCGAGGAAGCCCGCGGCTTGCGCGGAGTCCTGTTCGACCTGGACGACACGCTGCTCACCCACGGCCGATTGACGCGTCGGGCCTACGACGCCCTGTGGAGCTTGAGCGACGCGGGGCTCGCGTTGGTTGCCGTTACCGGACGCCCATGCGGTTGGGGAGAGGTCTTGACGCGGCAATGGCCCGTTGCCGGCTGCGTCACGGAAAACGGGGCCATCTACATCGTACGGGACGGTTCGGGAGTCGCTCGTCACGAAGCGTGTGACGAATTCGAGCGCCGATCCCGCCGAAAGCGTCTCGCGAACCTGGTCGAAACCGTTCGAGGGGCGGTCCCGGAAGCTCGCCTGACCGATGACAACGACCTTCGACGGAGCGATGTCACGTGGGACGTCGGCGAGCGAACGAGGCTGCCCGAGGATCGTGTCCGATCGATCGTGGAACAAATCGAACGGGTGGGCGCGCGATGGTCACGATCGAGCGTGCATTTGCACGCGACGTTCGATGCCGACGACAAGGCGAGCGGGGCGCTGCGCTTTTGCAGTCGCGAGCTCGGCGATGAAGCCGGCGCCGCCGTGTCCCGCTTCGCTTTCGTCGGCGACAGCGGCAATGATGCGCCATGCTTTGCGGCATTCCGGGTGACCTTTGGAGTCTCCAATGTGCGGACGAGTTTGAGCCGGCTGACCGTGCCCCCTCGTTACGTCGCGGACCGTCCTATGGGCGAAGGCTTCGCCGAGATCGCGCAGGCGATCCTGCGCCATCGGGGCGGCGGGGATAGGCCCCCTCAGTAAAGCGGCGGTATGCTACTGCCCCATCGATGTCCACGAACTCCGACCTCGTCGCGCTCGCGCGCAAGCATCTCTACCCCAACTACAAGCCAGCGCCGCTGGCGTTCGTGCGCGGGCGCGGTTGCGAGTTGTTCGATGCCGATGGCGGTCGTTGGCTCGACTTGAGCGCCGGAATTGCGGTGTGCTCGGTCGGCCACGCGCACCCTGTTCTGGCCCGCGCCATCGCCGATCAAGCGGCGACGCTCATGCACGTGTCGAACTACTTTTACAACGAACCGAATATTCATTTGGCCGCCGAGCTCTGCCGCCGCACGGGGTTCGACCGTGCGTTTTTCTGCAACTCCGGGACGGAAGCCAATGAGGCGCTGCTCAAGCTCGCACGCCATCATTTTTTCGGGATGGGCCAGCCCGATCGCGTTCGCGTCGTCGCGTTCGAGGGCGGCTTCCACGGACGAACGCTGGGTGCGCTTTCGATGACGGGCACGGCCAAGTATCGGGAAGGATTCGGGCCGCTCGGGCCCGTTACGCATGTGCCGTATGGGGACGGCGATGCCGTCGAACGCGCCGTGGGTCGCGACGTCTGCGCCATCATCGTCGAAGCCATCCAGGGGGAGGGGGGCGTGACCCCGGCCCCACCGGGATTTCTTGCACGTCTTCGCGCCATTGCCGATGCCTGTGGCGCACTGCTCGTCGTGGACGAGGTGCAAACGGGTATCGGCAGGCTGGGTCGCTTCCTTGCGCTCGATGGGACCGGAGTCCGGCCCGACGCCGTCGCTCTCGCGAAGGGGCTCGGCGGGGGCTTTCCCATCGGAGCCATGCTGGTGACCGAGAGGGTCGCGGGCGCCCTGCCCGCGGGTACCCACGGTTCCACGTTCGGCGGAAACCCGCTTGCGTGCTCGGCGGCGCTTGCTGTCCTGCGCATCCTCGACGAGGAAAATCTCGTCGAGGGGGCGGCCGCGAAAGGCGAGGTGCTACACGCCCTCTTGCAGCAGCTCGTGCGGGAGATGCCCGAACTGTGTGAGTCCACGCGCGGCGAAGGACTTCTTCGGGGCCTCGTTCTCCGGCCCGGACTGGTGGCCCGAGACGTGCTGACGCGAGTGCTGGAAGCCGGCTTGCTGCTGACCGCCGCCGGTGAGCGCGTTTTGCGGTTCGCGCCCCCATTGGTCGTGTCGACTTCCGAGCTCGAGGAGGGGGTTCGCGCTCTCGCCCGCGTGCTTTCCGAGTTGCGTCTGCCGCCTGCGCGCACCTATCCCGCGGCCTCGCGCTCCGCTTGACAGCGGCGACCCGGGCGAGCGTTGCTGCCATCGCATGTCCATCGCGCCGCACGTCGCGTGTCCGGGTTGTGGGCAACCCATTGATCCGCTGAGGGCCGGACACGTCGCCGTGTTTGACGGAAAATTCGAATATTTCTGTCGTGCCGAGTGCAAGCGCGAATACGTGCATGCACGCGGTCGCTTGCGCGATCAAGACCTGGCCACCGCGTCCCCGCCCGAGGTGGTCTCCTACGCGGAGTCTCCGTCGGCATCGTCGCATGCGCCCGAACCGGCAGGTGATGCCGACGTTGCAGTCGACGCCGCTCCGGGGGCCCGCATTCTGGAAGCGGGGCCACCGAACGCCGAAACGCCGCGACAGGCTCGAATTCCCGGTCGCAACGGTCACAGCCTGCTCATCGGCGTCGACGCCATGGGCATCGTTTGCGGCGTGCTCGCGCCGGCCATCGGGTTGCTCGGCGCGATCGCCGATTCGGTGAGACTGCCGCTCGTCATCTTCGCGTGGCTTGCGCTGCTTGTCGGCGTCGGACGCTCCCCTCGCGATCCGGCGGACCCACAGACGCTCGTCGTCGTCGGACCGACTACCCTCGCCGTGGTGGCCGCGTGTTGGGCTCAACGCGTGAATGACCCGCGTGCCGTGGGCATCGCCGTACTTGCCGGTCTGGGCGCCAGCGTGGCGATCATCGTCGAGCGGCTCGTGGCCCGAGCTCGGTTCCGCATTCAGGGAGCGCGCCGGCGTGTTTTGGATGCGCTCGACCTTAGGGTCCGGGTGATTCACGACGGCGAGAAGGTCGAGCGCGCTGCCGCGGAGGTCCGGCCGGGCGAGCAAGTCGTGGTCGACGGCGGAGAGTTCATCGGCGTCGACGCGACGGTGACCGCCGGCGAGGCCCACGTCGTGCCGTGGCTCGGAGCTCGCATCGAGGTTCTGAAGCGCGAGGGCAACCCGGTCGTTGCCGGCGCTCGCGTGACATCGAGCGGGCTTCGAATGACCACGACGTGGTCGGGACGCGATCGAGCGTGGATCAAGCTCCTGGCGGTTCCGTCGGCGCGGATCGATGTCGCCGCGCCGACGGTGCGTACGCTGCGCCATGTGATCGAACGGGGAGTACCTGCGGCCGGGGCGCTTGTGGGCGTCGCGGTCTTTGCGGGCAACGCGACGCCCGTCGAGGTGATGGCGTCGGTCTGTGCGGCCGCCATGGCGTTCGGAGTCAAGGCCGTCTGCTCATTTGTCGGCCTTCGATTCGCGCGGGCTCATCTCGAAGCGCTCGCGAGCGGCATCGCGTACAAGGACGCTCGTGCATTCGAGCGCGCCGGCAGCGTCGACATTGCCATCTTCAGCGCCCGTGGGACGGTGCTTCTCGGCGAGCCCGAGATTGTCGCGGTCGAGAACGTCGGCCCGATCGGCCGCGTTCCCGAGGGCAGTGAAGAACCTCCGTGCTCGGACGAAACCACCCGTGTGCTTGCGCTCGCAGCGGGAGCGGAGACCGCGTCCTCCCATCCGTTCGCTTCGGCCGTCTTGCGCGCGGCTCGGGTAAGCGGCGTTCGGCCCGATGCCGTGAGAAACGCCACAGTCCACGCGGGGTTGGGTGTGACCGCACTCTCGTCGACAGGCAAGCGGTTGGTCGTGGGCGGCCGCGCCATCATGCTCGAAGAGAAGATCGGCGTCGCCTTGGCAGATACCCGCGTGAGCGGGCTGGAGGCCGAGGGCCGTAGTGTGCTTCTCGTCGCCCTCGGCGAGCGCGTGATCGGCCTCATCGCGCTCCAGGACGGGCTGCGCGCCGGGGCGCGCGCGGCCGTTCAGACGCTACTCGATGCGCGCATCGAGCCGGTGCTGTTGAGCGGCGAAGCGCGAGAGACTTGCGAGACGATCGGTCGCGCCCTCGACATCGATCACGTCCGGCCCGAGGTGCTTCCGGGGGATCGCGGCGCCGAGGTGCGCGCGTTGGCGGAAGGCGGAAGCATCGTCGGCGTGATCGGGCATCCGGCCATGGACGACGGCGCGCTCGGCGCTGCGGACGTTGCGGTTGCGATGGGCGCTGCGGGATCGACGCCCGGAGAGTGGGCCGTCGCTCTCGCAAGCGACGACGTGCGCCACGCGGCACTCGCTCTCGCCATCCCGCGCGCTGCTCGGGGCCGCGCATGGGGCGCCATCGCGCTCGGCGCAATACCCGGAACGATCGCACTGCTTGCGATCGCGTTCGGCGTCGCGCCGCTGGCGATCGCGCCGCTCGCGACCCTCTTCGGAGCATTGGCGGTCGCGATCCACGCGAAGGAAGCCGCCGCGTAGCATTCCGGATGCCCGGGCTCAGGGCAACGCCGAACAGAGCGGTCGTGCGGGGCCGACCCCGCGCTCCGGGGCCGGTGCTCCCGCCGTGTCATGCCCGCCGACCCGGAGCGACCGAGGCTGCGGAAAACGCAATGCCTTCCTTCTTGAAGCGTGCCGCAATGCGCTTGCGGAGCGCATGCTGGGCTCCCGGCTGATCGCCGATGCATCGAACGTGAAAGGAGACCGTGAACCCGATGCCGCCGTCGACGAAGCCTGGAGCGAGTGCGACGCTCGGCTCAGGGGTCCGGACCACGCCGGGCACGTCGAGCGCCCGCTTGGCCTCGTCGGTCAAAGCCTCCTCGACTCGGTCGACGTCCGCGTCGGCTGAAACGTCGACGCGCACGCTCGAAGCGACCTCCGGAGTCGGAAGCGAGAAATTCGTAATGATCGCCTTGGAGAGCGTCGTATTCGGTACGATGACAATCGTATTGGACGGCGTGCGGATGTGCGTGGATCGCCACCCAATCGACTCGACGTAGCCGTCGTAGCTCGGATCGATACGGATGAAGTCGCCGAGGCGCACCGGCTTGTCGAAAATGATGCACACGCCCGCGAAAAAATTCGACAGGGTGTCCTGCAGCGCCAGAGCGACAGCCAGCGAGCCGATGCCAAAGGCCGTCAGAGCGGGAGCCAACGAAATGCCGAGGGCATCGCTGACGAGCACGGCCACCCATCCCAGTCCCACGACCCACGTCACCGCGCGTCCGATGCCCGCGGCGGTTCGAAAATCCGGACTCGAGTGCCCGTACGCGTCGATCGACTGCAGGGCGATCCGCATGAGGACGGATACGCCGACGACCGACAGGGCGAGGGCGAGCAGACGATGAAGCTCCGTGAGGTTGGCGCCATGAAGGCGGAACACACTCAGGCCGCTCGTCATCGCCAGGAGAAAGACAGCCACGGCCGCCGGGCGTGGGACGCTAGTCGCCAGCACCTCGCTCACCTTCGTTCGACGCGCCGCCGCGATTCGGCGCATCGACCGACGCAACGACAAGTAAGCCGAGGCCGCAAGCGCCAACGAGAGCAGCGCGCAGCCTCCGGCGGTCGACCAGTTGGACAGCTTGTCAAACGAATCGAGCACGGCGCAGCTAGGATACCTTCTTCACCTCGTCGCGACGTCGCCAGTCTTGTACCGTCGTGCCACGAAGTCCAAGAGGGTGCGGATTCTTTTCTCCTCATCGAGCGTCTCGGCCCCGGCCCCGCCGCCGTCGGCAATGGTTTTCGCGGTCCGCGCGATTTCCTCCTGCGCCCGCCACTCGGGCGACTCGACGATCCCGAGCGCGATGCGGAACGCGTCTCCCATTTCGATCGCGTCGAGGAACCGCTCGGCAGGGTCCTTTGCGAGCGCGCGGCTGAACAACCTATCGAGCACGGGCGGCGCCTGGGGCAGGACGCTCCGAATGGGCGGTGGGATCGCATCGACCTGGTCCTTGCGAACGAGAAACTCGCCCTGATCCGACCCAAACGGCGTTCGGCCCGCCAGCATTTCGTAAAGAACGGTCGCTGCCGAGTAGAGATCGCTTCGCCCGTCGACGGGTTGCGACAACACTTGCTCGGGCGACATGTATGCGCCGGTGCCCGGAGCGAACTCGCGCGTGGCCGCGAGGGACGTCGTACCGCTCACGCGGGCGATCCCAAAGTCGCCTAGTTTGACTAGACCGTCGCGTCGTACGAGCACGTTCGAAGGCTTGATGTCCCGATGCACGACGCCCAGCGCGTGCGCGGCGGCGAGCGCGCCGAGCAGTTGCTGGAAATAATGCCATGCCCGCAAAAATGGCATGCACGGAAGCCCCCGCGCGCCGGCGAGCAGGGCACGAGCGCGATGGCGTGCGATGATGGACTCGAGCGTCTCGCCGTCCACGTACTCGATTGCGAGAATCAGTGCGCGGCGGTGTTCGAATAGATCCCCATAGCCGACGATGTTCGGGTGCGACAGGCGCCGCAACGCTTCGGCTTCGCGCAGGAACAGCTCGCGCGCGTCGCGCATCGGACTCTCGCGAAGGACTTTGAGCGCAACGGGCTTCGGCGGCTCGCTGCCGGCATGTCCGGGCGCACGGAAGACCCACGCGCGCCACACGACGCCCATGGCTCCTTCGCCAACCTGCGCCTCGACCACCAGTCGGGTGTCGCCCCGTTCGATGACGATCTCCGGCGCTACGGCCGGCGGCTCCGGCTGAAGAGCACGGCATTGCGGACAGATGCGGGTCGTCGGTGGGATCGCCGCCGAGCACTGGCGACAGTGGCCGTCGAACGGTGGCGGAGTGGAAGGACCGGACGTCACGGCCGTGATTGTCCCAGAGGCCGCGACGGACCGAAAGCGCGACCTCGACCGAGCGATTCCCGACCGCCGTCATCCAGCCACGCGCCCCGAGCAGCGCCGAGGGCGCGAGCGTGGTACCAATGGGCCCCCCCTTCGAGCCTCGATGAACGACGCCGCGCTCCCCGATGACTCGCAATCGCACCGTCCGGTGCCGGAGATTCGCGAGCTCGTCGTTCCAGCATCGCTGGATGGCCTGCGGCTCGACAAGGCCATCGTCGAGATGCTGCCGGAGCTCAGCCGAGCGCGCGTACGGCGCGCGATCGAGCTCGGCGCCGTGCGCGTCAATGGGCGAAGGACCGCGAAGGGTGGAACGGTCGCGAGCGGAGACCAACTTCGCATCGACGTCGCGCAGGTCGCCGATGCTGCTGCGGTCGCGACGTCAGGAGCGCCGCTGCGCGTCGTGTTCGAGACTCCACAAGTCCTGGTCGTCGACAAGCCGGCCGGCCAGGCGACGGCCCCGCTGCGATCCGGTGAGGTCGGGACGTTGGTCAACGCTCTGCTCGGCCACTACGCCGAGCTCGTTCCGACCGACGAGGGGTACATCGGACACTCTCCGCGCGATCCAGGCATCATCCATCGCTTGGACACGGAGACGAGCGGAGCCGTCGTCGTCGCCCGCACGGCTCTTGCGTTCGACGCGCTCAAGCTCGCGCTCAAGGAAGAGCGCTTGGACAAGAGCTACATGTTGCTCTGCGCCGAGCAAGGGCTTCCGGACGAGGGAACGATCGAGTTTCCTCTTGCGAATCATCCCAAGGATCAGCGTCGGGTCTATGCATGCGTGCACCCTCGCGACGTCGTCCGCTACGAGCCGCGTCAGGCGATCACGCGATATCGAGTGGTCCGGCGTAGCGGCACGTGGGCGGTCGTCGAAGCGAAGGTGTCCAAAGCGCTGCGCCACCAGATCCGCGCGCACTTCGCCGCAATCGGTCACCCCTTGGCGGGCGACGACTTGTACGGGGGGCCGGTGATTCGAGCCCTCGGTCGGCACGCCCTTCACGCCTCGCGCGTCGTTTACGGGGGTGGAGGTGGCGTCGACGCATTCGACGTCCAGGTGCCGCTGCCGAAGGACATGGCGATTCTCATCGAAGAGTAGTGCTCGACGGCCCTTTCGGCGACTCGCCTGCGGCGGACAAGCCCTATTCGGGCTCGACTTCGATGGCTCGTCGATACCGCTCGCGGCGCGCCGAGTCCTTGAGGATCTCGTACGCCTCGTCGAGCACGGTGGTGATCATCCGCACGTCGTCCGCCAAGTCCGCGACCTCGCTTGAAAGCAGGCGCGATGGGTCGAAAGCACGTCGCAGCTCGAGAAACGCGCGGCGTACGTCGTAGCCGGTCGCTTCACGGGGGACCCCGAGGACCGCGAAGTAGTCGCCGTCCTCGACGAGTTGCAGCCTCGCCCGCACCCGCTCTCGAATCGCGTCCGCGTCGAGCGCTGAGACGTCGGCTGAACCCGCGCCAACGGGTCCGGGCCCGTTGCCGACGGCGGCGAGCACGTCCACGACCCCGAGCTCGGCGAGGGCGAAAACCGTACTCGCGAAGTCGTCGTCTTGCGCGCCGTCGAGCACCTCGGCGAGCGTTCGACCGGCCGAGTCTCGTATGACCTCGAAGTCGGCGCTTCGTAGGGCGCACTCGTCCAGGATGTCGGCGGCGGGGCCGCGCACCACTCGAGCGGTCGGTCCACCGAGCCGCTCGACGCCTTCCTGGGGCGTGACGATGCGGCGTACGATCTCCACGAAGACCTCGGCTCCCGTAGCGCCCCCGAAGACGCTGGGCTCGGCCGCCAATCGACCGGGCGCTTGCACCTCGACAACGACGCGCGCCTCCAACCATTGCAGGCAGCGACCAAGCACCCACTCGGCGTGCGCGCGCAACGTGGGCCACATCTGGTCCTGAAGCAAGTACCCGCGTGCGACGAGCGCGGCTCCGGCGTGCCTGCCGAAAGGTGCGAACCGGGCCACGAGCCGACGTACGGTCTCCCGGGGCAAATCACCGCGCGCGCCCAAGAATGCGATCAGCGACTCGTCCTCCGCAGTGGAGACGCAAGTCACGATGTCGCCTTCACGCAGAACAATGCGGCGTTCGACCTCCCCCGCCGAAAGACAGAGCGAGCCGGAGGTGCGCGTGGCGATGGCGCGTCCGACGATCCGGATCGTGTCGGCCGATCCGAAGGTGTCCTCCGAGCCACGGTCGGGCGGGGTAGACCCCGCCGGCCGCAAGCCGGCCGGCGTGGCCCGAGACTCCGCCTTGCCGGCTCCGGCGGCGTGATCGCGGGGAGGCCCCGGAGTCTCGCCGTGATCGCTCGTCGTCGGGCGCGCGCTGGACGTCGATGGCGTGGCCGAGTGCCGCCCAGCCGCGTCGGCTGTACCCGGGTCGGGAGTCGCCCCCCCTATCGTTGCCGCACCCGGCGTACGCGTGGCTCCGTCGTCGGTGGTGCGCTCACGCGTGGCGCGAGGAGCCGCCGTCGATCGCGTCGAGGCGTGTGCGTCCGCCTCGTCGTCCTCCTCGAGGGGCTCGTCGAGCGCCGCCAACAGATCAGCGGGCAGCACCGCCTCGATCTCCTCTTCGGGAGAAGGGACAGCGAGTGGCTCCTCGGGCGTCGTGACTCGGTCTTCCGCGTCCGCGAGCAGTCGCTGCAGTTCCGCGCTGAGGGGGGGGGTGACGCCGATTGCCACCGGAAACGGAAGGCGCGCCGAGCGTTGCGCGGGTTCGGGAAACGTCGCCTGCTCGCCGCCGCCTGCCAACGTGGTCCCGGATGGCAAGCTGCGGGCCGGGCGAGAGGGCGGCGCACTTGGCCGCTTCGGCGGCGACACGGGAATCGACGGTGGCGGGGTACTCGAGTGGCCGAAGGTCCTGGGCCCTTCGCGGGCACCGCCGCTCAGCACCTCCACCTCTTGGACGAGGGCAGGCACGTCGACCGGCCTTAGAAACAGCGCACACCCTTCGTGTGCAAGCGCTTCCTGCAGATTGGTCAGCGTGCCGCCGGGAGCCGCCACAAAGACGACCTGCACGTCATCGGCCTGCGGAAGCTCGCGCATCCGCGCAACGACCTCGAGCGCCCCGTGGCTATCCGCGTCCACGAGCACGACTCGCGGATGCTGCACCGCAACGCGGGCCACCAGCATCGACAACGGCACGTCCACCACGATGTAGCCGCCGTTGCGCAGTGCCTGGGCGACGCGCTCAGCTTCCGCCGTCGGATCGCTGACGAAGACGATGGGTGTCTCGGCGCCGCGGACGCCTTCGTTGTCGATTCCCGCTCCGGCCGACAAGGGTCATCCTCTCGGGGAGACTCGACGGGCCCGCTTCGACGCCGCCCGTTCGCTCCAGCGCGCCGCCACGTCCGGAAGCACTCCGGCACCCCAAACGAGCGCAAAAATGAACAGGACGATCGCGAGCTCCCCATGGCTCAGCGCGAACATCCGGATACGTTTACCACGTGGCGGCTGGCATGATGCGGCATCCGTCGGTTACATCGGGACGCGAATGCGAAGCAGTGGCGCACATCCGCCTCCATACGTCCCGTCGAAGACGAGGGCCTTGGATCAGGGGGGCCGGCAGCGCCCGGCAACGGCCCGACCGCGGTGGAGGCATTGGGCCAAGTGGGTAGGTATTGGAGCGATAGGTGCGGTCTGCGCCGGTGGAGTCGGTATTTGGCTGGCGGTGCGGTACTACGAGGCGGATCTGCCGAGCATTGCAGACCTCAGGACGCACAGGGCCCCTCAAGTGACGCGCATCCTCGCGCGCGACGGGACGGTGCTTGCCGAATTGTTCACCCAACGGCGCACTACAGTGCCCATCGCCACGCTTCCGGCCCACGTAAAGCTCGCGGTCCTGGCCGCGGAGGACGCCGGGTTCTACGAGCACGAGGGACTCAACTACTGGGGCATCGCGCGCGCCGCGCTCGTCAATCTGCGCGCTCACGGGACGCGCCAAGGTGGATCGACGATCACCCAGCAGGTCATCAAGAACATCGCTTTGAATGCGCGCGAGCGGACGCTGACGCGAAAGATACGAGAGGCTCTGTTGGCTCGCCGCCTCGAGACGGAGCTCACCAAGGACGAGATTCTCGAGATCTACTTGAACGAAATCTATTTTGGCCGGGGGCGCTACGGCATCGAAGAGGCGGCGCGCGATGACTTCGCGAAGAGCGCCAAAGACCTGACCATCGGGCAAGCTGCGTTGATCGCAGGGCGCATCGCGAACCCACGCGAGTACCAGCCTCGCACGAACCTCGGCGTGGCGATCGCGCGTCGCGCATACGTCCTCGATCAGATGCGCGCGAAGGGCTTTCTCGACGACGATTCATGGCGGGCGGCAAAGAGCGAGCCCGTCGTCCTTGCTCCGATCGCGGACACGGCCAGCCAAATCGCGCCGGAGGCCGTGGAGATCGCCAAGGCCGCCTTGTATCGGCTGGAGCCGGAGCAGGGGCGTGTGGGGGGCTTCACGATCACGACGTCGATCGACCCCAAAATCCAGGCCGCCGCGAGGCAGGGCGTCCGCGAAGCGCTCCTTGCGTACGACCGACGGCATGGGCTGCAAGGCGGACTCAAACCGCCCCCGTCGACCGCCGACAAGCGGGGCCGCACGCCGTCCCCTCGCGATGCGCCGGCGGTGTTCGAGGGGACGCCCATTTTCGAACAACACAAGGTGATGACGGGCGTCGTCGTCGGGACCGACGATGCGGCGAAGACCATCGACGTGCGCCTCGGGACGGTGACCGGGACCGTGACTTTGAGCGATTTCGAACGGTACAACCCCGGCAAGGTCGCCCCCAGCGCATTTGCCCCCTTGGGGGCGCATGTCCGCGTCAGCCTGCTGAGCGCCGTGCCCGAGCCACCGGCGAAGGTTGCGCTGCGGCTCGAGCTCGGACCGGAGGGAGCGGCTGTCGCGATCGATATTCGGACTCGCGAAATCCTGGCCATCGTAGGCAGCTACGAAGGATCGGCGGGAACCCTCGATCGTGCGACCCAAGCGCGTCGGCAGCCGGGGTCGACGTTCAAGCCCATCGTGTACTCGTATGCCATCCATTCGCGGCGGTTTACGGCCGCTACGCTGGTGGATCCGACGCCGGACGTCTTCGAGGGTGGCTACCGTCCCACCAACTTCGAGGGCTGGCAAGGGCACGACCCGCTGCGCTTGCGCGAAGCCCTCGCGAACAGCGTCAACGTCGTCGCCGTGAAGGTGCTCCGCGACATCGGTCCCGCGAACGTCGTTTCCTGGGCCCAGGCGCTCGGGATCGAATCTGCCATGAAACCAGACCTTTCGTTGGCACTGGGAAGTTACGAGGTCCGCCCCATCGATTTGGCGGGGGCCTATACGACGTTCGCGGCCGGGGGGGTGTACGAGGAGCCGCGGCTGATCATCCGCATCGTCGGGCCCGACGGCAAGGATTTGCCCCTGCCTGCGAGGGTGCCCTCTCGCCGAGTCCTCGACGAGGCGGAAGCCTACGTCGTCACAAGTCTGCTCACGAGCGTCATCGATCACGGAACGGCAGTTCGAGCCAAGACACTCGGTCGGCCGCTCGCTGGCAAGACAGGGACGTCCAACGGTCCGAAAGACACCTGGTTTGCGGGCTACTCCACCGACGTCGCAGCCGTGACGTGGGTCGGCTACGATGACGGTCGCGTGCTCGGCGGTGTCGAGCAAGGGGCGGTGACGGCGCTGCCGGCCTGGATGACGCTCATGAAGTCGGCGCACGAAGGAAAGCCGCGGACCGACTTTCCGCGTCCCGACGGGGTGGTCACCGTGCCCATCGATGGCCGCACGGGCCAGCTACCCTACAGCGACGATCCCGATGTCATCGACGAGGTATTTCTCGCAGGCACCGAGCCGGCGCAAACTGCCGAACCACCGCCTGAGGGGGCTATCGAAGGCGGTGCCATCGACGCGAGCGCCGCTGCCGAGTGAGCCTTCGGGGCGCTGCGGCGGGGGCGCGCCTCGCCGACGGGCGCTCCGCCGGGCGTGAGAGTATGATGGCGGCTTTGGAAGGCGTGAGCGAATCGCTCGTCGGCGCGATCGTCGACACTCGTTACGAGCTTCGGAGACTCGTGGCCCACGGGGGAATGGGCCTCGTCTTCGAGGCGTATCATCGGTTCACGCGTCAAATCGTCGCGCTCAAGCTTCTCCACGACGCGTGTCGGCAGCTCAAGGAGGCTCGAGCGCGTCTGCTCCGTGAGGCGCACGCCCTGGCCGTCGTCCGGCACCCGGGGTTCGTCGAGGTCCTGGATGCCGGCGTTTGCGGCGAACACGGGCCTTACCTGGTCCTCGAAATGCTCGAAGGACGTACGCTCGACGGCATTCTCGCCTCTCGCCGCCGCCTGTCGGTGGCGGAGGTGGTTCACGTCGGCGCTCACCTCTGCAGCACGCTCGCATACGCTCACGGGCGCGGGATCGTCCATCGCGATCTCAAGCCCAGCAACGTATTTGTCGCGCGAAACGAAATCGGTCGGGAAAAGATCAAGCTCATCGACCTCGGCGTCGCTGCAATGGGTACCGGTCAGCACGGACCGTTCGATCGCAAACTGACGACGGCCCACGAGGTGCTCGGGACACCCGAGTACATGGCTCCCGAGCAGCTTTGGGGTCGTGAGGTCGACGAGCGCACCGACGTCTATGCGACCGGCATGACGCTCTACGAGTGCCTAACCGGCGAAGTACCCTATGGTGGTGCGTACCCAGACGTCGTCGTGCAGGTCTCGAACGCGACATCGCCCCCGAGGGTGCGCCATCGGCGACCGGAAACCCCGGCCGCTCTCGCGACCGTGATCGAACACGCGCTCGAAAAAGACCCCGGAGCTCGCTTCCAATCCATCGTCGAGTTCGGTCGCGCGATCGTCGCAGCGAGTTACTCGCCGGTCGGCCCCATACATCTGCTGTCGGCGGCGGCAGACGATGCCCCGGAGAGCGGCGAGCGGGCAGCGGGCGAGCCGGAGCAAGCGGAGCAGGCGATCAAGCTCGTGCGTCGAAAGGTCCCCCGCTCCGAGGCTGGTGCGCAGCCCCTGGGGGGCGCTCCGTCGCGACCGGAGCGGCGTCAACGTCCGCGCGCGCCCTATGTGACTCCGGTGCTTCTCTTGCGTCCGAACGCCGAAGCCGTCGAAGCCCGCAGTGAGGAGATCGGCTTGGAGGGGATGCTCGTCTTGTCACCGCAATCGTTTCCGGTGGGCATGACGATCGACCTGCGTTTCGCTATGCCCACGACCGGCGAAATGGTCGTCGTGGCGGGCAACATCCGTTGGACTCGCGAGGGCCGCGGCAAGGCCGCACTCGGCGTCGAGTTCGGCGCCCTGCCCGCCGGGCTGAGCCAGATTGTGATCGACTACATCGCATCCGAGAAGACCGCGCGCTCGCCCGACGAGAGCTAGAGGCGTCGGGGGCCGCTCCGCCCCTCGTCGGTCTCGTCCGCCGTGCTCGGCGGGCTGTCGGTCGCGCTCGTTCCGTTCGAGCACCGAACTTGAGTTTCTAAGTCTAAGGCTCCGGCAAACCTGGTTCGATGCGCCACGCCGTGCCTTCGTGAATGCAGAGCACGCTCGCGTGCTCGGTGTGTGGGTCTTCGCCGACGACGTCCACCGTGGCGCGATCACCGACGACCGTGGAGCGCATGGCCTTCGGGCGAAACGCGATGCCGAATAACCCGGCCGCGATCATCGCCCACGGCTCGACCTGACGCCCCAAAAGCTCGCTCGTCCGGCGAGCGCGCTCTCCGAGATTCGCGCGCGCCGCCGGCCCGAGCAGTCCATAGGCGAGGCGCACCGAAGCCGGATCGTCCCCAGCCGAATCCATGTCGTCGAGAAACAGGCGGACCGTGCCTTCGGGGGTCGAATCCGGCGGCGCATGACTGCACGCGATGGACGTCGAGAGCCCTAGGGCGAGGGCGAGCCCTACGGTCTTCACGGCGAAGAAGCACCGCTTCCGAGACCCATGGCGTCGCGCACCTGCCGCATCGTCTGCGTCGCGATGCGCCGCGCCTTCGAGGCCCCGTCGCCCAGGGCCTGTCGCGCCCGCTCGGGGTGTGCGTCGATCTCGGCCCGTCTCGCCCGCAGTGGAACGAGATCTCGGTCGAAGGTCTCGAACAGCACTCTCTTGCAGTCGACGCAGCCGCGCTGCGCGGTCGTGCACTCCCTGTACGTGCGATCGACTTCGTCCGGTGTCGAGAGTGCCTTGTGCATCGTATAGATGTTGCAGACCTCGGGACGCCCGGGGTCGCTCCTGCGAAGCCGTTGTGGATCGGTGAAGGCCCCCCTGAGCTTGTTCCAGAAGGCATCCCGGTCGTCGAAGAGCGCGATCGTGTTTCCTTTGGACTTGCTCATCTTGCCCTGCCCATCGAGACCCAGGATGCGGGGGGCGTTCGACAATCGCGCCTGCGGTTCGGGGAACGTTTCGCCGAAGCGGTGGTTGAAGCGACGCGCCGTGTCGCGTGCGAGCTCGAGGTGCTGCAGCTGATCTTCTCCGACCGGAACGACGTGGGCCTTGTAGACGAGAACGTCCGCCGCCATCAGCACCGGGTAGGTGAAGAGGCCCACGAGCACGTGCTCCTTGCCTGCGCTCTTTTCTTTGAATTGAGTCATCCGGTGCAGATCGCCCAGAGGCGTAACGTTCGCGAGGTACCAGGCGAGCTCGGTGTGCTCCCGCACGTCGCTTTGAACGAAGAGCGTGCACCGATCCGGATCGAGGCCGCACGCGATGAGGTCGCGCGCCATGTCGGCGATGCGCATGCGCAGTTCAACCGGATCGTATTCCACGGTGATCGCGTGGGCGTCCACGATGCAGAACAGCAGATCCTCACGCTGCTCGGCGACCTGTTGGCTCCACGTGCGCACGGCGCCGAGCCAGTTGCCGATGTGCAGCTCGCCGCTTGGCTGAATGCCGGACAGGACCCTCGTGCGGCTCGGGGCGGACGTGGCCACAGCGCTCATGCGCTTGCGGTATAGCAGAGGGCAACCGCGCGGTGACCGACCGAGTGGGCGACCCTGTCGCCTCACGAATCGAGGCACGTCGGAGCCTGAGGAGCGGCATTGCACCTCTCGAACTGGTATCGTGGGCTCCGATCGGAGAATCCACCATGCGAAGTCTTCAGGCTGCCCTGATCGGTGCGGCGGCTGCCTTTTCGTTGCTCGTCGTCCACTGCGGCGGTGGCGGTTCGGGTGGCGGCGAGGGCGACGCCTCGGCCCCGCACGACGGATCCATCTCCGACGCGACCGGCAAGGATGCGCTCTCCGTCGATGCCAGCGGCGCCGAGGGATCGAGCGATGCGAGCGGCGAGGCCGGCGACGCATCGGTCGACGCGGCAGACGCCCCCTCGCCGACGGACGCCGCCGACGCACTCGGAGACGTGGGAAACGCGCTCGACGGCAGCACCGAGGCCACGCTCGACGGCGGCAGCACCGAGGCCGGGCCGGACGCGGCGCAATGTCAGGTGGACGCGGGCGAGGGCGGATCCGGCTGCACCGGAGCCCTCAGTTGCTGCGCGGGATCGTGCGTCGATACGACCCAAGATCCGAACCACTGCGGTGCGTGCGCGACGGCCTGCTCGGCGGCGCAGTTTTGCGCGGCCTCAGCGTGCACCGACGCCGTGCTGAGCAACCTCTGCCAGAATCCGCACGCCGCCGTCGTCGACGATGAGTTTCCAGCCGACAACGACGCGGGAAATGCCATCGCGACCGCTCTGACGGGCTGTCTGCCGACCGCCGTGACGTTCACGACGATTCAGCAAGACAACGGAACCGACTTCGATCAGGCGACGCACCGTCCTCTGATCGGTCCTGGAACCACGCTCATCGCCGGCGGCGGAGCGTTCGGACAACTGAGCGTCGCGTATCTTGACAACGCCGGGATCAGTCCCGCCTACATCGTGGAAGATGTAAACACGAATGCTCTCTCGATCGTGCAGCGGAGCTCGGGGATCGCCGTTGTCACGGGCACGCTCTCAAGCCTGACGCCGACCCACGATTATTTCCTGCTGGTGATGGCGGTCGAGCCGATCAGCGGGACGCTCTGCTTCACGGCGGCCGGAGCGGGGCAGGGGGCGGGGACCGCCGCGGCGGCCTATTACTTTGTCAACGACATCATGCCCAATCTGTCGACGTACACCTACTCCTGGTACGCGTACGAGTGGACCTCCGCCGGCAACGACGCATCCTCGGCCGACATCGATGCAGAGCCGGTGACCGGAGTGCCGCCGACCGCGGCGGACACGTTCGCGTTGCAATACAAAGGCAATTGACGGGGGGCCGAGCCCGCACTCCAAGGTAGTATGGGGGTCGCGCGCCATGCGAGTCCTCGTCACGGGCGGAGCGGGCTACATCGGATCGCACATGGTCGCTCGTCTGCGGGCGGCGCGGCACGAGGTTCTTGTCGTGGACGACCTGTCGTCGGGGCATCGCGAGGCGGTCCCGTCCGACGTCGGCTTCGTGCAGGTCGACGTCGCGGACCGAATCCGCGTTGCGGGCTTGCTCGCCTCAGAGCGGGTCGAGGCGATTCTGCACTTCGCCTCGCGCATTCAGGTCGGTGAGTCGGTTCGCGATCCTCGCTTGCACTACCGAGGCAACTTGGGCGCTGCGATTTCGCTCTTGGAAAGCGCGCTTGACGCTCGTGTCGGTATCTTCATTCTATCGTCGACCGCGGCGGTTTACGGCGATCCGATTCGCCTCCCCATCGACGAAGACCATCCTACGCAGCCAGTGAACCCCTACGGCGACACCAAGCTCGCCATCGAACGGATGCTGGCGTCGTACGCTCGCGCGTACGGAATTCGCTACGCGGCCCTGCGCTACTTCAACGCGGCGGGCGCCGACGTTGCGAGGGGACTCGGCGAGCGACATCACCCGGAGACGCATCTCATCCCCATCGTGATCGAAGCTGCGCTCGGGCAGCGAGATCGCGTCGAGGTGTTCGGCACCGATTACGATACGCCCGACGGCACCTGCATCCGCGACTACATTCATGTCGTCGATCTGTGCGAAGCGCACCTTGCGGCGCTCGAGTACCTGAAGGCCGGGGGCGACAGTGGCGCATTCAATTTGGGTACGGGCCGCGGGCATTCGGTAGAGGATGTGATTGCCGTGGCGAGACGCGTGACCCAGCGGACGATTCCAGTCGCCTACGGGCCTCGTCGCCAGGGCGATCCGCCACGGTTGGTGGCTTCGGCGAGCTGGGCTGAGCGGGCGTTCGGTTGGCGGGCCCAGCGGCCGACCTTGGACGAAATCGTGACCGATGCATGGCGATTCCACTCGCAAGGTCGATGAGCCAAGCGGTCGGATGGGGGATCGTCGGAACCGGCTGGATCGCGAGGCAATTCGCGGAGGGACTAGCCCAAGCGCCGGGGGCGCGGCTCGTGGCGGTGGCCTCTCGGGAGCGCGCGCGGGCCGTCGCGTTCGCGGATCGCTTTCGGGTGCACCGCGCTCACGCGAGCTACGAGGCACTTGCGCGCGATCGCGACGTCGACATCGTGTATCTCGCGACTCCGAACTCCGACCATCGACCGAGCGCGCTGATGATGGTCGATGCAGGCAAATCCTTGCTTTGCGAAAAGCCGTTCACGCTCGACGCGACCGAGGCGCGTGAGGTCATCGCGCTGGCTCGCCATAAGGGTGTCTTTTGCATGGAAGCGATGTGGATGCGTTTCATGCCCGCGGTGATCGAGCTCGTCGACCGCGTTCGCGCCGGAGCCCTTGGGCAAGTCCAGTCGGCCACGATTGAATTGGGCCACTGCTTCGACGTCGACCCGGCCCACCGCCTCTTCAACCCCGCGCTCGGCGGAGGCGCGCTCCTCGATCTCGGCGTGTACACGGTGTCGTTGGCCGCGCTCCTTTTCGGGCCCATCACGGCCGTCCAGAGCGTTGTGACCATGGGCGCCACCGGTGTCGACGAACGCGTCGCCGCTCTGCTGAGTCACGCGGCCGGTTGTCGGTCGTCGATCGGCGCGAGCCTTCGGACGCGGCTCTTTAACGGCGCCACCGTGGCTGGCACGTCCGGCTGGGCTGCGCTGCACGAGCCCTTGTACCGCCCCAACGCGTTCACGGTCGTACGGACCCACCGGCAATCGCTCGCCGGAAGCGGGCCCGATGGCGCGATCCGTCCGAGCCTGCGGGATCGGTGCATGCGCAGGGTCGCGCGAACCATCCGTGCGGCGGTCCCGGTCCCGTCGTGGATGCGAGGGGCGACCATTGTGCGCCCCTACCGAGGCAACGGCTACTGCCATCAGGCGATCGAAGCGATGCGCTGCTTGCGCGCCGGCCTGCACGAGAGCCCGGCGATGCCGCTCGACGACACGCTGCACGTCATGGAGGCGCTCGACGCCATTCGGAGAAATTGGACGGAGATCTGATCCGACGCGAGACGTCGCACCGGTCGGCTCTATCGAGTCGGTTGGAAGCCGAGGGCCTGCCTACCGAACACCGAGATGGGAAGGTTGCCCGGGACACCGAGATGGGAAGGTTGCCCGGGCCGCCGTGCACGACGGCAAGGCCGGCTATGCCTCGAACTCCATTCGCGCATAGGCGTGCGTCCGGCCGTGATCCACGCCGGCGGCCGACGCCTCGTCCACGATGGCGGCGACGATTCCTAGCGCACCGTCGTTCTCGAACGCCTGCATGGCGACGCGCATCCGCTGCCCGGCAAAGCACGGCTTGCGGTAGGCGATGTCGAGCCGCCGCCCCAGTACGTTCGAGCCCTTGCCCCGCTCGTAGAAGCGTCGCAACGCCGCCTCCTCGAAGATGCGGATGTAAGCGAGCGAGTTGACGTGCAGGTTGCTGTCGGTGTGCACGAGTCCGAACGTGACCGGGACCGGGTCGAGGGACAGTTCGGAATCGAGGGCGCGGGCCGTGGCGGGCAGCGTCAGGATGCGGTGCGGGGGCGATAGAGTCGCACGCTGGTCTCCAATGTCGGGTGCCCCGTCGAAGTCGAGTGCTTCCACACGGCGATCGCCCGGCGGCGCGAACGGACGCGTGAACACATGTTCGGCGAAGACACGGCCGGCAGGCCACCGTGCGGCGCCGGCGAGTTGCGGGTCGTACGTGCGGCCGATCGGCGCCGACAGCGCCGCCCACATGTCGAGCACGACGCGTCCGTCGTCGGAGCGCGCAATTCGGTAGTTGGCTTCCGAGAGCACGGCAACTTGAGCGGAGAACGGCCCCGGCTCTCCCTCCAACACGAACCTCGTGAGAATGGGAATGATGCCCCGCTCGTGGCAGGCACGGACCGAGGAGTTATCGGCGAAGACGGCCCAAATGGGCTGTAGCGAGTGCGGAAGCGCCTCGAGCACCAGTCGCCCGTCTTGGCTGACGTCTTCGAACCGAAGAGTCACGAGCGCCGTGGCGCCCGGGCATCCGGAAGGAATGGGCGGTGGGGCCAGCACGAGTCGAAAGGTAAGGGCTAAGTGCCCCGTACGGCGAGCTTTCCTTGCGTCCGGTAACCCCAGCCCGGTAACTTCCGGGATCAAGGTAGGGCTCGCCCGACTAGATGACCCTGTCGCCCAAACAACTGTTCGGCATGCTCGCGATGTTGCTGGCGGGAGCCGGCGGCGCATTGCTAGCGCGGGACGCGGGTCCTCAGATCTTCGGTGTCGCCATCGTGGGGCTCATCGCGATTGCACTCAGCGGCACGGCGGGGACGCCGGCTTCACTGCACAAACTCGTCGATGCGGCGCGACGTGCGTCTTCCGGCGAGCGCCCGAACGTCCCCGCTCAGGCGGCGGGCGACACGCTCCAACTCTACGAGTTGCTAGTCGACCTGAGCGATCAGCGCCGCAAGGATCGCGAAGAACTCGTGGCATCCCGCACGCAAATGAGCGAATACGATCGCACGCTCGAGGACAGCGCCCACCGTCTCGACGCCAACGTGCAAAGCCAGGTCGCCGCCGTCGACGAAACGTCGCGCCTGATCCGGGAGCTGAGCAAGTCGGTTCATGAGATCGCCGCGCATATCGAGGCGCTCACGCAAAGCGCAGAAGAATCGTCGAGCTCCATCCTCGAGATGACCGCGACGAACGACGAGGTCGCCGAGAACGTCGGCGAGCTCGCGGGGAGCGTGCGCGAGACGGTCAGCTCGATCGAAGAAATGGCGTACTCCATCAAGGAGGTGGCGAAAAATGTCGACGCTCTCTCGCTCACGGCCGAAGAAACCAGCAGTTCGATGAATGAAATGGATGTCTCGATCGACCAGGTGCAGAGTAACGCCAACGAGACGGCCCGACTCTCCGAGGAAGTGGCGCTCGATGCCGAGAAGGGCGCAGAGGCCATCCTCAAGACGATCAGCGAGATTTATCGCATCAAGGAGAGCTCGCAGGAGGCCGTTTCGGTCATCTCGACGCTGGGATCGCGCATCGAGGCCATCGGGCAGATCGTGAATGTCATCGATGACGTCGCCGAGCAGACGAACCTGCTCGCCCTGAACGCCGCCATCATCGCCGCGCAGGCGGGCGAGCAAGGCAAGGGCTTCGCCGTGGTCGCCGACGAGATCAAGGATCTCGCAGAGCGTGCCGGCGCGAGTACGCGCGAGATCACGGACCTCATCAAGACCGTGCAAACCGAGAGCAAGAACGCGATCGCGGCCGTCGAGCGCGGTGCGCACAACGTCGACCGGGGGGTCGAAGTGTCGAACGAGGCGGAGAGGGCGCTCAAAAAAATCCTCGAGAGTTCGCAAAAGAGCACGAACATGGTCCGCGCGATCGCGCGGGCGACGGTGGAGCAAGCCAAGGGCAGCAAGCAGGTGACCGACGCCATCGGTCGTATCGCCGAAACGGTGCAGCAAATCGCCGCCGCGACGGCGGAGCAAGCCCGTGGATCGGAGCTCATCATGAAGAGTGCCGAGAAAATGCGAATCATCACGCAGCACGTCGAGCGCAGCTCGCAAGAGCAGGCGCGCGGTGGACGTCAAATCTCCGGGGCCATCGAGAACATTTCGAATATGGTCGGACAGCTCAACACGAGCCACAAATCTCAAGCGACGGGCAGTCAACAGATGCTTGCCTCCGCCGCCAAGATCGAGTCCAGCACCAGTGCCCAGCAGCAAAGTCTGCGTCAGCTGGTGGCGGCGATGGATCGCCTCAAACGCGCCACGGCGTGACAGGACGATTCAAATTCGCAAGGCGCACACCGCGCGCGTGCCCCGCACGAAAATGAGCCCAGCCCCGGCATAAACGGTCGCGCCGCCGCCGAGATCCGCCGTGTCGATGGTCCAACGCGGGATCGCGCGGCGGCCGAGTAAGCGCCCTTCAAGGTCGATCGCAAATCCGCTCACCTCGACCTTGCCGTCCCGACTTTCCCGATGTGCGAGGACGAGGTCTCCGAGCGCTGCATCGAGGACGTAGGGGCCTCGCGCCCCGAGCAGCATCGTAGCGATGTGACCATCCGGTCGCGCGCAGACAAGGGGCGTGCACGGGGTTCCGTCGGGACCGAGACTTTGAAAGAGCAGCTCGCCGTTGGGGCGTCGCGCCAGGCGTGCGGCTTCCCCCCAAGCACCCCCGAGTGTCACTCGATCGTCGTGTGCTCGCCACAGCACGGCGCCGGACGTGGCGTCGGCGGCGAACACTTCGATGCGCACCCGATCGGGCTTCGCCGGGTCCTCCGCCGCGGTGACGGCGCAGACGACCCCCTCGCCGAAGAGGGCATGGATCTGAGCTCGGGGCGCGGCCAGGCGAGCGTTCGCGAACGCGGCTGGGTGCTCGGGCTGCTCGGTCCGCGGTTGGAGACGCGAGAGAGCGGGCGCCGTGTCCACACCATCCGACCGCCGACTCGCGAGCCGCGGCACGAACAGGGCGTCTCCGCCCGCGCACGCGTCGCGCGCGAGCGGTGGTCCGTCGGGCGCGTCGCGTTCGCCCCTCATCCGGACGGAAAGCGGGGCGCCGGCCGGGTCCGCGAAAGCGTAGGCATGGTCGCGGATCGAATCCTTGCTCGAGCTCCGTTCGAGCTCCAGCCACAGACCGCCATCGGGAGTCGCCCATGCGTCCAACACGTCGTCGTAGCCGATAGCTCCGGGCGCCGAAGCCACACGGCGCAGCCGCGGTGCGAGCTCGTCGACCGAAAGCGCATACCAGTAGATCGGCTCGGTTCTGCCGGCGCCGACGATGTGCAATTCGCCCGAGAGCACCACCATCGCCGCAACCGATACCGGGTCTGGCAAGATGCGACGACCCACTTGCGTGCCCGTGTCGGCATCGAGCGCGTAGATGACCGCGTGCTCCCAGCCGGGCGCGCTCCGATCGTCGGGCATCATCGTCGCGACGACGACTCTCGTTCCGGCGACCCGGACCTGATCGACCCGCCCGCCGTGATCCGGCCGCCACGACCAGGCGATCGCCGGGCGTGCCCTCTCGATGTCCGCCGCAACCGCCCGCGCCCCGCCGGGATCGCCGCGCCGGTGCGTCCAGTCTCCGACAATGGCCGAGGCCATGACGTCCGATATATCAGAGCCCGGACGCGGACGTTGGGCCGCGACTATTCGACTGTGACCGTCTTTGCGAGATTGCGTGGCTGGTCGACGTCGGTACCTTTGAGATCGGCCATGTAATAGGCAAGAAGTTGGAGCGGAATGACGCTCAAGAGCGGCAGGACTTCGGCGTCTGCGTCCGGGATGGGCAAAACGGCGGGCTCGGGTGGCAGTCCGGTCGAACGCCGTGCGCCTTGAGGCAAGTCATCGGGTGCGAGTAGCAGCGTCCGGACGTCCGTATCGCCCGCCGTGCACACGACAATGAGCTGACCTTCGCGCGCCTTCACCTCCTGCATGCTCGAGAGAGTCTTCTCGTAGTGCGCATCTCGCGGACAGACGACGACCACCGGCATGTTCTCGTCGATGAGCGCGATCGGACCGTGTTTCATCTCGCCCGCGGCGTAACCCTCGGCATGGATGTAGGAAATTTCTTTTAGCTTGAGTGCCCCTTCGAGGGCGATCGGAAACCCCGTGCCGCGCCCGAGGAAGAGCATGTGCTCGGACCGCATGAACCTTCTCGCGACGTAGCGGACGTCGTCGGCGCCCAGCAATACGTCGCGCATCTGCTGGGGCACACGCCTCAGCGCCTCGAGAATACGCCGGGCTTCGCTCGCCGCAAGAACTCCCCGCCGTCGGCCGAGATAAACCGACAGCAGCAGCAAAGCCGCGAGCTGGGTCGTGAAGCACTTGGTCGACGCGACACCGATTTCGGGGCCGGCATGGGTGTAGAGCGCCGAATCGCTCGCCCGCGGAATCGCGCTGTCGATTACGTTCGCCAGAGCGAGTATGTGGGCGCCGGCGGCCTTCGCAGTCTTCACAGCGGCCAGCGTGTCGAGCGTTTCTCCGCTCTGACTGACGGCGACCACGAGGTCATCGGATCCGAAAACAGGGCTCCGATATCGGACTTCGCTCCCGATCTCGACGGTCGCACCGATTCGCGCGAGCTGTTCGATCCAGTAGCGGCCCGCCATGGCGGCGTGGGAGCTCGTGCCACAAGCGACGAAGCATACGCGCCGGATTCTGAGCGCGAGCTCGGTACTGATCCCCATCTCCTCGCCAACGACGTCCCCGCCGCTCAAGTCCACTCGACCCCGCAGCGTGTCTTCGACGGCGCGGGGCTGCTCGTGGATCTCCTTGAGCATGAAATGTTTGAAGCCGCCCTTCTCGGCTTGGGTGGGCGACCACTCGATCCGCCTCGACGAGCGCTCGACCGGCGTTCCGTCGAGCGTGGTGATTTCTGCGCCACCTCGCGTGAGGACGGCGACCTCGCCGTCATGAAGCAGAATGACGTCACGCGTGTGAGTGAGCAGTGCGGGAATGTCGCTCGCGCAGAGCGTCTCGCCGTCCGAAATCCCCAGAACCAGCGGACTGTCCGCTTTGGCGACGACAATCTCGTCTGGCGTTGCCCCTGAGACGACGGCAATGGCATACGCGCCGCGCACGCGCTTCAGCGCGGCCCTGACGGCGTCCACGAGCCGCGGCGCGCCGTCCACCCGCGCGTCGTTAATGAGGTGCGCGACGATTTCGGTGTCCGTATCGCTGGCGAGCCGAACGCCTTTAGCCTCGAGCTCACGGCGCAGAGCGACGTGGTTCTCGATGATCCCGTTGTGGACCACCGCCACGTCGCCGGCAACGTGAGGATGGGCGTTCGCTTCACTGGGCCGTCCATGAGTGGCCCAGCGCGTGTGACCGATGCCCGTGGTCCCCGCGAGCGGATTTCTTCGCAGAGCGACCTCGAGGTTCGCGAGTTTCCCCACCGCGCGCACGATCTCGACGGCGCCTCGTGGCCCCGAAGACTTCGTTCCAGGCGAGCGGACGTAAACCGCCAGGCCCGCGGAGTCGTATCCTCGGTACTCGAGGCTGCGGAGCCCCGCGACGAGAATGGGGGCGCAATCTCTCGGGCCGACGTAACCAACGATGCCGCACATGGACTCGGACTCCTCGTCTTGACAGGTTCGTCTTGTTGTACCGGCAGAATCCGGCCGCGCACGCGTTGGACTCTAGGGCGCCCCCTTGGTTTGCCGAGGTGCCGTCGGGGCATCCCTCAAGAGGGGAGGCTCGGCTATTCCACCCAAACGCGCGCTTCCCGCGTGGCATTCCGGTAGGCGATAAGGCTCGCCTCCGGCTGGGCTTGGGCATCCTCGACTCCCAGCGAGACCAGCGCTTGCAAGATGCTTGCGCGCCGAATGGCCGATGCGACAAGCACCGAGTCGCAGCCCGTAGAGCTCCATGTGTCGCTTGCCGTGGCGCTGCATGCCGCGACGACTTCTCGTTCGAGCGCGAGGGCTTCGTCGTTGCGTCCCTGGTCGACGAGCGCGCGTGCCGCAACGTGACGCACGCGCACGTCGTTGCGTACCGCCGGCGGCGCCGCTTCGATCCATACGACGGCCAGACCGGGCTGATGTGCGTCCAAGTAAGCTTGCGCCAGATCGCGTGTCGCCAGCGGATCGCCAGGGTGGCTCGCGGCCCGTTCCTCGACCGCCAGCACAGAAGAAGGACCGGGTGAGGCGACGAGCGGTCGTTCGCGCAGCGTGCCGCTCATCGCCCAGAGGACGGAGGCCCCCAGAAGGACGGTGATGCCGTAGCCAGAGCCCTCCATGATCGCCTCCCGCCGAGGTTCGTTTCGCCCCCGCATCTCCGATCGACAGTGTGACACGGCCCACGGTTCCCGGCCGTCGAACGCCGTCGCGGTGAAACGACCGGTGGCCGTCCGCGCCGCGACTCAGCCGAAGGCCCGTGCGAGCTCGTGGACGACCCAATCGCCGACGGCCCTGGTTCCCAGCTCCCCGCCGACGTCGGGCGTGCACTTGCCCTCGCCCAGGGCGCGAACGACAATCGATTCGAGCCGCTCCCGCTCGGCATCCCATCCCAGGTGCGATAGCAAAAGGCCCACCGTCAGAATGCTCGCGAGAGGGTTCGCCACGTCCTTGCCGGCCAAAGGCGGCGCCGAGCCGTGGACCGGCTCGAATAGGGCAACGCGCGTCGCCGGATGATCGGCTTCGCAGCATCCGCGTACACGGGGATGAACGTTGGCGCTCGCGGCCATCCCGAGCCCGCCCTGCAACGCCGCCCCGAGGTCGGTGATGATGTCACCGAACAAGTTGCATGTCACGATGACTTCGAACGCAGAGGGATCGCGCACGAGTTCGAGACACATGGCGTCGATGTACAGGTGTTTGGCTTCGACCTCCGGATATTCGCCGGCCACTTCGAAGAATACTCGGTGCCACAGCTCGTGTGCGTGCCGCATGGCGTTCGACTTGTCGGCCATGTGCACGCGCCGCTTTCGGTGCGCCCGCGCATGCTCGAAGCCCGCGCGAATGAGTCGCTCGACACCGCGTCGCGTGTTCACGTCCTCGCTGATCGCGATCTCGTCGCGCGTCCCGCGTTTGAATTGTCCTCCGATTCCGGCGTAGGCGCCCTCGGTGTTCTCGCGGAAGACGACGAAGTCGACGTCGCTGGCGCCTCGCTGCCGCAACGGGACGAGGCGATCGCTCAGAGCTCGGACGGGTCGGACGTTGGCATACAGGTCGAGTCCCAACCGCAGCCCGAACAGGATGTCGCGGGCGTACTCGTGACCCGGGATACGAGGGTCGCCCAGCGCCCCGAGGAGAACCGCGCTGGCTTCTCCCGATATGCGATCCCGCACATCGGGTGAAAGCGCGACGCCGTCGCGAAGATACCGGTCTGCGCCCAGGTCGATGGGCCATAGGTCGATCGGTAGGCCGCGCTCGGCGACATAGAAGTCGAGCACACGGGTCGCTTGCGCGATCACCTCCGGCCCGATGCCGTCGCCCGGAATAACCGCCACGAGTTTCGACGCGGTCGACACGCCGTCACCTTCGGGCAGCCGTCATCGCGCGAAGGACGGCGGTGGCTCCCGGTACGCGCGGAACGTCGAGGTGGCGTCCTGCGAGGTGCCCGAACGGGTCGACGAGAGCAGCGCGCAGCCCTGCGGATCGCGCGCCCACGACGTCGGTGACGTAAATGTCGCCGAGGTGCAGAGCCCGCGAAGCGGGAACGTTGACGTGTTCGAGCGCAATGTGGAAAATGCGCGGGTCGGGCTTGTGGACCCCGACGACTCCGCTGTCGACGACGACGTCGACCGAGCCCACGACTCCGACGTCGCTCAAGAGGGTCGCGAGCTTGCCTTCGGAGTTGCTCACGATCGCTATCCGGACGCCCGCCGCACGCGCTTGATCCAGGGCGGAGACGAGCCCATTGGGTACGAGTGACCATAGATTTCGACGACCGTGCTCGATCCAAGCGGCTTCGACGCTGGCCAGCACGCCGAGGCGCGGGACTCCCGCGCTCACCATCACCGTTGCGACGAACGCGCCCCACGCACGGGCCGACGGCGCGGCGGATCCGGACCATTCAAACTCCAGGAGCGCGCCAAGCTCCTGAGCGTGCTTTGCTTCGCCCTCCGCGTGGATGAGCGCATCGGTCGTGGTCTCGAAACCTGCCTCCCGGCAAATGCGCGAGAGCCGCGCGTGATCGAGGAACACGACGGTGTTTCCGGCGTCGAGGCAAAGTAGGTCGATATCGCGAAAGAGGTCGGGATCGACCGCGGCGGGTTCCGCTGAAGGTTGGATGCTCACGCGAAAGGACCGAGTAGACGCCGCGCGGAGACGTATTCGAGTCCGTGCGCCTCGGCGACGGGTGCGTACGTCACGTGGCCATCGAGCGTATTGATGCCGGACAGCAGCGCGTCATCTCCGCGCGCCGCGGCGGCAAGTCCGTCGTCGGCGATTGCGACGGCGTGAGCAATCGTCACGTTCGTCAGCGCCCATGTGCTCGTCTGCGGCACGGCTCCCGGCATGTTGGGCACGCAGTAATGCACGACGCCGTGCACTTCGTAGGTTGGCCTATCGTGGTCGGTGGGCCTGCACGTCTCGATGCAGCCGCCCTGATCCACTGCGACGTCGACAATCACGCTGCCCGCGGCCATTCTGCCCACGATCTTCTCGGTGACGAGCTTCGGTGCCGCCGCGCCGGTGACGAGGACGGCGCCTACCACGAGGTCCGCGCGGATGACGGCGTCCTCGACATTCGTGGGATTCGAGTAAAGCGTCTCGATAGCGCCCCCGAACAAATCTTCGAGGGACGCCATCGCTTCGGCTCGGACATCGAGAACCGTCACCTGGGCACCCATTCCGACAGCAATGGTTGCGGCGTTGCGGCCCACGATTCCACCGCCCAAAATGACGACCCGCCCCCGCCGCGTCCCGGGAACGCCGCCGAGAAGGACACCCTTGCCCCCGCGCTCCTTCTCGAGACACGTCGCGCCGACCTGCACCGCCATTCTACCGGCGACCTCGCTCATGGGCTTCAGCAGCGGCAGACTGCCGTCGCGCGCCTCGATCGTCTCGTAGGCTACCGACGACACCCCACTGGCCGCGAGCGCTCGAGTGAGCACGGGCTCCGCTGCCAGGTGCAGATACGTGTAGAGTACGAGGCCGCTCCGAAAGTATCGGTGCTCGCTCGGCAGGGGCTCTTTCACCTTGACGACCATTGCGGCATCCCACGCCTCGACGGCCGTGGCGACGATCGTCGCCCCTTGCGTCGCATACTCGGCATCGGCGATTCCACTTCCGTCGCCGGCCCCGGTCTCGACGAGCACGCGGTGACCGTGCGACACGAGCATGCGGACACCCGCGGGTGTCATTCCGACCCGATACTCCCGGGTCTTGATTTCTTTCGGGATGCCGATGATCACGACGAAGATTTCCTTGCGGCGGCAGGACGATCGACCGCTTCGCCGTGCGATCCTAACCATAGCAGAGGCGCGGCGCGTGCGATCCCGAGCGGGGCCGGTCCTCGCGCCGGCAAGCGGCGGCAGGATTCCCGACGCGATCGAGGGACGGTCGGCGTAAGCTCCGCCCAACGCGATGTACGGCGCGCTGCGGCCGCTCCTTTTCGTATTGCCGCCTCACGTGGCTCATGCGTTTGCCTTCGCGGCGCTCTGGCCCCCCGAGCATCTGGCGCCGCTCCGCGCCGTGCTGCGATGTGTGGCGCGTCCTGCGGATGATGCACGTCTCGCGACGACCGTCATGGGGTTGACTTTTCGGTCCCCGATCGGCCTTGCCGCAGGCTTCGACAAGAACGCGTATCGCCCACGCGCGCTCGCCGCGCTTGGCTTCGGCCACCTCGAGATCGGAACGGTCACCGCGCTGGCCCAGAGGGAAAACCCGCGGCCCAATCTGTTTCGGCTGCCTTCGGACCGCGCGCTCGTCAATCGCTTGGGCTTCCCGAACGAAGGCGCGGAGCGAGTGGCCGCCCGTCTCGGGGCGGCACGCGCGTCGCTCGGCATCCCCATCGGGGTCTCGATCGGCAAGTCTCGCGCGATTTCTCCCGAAGACATCCAAGCGGTCGTCGCCGATTACATCGCTGCGATGGAGCGAGTCCGAAACGTCGCCGACTTCGTCGTGGTCAACGTCTCGTCGCCCAACACACGGGGCTTGCGGACGTTGCAAGCGCCGCGGCACGCGCGCACCCTACTGACGGCATTGAAAGATGCCCTGGGTCCGAGCGGCAGGATGCTGGTCAAGATCGCCCCCGATCTCGACGAAGGCGGACTCGAGGACATCCTCGACGTCGTCGAGCAATTGGGTCTGGTCGGCGTCGTTGCAACCAATACGACCCTTGCCCGCGACGGGCTGCGAACCCCGAGCCGTCGGCTCGATGCAATCGGCACCGGCGGGCTCAGTGGCCCGCCGTTACGGAGCCGTGTCCTCGCGACGGTTCGGCGGATACGGGCGCGGCTCGGGCGTCGCGTCGTCGTGGTCGGGGTCGGCGGAGTCGAGACAGCCGACCAGGCACTCGCGCTCATTCGAGCGGGAGCGGACCTGGTGCAAATATATACGAGTTTTATCTACGGCGGACCGTTCATTGCGTCGCGAATCGCCCGCGATCTTGGCGAGGCCCTGGAGCGCGAGGGCGTGAAGAATGCCGCGGATCTGGTTGCGACCGACCTGACGGCGCCCGGTGCGGACGCGCACCCGTGACGACTGGCGCGTCCCGATGCCCCCGTTGGCGGAGCGTCACCGAGAAGTCATCACAGACGGGGTTATCTCTCAGGGCGAGACCGCCGTACCTCTTTGCCAGAAGTGCGTGGGTGGAGTTGCCTCTGCCTCGCACAGGACCTCTTTCCAATGGTGTTGAAATGAGCCTCTTCGAAGACGCGTCGAACAGTAGCGCACAGCTCGTCGACAGCTCGAGCGCGTCGAACGATCCGGCCGACGATCGGTCGCTTCCCGACGTGAGCGGCGCCCTTGCGACCGATGAGCCGCCGCCTTCGACGGAACGGCCGCGCCCACTGCCTCGACCTTCTTCGCGGCCGCCGCTCCCGCGTCCCGTGTCGCCGCCTCGATCTTCGCCGCCCACCTCTTGGTCGCGTGAGCATCCATCGTCGTCGCCACCCCCTCGCTCTTCGCCCCCTCGGGCGCATGAAGACCTTCAGGGTGCGGCGGGCGTCGCGGTCACGTTCCGGCCCGCGCGCCTCAACGCGGCCGAGGTGCCGGCGGACCTCGTCTGCCGGTTCCGATGCGAAGGGACACCCGTCGGCCCGCTGCAGGTGATCGATTTGAGCACGGCCGGGTTCTCGGCGGTATCGCCCGACGAAGCAGCACTTTCTCCGGGCAGTGTTCTCGAGTCGCTCGAACTCGTGCTTGGCGATCGACCCGTCTGGGTGGGGGACGCCGTCGTGGTGCACGGAAGTGCGGAGCGGTTCGGCGCTCGCTTCACGTCGGGGCTCTTGGACATCCATCAACTTCGACTCGGGGCCACGTTGGAAGGGCGGCTCGCCATCCGTCGCGAGCAGGCCGAACGTCTGCCGGCGGCGTGGCGCGCCGCGGTGGGCGATCTCCGCCACCTCCTCGAGGACGCCCGCGCCGAAGTGGAAGAGTTCGAGCGCGTCAGCGCCGATGACCCGCTCCGGCGCCGCGACGAAGAGGCCCAGCTCTTCAACGCCCTGGGCCAACGCTGGGGCCATTCGTACTCCGAGGCCGTGACGCGCTTGCACGAGATGAGCAAGGGCTTCGACGAGCGAACCGCTTTGCTCGGGCGCAGCTACGCATCATCGATGATCATGCCGATCTTGGCGTCGTGCCTTTTGCACAAGCGCGCCTACGAGAAGCCACTCGGCTACGCCGGAGATTACCGGATGATGGAGCTGTGCTTCGCGGAAGAGCCGATGGGTGAAGGGCTCTTTGGCCGATTCCTGTTTTCGATTTCGCAGCGGCTCAGCATGGTGCGTGCCGCCGTCGCGCGCGAGGCGGTGCTGCGCGAGGCCCTGCATCGGGCCGTCCAGAAGCGGGGACGGGGACCGGCCGCACTGCGCGTTCTGGCCGTCGCGGCGGGGCCAGCCATGGAACTGCGTCGCTGGTTACAAGAGACGAGAAGCCTCGATCGGCCGGTCGAGCTGATCCTTCTGGATCAGGACCGCGCCGCTCACGAATCGGCGCACCGCCAGCTCACGCGCATCCTTCTGGAACGCCACCACGGCATGCTTCCCGTCACCGTGCGGTGCCTTCATTTCTCGGTGCGTCAGCTCGTAAGTCCGCGGACGACCGAAGAGCATGCCGTGGTCTCCGATACGCTCGCCGATCTGGATCTCGTCTACTCGACCGGCCTCTACGACTACTTGCCAGACCCCGTAGCGGAGCGTTTGACCAAGCGGCTTTACTCGCTCGTTCGTCCGGACGGCAGAATGCTGCTTGGGAACATGGTCGAGGCCCCCGATACGACGTGGATCATGGACTATGCGCTCGATTGGCCCATCCTCTACCGTGCGGAGAAGGACATGCTCCGGCTCGGGGGATCGCTCGGGTCCGGACCGTCGCGCGTGACTGTGAAGCACGACGCGACCGGCGGTTGCGTCTTTCTCGACGTCGAGCGGTAGTTTGCTTGATGGCACCCTACGAGTCTGATTACCGCTGTGACGCAAGAGCGCTTCCACGCTCGGCCGCAATCACGTTGGTCCCCGATTGCGCCTCCGGAGATGACTCGCGCAGGTCGGCCTGTTCGAACTGCGGCACGCGGGGGGCGCGCAGTGAGGGAAGCGCCTCCATCATCCCGCCAGGAGGCGGCGGGCGGCTGCTGCGCCGGGCGACCGTCGTGGCATCGCCGAAGGTCCACTTGCCCGCGAGCGTGCAGGCCGCGAGCGCGAGCGCGAGCGCGGCCGCGTTTTCGTAGCGTTCGTTCGGGTCCTTCGCGAGCGCCCGCAGCGCAACGGCCTCCACGTCGCCAGGCAGAGATCGCCCCAAATTCTGCGACGGGGGCGTGACCGCCTGGTTCACGTGCGCGAAGATGAGGCCGCCCGCGCTCTCGGCCTCGAACGGCGGCTTGCCGCACAGGAGAAAATACAGGACCGCGCCGAGCGCGTAGACGTCCGATCGGGCATCGGCCGTCAGCCCCATCGCCATCTCCGGCGACATGTACGCGGGCGTTCCGAGGAGCGATCCGGTATCGGTCATCTTGCCATCGACGGTCCGGACCTTCGCGATGCCGAAGTCGATGACCTTCACGAAGTCGTGCTCGCCGCCGAGAGCCGTGAGAAATAGGTTCTCGGGCTTCACGTCACGGTGCACGATCCCGTGCTCGTGCGCCTCTCCCAGAGCCCGTGCGGCCTGACCTACGATGTGAACCGCGCGGGCTGGGGGTAGAGGTCCGAGCCGCTCCACGTGGTCCGCCAGCGTCTCGCCCTCGAGCAACTCCATCACATAATACCAAAGGCCGTCCTCGGTCACGCCGTAGTCGAAGACGCGCACGGTGTTCGGATGCATGAGCTCCGCCGTAGAGCGGACCTCGCGTTCGAACCGAGTGAGGGCCATCCCCGATCGCTCACGCTCGTCGGGACGCAGGATCTTTACGGCGACGTCGCGTTTGAGCCCCGGGTGGTAAGCCAGCCACACGTCGCCCATTCCGCCGGCGGCGAGGCGCTTCTTGAGGCGGTAGCGCCCGAGGCTCCGCGCTTCGAAGACCTGGCGTCGCAACGACCAAACGATGTGGCTCCCGCCGATGAGAAACACGAATGTGCCGAGGACGTAGCCTGCGTTGAGCAGCAATGTTGTCAGCGCGGCCGGATCGTGAAACTGCGCGCCAATTCGAGGTGAGAAGAACGCGGATCCGAGCAGCACGGCGAAGAAAACCAACACCGGGACCCCAGTCATCGCCACGCCGCGTTTCCAGGGATCGGGCGCTGTGACCGTTCGCGAAAGCAGGGCAAGGCAAAAACCGGGCACGTAGGGGCTCGCGAGGCCCCGGAATTCGACGCACATCAGCGCTATCCCCACGGCGCCCGAGGTGTAAACGAGCAAGTCGGCGGCCCGAAGAAGCCGCTCGGACGGTACCGGACGCCGATTCAATCGAAGGAGGACCAGGATAATCACCCCCAGGACCGCGGCGCGGTACTCGATGAAACGGGCGAACGAGCCGGCGTTCAAGTAGTGTACGACCGCAAAATCCAAGCCGACGAACCCGACCCACACGACGCTGGCAACCATAAGTGCGCGCCGTAACGCGATCTGAGTAGCGACGCGTTCGTCCGAGCGCGGCCCGTTATCGGCCGAAGTACCTGGCGTACTGGACATATCCAGCATGGGCATCGCAGGCGCCCGCGGGGTGCTCGGAGGCTCAATCACCGTTACGGTCTCGGAGGCGCGCGCCACAGGTTGTGCACAGACCTTCCCCATCCATTCCATCAGACGCTCATTGCAGCACGGGTCAATGGCGGACGTTTGTGCAGTGTATTGGGGTGGTGACGAAACAGTCCTGCTACTTCGCCGACACGATTCCAATGCAGGCTGCCTTACGATCTTGACGCGTTCGACCACTTCGACCTAGCTCACCTACGTGCCGGGCGCCGATGGTCGAGTTCCCGGCGCGGACACGATCATCGACGTCCTCCTGACGCGGATGCGCGACGGGTCGACGGGCGGCTTCGGCTTTCTAGCGGACGGCGAAGTACTCACGGAATCGCTGTCGTGGGCCGAGCTCGTCGAAAGAGTGCTCGCTGTCTCCAGTGCACTACGGAGCCACGCGGGTATGGGCGACCGAGCCATCCTGTTCTTTCGACCGGGTCTGGATTTCTTGGTGTCTTTTCTCGGTTGTCTCCACGCCGGCGTCATCGCCGTTGCCTGTTCTCCGCCCTCGCGTCCGCTCAAAAGGTCCTCGGAGCGGATCAACGAAATCGCCCGGGTATCGCGCCCTTCAGTAATCCTCGCCTCGGGAAAAATGCTGACGGTCGCGCAGGACTTGTCCGCTATGGCTTCATCCCTCGCGCGGTGTTCATTGATCGACCCGTGCGGGCTTCGTCCCGCTGCTTTCGAGCTGGGGTCCCGCGCGGAACGTCAGGGCGTCGCGTTCCTGCAGTTCACATCGGGTTCGACCTCGGCACCCAAAGGAGTCATGGTCACGCACGCGAATCTGATGAGCAATCTGGATTCCATCCACGACTGCTTTGAGCACGATCGCGACACTGTTTCCGTCACGTGGCTTCCTGTGTTCCACGATATGGGCCTCATCGACGGGATGCTCGAACCCATCTTCGGGGGCTTCCGCTGTTTGGCGATGCCACCTGTCGCGTTTCTTCAGCGGCCCGCTCGCTGGCTTCGCGCCATTACCTGTTACCGGGCTACCCACAGTGGGGGGCCGAACTTCGCTTACGACTTGTGCGTTGAGAAGGTTTCTCCATCGGAAATGACGAAGATCGATCTCAGCTCTTGGAGAGTCGCCTACGACGGCGCAGAGCCCATTCGAGTCTCGACCCTCGACAAATTCGCCCGCGCGTTCGGCCCCCGAGGATTTCGCACGAGTGCGTTCCATCCGAGCTATGGCCTCGCCGAGGCCACCCTGGGCGTCGCTTGCGGACGCGCGACGGCGTTGCATCCACGCACCCTCGATGCGGATGCTTTGGAACGCGGCGAATTGCGCGAGGTCGCGGTAGGTGCGTCGCGTGCGCGAACGATTGCCAGTTGCGGGGTACCGTTTCCGGGTCTCGAACTCGTGATCGTGGACCCCGAGTCCCGTCACGCAGTGCCAGAGGGAGAACTCGGCGAGATCTGGCTCTCCGGGCCGAGCGTTGCAGCCGGCTACTACGACAACATGGAAGCGACGCAAGAGTCGTTTGGCGCGCGCACGCAGCCGGACGACCGGGGCCCCTTCCTGCGAACCGGGGATCTCGGCTTCATGCGCGCCGGCGAGGTCTATGTCGCCGGGCGTCGCAAAGACATGATCATCCTGGCGGGGCGGAACCTGTATCCGCAGGACGTGGAACGCTCGGCGGAGTCGGCCAGCGCGGCAATCCCCGTCGGCGGCACGGTGGCGTTCGCGGTCGACGACGGTCATCGTGAGCACTTGATCGTCTTGGTCGAGAACGCGCGCCGGTCATCGCTTTCGAGTGGATCGACCGCCTTTCACGACCTCGTGGATGCTGTCCGCCGGGCCATTGCCGTCGACCACCAGGTGGACGCCACGGTCATTGCCGTGGTGCCGGTCGGTGCCTTGCTGAAGACGTCGAGCGGCAAGATTCGACGCCAGGCGTGCAAGCGCGCCTTCCAGCTCGGAGACATCGAAGTGCTCGAACGATCGGACATGGCCAAGGACAGCGCTTCATGAGCCCTGTCGAGCCGCTCCAGCTCGATCGGGCCCTGGGGGATCCCGGCAGCGACGACGGGCCCCTCGGGTTCTCGTGGGCCGTCCGATTGGACGAGGGTGAGGAGTTCCCTACGGAGGCTGCCGCAGAGCTGGAGCGACTCGGCGTGTCCAGTCGCTACGTTCCGGCTCACGTGGGCGGCGCTCTACGCTCTTTCGAAGAACTCGCGTGCACCCTTCGAGCGATTGCGCGGCGAGACGTGACGCTCGCCGTCGGTCATGGGAAAACGTTGCTCGGGACGCTGCCCATATTTCTCGCGGGAGACTCTACGCTGAAGGCGCGCGTGGCCGAGCGCGTCCTCGCCGGAGAACCGATTGCGCTTGCCCTTACCGAACGCAACAACGGAACTGACCTGCTTTCGAGTGTGACCTGGGCCGAGGGGTCCTCGGTGCGATCGGTCAACGGCGAAAAGTGGCTCATCAACAACGCGACCCGGGCAACGGCTGCTTCGGTCTTTGCGCGCACCCGCCAGCAAGGCGGACCGCGCGGGTTCTCGTTGCTCTTCATGGACAAGCGCGAAGCCCAGGGGGCCTACGCGACGCTGCCGAAGATCCGGACCCACGGAATTCGAGGAGCCGACATCAGCGGCATTCGTTTCGAGAATGCGCCGTGCTCCACCCAGCCCATCGGTGGAGAGGGGGCCGGGCTGTCGATCGTTCTCAAGACGTTCACCGTCACTCGGACGCTCATCGCGAACGTGGCCGTCGGCGCCATAGATTCCGCATTGCGCATTGTAGTTGCATTCGCTCGCGCGCGATCGCTCTACGGCGGCACCGTCCTCGAAATTCCGCACGCCCGCGCTGCGCTATGCTCCGCCGCCGCGGATCTCCTCGCCTGCGAAGCCGTGTCCTTGGCCGGAGCGCGGATGCTGCACTCGGCGCCCGAAGAAGCGACCTTCTGGTCTTCTGTGCTCAAGTATCACGTGCCAACCACGGCCGAGCGCCTCGTCCGCGATCTCGGTGTGGTCTTCGGGGCCAGGCACTATTTGCGCGAAGGTGACGCCTCGGGAATGTTCCAAAAAATTCAGCGAGACATCGGCATTCTGAGCGTATTCGACGGCAACACCCTCGTGAACTTGTCCAACATCGTTCTTCACGCGAGTGCACTGAGCCGTGGCGCTGGCGAATTCGTGTCGAATGCAGCGCGACTTCTCGTCCCAGTCGACGAGATCGACCCGCGCCGCCTGGCGATTGTCGCCCATCGGGTGCATGGTGCCGAAGAGGCCGCGCGGGACGCGCTCGCCCACCTGTCCGGGCGCAACCATGCCGAGATTCTCCGACCCATGCTCGAGCAGGTCGTGGTTAGGGCTCACGCCATTCGCACGAAGATGGCGTCCTTCGCGCCGCGGGGCCCGTTCGATGTGACGCCCGAGCTGGTAAACCTCGCTAGTCGGTACGCACGCATCGCTGCGGCCGCCCTTTCGGCGAGCGTCTTCGTTCACAGTGCGCCTCGGCTGGGTGGCCTTATCGCGGCCGGGGATTGGCTCGTTCTCTCGCTGGCACACGAATTGGGCGAAGGGGAATGGTCGCCGGGCGCGGTTCAGGGATGTCGCGAGCGACTGCTCGAATTTATCCTCCACGCCACCGAGCGACGCGTTTCCTTTTCGCTTTTATCCGACTGCGATAGTGGAGGAAGTTGATGACGATCAAAATGCCGCCGACCGAAGAAGCGCTGCGCGAATGGATGATTGCGGCCGTGGCTCGACTCGCGCGTGTCGACGTGGCGACCGTGGGACCGGCGACCGCTTTCGAGGACCTCGGCTTAAGTTCGCTCGTTGCGGTGACGCTCGCGAGCGAGTTGTCCGATGCGTTCGGCATCGAGGTCGATGCGTTAATCACGTGGGACTACCCCACCATTGGGGCCGTTGCTCAAGCGCTCTCGAAAGGTCATGTCGCCGGCTCGCTCGCGGAATAGAAAACCATGTGGGAACCGGAGCTCTGTCGAGCCAGCGAATCGCTCGAAGAGCGCCTGGGCGATCCGAACGACCCGCACCAGAGGCTCTCGTTCGCTCGCGCATTGGATTTGGACGAGCGCGACGCGTATCCCGATGCCGCGTCCGCGTTGCTCGACGAGCTGGGCATCGGCCGCTACTACGTCCCGGTTTCCGACGGCGGTCGGCTGTCGAGTTATCCGGAGCTCGCCGGGATCTTCCGTGCAGTCGGACGCCGCGATCTCACTGCCGCGATTGCCCACCACATCACGTTCGGCGGGGCGGTTCACGTGTGGACGGCCGGGTCGCCGACTCAGCGGCGAGAAGTCGCCGCTCATATTGCCGCGGGCGGCCGAATGGGCCTTGCCTATCACGAGCAGGCGCACGGTAGCGACTTCCTGGCCACGGAGACGACCTGCATGCCAGTTGCCGGAGGCTACCAGCTGACCGGCGAGAAGTGGTTCGTCAACAACGCGACTCGTGGCGAGGTGCAAACTGTGTTTGCTCGGACGGACCCGAAAGGCGGTCCCCGTGGCTTCTCGTTATTTCTCGTCGATAAACGCAAATTGCCCGACAATAGCGTCGCGCATCTCCCGCGTCTCAAGACCCACGGCGCGCGAGGCGCCGACTTCAGCGGAATTCGCTTCACGCAGGCGCCGCTGCCTTCGGACGCGTTGATTGGCCGTCTCGGCGAGGGAATGGAGCTCACGTTGCGTTCATTCCAGATTACTCGAGCGCTCCTTCCTGCTCTGTCGCTCGGAGCGGCCGACACCGCCCTCAGGACGGTGGTGGACTTTGCGGCGCACCGGCAAATCCACGGGACGACCGTCTTCGCGCTACCCCGGCCGCGTGCGTTCCTCGTCGACGCTTTCATCGATTTGCTCGTGTGCGAGTGCGTCGTGGTGGGTTCCGCGCGGGCGTTGCACGCGGCCCCGGAGGAGATGCGTTTTTGGTCGGCCGCGTGCAAGGCCTTCGTTCCTTCGACGGTCGAACGCATGCTCGCAAACCTAGGCGAGATCCTCGGGGCCCGATCATTTCTGAGAGAAGGGCAACGGTTCGGGATCTTCCAGAAGATCGTGCGCGACCACGGCGCCGTGCCGATGTTTCATGCCGGTGGCTTCATGCTGTTGCAAACGGTAGGAATGGGATTGTCTCAGATCGCCATGTTCCGCTCCGGCGCGAGCGCTGCTGAAAAGGCACACTTCGCCGAGGTTCTTGGTGCGATCTTCAGTCTCGATCAAACTCTCCCGGGGTTCGATCCTGGTCGACTGCGGCCTTATGCCCGCCTCCGGGATCCGAAGCTCGGCTTTGATCTTTTGTTCGAGCGACTGCGGAGCCCCGTAGGGCTCGACGGGGTCGAAGGTGCGGTCTTGCGCGTACTGGCTTCGCTTGGGGATGCACTCGATCGGTCGATTCGCGAAGAGGACGCCGCATTCGCACGTTGTCGAGATGTCCTCGACGCGCAAGCTCCCGAGCTCTTCGAGTTCGCGGAGCGAGCGTGCGCCTTTCACGCCGCCGCTGCCTGCGCTCAGATATGGTTGCACAATCGGCACCGCATGGAGCCATTCCTTGCTGGAGGCGAATGGCTCGCGTTGTCGTTGTCGAGGATCCTCCGCCGAATCGGCGTCGTGGTCCCGACGCCCCCGTCATTCAGAGAGACGGCCGCCGAGCACTTGCTTCGCCTCCAGCTGGACCAGCGTGCGTTATCCATCGCCCCATGGAAGCTCGCAGGCCCTCTACCTCGGTGACCGGTTCTTCACGTACCGGACCGATCCGTGGTCCGTCTCGATGATTCGGCCCCGCCTCTTCGTGACGAGCGCGAGCCGCTGGTCCCGGTCGGGTGCCCCGACCGGTGCAACGAGCTGGCCCCGATCGGGTAGAGCCGCAAGCCACGCGGCCGGAAGGCTCTCTACCGCGAACGTGACGGCAACCTTCGTGGCATTTCCCCAGCGCCCGGCGCTCTCGACCGCATCCGCCACCACGATTTCGACATTCGAATCGTCGCGAAGTGAGGCCCGCCCCAAGGACGCGAGATCCGAATCGATCTCGAATGTCAAAACTCGACCCTCGGGTCCGACGATGAACGCCGCCAGGGCTGCGCCGTACCCGGAGCCGGTTCCGAGCTCGACGAGACTATCGCCGGGAGCGAGACCGAGGAGGCGGTACGACAGGAGATAGGCGTGCGGTGCGCTGATGGTCGCGAGTCCACTCGCGTCCAGTGGAAGCGGGATGTCGTCGGCACTGCGCTCGATATCGACGGGCTGAACGAACCTCTCGCGCGGTACTTCGAGGAGCGCATCGAGATGGCGAGGGTTGAACGGTCCCAGCTGCTTGGCCACTGCGTCGACCAAAGACAGTCTGCAGCCGCGAGCGACCTCGCGCAGCTCCGGAGCGAGCAGCGCAGTCTGACGCTCGTCCGCATCCGCCAGTCGATGCGCAAGGGACACGAGCCACTCTCGCCTTTGATCGAGCCGCAGCTCGGCCATTTTTCTTCGGAACGCGACGGTGAACAAAACCGGTTGTGCACTCACGGCGCGGCCCTCCGAGCGACTCGAGCGGATCTGGACCAAAGTCGATGCCTTGGACCCCCCCCTCGAGCGAGCTTAGCTTGACGGCCCTCCGATCGCCCGCCCGCGCCGGCTCGCCGGGGTCCCCCGTGTGCCCGAAGGGACCGGATCACCCCTCAGTCCGATCGAACGGCGATCTTGCGTGGCTTGGACGCCGCCAATTTCGGCAAGCGAATGAACACCGTTCCCTGTTTGGTGTCAGCACGGATTGCGGCGGTGTCGATTCCGGCGGGAATGCGGAACGTGCGGCTGAAGCTCACGTCGTCGTATTCCCGGACGAACGCAAGGGAAGATTGCTCCGTGGGCTGCCGCTTGCCCTCGACGGTCAGCGTGCTGCCCTCGACCCGGACATCGATCGCCTCGCCCGGCAGGCCCGGAATGTCCGCGACGACAAGAATCTCGTCCCCGTTCTCGAAAACGTCCACCGCTGGGACGACCTCACGTTCGGACGCTCTACTTCTCGGAGTGAAACCATTACCTTCTTGAAGCGCGACTGCATTGCTCATGACTCATCCTCCTCACATGAACTTCACGTGAACCGTTCGATCAAAGCGCCTTTACGGCGATCTGGCGGGGAAGTGTTTCCTTCGCCTTTGGAAGGGTGATCGTCAAAATTCCATCCTTCATCGTTGCGGTGACGGCGTCGGCCTCCACGCGCCCCGGCAAGGGCAACGTGCGCGCGAACGCCAGGGGCACCCTTTCGCGCAACCGCACTTCGTATCCCTCGGGGACATCGCTCTTGCACTCGCCGCGCAGGATGAGCGACCCGTCCTCGACGTAAACGGATAGGTCTCCCTCGGCCAGCCCTGGAACCCGAGCCTTGTAGACGAAGCTATCCTTCGTCTCGAAGGCATTGATCGGCGGCCATACCGTGCGCGAGGCGCGACGGATGGGATCGAGCACGGGCCCGCCGGCCTTCCCATTCCAATCATCGAATACGTGATCGATTCCGCGCTGCAGCAGGCTGAGCGCTCGAAATGTGTCGTCCAAGTCCTTCCATCCGGCGATCATGGCAATCCTCCTCGTGTGAGCGGCAGCAATGGGCCACATGGCGCATGACGCGCCAAAAACGCCCGGCTCTGCGCGTGAACGGCCTCCGCTTGAACGCGGCCGATCTGCGCGTCGTCTCGAGCTCACTTCACAGGTAACCACTGCCGTTTGGGCGTAAAGGGCTCTGGCGATTGGCTCTCCTATTTCTCTTACGAGGCCAGGGAGCCCATCGATCCGACGTGCGGTGGACGCCGGCCCGACCCGGAAGTAGACGTCAGCACTTCGATGATCGACGCAAAGCGAATGGCTGCGCGCGCGGCCTTGGGCGAGATCGGCGATGGCCGCATCATCGGCCTGGGCAGTGGCTCGACAGCCCAGCTGTTCGTGGAAGAGCTCGGGGCCCGCGTTCGCGACGGGCTCCGTATCGTGGGTGTTCCCACGTCGGAGTCCACGCGGGTCCACGCGGCCAGCTTGGCGATTCCGCTCTTGGCGGACGACGGTCCATGGTCGATCGACGCCACCGTCGACGGCGCCGACGAAGTGAGCGCAGAGCTCGATCTCATCAAGGGTGGCGGCGGTGCTCACGCGCGAGAGAAGATCGTCAACTACGCTTCGGCGCGGAACATCGTGATCGTCGACGCGACCAAGATGTCGACGCGGCTCGGCGAGCGCCGAGCCGTCCCCGTCGAGGTATTGCCATTCGCGCACGTGACGACTTCGGGGCATCTCGCGCGTTTCGGACAACCCATCTTCCGCTTGTCCAGCGGCAAGCCGTTCCGGACGGACGCGGGCAATTTCATTTATGATTTGAAGACGGGGCCAATCGACGACGCATTCGAATTGGATCGTGCGCTGCATTCAATCCCGGGTGTCGTCGAGGCCGGCCTGTTCATCGGTCGGGCCGACGTCGTGCTCGTCGCCGACGCCGGCGGAGTTCGGCGTCTCGAGCGCAAGCGTTTGCCGCGGGGTTCGTGAATGTCGAGTCTTCCGATGCGCGTCATGCAGCTCGTCCAGCCGGCCGCCGCGAGCGCCCATCCCCTGCGTGCCGTCGAACGAAGCGTTCCCGCGCCCGGCAGCGGTGAGATTCTGCTCCGGGTGGCGGCCTGCGCCGTCTGTCGCACCGACTTGCAGATCTGCGAGGGCGAACTCGTCGCTCGCCGGCTGCCGATCGTTCCCGGACACCAGATCGTCGGTCGCGTCGAGGCCATCGGCAGCGGCGTCGACGGCTGGCGTGAAGGCGAACGAGCCGGCGTTGCGTGGCTTGCCGGAACGGACGGATCGTGCGTCCGGTGCCGCGACGGGCGAGAGAACCTGTGCGAGGCCGCCGAGTTCACGGGCTGGGACCGGGACGGAGGGTACGCGGGCATGGCAGTCGCGCGCGCCGACTTCGCGCTGAAGCTGCCTGACGGCTTCGCCGATCTCGATGCGGCCCCTCTTCTGTGCGGTGGGGTCATCGGTTATCGATCGCTCAAGGTAAGCGGGATTCGGCCGGGAGGGCGGCTCGGTCTCTATGGCTTCGGGGCATCCGCGACGCTGGCCGTGCAAGTGGCGCGTCATTGGGGCTGTCGCGTCTTCGTGTGCACTCGCTCGGCGGGCGAGCGCGCCCGCGCTCTTGCTCTCGGGGCCGAATGGGCCGGCGGATACGACGACAGGCCTCCCGAGCCGCTCGATGCCGCGATCACCTTTGCGCCGGCGGGGAGCGTCGTTGCGGCTGCGCTTCGCGCCGTGGATCGCGGAGGCTCCGTCGCCATCAACGCGATCCATCTCGACCGCTTGCCCGAGATGCCGTATGCGGATCTCTGGTGGGAGCGATCGCTGCGGAGCGTGGCGAATTTCACGCGACGGGACGCCGTCGAATTCCTCGATCTCGCCGCGCGCATTCCCGTGCGAACAGAGCGCGAGGTATACCCCCTGGCAGACGCGAACATCGCGCTCGAGCGGCTCGCCCGCGGCGAAGTCCGGGGGTCTGCCGTTCTGGATTGCTCCTAGGCTTTCGGCCCGAAGCCGTCGGGACTTGAGTCCCGGAGCCGTTTGGCCGACCTACGCAAGCCGCGCGAGCGCCGCGATCGTCAGGTCACGAAAGTCGGCTATCACGAGTGCGCAGTCGCGAAGCTCGTCCGGCGTGTGCGTGGTCGTCACGCCGACCACCGGCATCCCGGCCGCCAGCCCGGACGCGATGCCCGCAAGCGAGTCTTCGAACACAATGCATCCGGCGGAATCCACGCCCAACCGCGACGCCGCTGTCAGGTAGATCTCGGGATCGGGCTTGCTGCGTGTGACTTCCGCTTCGCCCACGACGACGTCAAATTGCCGTCGGAGGTCGAGCCCGTCGAGGACGAAGTCGATGTTCTCCTTCGGAGCTGACGTTGCGACGGCGATCCGCAGCCCGGCCGCGCGCGCTACGACGAGGAAGGGGACGAGTCCCGGGAGCGGCGCACGAAGCGGGCGGTACGCGTCGCGGTAGGCCTCTTCCTTTTCGACCTGATAGGCGTGCACTTCCGAGTCCGAGAGGGCCTCGCCGAAAATGTGACGAATGTTGTCGCGGTTACGCCGGCCGCTCATCTCTCGCCGAAACTCGTCCGGAGTCAGCGTGCGGCCGTGCCGTGCGGCCAGCGCTATCCATGCGCGTTCGTGGAACGGTATGTCGTCGACGATGACTCCGTTCATGTCGAAGAGGAGCGCCTGCAGCATCGGGCCTAGCCCCGCACCGCGTCACACGCGGCGATCCGGCCGGCGGGGCATGCGACCTCGTGCGGTGAGCGCCGCGCCGGATTCGATCGAACCGTGTCACGGCCGCCAGAAATGGGTCGGGAGGTGAGGATGGGATTCGAACCCACGTATAAGGGATTTGCAATTGCCGCAGACGTGACCCGGCCGGTCGCGAAGTGTGACTTTCCCGACGTTTTCGATCTGCCAGGCGACCGGCCGCGACCTGTCGGGCTACCCGTTTGCACCCCATTTGCGCCTTGACGTGGGCCCGAAGATAGCTCCGGTATCGACTCGTCGAGGGGCGCGAGCCATCCGAGGCCCAGCTCTGAAGCTGTCCGCGCGGCGCGCTTGTAGAGGTAGATCATCGCGCTCGACCGATGCCCCGTACGGTCGGTGACCCACGCCTCAGTGCGCCCGGCCGCAAGCGCCAGCGTAACGAATGTGCCGCGCAGATGTCTCGCACGTGCGAAGCAGGGTGCCCTTGCGCTGCCCCCCCCACCGATCGAGAACTGCGCGAAGTAGTGGCCGCTCGCCGTGCGGATGAGGGTCCCGGCGTGTACGTCGGCGCTCTCGCGTTGTACCTTCGTGGTCATCGGGACTCGTACTCCTGGTCAGGCTCGGGGCCGCTGCAAACGGCGCCCGGGCACGGGCTGGCCGGCCACGATGTCAAAGGTGTGGGTCATGGCCGCGACGATGCGAGCTGGCGCAACCGCTCATGCGATAGACCGAGCAAGGCGCCGGCATCTCGCAAACTGATACGGGCCTTGCCCGTGAGCGCCGCGGCGGCCTGGCGGGTAGTCTTGCGCAGAGCCGCGTCGGCTCGATCGGCCGCCCTTTGCGTACGCCGGTACTCACTGAGCTTCGCGCGGAGTGCGGGCGGCAGCTTGAAGCGTTCGGACAACTCGGCCGACCGCGCAATCGTCTCAGCGTCGGGCCCGAGCACGTCCACGCACGTCGCGAGCGCCTCTCGGATGTAGCGCCGCGCGGCCTCGAGAGAGCGCCCCCACGTGACGCACCCGCGAACACTTGGGATGGATACGTGCCAGCCCCCCTCGTCCGGTTCGAACGTCACCGCGAATCGTCTCACCTTGTCAGCCATCCTTTCCCGTAGCAGGGCTCCATGGCTCGCTCGATCGCGTGCAGCGTGCCCTTCTTGATGTCTCCCGGGTGCATTGCGACCGTCGTCGCGCATTCGCCGCAGGCGCTCACGAAGCGTTTATGGGATCCAACTTGCCTCACCTCGACGGCGCCGTTTCCGGGTGAGCGCCCGGATGACCTCACGCGCTGTCAAGGATAGAAGCGTGTCACCTGGGTAACAATGTGTCGATGCACGTTGACAGAAAGCGGCGGCAGACCGCGAAGTAACTTTCGCTCATCGGCGTCCGGCAACGCGAGCAGCGGCGCCACCACGACGCAAATCGTCAGCAAGCACCATGTCGACCGCTTCTGCGGCCTTGCGGTACGCGTCCTCGGGGTTGTGCGTCACGACGTCGAACTCGAGAGCGTGCGGGGACGAGCGGCCGCGCGCGAGACCAAACATTATGAGCGCTGTGACGCACACGGAGCAAGCTCTTGGGTGGCCGACCGTGCGGGAGCCGGCCCGCCTTCTGGTCGGGGTGCAAACGGAGGTGCAAACGCAGTCGCACTCTCCTGGAATCGACGGACGCGAACCGCCTGGAATTACTGGAGAGGTGAGGATGGGATTCGAACCCACGTATAACGGATTTGCAATCCGCTGCCTGACCACTTGGCTACCTCACCGCGTTCGGATCGCCCGCGCACCATGCCACACTCGGTCCGTCCCGCAAAGGCACGCGGAGGGGCACGGTCATCGAATGCCGTCGCAGACCGCGCGACCCATCTCCCGAGTCGAGATCGCGCGATCGCGACTCATGTCTCCGGTACGTGCGCCGGACGTGATTGCGGCATCGACAGCATCTTCGACGGCGCGTGCCTCGCTCTCGAGCCCCAAGGAGTGGCGAAGTAGCATCGCGACGCTCATGATCGTACCCAGCGGGTTGGCGATTCCTCTTCCCGCGATGTCCGGTGCGGATCCATGGATCGGCTCGTACAGGCCGCGTGTTCCCTCGCCGAGCGATGCGCTCGGCACAAGGCCGAGCGAGCCGGCCAGCACCGCGGCTTCGTCGGTCAAGATGTCACCGAACATGTTCTCCGTCACGACCACGTCGAAGCCCTTGGGGGCAGTCAAAAGCCGCATGGCGCACGAGTCGACCAGCTGATGCTCGAGCCGTACCGCCGGTTCCTGGGCCCCCACCTCAATGGCGATCTCACGCCACAAGCGCGACGACTCGAGCACGTTTGCCTTGTCGACGGAGGTGACCAGTTTGCGCCGTCCTGCGGCGAGCCGAAAGGCCAGTCGCACCACGCGGCGGATCTCCTCGTCCGTGTACTCCAGCGTGTCAACGGCGCGGGTGCGACCTCCCACGGTCTCGCGCAGGCGCGGCTTGCCGAAATACAATCCACCGGTGAGTTCGCGCACGAATAGGATATCGACCCCTTCGATCCGCTCCGGTTTGAGGGGCGACGTGTCGGCGAGTGCCGGGTGAACCCGGACGGGCCGAAGGTTCGCGTACAGACCGAGTGCTCGACGTATGCCGAGCAGCCCCTGCTCCGGGCGGACTTTCGCGCGGGGGTCGTCCCACTTCGGACCGCCGACGGCGCCGAGCAGAATCGCATCGGCGCCTCGACAGGCCGACACGGTGTCGGCAGGCAGCGGGTCTCCTGTCGCGTCGATCGCCGCGCCGCCGATCAACTGTTCGGAGAACGCGAATCGGTGTCCGAACCGAGCTGCAACCCGATCGAGCACGCGCCGGCCTTCGGCCACGATCTCCGGACCGATGCCATCACCCGCCAGGAGGACCAAGTTCGCCATCATGTCTCTTGCACCTTCATCCGGTTTGCCGCGTCCCGCGCGACGGCCAATCCGTATTCGATCCCGTCGACGAGCGCGAGCCAGGAGGCCTCGATGACGTCCGAAGATGCGCCAACCGTAGTCCACCGCTCCTCGCCGAAGCCGTTTTCGATGAGGACGCGCACCGTGGCGGACGTGCCGACGACACCGTCCAGAATGCGGACCTTGTAGTCCTCGAGCCGGATGCCGTTGACCGCCGGATAGGCCCCGGAAAGTGCCTTTCGCAGCGCCGCGTCCAGCGCGCTTACCGGCCCATTGCCTTCGGCTGCGGTGTGCACGGCCGTGCCTTGGACGCGAATCTTGATGGCTGCATCGGCGTACGAGTCGTCGGCCGCTCGCTTGTGGACGATCACCTTGTAATCGAGCAGATCGAACGGAGGCGCGTAGCCCGGCAACTGCCGGCGCATGAGCAGCGCGATCGACGCGTCCGCCGACTCGAAAGCGTAGCCGCGCGCCTCGAGCTCCTTGACGCCGCGCAAGACGGCCTGATCCCCGCCGCCTTCCAGTGTCATGCCGTACTCTTCGGCTTTTGCGATGACGTTTGCGCGCCCCGACAGCTCGCTCACCACCACGCGCGTACGGTTGCCCACGAGTGCCGGATCGACGTGCTCGTAGGCCCGAGGATGGCGTCGAATCGCTGCGACGTGAATTCCACCCTTGTGCGCGAAGGCGCTGCGGCCAACGTACGGTGCGTGTGCGTCGGGCGCCATGTTGGCGACCTCGGCGACTTCGCGTGCGGCGTGAGTGAGCTCCACCAAGGCCCCGTCGCGCAAGCAGCGTCGCCCGAGCTTGAGCTCGAGCGTGGGTGCGATCGTGCACATGTTCGCGTTACCGCACCTTTCACCATAGCCGTTCACGGTCCCCTGCACGTGCGTGGCGCCACCCATGACCGCGGCCAGCGAATTGGCTACGCCGCAGCCCGTATCGTCGTGGGCGTGGATGCCGACGGGTCCGGCGAGCTCGCGGGTGACCGTTCGAACACGTTGCTCGATCTCCCAGGGCAGAGTGCCGCCGTTGGAGTCGCAAAGCACGACGACCTCGGCGCCTGCGCCCGCCGCAACCCGGAGCGTCTCCATCGCGAAGGAGGCGTCAGCCCGGCAGCCGTCGAAGAAGTGCTCGGCATCGTAGACGACCCGACGCCCGCGGCTCACGAGGAGGGCGACCGTTTCCGCGATCATTCTCAGGTTCTCGTCGGCGCTGACGCGCAGCACCTCGCGAACCTGGAAAAGCGACGATTTGCCGACGATGGTGCAGACGAGTGCGCCCGTCGCCAACAGCGCAGCTACTTGGGGATCGTCCTCTGCGGTGGTGCCTGCGCGTCGCGTGGAGCCGAACGCCGCGATCGTGGCATTCTCCCACTGGATGTCCCGAGCGCGCTCGAACGCTTCGACGTCTTTGGGATTCGATCCCGGCCATCCGAGCTCGATGAAATCGATTCCGAGCTTATCGAGGATGCGTGCGATGTGAATCTTGTCGAGTGCCGACAAGCTCACCCCTTCGCGCTGCGATCCGTCGCGCAGCGTCGTGTCGTAGAGGTGGATCGAGTCAGGCGTGACTGGCTTCATAACGATCGATGTCTCCGACGCGGTCGAGCAGGTACCCGAGCTCGTCCACGCCGTGTACGAGACACTGCTTGGCGAACGGATCGATGCCGAACTGCGCGATCGGCTTGCCGTCGAGCGACAGTGTTTGAGCCGGAAGGTCGACCGTGAGGCGCGCGCGCGAATCGGTGCGTCGTGCGGCGACCACGCGAGCATGAACGACCGCGTCGACGGCGACCGGAAGAAGCCCGTTTTTCATCGCGTTTTGCTTGAAAATATCGGCAAACGAGGGTGCCACGATGGCACGAAGGCCCCAGCC
>JBEKOY010000017.1:0-65072 GCA_049521295.1 Polyangiaceae bacterium | reverse complement strand
GTCGGGGTCGCGGTCGGGGTCGGGGTCGGGGTCGGGGTCGCGGTCGGGGTCGGGGTCGGGCGTCGTCGGGGTCGGGGTCGCGGTCGGGGTCGGGGTCGCGGTCGGGGTCGGGGTCGCGGTCGGGGTCGGGGGTCGTCTGGGTCCCTGTCCGGCGTTGGGATCGGGGATTGCGGGCTCTGGGTTGGCGAGTTGCTCGGGGGCAGCCTAAAGGCACGTCACCGTCATGTCGGTCGCAACCGGTGAGCCGACCTTTTGGCGCGTTGTGCTGCTCGCCGCCGCGATGGTCGGGTGCGATACCGGCGACACGCGATTCACGGTCCAATTCGCGTCCGACTTTGCGGCAACCCGCCGCACGGTCTCGGTGCTTGGCGTCTTCAAGGACGGTCGCATGTCGTCGAGCGGCTGGGAGACCCTCCGGCCTCACCTGGCTTCCGCGCTCGGGGCCGAGCGCTGCGACGTCGGCTACGACGCGCTCGGGGCCAATCATGAAGCTTTGGCTGACGCGATCGACGGATACACGCGCGCCAATGGGCCGACCGACGATCTCTTGACGCAAATCGCGCCCGCCGCGAAGGGCGATTTGGTCCTGGTGCTGACGTATGCGGGGGCTCTTCCTCGACGGGTCGCGTCGGACGGCGGCCCACCGCCGGGCGCGCCGACGCAAGGAATGGGCGGTGGCCGCGGCGGTGGCCGCGGCATGCGGGGAGCCGGCACCTCGCGAGCGACGTCCAAGCCCCCAAGCAGCATCGACACCAACGTGCTCGATATCGCCGCATCGCTTTACTCGGTGGCGCAGTCCCGCTCGGTCGCGTCGGTCGCGATGCAGTACTCCGGCGTCAGCCTAGACGAAGCCATGACGAGCTTCGCGGCCAAACTCGCCCAGTCAGTTCCAGGAATGTTGTGCGCGGGCTGGAATTGGGACACCCAAATCGACGCCAACCGGATTCGCGAGAGCATCGACGAATAATCGGGTTCTCGACTTCAACACGATATTTACAAATTCACACTCGGAATGTGGGTTCCTTGGTTTCTCGGGGGACATGTGCAGGCAGGCACACCTCGCAGGCGGGCTTCATCGGGCGCACGGGCAGTACGGTTGCCTGCCCTTTGATGACGAGCGGTACGTATGGGCTGACCACGCGTCGTTGACCCCCTTTCGCTCGGAGCTACACATGTACCCCATGAAATTGGTGTTAGGCAGAAGAGCATCCGTACTTGGCTTGTCCGCCGGAATCGTGGCGCTGGGAAGCGGCCTCGTCGCTTGCAGCAGCTCCACGAATGGCTCGGCAACGACGAATACGAACACGAACACGAATACGGGCACGAGCACGGCCACGAACGAGAGCGATGCGGGCGTGGACGCCGGCGGCAACGCGACGACCGACGCCAGCAGCGTCGTCACGGGGACGTGTCCTCCTGCCGCATACGCGGCGGCGTGCGCGACCCCAGTCGATCAGATCGACTTCACCCCGATGTATTCCGCGTTCATCCCGGGGAGCACGGCGCACGTGTTCTCGATTCCAGCCATCACCGATGACGGCAACCCTGGGACCACCTGGTGTGTGGGAGATTCGAGTCAGGCTATCCTCGTCCCCCAGTCGTTCAACGACCTGCCAGGGGTCATGATCACCGTCCAGGGCGTCGGGGCAGGCTCGGACGGCGACGCGGGGGAGCTCGGCACGATCCAGGTCTACGCACTCGAAAACGATGGCACCTGCGGTGCGTCCACTCTGACCATTACGGCCACCACCGAGGCCGAGTGGACGCTTGGCAGCGCGCGCTACAACGACAACATCACGTTGACCGGAACGCGCACGGGCGAAGGCGCACTGCTCGCGGGGACAGGCGACGCCGGCAGCGTCTACGAGAAGGATGGCGGGACCGCGTGCACGAACTGCCATGGACCCACGGCGACAACCGGACCCTACCGACAGGTGGCGCATTCGCCGGAGCAGACGGGCGGCTTTAGCGACCAGGTCCTGGTTGGGATCTTCACTCAGGGCAACGTTCCCGGCTGGACTCCGACGCAGCCCCCGCCAACGGACGGTGGTTATTGGGATCCGTCTGTGATCAATGCCGCGTGCGACGCCGGCCCCCCCAACTACGGTCCGCCTCAACCCACGCGAACCGATCCCCTCATCGGGATGGCAAGCGACGGAGGCACCGAGCCATGCGGTACATGGGCCTACGACACGTGGCACTCGTTCCATCAATGGTCTGACATCTCCACACCCCAGGAGCAAGCGGCCATCATCACCTATTTGCGCGCGATCACGCCCGAATCGCAAAATGGTACCCCAGCCGAGAACTTCGGCGGCCGTGGCGCGCCGCCGGGCGACGGCGGTCCTCGCGGACGCCGGGGTGACGGCGGCGGCTTCCCCTTCGGGGATGGCGGGTTCCCCTTCCGAGATGGTGGCTTCGAGTTCGATGCCACGATTTCCGCCGAAGCGGGTGAGCCCGATACCGGCGCGGTCACGCCCGATACGGGGGCGAGCACGCCCGACACCGGCGCGGACGAATAGCCCTCAGTAGCCCGCCGCGGTTGTCTCCATGAAACGCATCGCCATCGCCAGCGCCGTCGTCGGCCTGGCTACCGCGTGCGGCGGCGGCAGCGGCGAAGAAACCAGCGGAGGAGGAGATGCGGCGAGCGATCGGTTCGCCGCCCCGCTCGTCGAGTCGGGCGCCCGTTCCACGGGAGCCTATGCCGACGCCGAAGTGGCCAATGCGGCCGACGCAGCGGACCCGTGCGCGGATGCCGGCGTGCCTCCGACCACACTGGCCTGCACGGGGCTCTATTCGGACTTTGCGACTCTGACCCTGTCGCCCAACGCGCAGCCGTATGCCCCGGCGGTCCCCCTTTGGTCGGATGGCGCCACGAAGGAGCGTTGGATCGAGCTCCCGCCGGGCCAGCAAATCGACGTGAGCGATCCGAACGAGTGGACCTTCCCGGTCGGAACGAAACTCTTCAAGCAGTTCACTTACGAAGGGGTGCGCGTCGAAACGCGGATGTTCCAAAAAATCGACGCGAATCCGAGCTTCTGGGTCTACGCCACCTACGCCTGGAACACGGAGCTAACAGAAGCCACGATCAACTACGGATCGCCCGTACCCGTGGGCGACGACGGCGGCACCTGGGTCATCCCCACGAACGACGATTGCCTCTACTGTCACGAGGGAAGACAAGATCGCATCCTGGGGTTCGAGCAGGTGTCGCTCGGTCTCAGCGGAGCCACCGGGCTTACCCTACTGCAGCTCGTCGTGAACAATCTCGTCACGCCGGCGCCGACGCAGGTCAATCTGTTCATCGGCGATGACGGGACGGGGCTCGATGGTCCGGCCTTGTCGTGGCTGCACATCAACTGCGGCGTGACGTGCCACAACTCGAATCAGAGCGCGCAGGCCTACGCCGCGGGGATGCTCTTGCGACTCGATCCGACGCAGCTCAATGGATCGCCCGCGACGACGACGAGCTGGAACGACTTGAGCACGACGATCAACGTACCGTGCGTTTCGGGCAGCGTTGCGGGCATACCCCGCATCGAGCCCGGAGACCCGGACGCGAGCGCGATCGTTCAACTCATCAGCGAGCGCGGCCTCCTTCAAATGCCTCCCATCGCATCGCGCTTCGTCGACACGACGGACGTGGCCTCGGTCGTGGCTTGGATTTCCCACATGCCTGGCGTCGACGCGGGCGTCGAGGCCGGGCCCGTCGCCGACGCAGCCAGCGAGAGCGGCTCAAGTGGCCCCGACGCGACGGTCCCGGCGGACGCGAGCGACAGCACGACCCCCGACGCGCTTCAGACGACGCCGGACGCCACTTCGACGCCGGACGCCACTTCGACGCCGGACGCCACTTCGACGCCGGACGTCGTTTCCTCGCCCGACGCGGAGGAGGACGGCGGCGAGCCTGACGCCGGCGAGATCGCAGCGGAGGCGGGCGAGGACGGCGGCTATTCCGACGACGCCAACGACGGGGGAGCGGATTGAGGAGGCAACCGGCGGCCGTGGACGCCGGTTGACCGAGGACCTCGCCGCGTGGGAGGTAGCGACAAGGCATCGGAGCGGGCGGTGCACGAGCGAATTCGCGAGTTTGGGCGGAGCCCAAGGGCCTCATCTTGTCACCGCCCGCCGATCGCGAAGCAAAACCATGGCGCAGCGATGGCTTGATGGTGCATCCACTGCGGTGGACTAGAGCGACCAGTAGAAAATATTTCGCTTCGCGCAGGACGGATCGAAAACGCTCTTCACGTCGGCGACGACGCCGCCGTCGCGCACCGTCGACAGCAGACGATCGGCGCCCAGGTTCAGGTACCAGGCATGGCGGACCGCCAGGACGACGGCGTCGAGCTGCACCAGCTCTTCGAACGCGGTCAGGCGCAGGTCGTACTCGTGCATCGCCTCCAAGGGGCTCGCGAGCGGGTCATGCATCAACGGATGGATTCCGAATGCGCGCAGCTCGCGAACGATATCGGGAACTTTGCTGTTGCGAATGTCGTGGCAGTTTTCCTTGAACGTGAGGCCGAGAATTCCGACGCGTGCGCCTTTGACGGCAATGCCGGCATGGACGAGCAGTTTCACGACACGTTGAGCGATGTATGCGCCCATGTTGTCGTTGATGCGCCGTCCCGCCAAAATCACTTCGGGCTGATACCCGAGTTGCTGCGCCTTCATCGTCAGGTAGTACGGGTCCACGCCGATGCAGTGGCCCCCCACCAAGCCGGGCCAGAACCGCAAGAAGTTCCACTTCGTTGCCGCGGCCGCGAGGACGTCCGCCGTGCGGATGCCCAATCGGTCGAAGATGATCGCGAGCTCGTTCATGAGCGCGATGTTGAGATCGCGCTGGGTATTCTCGATCACTTTTGCGGCTTCGGCGACCTTGATGGACGGAGCGCGATGGACGCCGGCGTCGACGATCGCCCCGTACGCGGCCGCGACGCGATCGAGAGTCTCGGCATCCTCGCCGCTCACCACTTTCGTGATTTTTTCGAGCGTGTGTTGCTTGTCACCCGGATTGATGCGCTCAGGTGAATAGCCGACCGTAAAGTCGACTCCGCGAGTCAAACCGCTCGTGCGCTCGAGGATGGGACCGCAGACTTCCTCGGTGACGCCCGGATAGACCGTCGACTCGTAAACGACCACGGCTCCCGGCGACAGCGCGCGTCCCACGGTCTCGCTCGCCCGTTTCACCGGCGTCAGATCGGGAACGTCATTGTCGTCGACCGGAGTCGGTACGGCGACGACGAAAAACGTGCACCCGCGCAGATCGGCGGGGTCGCTCGTCCATTGCACGCTCGTCGACCGAAGATCGTCGGGCAGCGCTTCGTGGTTGCGGTCGTATCCGCGTCGAAGCTCGTCCAGTTTTTCACCGTGGGTGTCGAACGCGACGGTCGCCGCAAACTTGCGGGCAAACGCCAGCGCGACGGGAAGTCCGACATAACCGAGACCGATGACGGCGATTTTTTCGTTCATATTCACCGACCCCGAGATCTCGCCAGCCGTGCAGGCCGCGATCTCCACGCGTACCGAGTCCGCGCGGGTTTACTCGATTCGGCGCGACGCGGGAACCGTCACGTCCCCCTGCACCGTTTGTTTGCCTTCGTCAGGTGGGCCGTTTTCGGAAGGTTAGCCAACGCAACTCTATCGGGCATTCGTCTCTTGGCAGGTCAAATACGTCCTGTCCCGCCGCCCACCCCTCGAACCAGCCCGTCGGCGGCCATTGCTCCGTCGGAAGATGCGATCGCTCGTAGTCCAGAACGCATTCGTCCGAAACGGTGTCGAACGGGAGTCCGACCGCCGCGTCGTGCAATTCGCGGCGAGTAAAAAGGGAACTCCACATCACTTGGCTCATCTCCCGCGCCACTTCGTCCGGGTCGTATCCAGGCGTCGGCAGGAATGTACTGAACAAAAGCAACCCGCCCGGAACCAACAGGCGGTTGGCGGTCTCGAACACTGCCCTCAACTGCCGGTTGTTTCGGAAGTGCGAGACGACCTCGACCAGCAGCACCAGATGGTAATGGTTTTGAGCGACGGATATCGATGGATCGAAGACGTCTCCCTCATACACCTGAATCGAGAGATGTTGCGTTTCCGCGGCTTGGCGAAGAATGTTGGCGAGGGGAGCCGTCAGCTCGACGGCATCGGCTTGGAAGCCCTCTTTCGCCAGCGGAATCGTGTTGCGACCGGTGCCGGCGCCGACGTCGAGCACAGCGATTTCACCGGGGGGGCCTAGGGAACGCGCCAGGTTCATCACTTTGGCATCGGGATGGTGCCCAAAAAGCGGCGGAGGACGCTCGGCGACCCACATCGCATACTCGTCTGCGAGAGATGAATGACGAATCCCCATCTTCCACGAGATTGTTGCCTTTGCAGGCTCGTCGGTTTCGTAGATGACGTGCACACTGGAGTACGGAGATTCTTCGAACGCCTGCCGGAGAGTCTGGCTCAGCACGTGACGAAAGTAGTCTGTGTCCTTGGGGCTGAAGGGGCGCCCGAGAGCCCTCCAACCCTCGCTGAACCCCTCGACGTAGTGGTCAACCAACCCGGGTACGGCGGGCAAGAAGAGCTCGGCCTTGCCTTTCAGTCGAAGCGGAAGACAGCGGATCATGGCTTGCTGCATCGTCTTGCGTGGGGTCTTCTTGGGACTGGTCTTTTTTGGAATTATCTTCTCGGGAGCGACTTGTTTTGGATTTGTCTTCTTGGGAGTGATCTTCTTGGGAGTGATCTTCCTCGAAGAGTTCTTCTTGGGAGTGATCTTCTTGGGAGTGATCTTCCTCGAAGAGTTCTTCTTGGGAGAGATCCGCTTGGCGGCGGTAGGCTTGGCCTTCGAGCGCATGGGCCGATGGTGCCCGAAGTTGGCCTGGATAGACAAAGATCCGCAAACCGCTCGAAGCGGCGAAACCTACAAGTGTCAATCGGCCGCAGGCTTCGAATACGATGGAGTGCGGAAAACCGGGTAGGCGCGGAAGAAGGTGCCTCATGCGAGCCATGGAATCCACGGCGCTCATGAAACCTTCTTAACCGCTTCCAAAAGCCTCGACGTCTGGGGCCCTCAGGCGGCGTTCGAAACGGCCCTCACGTGCAAGTACGCCCACAACACGCGCGGCAGCCAACGCGTCGCGAGCCGCTCGCAGGCGGCGACGAGAGCCCTCACGCCGCCGTGCTCGGCGAGCCGGGGACGTCCGAAATCGGGGTGGAAGACGATGCGGTGAATCGGCATCGCCTGGTAGCGAGATTGGGAAACGACTCGGAAGCGCGGCACAAGCAGTCGGGTAAGAAAGTGCATGGTCGAGCGGAGCTCGCCCCGCTCTACGGGAAGCGCAAGGGCGTGTGCGACCACCAGGGGGTTTCCGCGAGAGGGCTCAAGCACGTCGATTCGCCCACCGGGGACGAGTACGCGTGCGCACTCCGCGACGAAGCGCTCGGGCTCGTCGAGGTGGTGCACCAGGTCGCGCACCACAATGTGGTCGAATGCGCGGTCTTCGAAGGGGAGCTCGTACACGGAACCGACGACGAAGCGACAGCGCGGGAGCGTGATCTGGGCGAACGCGATTTTTTCTTCGAAGAGATCGATCCCCGTCGCTCCCTCGGGTTCACCTAGGTGGCGGAGCGTGGCTCCTTCGCCACAGCCAACATCGAGCACCCGGGAGCCTAACGGCATGAACGCGGAGTGCACTAGCTCACGTTCGCGCCGAGCGACGTACGGGTGCTCGGTTTGCCAGGCGTAATGCTTTGTAGCGGCGCGACCAAACGACCGCTCCAAGTGCGCTTCGGTCCTTATCGGCATCAAAGGTGCCCCGCTCGGTGGCGAGGCACCAAGCGCTAAGACATTAGCGAGGCTTGACGCGAAGTTAGACGCCCGTGCCCGTGCCCGTCTCGGTGTCGGTACCGCCACCGGTTTCAACCCCGGTTCCGCCCCCCGTGCCCTTGCCCTTGCCCTTACCGCCGGTGAAGGTCGACGTTCCTGCCCCTGTGCCTCCCCCGCCCTTGCCCTTACCGCCCGTGAAGGTCGACGTACCCATACCCCCCATACCCATGCCGGTGTTCATGCCGGTGTCCATGCCGGTGTTCATGCCGGTGTCCATTCCGGTGTCCATGCCCGTATTCACACCGGTGTCCTGTCCCGTGTCGTTGTTTCCAGAGTCCTCGCCCGCCGGAGGGGTCACGACCGTGTTCCCAGTTGAGGTGCTCGCCGAGTTGCCGGTGAACGTGCTCTCCGAGCTGCTCGACGCCGTGTTGTTGTTGTTGTTGCCCGAATCCTCCCCCGACTGATCACCCGGTACAATCGTCGATGAGCCACCGCACGCCATCGTCGAGGCGAGTGCCACCGAAAGCAACCCCGAGACCTTCAATTTTCTCATGTCATCACCTTTTTGTACCGACGTGCGGCATGCCGCGTCAACCGATTAGCGTCTTGTCAGGGTGCACGCGAGCCGTGCCCCCGGGAGTCCTCGCCGTCAGTACCGTCACCCCGGCGCGAGAAGGCAACGACCGTACACGACGCGAGGAGAGACGGCGATCGGCACTGACCCGAGGTCGCCATTGAGCCGAAAAGCGCACGCCAGCCCACTTCTTTCAATGCGCCCCCGTGCCGTTGCCTCAGTGCTGCCCATCCGACGATAGCCAACTTGCGCTGTCTTACTCAAGATCGGCGTCATCTCCGGCTCTGAGTCTTCTCGGAGAACCGACCGATGGATAATGGTGGTAACACGAAAAAAATCCGCCTCATTCGTGACTTTTTCGATCACGCATCTCTTCGCGTTTAGGCGCATCGACTTTTGCCATGCACCGACTTCGGGTCGCACGGTTTTCGCATTGTCCTTCTTCCGTTGCACACTCCCCCGCGCCACGTTTTCACATTGCGTCGAATGAAATGCAACATAGGATCTACCTACCTGATTCGCGGACCGGGCTTGCCGCCTCTCGACCCTTCCCGTCATCGCCCCCGAACACCGCCTCTGTGTGGAAGGCCTGGAGGTCGGGGCGGACGCGCGGTGCTGACGACGCGTCGCTGCTTGGGTTTGAATTAATTGCTTTTTCGGCATTTCTGCATCCATTTACCCAGGCGTCCGACGTCGACGCTCGACAATTCGGAGTGATTCACGCGTGACGCTATCGCTGAGGACCCGTCGCGCACTACTCCTGATCACCGGTGTCGCCATGTACGGATGTTATTCCGGCTCCGCACTCGACGACGACAACAGCGGAGCGTCCAATCCGAGCGGTGGCGATGCGGGACTGTCCAGCGCGAACACGAGTCGCGCGAGCGCGGGATCCACCGTTTCGGCCTCGTCGGCAACCGGTTCGGCCGTCGGGAACGGGAGCGGATCGAGCGCGGTCAGGTCGTCAGCGAGTGACTCGTCGGCGACCTCCGGCTCCCCCTCAAGCGACGCCTCGTCGGCAGGAGACGCGTCGCTTCCCGGAAGCTCGTCGTCGAGCCGGGGCTCATCGTCGGGAAGCTCGTCGACCGACGGAAGTTCGTCGTCGAGCCTGGGATCCGCCTCATCGTCGTCGGCGAGCAGCGGCGCGGCCGCCGATGCCGCCGTCTACGTGTACGACACACCGGTCGAATGCAGCAGCGGCAAGATGTATACGGGAGGCACGGGCCCGACCATGGAGCCCGGGTTGAACTGTGCGGAGTGCCATGGCGGAACCCTTTCGATCGATGGCACGGTCTATAAAACCGGTCACGAACCGGACGGCTGCGATGGGGTCAACGTGACGGGTTTGACCGTCGTGATCACGGACTCAACCAACGACAAAATTACGCTCACGCCGAATTCGGTTGGAAATTTCTACTATCTCCCGTCGATTAATCCGCCCATTACCGCGACGGTCACCTACAATGGGAAAACCACTGCAATGACGACGCCTCAGATGGTCACCGATTGCAATAGCTGCCACACCGAGGAAGGCGCCAACGGAGCGCCGGGCCGGATCGTCCTTCCTTAGAACCTGGACTCCTGCGCCCGGGCGTGAGAGAGGGACGTGGGATTTTAGAGGCCCGCTTTTCCATGTCGATTCGTTCCGCGTGGCGGTGGTGGACGCATTTTGCGATCGTCCTCGGTGCCGTCGGGTTTGTGCTCACTTGGTCCTCGGCTGCGCACGCGTACCCGTGGATGATCCGGCACGGGTACACGGGCTGCAACGCATGCCATGCCGACCCGTCCGGCGGCAGCTTGCTCACGCCGTACGGGCGCGCGCAGGGAGAGCTGCTGCTGCGCACACGCTACGGCAGCGAGCTTCAGACCCAAGATCCCGGAGACGTCGGCAACTTTCTCTTCGGCGCCGTGACGCTGCCGGATTCGCTCTTGTTGGGGGGGGACATTCGCGCCGCGGAATACGACGAGGTGAGCCCCGGCGCCCCTCCGGTCACGGAACTCCTCTGGATGCAGGCGGACCTGGAAGGTCAGGTGACGATCGCCGACCGAATCCGTTTGAATGCATCGGTCGGGTACGTCCCCCAAGGTGACTTGCCCGATTCGCTGACGCGATCGGGAACCGATAACCTGATCTCGCGCGTTCACTGGGTCGGGGTGGATCTCGGCGCCGACAAGGATTGGACGCTGAGGGCGGGCAAAATGATCGTGCCGTTCGGCATTCGATCGGTCGAGCACACCTACTGGGTTCGAACCGCCACCGGCACGGACATCGATTCGACTCAGGAATACGGCGCCGCCGCCGCCTACAACGGCAACTCGCTGCGCGGCGAATTCATGCTCATTGCCGGCAACTTCGAGGTGTCGCCCGATGAGTTCCGCCAGCGCGGGTACGCCGGGTACTTCGAGTGGGCGCCGATCGAGAAGCTTGGGGTTGGGGTGAGCTCGCTCGCCACGCATGCCGCCGACGACATCACGCTTCTGACGCCCGCTTGGCGACAGGCGCACGGCGTCTTCGGGCGCTATTCGCCGTTGCTGCCGCTGGTGATCACGACGGAATGGGACGCGACGATCGTGTCGCAGCCCGCCACGCCGACGATTGCCGCGAAAAGCACGCTGGGCTTGGCCGGAATGCTGCAGGCCGACGTCGAAGTCCTCCAGGGCGTCCACCTGAGCACGACCGGCGAGTTTCTGAATTCGGATCTTTCGGGCATGCCCTCCTCGTTCGGGTGGTGGGGGACGGCGTGGTGGTTTTTCGGACCGCACATCGACTTGCGAGGCGATGTGGTGCTCCAAAACCTGCCGAGCGGCTCGACGCGCACGTCGGCGACGACGTTGCTCGCACAGCTTCACGCGTTTCTCTGAACCCGATGCCTGCCGCCCAGCGCAAGCGCGCAGGGGAGGTCGAGGCCGTCCGCGTGTTGCGTGCGCGGCAGATCGCGAAGTGTCGCGCGCCACGCGGCAAGAACGGACCGCCCCGTGGCTTGATCCATCGCACCCGCTCGGCGCGGCGCCACGCGGGTACGACGAATTTAGGCGCCGGTTCGCGCAAGCCGACGGCGCGCGAACCCGAGCCCGAAGACGGCGAGGAACACCGCGCCGACGACCCCCGCGCCCGGCCCGTAAACCGCCGCCGACGCGAGCCCGCAGCCGTACAGAGTCTTCGGGGCGTCGACCAAGATCTTATCGGTGTTCGGATTGATGTCGCTCGTGATGTCGGTAATGAGCGGCCCGTAATGCCCGTTGTTTTGGATGGCCGTAATGGCTTTGCATGCGGTCCCCGATCCCTGGTACGGCAACGCTCCGAACGCATACATCAGCGTGCCAAAGTCGGACATGGGGAGGTTGCCCCCAGGGCTCACGTGGCAAAGCTGGCAGCCGAGGGGCGCATACTGCATTTCGACCGTATTGCTCCCCGTCAGGCTCAGACACTTGTCGACGTCGCCCGGAAACTCCGGGGTCGCGCGCGCGATCGACGCCGATGCCAGGGCACCGAGGAATGCGAGCGTGGCGATCGTGGCTTTCGGCGCGTCGTTCACTTCGGGATCCTTCTGGCGGCGGCGAGCGGGTTCGCACGGCAACGGCGACCGCACAGGCGCCGAGGACCGTAACCGAATCGCCCGAAAAGTATAGATGCCGTCGAGCCGCGCGTCCATCGACCCCGACCCCGACCCCGACCCCGACCCCGACCCCGACCCCGACCCCGACCCCGACCTCGACCCCGACCCCGACCCCGACCCCGACCTCGACCCCGACCTCGACCTCGGATCTCATCTGCGAAGGGATGGGCTTGTCTCTGCAGCGTAATACTTGGACGCGAGCGCAACGGCGTCGAGGCCCACTTGGTGGCCCACGCGGCGTCCTGCGAAGTCATCGGGCGCGATGTGGATGCTGCCCCAAAGGCGCGATTGCCCCGCCTGGTCGGATGCGTCGTAGTACGAAGCCCACTGCAAGCGTACGTCCGTGGTCGGCCCCTTTTCGAACGTCAGGAACGTGTCCTTGTGGGCGACGAACTCGCCAAGGCCACCGGGAAAGTACGGGCTGCCGGTGAGGCTTGCGAGGACCTCGGCCCCCGCGCGGCTAAACGTGCTGTGGCCGGAGATGAAGGCGGGAAACGCGGGCGTCACGAACGTGCGCCGCTGGTAGGTGATCCATTCCACAGCTCGGACCCATCCCACGCCGGAGACCTGACGAGCGCGATCGCCCGGTTCGCCGAGCCAACCGCGCACCGCGATCTGACCGACGAAGGGCGCTAAGGCAGCGTGCCGCTCTCCGGGTGCGCTGCTCTCTTTCGTAATGACTTCGATCCATCCTGGGACGAGCGGCAGCCCATCGGGGTCGTAGGAAGGGCCGTTCGGGTCGGACGACTGCCCCTTGCCTCCCATCCAGCGCACGAGCGAGATCGGACGCACCGTCGTAAAACGGCGCTTGATGTCCCAAGCGGCGATGGCCGCGTCGTGCTCGGCACCATTGAGGGCGAGGTAGAGGCGCACGTCCCACGCCAGCGGATCGAGCGGATCGCCTTTTCCGAACAGGCGCCGCTCGGCGCCCGGGGTGTCGCTCACGGTGTTGGCGATCGTGTTCCAGTGGCCCGGCGGCGTCTCCGAATTCGGCCCGTCGGCCCAGAATTCGGCCATGACCCTCGCGAAGTCGGCTCGGCGGACCACCTGGGGCGGGTAGGCCTCTCCGGTCACGGGGTTTTTGGCCCAGCCCTTTCCGTCGTTGGCTCCAAGCGAGTTGTGGCCGTACGCGGCTGGGGAGATATCGATCGTCGTGGGATCGGACGGGTCGACCGCCGCGGTCTTGCGAATCACTTCCACGATCCAGGATTTCATGTCCGGGCCCAGGCGCGGACATGGACCCGGATCGCGCCACGGAACGGCATTGGACGACCGTCGCAACGCGAACGGGGCCACGTCTCCCCATTGCGCGCCGATGTACGTTTGCACGCCCGCCGGCAGGATGATGCCGTTCTGCGTGGCGGCGAGCGAAAGATTGAGCGGCTGCCAGCGATCGGGATCCTTGAGCGAAGCGCCCAGGCCGTCGTAGAGGAGGGGGGGGTTGGGGGCCGCATAGCCCGAGGGGTCCGCGTAGTCGTCGGCTTCGTTCGCGCCGTCGGCGGCGGTCTTCGCGATGACGGTGTGGCCAACACGGTTGCCGAACGCCACGGGATCGTCGCCGGTGTCGTGAACGTCGTCGGGGTCGTAGCCGAGATCGGACATGACCGCGCGCAAGCAAGCGACTGTCGTGCTGCCCCCGACGGCTGGCCGGTAGCGGTGCATCAGAACGTCGTACGCGGCGTAGCTGATGGCCGCACGCCGGGCTCGGTCCACATCGTGTGAAGCATGCCGCTCTCGCACGAAGACGCCGTTGGCTGTGCGGTCGTATCCTGCCCACGCGTCCCACATCGCGGCCGAAACGTGAAAGAGATTGCGCGCGTGGACCGTCGGCCTTGGCAAGTCTCGGCGAATCGCGGCGAGGGATTGTTCGTCCCACCGTCTCGCGATCGATCCGTTCTTGCCCGCGGCCACGACGGAGGCTGGACAGACGACCTCGGTCCCCGCGTCGGGCAGCACCGCGTCCTCGGCGATCACGACGGGCGGAACGGCAGACCCGTAGTGCACGAGCATCCCGCCGTCGAGCGCCGGACTCAGCACGTTGCCGCCCGCGGACCACACGCCACCGGTGTCGTCGACGAAGATGGAGTGAAGCGACGACGTCGCGGGCAGCGCCAAGCCGTGATCGACGGCGGCAAAAGCAGCCCCGGACGGTCGCGTGCGGGTGTAAATCGCGCCCCGTTCCCCACTCGCCCAGTCGCCGCGATCCGTCGCGAAAACGCCCTGCAGCAGCCCGGCCGCCGGCGGAGACGCGTCGCGGAGGACCCCCTTGTCGGCTTCGAGCAGCACGCCGTTGCCCGCGCCGCCCACGGCGATCACCCGATCGCCGACCCCGTGGACCGTGAAGAGCGTGTCTTTCGTCGAAGTCGGGACGACCGTGAACGCCGATCGCCCCGTCCGGTGCAGGATGGCCCCGCCGGCGCCGACGACCCAGACGTCCTCGCCTTTGCCCCAGACCTTGAAAAACCCGGGAATCTCTCCGCTGGACGTGCGCGGAACGTCGAGCGGAACGGTCTCCGACTCGAACCCGCCGTCGTGGTAGTGCCAAATGAACCCGTTTCGCCCTGCCGCGCTCCCGACGGCATAGAAGTTCTCGGCATCCGTCCCCCAGACTCCGTAGACGGTCTGCCGTGCCAGACCGGGCGTGGGCATGCGATCGAAGCGCCGGCCGTCGAACCGCAGGACCGTCGCGCCGGCTCCCGCCATCAAGACGGGCCCATTCGGAAGGGCCTGCACCCACCACAGGTCGCCGCGCCCGCCGGTACGGATCTCGCTCCATGCCTTCCCGTCGAAGTGCAGAACGAGCGGACCGTGGCCTTTGTCCGCCCCCACGGCGTAGATGTCGTTGGGCGATCGCCCGCTGACCGAGAGCAACGCCGAAGGCAGTTCGCTCGCCAGCAGTTGCCATTGTCGCGCCGTGGCCTGCACCTCGGGCAATGCGTAGTGGTGGCAGCCCAGAAGCCCGCCGAACGTGGCGACGGCCGATGCGACGACGGCCCCGGCGATCCATCGCATGGTTCTTCGCGGATGAGCCGACTTCGTGACGCTCGTCATGGGTTCACCAGCGTCGGGGCGACCTGGATGCGCGTCGTCGCCTTGGCGTTCGTGCCCGACGGGTCGGCCACCGTGACTGTGACGTCGAGCGGTTTGCCGAGAAACTGCTTGTAGTCGATTCCCTCGTTGTCGAGCTGATAGCGTATCCCATAAAGCTTGCAGTATCCCCCCTCGTCCGGCGCGTACGTGAAGGCAAGAGTCGTAGGGGGAATGGTCACCCCCGTCTCGGGCTGCACCCCCACGATCCGCGTCGTCGATCCCGCGGCCTTCAGGTTCTTCATGCGTGTGGCAATCCAGATGTGGTGACCGCCTTGCGGGCCTGCCTCGGCCTGAAGCGTCTGATCCTTGGCGAGGGGCAAGTAGTAGGACTGGCCCGTGCCGATCTGTAAGTCGGGCGGACCGCCATTTCGCGCTTTGCACCGGTCCGGGGCGTTACCAGGCCAATTGGGTGCATAGGGTTCCAAGCGATTGGCAGGGACGTCGGGCGACTGACAGACGCCATTGATGCATGTCCCCGGTTCGCTGCACGCCGGCCCGCTCAGCGGCCCGGGAACCTTGCTCTGCCCGCGCGGCGTCGGCGGGTAGACGATGCAACGCGACTCGAGCGGGATGCGGAGCAGCGACACGCGTCCCGGAACGAAATGAGTGGACGACAGGCGTCTGAACAGAGGGGCCGGCGCCGCCATGTCGCCGATCGCATCGACTTGAATGTCCACCTTTGCCGTTCCCTTGCCCGCGCCGGAAAGCCTCCTTTCCAAGGGCTGGGGGAAGCCGACTCTCGACCCGCGCGGAGGCTTGACCCACTCGTCGAGGGCCACCACGCCCGCCACGCGGATCAAGATGTGAAGGGCCGACACAACGCCGCCCATCGGATCGCTTTGGATGCCCACGATGAGCTGGGTCGGATCGGGATGGCGGCAGCCGGCGAGCGTCCAGGCGATGAGCAGTACCCGCACGAGCCGCAAGCCGGACGGCGGGGGCACGTCCAAGGCCCGATCCGGCGTCATGGATCGCTTCTCAAGCAAAGCCCGCTCCACCGCACGCAAGGGGACGCGCCATCGGGAGAGACGCAGCTCGGCACGCGGCTGGGGTGCCCGAGCGCACGCTCCGTCCTTGTGCCAAAGTGAGCTACTCCCGGGCAATCCCGTCCGGGTCCCCGTCGACCCGAACGGCACGGGGGCGAGATTCCTAGGGGGAGTTGCAGCGAACGAAGGGGCCGCACGCGGTGGCGCGATCCGTGCTGAAGGGCAGGTGGGGCTTGATGCACGCTGCATCGTGGAGGGTCTCATGAATCGATTGGCAGCCGCGTTGGGAATTTCGGTGGCGACGTCGGCGTTTGCCTTCGTCGGGGTACACGACGCGACTGCGTGCGGCGGGTGCTTTCACCCACCCACCCAGACGGTGACCGACATCACCGACGAGCGCATGCTGCTCGCCGTATCGCCGGCGCAGTCGACGCTCTACGACCAAATCGAGTACTCCGGTTCCCCCGCGTCCTTCGCATGGGTCCTGCCGATCCACGGAACGGTGACGGTGGGCCTCAGCGCGGACGTCCTGTTCGACTCGATCGACGCCGTGACGGCGACGCAGATCACGGCGCCGGCCCAGAATTGTCCGTTTCCGGCGGGCTGTGCGTTCCCCGCCTTCAACGGCGGCGCCGCTACGGCAGCCAGCGGCAACAGCGAAGGCGCCGTGACGGTGCTCAAGCAACAGAACGTGGGGCCCTACGCGACGGTGCAATTGCATGCGACCGACTCGAGCGCCCTCAACAACTGGCTGATGCAAAACGGGTTCAACATCCCCGCGGCGGTCTTGCCGGTCATCAACGCGTACATCAGCGAGGGGTTCGACTTTCTCGCGATGAAGCTCTTGCCGGGCGAGGGCGTCCAAGCGATGCGACCCGTCCGCGTCACGACGGCCGGGTCCTCGCTCTCTCTGCCGCTTCGCATGGCCTCCGTCGGGACGGGAGCGCAGGTCGGGATCACGATTTGGGTGGTGAGCGATGGACGGTACGAACCCCAGAATTTCCCGTTCTTTCATATCGACGACAGCCAGCTCGTCTGGGACTGGAGCACCAACTCGAGCAACTACACGACGCTGCGGGCGGCCGACGAGGCCGCGCTCAACTACGCGGGCTGGGAAATCGAGAGCTCGCTCGACCTCAACGAGCAAATCATCACGGGCGTCATCCTGAGCGGAGGACAATATTACGGCTACGGCCTAGGCGGCGGAGGCCTCGCGCCCTCGGATCCGAGCATCGATTACCTGCCGGTGGGCGATCCGGACGCCGGTACGGATGGGGGCGCCGACAGCGGCGACTTCGAGTCCGCCGAAGAAGTGAGGACCGAGGACGTCAACGCGCTCTTTGCCGGATTGACCGGACCGAGTGTCCGCGTCACGCGAATGCGAAGCGACATTGCCCACGCCGCCATGACGACCGACTTCGTGCTCCAAGCGTCCGCGGACCAGTCGGAGCTCTCGAATATCCGCTACGTGACCCAAAGCATCAACTTGCAGTGTCCCGTCTACAACGGTAGCTGCGGTGTCGCCGGAACGGGTACGCCGGCCGAGGCTGCCGCCAGCGGACCTGCCGGCGGAGCTTCTGGCGGGGCAGGCTGCGCGGCCGCGTCGCCAGTCGCCCGCGCGTCCGCCGCAAGCGTCGGATTCGGGGCGGCGTTCATCGCACTGATTGCCGCGCCACTCGTGCGGCGGCGATCGTCCAAAAAGGCGTGAGGCAGGCGGCGACCCCCGACCCCGACCTCGACCGCGAACCTCGAACCCGACGGTTCGGCTTACTGCGGGATGGTGACGTTACTCAGGACGAAGACGTAGTCCTGGTAGTCGCCGTTCGAGGCTTCTTCAACAGCGACCAGATAGCTTTGGGAGATGGCCGTGCCGGTTGCATCCGCGAGCGGAAACGTCTTGACGCGGTGCACACCCGCGGGGGAATTCCACTTGTCCTCGCTGTAGTCGTAGTCGCCGTTGGTTTTGGTGCCCCCCTCGTTGAATTTCTGGGTGAGCTGATCGGAATAGATCCAAAGACCAAAGGAGCCGGTACCGGGATCGAAACTGACGGTGCTGCCGGCCGCGCCGGTGCTGGTGGTGCCCGTGAGCGGAGGGTAGACCATCCGTGCCAAGTCCGAGGTTTGCGTGTCCGATGCGAGCTGCATCGTGCCCACGAGCGGTGCGGCGGTCGTGTTGGGCGCTGGGGCGGTGGTCCCCGGCGTGTAGTAGCCGAAGCCCAAGGATCCGTCCGGAGAGAACCGCGCCACGACGGTCATCGTCACCATCCCGCTACCGGCTTTGGCAAAGAGGTTGCCGCCCGTCGTCGTGATTTCGTTCGGAGCGGGCGGGTTGGACATGGAGAGCATCGTGGCGACCATGGCCGTGTTGGGATTCCAGTCGGTTTGAGCCGCCCCGACGTTAACCTTGTACCCCAGGGTCGTCAGGATCTGTCCGAGCGTCGCCTCGTATCCCCCGACGAACCCGGCAGCCCCGGGGGGCGGGGTGACCGCGGCGGGATTCTGAACCAGCAGCAGCCCATAGACGGTGGCCGTCGCCGGGGAACCCGTGCTCAACGTCGCCGTCAACGTGTCCGTCAAGAAGTTGCAGCCGTCGTCGTACGCATTGCCCACGTCCGTAGGCTCCGCCGGCAGGGTCGCGCCCGTCGTCGTCATTTGCACGGTGATGGCCAAATTGCCGCCGGGCATGATCGTCGCCGGCAGCATGGTGGAGGTCTGAAAGAGGCTTTGGTTCGTGGCCGTCTGCACGTTGTAGACGGACCCTCCCCCCGCACCGTTCGCGGCGAGCGACGACGTGCCGCTGAACGCGAGCTTCGTCACGGTCACGGCAGTCTGCCCTCCATTTTGCAAATTGATCGTCGACTGTGCCGGAGTGCCGGTGATGCCACGGACGCCGGTCACGACGACGTTGTTGGAGGCAAAAGCCACAGAGCCGCTCGGGGCTCCCCCCGTGCTCGCGCTGCTGCTCGACGAGCCGCTGCCGCCGGTGCTGCTGCTTGCGGAGGACCCGGTACCCGTGCCCGTGCCGACCCCGCTCGAGCTGCTGCTCGCCGCGCTGCTGCCGGTGCTGCTCGAGCCGGTTTCCGAGCTGCTCGAAGACGCACCACTATTGCCGGTGGTGGCGGTGCTCGAGGAAACGCCACCGCCGGTCGCCGCTGTACTGCCCCCGCCGGTCGTGCTGGTTTGAGAGCCTGTTCCCGGGCCGGTCGACGTCGTCTCGGGGGTCGAGCCGGGTTTCTCCGACCCGCTGCAACTCCAGACGCAAGCGCCCGCAAGCACGGCCAGCATGCCTCCCTGGGATCGTGCCCGACCGATGTGCCTCTTCATGGGATTCTCCGTCTCGCTTTCGTGGGTACCGAGTGTAGCTTGCGTCCCAGACCTGCCGCGGCGCAAGAGCCCGTGTCAACTCATTTGATTTTTGCAGGGGCGAGCCAATTTGCTGGCTCCTTCTTGTCGTTGTCGCCTTGTGCCGCCCCGCTCCGGCTGTGCTGCATGCGTCAAGGCGGAAGGGTGATTCGTCCGGGGGCGCCGTTCGCGCCCGTTTGCGTGTGGCAGGTGTTGCAGCTGCCGCTTGTTTGAGGGGTGAGCATGGATCTTTCCTTGCCGTTGGCCACCACTTTCGCCGTGAAAGGAGGCGTAAACGTCATCTCGGTGAAGAAGTTGCCGACCGCGTTGGGGTAGAGGATATGAGCCGTGCCACTGGCGTCGGTGACAACGACCGTGACGCTCGACGTCAGGCCATCCACGCCGTCGCAATCGATGGGCTCGTGGCCGGTGGGGTACAGCGTCCCGGCCAGATTGAACTCGCTGTGACACGTCGGGCAGGCGTCGCCCGGCCGCATGTTCTGGTCCTCGCCGTTCGTCCAGGTCACTTTGCTCGTGCACTGGGCGGGGGCGTTGAGCGGATCGTTTGCGGCCTCGGCATCGGTGCCTGCGCCGCTCGCGTCGTCGGTTGAGCCCGCGCCGGCATCGAGTCCCCCGCTGTCCTCTTGGCCGCCGCCCGCAGCGAGACCGGCATCGTCGTGGGTCGCGACGCGACCGCTGTCGACAGGACCGCCCGCGCGAGAGCCGCCGTCTTGGGGATCTTGGGGAACTGGGGCTGCGCCTGCGTCGTCGCCAGGGCCGCCGCCGCGGTCGTCAGCCGTTCCGGATGCGTCGGCGGCCGGATCGTGGATAGTGCCAGAGTCACTGCCTTGGGCGCCCAGATCGGACACGAACACGTTGTTGGAGGGGGCGACGCAGGCGCTCCCAACGATGGCGCACATCCACGGGCCGAAGGCACGTGCCGGCAGAACGCGTGCGGCCCCCGACCGCAGCCACATGCGAACGTGACGGCCGATCATGGATGGAGGCTTCGAGGGGAGCATGGATGCCAAAGTCTGCGCGATTTTCCTATCGCACGCACCGGGCCCACGCCGGCATCGCCACCGCGCTCGCCGCTTCACTTCCATGGATGAAACTCACCCCCCAGGCCGTGCCAGCAAGGGCAAGGCTCGGCGAGGAAGACCAAAAAAATTCGCTGGGGGTGTTTGGGAACGCGGAGCGATCGAGCGCGGGTTCGGTCTGCGTAAAGTCGACCAGGGTTAGGAGCTCGCTGACGCTCGGAAGCCGCCAGCCCGTTCCGTAGCGGCTGAGCCCCGAGCAATGGTCCTTCGCCTCTTGCCAGGGGTAGCGCGTCGGGTCGACTTCGCGTTGCCAGGTCAGTCCCGTAAAGTCGTCGTGCACCCGGTCGCCGGCCACAGAATAAGGGCTCACGTCGAGGTCCGTGCATGACGTGTGGCCGCGCACACACCGAACGCGCTGCCGATCGTGCACGTCGTTGCCGCCATAGGCGCCGCCGTTCTGGAAGAGGACATACCAAGCAAGGCCGGTGTTGCCGACGCCCGTGTTCGTCTGCGACGACCAAAACGACACCGGCGGCGTATCCGGGAAAGCCACGGGATCGGTGGCGGGATTCGCGCGCGAGAGGTCGACAATCGACGCGAGTTCGATCAACGCCGGCAGGCGCCAATCGCGATGCCCGGCAAGGATGAGCCCCTCGCAGTACGCGGTCGCGGCAATCACGCCGTAATCGTCCGGGTCCACGACGCGCTGCCACCAAAGCCCCGTCACGCGGTCGCGCACCACTTCGGGGTCGGCCGTGTCGTAACTATGGGGGTTGGGCAGGCCGGATGCGGGTGTGTTCGGCATGGGCCAGCCGGCGTGGCACTTGGCGCCCACCGCGGACGGAGGCGCCGAAGAGGTGGCCGGATGCCGCGAGTCCTTATGGCAGCCGGCGACGGCACACGATCCCAAGAGGCCCGCAAGGACGCCCCGCCCCCGCAATCAGCGCACGCATCGAACGCGAGAGGCCGCCTTGTGCAGCCCGTAAAGCGCGCTCCCCTTATTGAAGTACACGTACCAGGCCTCTTTGGAGGCATTGCCGAAGCGCGACGACGTCCAAAACGGCTCGCCCGGTGTACCCGGAAAGGCTGTGGAATCGATGGTCGGGTTCGACGCCCGCTCGTCGACGAGGGTCACGAGTTCTTGCATGCTCGGAACACGCCAGTCGTCGTGCCCATCGAGCTTCAGATGGGCGCAGTGATGCTGCGCGGCGACGAAGTCGAACGTGTCCGGGTCGACCATCCGCTGCCAGGTGAGGCCCGTGCCTAGGTCACGGACCGAAGTGGGGCGCACGTCGTACTGGGGTTCCCGAGTCGGTGCCACGGCCGGTGGGACGGCGGTTCGGACGCAGCGCGTCTTGAACAGATTGCTCCGCAACTCGACCTTCGGGTAACCGAAGTAGAAATACACATACCAGGCGGAGCTGGGATCGCCCGCGGCCGGCGACGAGGTCCAAAACCAGTCGCTCGGGGTCATCGGGAAGGCCACCGAGCTGATGGAAGGCTGCGTGACCGAGACGTCGATGATCGAGACCAATTCGACGCGTGAGGGCACTCGCCAGTCCTGGTGACCGGCCAGGTTCAGGCGACTGCACTTGTCCGCGGCGTCGTCGAACGTGCCGTTGACCGGATCGACGATCTGCTGCCACATGAGGCCCGTGACGCGATCCAAAACGGTCCCCGGGGCACTCGTGTCGTAGCTCTGGGGATTCGGTAGGCCAGACGCTGGCGTGTTCGGCATCGGCCAGCTGGCCCACGACGGTCCGGGCGGCGCGTTTACGTGCCGGCCCCCGTCGGCCAGGGCCAAAGGCCGTGGCGCCGAGGCCACGGGCTGAGGTTCCGAAATGGCGGACGCCGCCCCTGGCCCGTGGCCAAAAGGGGCGGCGTTTCGCGACTCAGCCTTACTCGATCGGCACCCACCAATCGCCAGGCCCAACAGTACGATACACGCGATCCGCCTCACGATGCTCGTTCCGACCGGACATCAGCCGGATGGCTCGCTACAGCGTTTCGCCTACCGACGGGGTGCGATACAAGAAGGCCTCGGACGTCAGAAGACTTGTCAGCATGTTACGAATGGAGAAGCCGGTTGTGGCCGTGCCGGCGCGGTAGGCGATTTGCAGCGAGCCGACCTCGGCCGTGGTTTCGATTCGACCGATCCCGTAGCGCAGCCAGTTGCGGGTGGTGCTCCACTCGGCTTCGTCGTTCGTGGACAGTTGCGTGACGAGGTCGATCGCATTCTGGAAGCTGATGAGGGTGCCCCCCGGAGTGTAGAACGAGCCGGTCGAATCGACGGGAGACCCGTTGTCGGTCGTCCGGTACGCGCCGATCGCGTCGTAGTTCTCGAATGCGAACCCGGCCGGATCGAAGAGGTTGTGGCAGCCTTGGGCGCACGCTGACGCAGCATGCGTCGTAAACGTCTGTCGCGTCGTTTGACCCGCCGAGACCGTCGTCGGCAGCGACGGGACGTTCGCGGGCGGGTTGCCCACCTTGCCGGCAAGGAGCTGCGTATAGATGCAGAGCCCGCGGCGAACCGGGTTGTCCGCGTTCGTGTCCGCCTGCGATTCGAGGAAGGCCTGCTGCGTGAAAATGCCGGCCCGCTGCGTAGCGGGCAGCTGGACCTGGCTAAAGCCAGGGCCCGGAACGGTCACACCGTAGATCGCGGCGAGAGCGGGGTTCGCGTAGGTGTAGGTAGCGGTCAGCAGAGTCTTCAGCGTCCCGTCGCCAGGGGGCGCGTAGACGGACGACAAGAAGTCCGTGAACTCGGTCTGAAGCGATTGCGCCACAGTCGTCGTAAAGGCCGGCGACGAATGGATCGACTGCCCGAGATCGGTCTGGTTTCCTGCGGGGTCCAACAGCCACTGCAAGTGAAAATCGTATAGGGCCTGCGCGAACTTTGGATCGGCGTACATGCGCGTCGCCTGAGCGGAAACCTGTGCCTGCGTGCTCAACTGGCCGCTTTGCGCCGCGGTGAGCAGCGTCTGGTCCGGCATGTCGTTCCAAAGCTCGAGCGACAGGCGGGACGCCACCTGCCACGGCGTCAGTGGAGCGAGGCCGTTCGTGCCGACCGTCGGCTCCGTGGGCCCAATCTCCCAGTGGTAGATGAAGTTCGGCGACTGCAACATGGCCTGAGCCACGTAGCCAATCGAATCGGTGAAGGAGAGGCCAAGGCCGGTCGCAGTGCTAAAGACCGTCAGCAGATCGGTCTGCTCGGCCGTCGCGATCGGCCGCCGATAGGCGAGCAAGCCGAAGCTCGTGATGAACTGGGTGGCGCACGTCGTCTGCGCGGCGCCCGCCGCCGTCGTGTCGGAGCAACCTGCCGGAAGTTGCAGCTGATTGCCCGCGGCCGTGGGGTTCGCAAGAGCGGTCGCCACGAGCGTCTGCGCCGTTTGGTAGTACAGCTGGACGTTCAGGTCGGCGACGGTGTTGGGCGCATTGCCGAGGACGATGCCGTCCGACGGAAAGAGGAGGGCGGGCTGCGTCGTGTCCCCCAGCAAATGCGACATGATGTTGTCGTATTCGGCGTTCACGAGGCGGCGCATGAGAAGCGTGCCCGAGCTCTCGGGCGTGAGTGCCGCGCCGGCCGCCGGCGGAAGGGCATCGGGACTGTCGGCGGTGATGGTGGCCGCACTGGAGGCGGAGGCAGAGTTCCCGGCGCTCCCGGGGGTGGTGGTTCCGGCACCGCTCTGGCCGGCCGTGCCGCCAGTGCCAGAGGGATTGGTAGCGGTTCCGACCCCGCCGCCCCCGCTTCCAATATTGCCTTCGCAGGCGGCGAAGCCAGCCACGGCGACGAGGGCGCCGAGCACCAAGGACGACTGCAACACACGGATGGATTTCATTGATGCCTCCGGTCAATTCTCGCTGCAGCAATCATGTCGCAACCAGCTGAGTAATGGGTCCACCCGTACAGTAGGCCGCCGTCCCAAACGTCGTCGTCGGGTACCCAAACCCATTGAGGATGGTCAGGAGAAGGCTGTTGTTGTTCGTGGTGGTAAGGGCGAGGCTCTGGCCGGTCTGGAAGTAGCCGCCCAGGCTGCCGGCCATCACGACGGGGACCTGCGTCGTTTCGTGGGTACCGGTCCTCATGTTGTTCATGGCCAGGAACAGGCTGCTGTCGAGGATCGACTTGCCGGTCGTATCCGTGATGCTGTTCAGCTGGTTGATCTGGTAGGCCAACATCTGCTGGAACCAGGTGTCGTCGGCCTTCTTGTCCGCGGAATTTTGGTGAGCTTGAGAGTGGTAGCCGTTGAGGTCGCCGGTGTTGGTGTCCGCGGGATTCGGGCCGCCCGAGACGTAGCCGAGCCAGGTCAAGATCAGGTTGGAATCCCCCTGATCGCCGCACTGCAATACAATCACCCGAGTGATGTCGGCGGCGAAGGCCGCAGCCGACAAGTCGAACTGCATCTTGAGAAGCGTGGGGATGTTGGCGGTATTCGTGATGACCAGTTGAGTGGCAGCATTGGCAGCCGTCGCGGCCGCGCCGGGCGCCGAGCACGCCTCGGAGGTGGTGGTCGTCGCGGCGACCCCGCCGTCGCCAACGAAGCCTTGACCGGTCATGCCTTGGAGCGTGATTTCCATGTCTCGAACCGATTGCATATGGTTCGCGATCCGCACCGCGTCGGCGGTGCCGACGATCTTGGAGAAGCGCGTCAGATCGTTCAAGACATAGTCGAGAACACTCTTGCCCATGACTTGGCTGGGGTTCGAGGTCGCTGCGGGCGCGGGCGCGGGCGATGTGGCTGTGGACGTCGCGGCGGCCACCGGCGTGGACGTCGCCGGAATCTTCCCGTTGAAATAGGTCGTAAAGACGTTGTACGGGTTCGCGTTCGGAATCACCGCTTGCGCGGACCCCTTCCACGAGAGCCGGCCGGTGCTGTGGACGAAGACGCCGAGGCTCATGCTCGGCGTCCCGGTGTAGCCAGCCGCGACCAGCTGGTTCGCGATGTACTGGTCGATCGAGATGGCGCCGGCCTCATCCGCGTCGGTGTTCGTGAGGTCCGCGTAGTTCGCGCCCGTGAGCATCCCGGGAAAGCAGGCGTGACCGTTGGTCTCGCCGCCGTTGGGGTTCGGCTGCTTCGTAATGAAGTCGTAGTTGACGCCATGCAGAAGCATCAGCTTCTCCTGGATGGACGGCGTGCCGAGGCAGACGGCGGGCATTCCCGGCAGGAGCGACTGACCCGTGGGGACGACGTTCTGGAAGTCCGCGACCGTCCAAGACGACGGCGTCGTGCCGGCCGTGGCCCACGTCGAGACGTCGCTCAGCATGCCGTTCGCCCAAGCGAAGACCATGAGCCGCTTGAGGCCGCTTACGTAGCAGGCCGCATCGACAGGGTCTGCCTCGAGCATCGGGATGAGCGCGGCTCCCGCGCCAAGGGACTTGAGCAGATTGCGACGCGAGAATCGCATGTCACGTTTCATCACGGGGCACCTCCGACATTTGAGTCGACATTGGAGTGGCGGCGCGGCGCGTCCACTGCGACCGGCCAAAATGGGTTGAAATGCGGTCTTGCTACGTTCGGCCGAGTGGGCTTCGCGCGTTCGATAAACGATGGGAGGGCCTCGGACGTCGACCTGGCGCGCCCCCTCGGTGTTCGGCCGATGGAACCGGCAATTTCTGTTGTATGTTGCATTTTATGCTGCAGGCTGATATCCTGATGTTTCTCGTGAGGCGATGGTCCGCCGGTATCGTAATTAGGGGCGCCGCGTTCGGCATCTTTAAGAAAAGCGGGGAAGCCGGTCTTCGGCGTTCGTCGGTCGGGGCGCCCCGCCGAGCCATGTAGCGTTCTCGCGCGGATCCGCCTGGACGAAGCGTAACGCGTCGTGCCGTCCATGCGCAAGGGACTCCCGTGGGCGGCTTTTGCGCGCGAGTGAAGCGAGTCAAGAGATTCACTGGTTGAAGGAGCGACAGCCCTGCCGCTCTTGATTACTGTGATGCGGGAGTGCGGACTTCGTCACCAAGCCGCGAAAAATGGTGGCACGTCGACCGACAAACTGCCTTTATGACTTAAATTTTACCGTACGTACGGAAGTAACGCGGGCCGAGACGGCCACGCGGGGGCTTTGGCGAGTCGCGCGTGGCGGCGAGCGAGAGCATAGCGAATAGCGATCGGGATAGAGCGGCAGGGATCGCGGCGTCGCATCGCCGATCAGGACGACTTGCTGGACGTCAGCGCGTGTAGGAGACGCCGAGCGCGAGCGCGACCCAGAGCGAAGGGGTTTTGCCAAGAACCTCGGGCAGCACAACGATTTCCTGTGCGATCGGAAACCACGAGACCTGCACGGCAAGAAACGGCGCGAAGCCGCCGGCGGGGGCGAGACACGCCGAGATCGTCGCTTCGGACCCGGGCGTGACGCGCGTGGCGTCGGCCGGGCTCAACGGGTTTTTGCCCGCGTATCGCTCGAACGCGACCGAGAGCGCCAGGTCCGCATCGAGCTCGACCCCGGTCCGGAGAGCTTGGACGCGAATGCCCGCAACGGCCGGCACACGGGTTACCGCTCCAGTGAGGTCGCCCGCGTGAAATACCTGTTGCGGCCAGTAACTCGCCCCCACGATGCCGGCGAGTCGCCCGGCGCCGAGTCGTGCGCGAACCTCGGCACCCCACGACAGAACGCTTGGCGCTTCGCGGACCGGAGGCGCGTAGCTCGATGTGGCGGACAGCTCGACGCGAAGGAAGGACGGGGACGAAGTCGAGCCATGGGGCGGTGACTCGGCGTCGGGGACGATCGCCGGCGGAGGGGCCGACGTCGAAGGGTTGGGCGGCGCAGGCGGGGGGGCGGGGGCCACATGGGGGGGCGTAGAGACCTCCGGCGGCGCCGAGGGGATCGGGGGCGGCGCGAGCGGCGCCGGGGAGCCAGCTGTCGCCTCACCCGCCAAGGGCGGCGTTGGCGCAGGCTCCGCGCTCGGGGCCGTCGGGGGAGAAGGCGTTGCGCCTTCGGCCATGTGCGGGGGCAGCAGCGCCAGGACGATGAACTCCGCGGCAAAGCGGGCACGCCTGCCGCAGTCGCGAGCGGAATCGGTGTAGTCGCGTTCGAGCGTCTCGGCCGCAGTCCTGACCCGTACGCGATAGTGGTCCCCGAAGTCGTCAATTCGGATGTTCGGTTTCGCGGATAGGAGCCTCGGAGCCGCGTCCGGGACGAGCTTCGAGACCGTCGCCCACACATTCTCTCCGTCTGGACACACCGGAGCCGACGCATCGGAGACTTGGACGTCCGCACCCGCTTGCACACCCACGACCGAAAACAACAGTGCGGGTGCCGAGCACACGCAGATTCGGCGACGCGCTCGTTCACTCAGCATGGCCGGCGGGGCCCCGGCAGAGTACTCTTTTTCAAAAGCGACTGCGACGAGCTCTCGATCAAGCATCTACGCGGTAGACTGGAGCGTAAGAGGTTTTGCCCGTAGCACCCCTTTCCAATCGTGTGGAACCGGAGGCGGCCGCCGACGCATGGCAGGAGCCGCGCCCGGCATCCACACAGCAGCCGCCCGTCGCGCCCGGCTTCGAGGACGTTTACCGCAGTTATTTCGAGGATGTTCGGCGTTGGGTGAGGGCCCTCGGAGGCCCGGAGGGCGACCGAGACGACCTCGTACAAGACGTCTTCATCATCGTTCATCGGCGTCTTCGCGACTTCGACGGCGAGAATCTGGCCGGGTGGCTTTATCAAATTACGCGACATCGAGTCCGCGATTTCAGGCGATTGCGTTGGTTCCGATTGTTGCTTCGGGGGGCCGAAATGCACGACGGGTTGGTGAGCCCCTCCGAGACTCCCGAGGCTTCGCTCAATACGAAAGAAAAAGCACGCCTTCTCACGCAGCTGCTGTCGAAGGTCCCGGAAGCGCAGCGCGCGGCCTTCGTCCTCTTCGAGATCGAAGGCTACAACGGAGAGGAGATCGCACGGCTGCAGGGGGTCCCCATCAACACCGTTTGGGCTCGGATCCACAAGGCGCGGGCCAGGCTCGCTTCGAAGGCTGCGCGCTTTCGGAAGGACCGCTGAGGGAGGTGCGACGTGAAACGGCTCGTTGAGGAGGACCTGAGTCCGGAGGCCGGCGCGTATTGGCTCGCAGAGCTCGTGCGAGCCACGCCGCGGCTGCCGCCGACCCCCTTCCAACAACGTCGGATTCTCGCCGACCTCGCGCGTCCGACCGTGTCGACCCGCCTTTGGCTCGGACGGGCCGGTGCCCTCGCGGTGACGCTCGGCGCCACGGCCGCCGCTGCCGCATCGGCCGTGGAGCATGGATGGCCCTGGGACCGCGCTCGAGGGCCCATCGCGACTCTGGGGGCCGCGGCGCCGCCGCTCCCGCACGCGGCCGCCTCGCCCGCGGTCCCCGCGCCCTCGAGCCAGGACAGCGCGCCGCTCTCGGTGCCGCTCAGTGCGGCGGATCGCGGCACCGAACGACCCGTATTGCACTCCCCGCGACGGGAGTCGAAAGCCATCGGCAAGAACGGCGAAGAGCCCACGCTGGTGCTCGAAGCCATTCGGTCACTCCGAAATCGGGGCGACGGCGTGCGCGCTGGGATGCTTTTGACCGAGTACCTCAAGGGCCACCCCCAGGGGGTCCTCGTCGAAGACGCGACGGCCCTCTCGGTCGAAGCGGCCCTCGCTCGCCACGACGACCGCGCTGCGGGCGAGATCGCACGGCGGTACCTGAGCCAGTTCCCGGGCGGCCGCTACCGAAGGTTCGCGCTTCGCGCCCTCGAGTCCAGCGAACCTTAAGCCAGCGAGCCCTAAGGGCGCCCGCCGGGGTCCGGCTCGTCATGGCCATTCGGGGGGTTGCACTCTTGGTCGCCGGGGCCCCGGAACGCGCGGTTGAGGCGCGCTTTCTCTATTATTTCCGCGTTGTTTCGGACAATCGAGTCGGTGGTTGGCGCGAGTTTTTCCGGGCGCCTCGCCAACTTTATCGGCAAGACTTTGTCGGCACCACCCCTTTCCAGTAACGTGGACCAAGAAGACAGCCCCAGCGGATCCGAGAGTGCGCTGGGGGCTAGGCCTTGGGCGTCGGCGGCGCCATTCGGTCCTGTGCCGCGCCTCACGGAGGGCCATTGGGCGCCTGGCTCGGCCGAGGACCGCCTTGCCGACCTGGTGCGAGCCGTCCCGCGCGCTCCCGTTCTTCCGTTCGCGCCGTCGGCGAATCTCGCGCGCATGCGAGGTGGCTTGCGCTCGGGGCGCATCAACCTGGCGCGGGCATGTGGACTTGGCATTTTACTTGCCGGAGCGGTAGCCGCAGCCGCGCAAGGACCCCGCCTCTTGGCAAGGTCGAGCCGCCCAGCGGTTCCGTCAGCTGGGGTCGCGGCCGTGAGCGCCGCGCCCGGACCCGCCAGGGGTCCCGGGTCTGCGAAAGCTCCGGAGGCGGTCAGCGAGAATATGGTGGAAAGTGTCGTGCCCGCGGCGACGCCGCCGGCGCGGGTCGCTACCGCGGGGCGTCATTCGGCCATGAGAGCCCTCGGCCATTCGAGCGGCCCAACAGGCGACGATCCGACTCTTGTGCTCGGAGCGATCGCGGCACTTCGGGGCGGCCGGGATCCCGCTCGCGCCAGCGCGCTTCTTGCGGAGTATCTGCGAACGGAGCCCACGGGCGTGCTGGTCGAAGATGCCTTGGCCCTCTCGGTGGAGGCCGCCGCGGCGAGCCACGACGCGCAGCGGACGACCGATCTGGGCGAGCGGTACATCGAGCGGTTCCCGCAGGGTCGCTATGGGTCATTCGTCGTCCAAGCGATGCACGCGGTGAGCGGCCGCTAGATCTCGGCATTTCGGCGGCTTTCGGCATCGGCGATCACGCGCACGGCGTCGAAGGCGGTCCACCGCCGCTCTTCCCAGGCTCTGCGCATCCGCGGGCCAATCGGCGTCATTGGGGGGAACGCAAACGCGTTCAACGCTGCGAATCAGCAGGCCGCTGCGCATCCGCGGGCCAATCGGCGTCATTGGGGGGGCCATTCAGCCCGCTGAGGTGAGTGCGGACCGGGCGCCACGCCCTTTCCGTTGCCCACCCTCCCCCTCTCGTTCGGGGACAGGGCCATGCGGTGCGAGCTAGGGCGCATCCGTCGATCGGCCGGGAGGTCCCCCTTCGGCGAGCCCCTGGGGCAGATGCAGAGATCTGCGGCAGGCCGGCCAGATCGCTGTTCAGCGGTCACGGCCGGAGACCCCATCGGTTTTTGGAGAACTCAGGGCATCGCGCCGCCGTTGATCCAGTCCTCGATCATCGTTTGCTGCGCGGCGGTCAAGTAGGGCGGGCCATTTTTCGGCATTTGGACTCCGCACGCCGCGGGGAGCAACGCGCCGCCAAACACCTTCTGGTAGAGGAGGCTCGTCATGGCGTCGCCTGTCGTCACGTATTTTTCGTTGCAGCCGACTTCAACAGTTGCGCTCGACGTCTCCGTCGTCAGGTTGGTGTAGGCGGTCATCTCGGGGGTCAAGCTAAGGCCGCCCTTCGGAGTGGCCCCGTGGCAGCTCACGCACTTGGTCGAGATGATGGTCGAATAAACGGTCGCAAAGCTGATCGCGGCCCCTCCCGCTTCCGTCGCGGGCGGCGCCGTCGTACTGGACGACGCACTCGAGGGCACGGAAGAGGAGGAAGAGGATGACGGCGGCGGGGTGTTGTTGTTGCCCGCGTCGTCGCCAGCGCCAGCGCCGGCGCCGGCGTCGTCGCCGGCGGGCGGTGCGGCTTGGCCGGCGTCGTCGCTACCAGCCTCGCCGGTTCCCGCAGCCGGTGCTGCGTTGTTGGCAACGTACGTCACCCAATCCAACATGCATTTCTGGAGGGTCGCCGACAGATACTCCTGCGGCTCCATCCAGGGCATCTGAGCGAGAAAAGGCGGCATATTGGTGACCTTCGTGTACATGGCGCTCATCGCCGGGTCCGCCTGGTCGATATAGTATTGGCCAGCGCCAGGGCTTCCCCCCGAAGTCGGCATGTTCAAAAGATGAGGGATCAAGGGTGTCACGCTCAGGTCCAGCATAGAAAACGCCAGGGCCGACGAGACGTGACAATCCGCCACCGCACACGTCGGTGTGATGATCATGCCGGGAGCGTCGCACGATACCCCGCTCCCGCTCGTGGCTGGGCTGCCCGACGTTCCCTCAGCCGTAGTACCCCCACCCTGGGCCGCGGCCACGAACTCGGGCTCATTGGCGAGCGATCCCGGGCACCCCGCGAATGCCGCCACGAGCCACGCCAACGCTCCACCGCGTGCCGCGAATCGCAGCACCCGCACTCGAACCGATTGCATTTGAAACCTATTCATTCGGAAGCGCTCCTAAAAAATGTAGGCCAAGGCGAGACCGCCACCGAAAAACTGATCGACTGCGCCACCGGCGATGTACGTGGACAGCGGCATCAAGATCGGTTTGAAGGAATAAAAGTACCGCTCGTAGTCGGTGTTGATGCGCGCTTCCCATCCCTGCGCGAACCGAAAGGCGAGCCCGAGCTCGGCATCGACCCCATCGACGGACGGATCCTGAAAGCGATCGGCCACGCCTCCAGCGGCGAAGACGGCGCGAAAGCCCGCGCCGCCGAGCAATGCGAAGCTTCCGAACGGCACCCGCACGTCCACCGCCGTTCGATTCGATCGGTAGTCGACGGCCGGGACTTGGGTGTCGATGGCCGTGCCGGTCGCGGCGAACGTGACCGACTGCATGGTGTACGAATCGGACACGCCGATGATCGTCGCCGTATCGCCCCAGGGGTGAATGCGAAACCGCAGCCCGCCGGCCGCGGCTGTCTCGACGGTGGAGATCTTGAGCCCGCCCGCCGCCGAAGAGTCGAGAAAGAGCGAGCGCGAGAAGCTGCCGATCAACCCGATGTCGCGCAAATACCCGCTCTGGTCCGCGAGCGGAAAAAACTCGACGTTGCCGGAAAAGAGTGCCGCCGGAGCGACGCTGTACGACCTCAGCGGCCCCGCCTGGGTCGAGACGCCGTCGTTGAAGTCGAAGGACCGGCCTGCCGCCACTCCGCCGATGTCCACATCGAAGAGCGAGCGGGAAATCAGGCCGCGCGGACGGTGGGCGATCGTGTCCTTGGATTCTTCCGCCGCAGGACTGGCCTCGGCGGCCGCTTTGTCGGCCGGCGCCTCCGCCTCCTCGCCGCTCGCCTCTTTGGTCTCCTTCGTCTCTTTGGACGCCTTCGTCTCTTTGGCCTCGGGGGCGGGCGCGCCCTTGTATTTTTCGAACGCGTCGCCGACGGCACCCGTCAACGCGGAGTCGTGCCGCGGGTCGCTGTCCCCGTCCAAGACGACGTCGTCAAGGCCCTGCTCGCCGCCCGACGCGTCGACGACCAACAGCCGAATGCGTCGCTTGGCCTTGACCTTCGACACACGCGCCACGAGAACGGCGTCGAGCCCGAGCGCGGTAGCGGCGGCGCGAATGCGCTCCACAGCCGCCTCGTGCGGCTTGCCCTTGCCGTCGAGCTTCTTCGCAAACGGCCCTTTTTGGCCCTGCGCCGAAAGCGCCTGCGAAAAGGAATCGGCGTCGGCAACCGACGGACCCTTGGGAACCGCGTCGACGAGGGCCTCGCGCACGTCCGGCGCCCCAGGCCCCTCGACGTACACGGCGACCGACTTGCCCTTGGCCCAAGCGGCCGTCGTCAGCGCCATCAGCGCGACCCACGAGGCCGCGCCGAGCATCCGACGAAAGGGCGCGAACTCCAGGTGTTTGAATCGGTGAAACAACATCATTCGATCGGGCCTTATCCTCAATGTGGGGTCATTCATCGCGACTGCCGGAATAGGGTTTGCCCCGCGGCCAACTTTATGTTGCACAACCGACTAGAGTAGGGTCTCGACGTCGGTTGGCCGTAAGCATTTGACATGAGCTTGGGGCGGGCGCCAATCGACGCAGCCTCAGCGTTGCGGGGTGACCAAATGCGGTACGCGATGGATGGGGGGCCGTCAAGTCGGGACGGCATTTCGGGGCCTCGATCGCCCTTGTAGTTTCGAGTGTGACTGCGTGTCGCCCATGACTCGCGAATGCTCGGTTGAGTGCACAATTCCATTCCCAATGTCTAAGGTCGTCGGCACACCGTACTCGTTTCGAGACACTCGCTTCGAGACGGAAGCACTCGAAGTTGGCCCCCACGAGAAATTGGGCATTCGTCATTTGACGCGAAACCTCGCGTGATGCCGCGCGTACGTTGCAAAGCGTTTGTGTCATGAACCCGCGCTCTTCAGTGGTTCGGCCGTCCTCTTTCGGCTCGCGCCTCCGACTCAAGCGCGACTCCTTGAGCGCCCCCATGGACTCCGTCGTGCGGTAAACCCGTAAAGAGGGACCTCGCAACGAAAATCTTTTCGGCAACCTTCGAGCACATCCACGAGTGCCGTGGGGTCCTAGCGGACCGAGGTTCGTGTGTTAGCCTTGGCGCGTGAATTGCGGCCGGCTGGGCATGAGCGCGGCCACGGTGCTCTTTGGGTGCAGCGCCCCCTCTCTGGATGTGGGCAGCAACATCGTGTGGTCCACGGACTTCGAGAGCGGGGATTTCTCCGCCTGGTCCGCCCCCCCAGGGACAGGGGGGGCCTATGTCGACAACGGAGGCCCGGACACTCCGTCGATCGCGATCACCACCGAACAGGCCCACAGCGGCCGCTACTCTGCGAAGCTGACCAGCACGGCCGCCCCTCCGGAATCCCCCCTGGAGCCGAATGGCGCCGGAATGTACAAGCAGGGCACGTTCCCCCAGGCCGCATACTACAGTGTGTGGTACTATGTCCCACAAGTCTATCCGTCGCCGGCGGCTTGGGACATTCTCCGCCTAAACGTCCCGGAGGCTGCGCCCGACGCTTCGGCCGAGGCGGGGGGGCCATCGGATGCATCCACCGAGGGGGGCACCCTTTCCTTGGATGCATCGGCCGAAGCTGCGCCCGATGTTTCGGGCGAGGCTGGAACCCTCCCTTTGGCCGCGCCGGATGGCTCCGCCGAGGCGGGAGCCGACGCTTCGGCGCAGACCGAGGCCGGGGTGGCGCCATTGCCCGATCCGGGCGCCAACATACCGAACTTTATCGACCTCAGCCTCGAGTGGCTTCCCGACGGGACCATGACGATCCGCCTGGTGGACGGACGCCACCAGTACCTCACGAGCCCCTTGCCGGATCCGGTTCCGGCGATTCCTATCGGCCAATGGTTTCAAATCGAATGCTTTTACGACAGTGCCGCGGATTCCACCGGCCGGCTGACGGTATGGCTGCAAGGGATCCCGATCTACGATCTTCAAAGGCCAATGAGCGGAACGCCGGCGGTGTTCTTTACGGCGTGCAGCTACGCCGACGAAACCCAGCCCACCGTCATCTACATCGATGACGTGGCCATTAGTTCGGTTCGGGTCACACCCGAGGGACGGCTCACGGTGCCGCCTTGATCGGCGCGCTCAGGGCTCGTGCGACCGGATGCTTCGCTTGGCGATGGGCCGTCCTGGCCGGGCCGGGGCTTGTCGCCGGCTGCTCGCCCGAACCGCCAGCGCTCTCTCTGACCGACATCCCCGGACCGTGTGACGCGTCGACTGACGTCCATCGGTCGCTTCATTTCGACGGAGTCACCGACTTCATGACCACGGGAACCGCGGGGTTTCCGACGGCATCGGATCGGCAGACGCTATCGATGTGGGTTCGCCCCTCCGATTTGTCGGGCCAGCAGACCTTCGTGACGCTGCGTCGCGACGTGCGGAGCGGAGTCACTTTCGGCATCCGCAACGGAAACATCGCGGCCTGGGCTGTCTTCGGCGACCATATCCTCGTGCAGGCCGCTTTATCCCCTGCCGCCACCGCGACCACCGATTGGCACCACGTCGCGTACGTCCAAGACATCGCCGATGCGGGCATGCTTTCCAGCACGCTTTATATTGACGGCGTGGCCGTTGCGATGGGGGACGGCAACACGAACAACCTGAACCCGCTGTTTTCGTGGATCGGCTCCTTCGACGGGGAACCCGCCGACGCCGTCTCCTCGGACGGTGCCTTTTTCGGCGGAAATCTCGACGAGATCCGCATCTGGGCCGTGGCGCGTACGCCGGCCGGCATTCTCGAGGACATGCAGGGAACCGTCACCCCCGGCGAGCCGGGGCTTGTGGCCTATTTCAACTGCAGCTTCGTGTGCGGGACGCGGATGCCGGACCTGTCGGGCAACGGCAACGACGCAACCCTGGGCGGCGGCAACCCCTCCTACATGCCCACCTTGGCCGCGGACGTTCCGCCTTTGCGGGATGGGGGCGGCTTTTGAGTCCCGCGCCGATGGCGAGCTACGATCGGAAGTAGCCGCCAATGGTGAAGCCGATCGTGATGGCCGTGATCGGATTGGGGCCCGCGAGAACGGTCGTGAAGCCGGGCCCTACGCCGAAGAAAAAGTGCTCGGCGGGGTGGATGAGGAACGGCGCGAAGATCCCGAGCGACAGATCGCCCTGGGTCGACCCGTGACCGTTCGAGGAGAACGAAGTCGCCGTGACCGAAAGCGATGCGCGCGGCCAGAACGACCACGTGTCGCCCAAGGAGATGTCGTATCCCACCTGCGGCGCGAGGCCGAACGTCGTCGAGTTCGATCCACCGCCGCCCGCGTAGCTCAACGTCACCTGACCGCCGAGAGACAGGTGGGCAATGATGAAATAGTCGAGCGCAGGCGCCAGGGTGAACGACGTGTCCGTCGGATTGTTCAATTTTTGCTGAAATCCCAAATTCGCCTGGTTCGTCACGACGAACGTGCCGGGAACGTCGAGTTCGGCCGCCGTTCCCCCGAACGCAAACGCGGGCGGCGCGACCGCAAGGACCGCGCCGACCGCCAACCCTTCGAGGATCAACCGTGCCATTCGCATCGGGGGCCCTTACCCGAGACCCGCGACGCTGTCACTTCTTGTCTTGGTTCGGGCGCCCACTGTGGCGGCGTTGGGTCCCCTAAGCTCGCGCATCCAACAAGGCAGGCAAAGCCCGCGCATCCAACAAGGGAGTCACCTGCAGGCTGGATCTCTCGACCATGGCCTGAATGCGCGTGTCGAGCGCCATCGACCCGGCCGTCGTGGGCCCTCGCAGTCCATAGCCATCGGGAGAGTGACGCAGAAGGGTCTTCGCGACAAGGCCGCGAAACCGCAAAAGCGCCGCCTCCGCGCCCTCATCGGCGCGTCGCGTAGCCGCCTCACCGAGCCGATTCAAGTCCGGCTCTTCGGCGTGGACCGCACCCAGCACACCCCGAACGGTCTCGACTTCGTCGTCGACGATCTTCAGCAGTTGCGCCGCGTGCTCCGGGGAAAGCTTCCGGTCGGCCAGGAGGGTCGCTTCGACGAGGTAACGATGGAGCAGCAGGTGGAGGTAGACGGATTTTGGTGGCGGCGGCGACGGGTCGAGCGCGTTGAGAATCGAGATCAGCCAGTCGATCAGCAGCTGACCAGCCGGCCCGAGCTCCTGCCAACAGGACTCCTGGATGGCCCGGCCGAGATAGTGCGCGCGCTCGATCGCTTCGCGCCGGTTGACCATGGCAGGAAACGACCCCGTCGGCGTACCGAATCGCTTCGTGAGATCGGCCCCCCGCCGCTCACTCTGCAAGCAAAGAAGTGCCAGGTGCACATACACATGGAATGCGGCAACGGCCCGAAACGTATCCCAATAGTTCGCCCGGTCCGCGGTCTCCAAATTCCAAATCGAGCGGACCGCCGCTTGGGTCGCGCTCGATTCGGGCGAGAGATCTTGCGCCAGCAAGGAATGCGTATGACGAAAATCGTACAGTTTTTGGTGCAGCGATTCGTGGAACAAATGCTCGGCCACCCACCATGGATTGTCGAGCATTTCGCGGTTGAGAAATATGGCGCCGCCCACCCAGAATTCAGAGGCGGAGGCCTTTCGCATCCAACGACCCACGTGAGGGACGAGGACAACCACATGCGCGTGACTGAACGCGCTCCGCGCGGACGATGGCAGAAGGATACCCAGCAGCTCGGCCCCCTTCGCGAGCTTGGCAAGATCGACCGCGCCCGGCGTGCAGAGTGGCTCCCCCTGGAAGTAATCGTGCACCTCCCTTCGAAAGGTGCGGCCGCACGCGTCGTTCGAGTGCTCCTCGCTCCAGATCCACCCCCAGGATGGATCCCTTCCCAAACGACGAGGGTTGCCGAGGCCGGCCTCCAAGGGTCCCCCACGCTTGCCTTCCTTGAGCCGACGAATCGTCTCCCGAAATACGTCCTCGCACTCGGCGAGTGGAAGGCTGTCCGGGGTCTGATTCACGACTTGGGCCAGGGCCTGCTGGACCGCATAGCGTACGGCGGGATCGCCCACCACGCGATACCGAGTATACGGAGCGGCTCGGTCGAGCGCGCGCGATAGTTCTCCTGCAAGAGGCAGCGATGAGGCAAGTCGTGCCAGGCGACCCTGGTAGCGCAACTGCAATTGCGTGTGGATGTAGTCGCTATCGCCAAAGGGCTGATACTGCGCAAGGAGCGCATCGACCAGGTCGAGCGGGTGCTGGTTTTGTACGGTGGCGACTCGTCGGCCAGCGACGGCCCGATTCTTTGCGGGCATCCGTTCTCGCTCCTCGACTACGTAGGTTTGCGGCGCATGGAGAAAAGTCGACCTCGCGCGAATGCTTGAACGTGACCCGGAGCTTGTCAAGGCCATGCGCCTCGATGGCGAGGTTGCCGAGAAACCGCATGAGCCTCCCGCGCCCGACCCGGCCTATCGGCCCTACCCAGCCCGCGGGCCCACCAGGCCTACCGGACGCAGCGAACGTGAGCTTGGCTGGTGACGACAGCCGCCCCCGAGCTGCCGCGCGTGAAGTTCACGCCCCACGCCGTCCCCGCAGGCGCAAGGCTCGGCGAGGACGACCAGAAAAATTCGATCGGGGTATTCGGAAACGCCGAAGAGTCGATGGAGGGCTCGAAGCGCGTGACGTCGACCAGCGTCAAAAGCTCTCGCACGCTCGGCAACCTCCAGCCCCCGCCGTTCGACGTGATTTTCGAGCAGAAGGTCTTCGCGTCCTGCCACACGTAGTTGTCGTGCGCGAAGGCGCGTTGCCAGGTGAGCCCGGTACGGTCGTCGTGCACGGAGTCTTCCGTGACCGAATAGGGGTTCACTTCGGGATCGGTGCAGGACGCGGGGCCGCGTACGCACCGAACCCGCCTGAACCGAGTGACGTCGTCGCCGACGTGCACCCCACCCGTCTTGAAGAAGACGTACCAGCCGAGTCCGGTATTCGTGATATCGGTTTGCGACGACCAAAACGCCAGCGACGACGTATTGGGGAATACGACCGGGTCGGCGGCCGGGTCCGCCCGCGAGGTGTCCGAAATCGATGCCAGCTCAATGATGGCCGGTAGACGCCAATCGTGACGGCCGGCCAGCGTCAGACCGCCGCAGTAGTCGATCGCCTGGCGGTGGTTGTAGACGCTCGTCATCACGACGCGCTGCCACGACAGACCCGTCACCCGGTCGAGCACCACGTCCGGGTCGCTCGTGTCGTAGCTCTGAGGATGGGGCAAACCGGAACCGCTCAGGTTCGGCATCGGCCACGCGGCGTGGCAGCGCAGGGCCTTCGGCACCTCGCTCGATCGACCGGAGACCGTCGCCTCGAGCGCCGCCGCGTCCCTCTTCCCACTCGACGCGGCAGGCGGATCCCCCGGCTGCGCCTTGCCGGCACGGCAGCCGCTCGATAGGGCCACGGCGACAAGCAGGATCGCGGCCAATCTCACGGGTGCGCTTCCGGGCGGAGGCGCTCCGCGCGTCTCACGCGGCGAAGGCGTAGAATACATCGCGCACGAGCGCAACCGAGACCGAACGGGCGGCGCTCGCCGGCACTTCAAGTGCCCCCACTTCAAGGCCCCCACGAGGATACCCTGCGATTGGGGACCGCCGTACCGTCGGAACGGTGGCGCGCCCTCGCCACTTCGGCGAGGCAGCGCACGACGAGCGCGGTCCAGCCGGTCTGATGGCTCGCCCCGACCCCTCGGCCGTCGTCGCCGTGAAAGTATTCGTGGAACAGAACGAGATTCTTCCAGTGAGGGTCCACCGCGTAGCGGGCGTTCGATCCGTGGCACGGCCGCCTGCCCTCGGCGTCCGGCAGGAAGATGGAGCTCAGCCGACGCGCGAGCTCGACGGCAACCTCGCCCAGGGTGAGCCATCGACCCGATCCGGTCGGACACTCGACCCGCAGCTCATCGCCGTAGAAATGGTGATAGCGCTGCAACGACTCCACCAACAGGTAATTCAGTGGAAACCACACGGGACCCCGCCAGTTCGAATTGCCCCCGAACAGGCCCGACGCCGACTCGCCAGGCACGTATTCGACCTGGTACTGCCGGCCCCCGGCATCGAGAACGTACGGATGGTCTCGGTGCACGCGGCTGAGCGCCCGAATGCCGTAAGGAGACAGAAATTCGTTCTCGTCGAGAACGTGGCGGAGCACCCTCTGCAGACGCTCGCGCGACGGAACTGCGAGCAGACGGCGACTTCCGTCCGCACGCTCCGTCGAAGTCTCCAAATACGAGATGTGCCGAGCCAAATCGAACCGATTCGCAAGAAACCAATCCATGCGTTTTTTGAAGTTCGGGAGACGGTCGAGGACCGTGCTCTCGAGCACTTCGACGGCGAAAAGCGGAATCACCCCGACCATCGACCGCGTGCGCATGGATACCGCGCGTCCGGAGACGTGCAGCTGGTCGTAGTAGAAGCCGTCTTCGTCGTCCCACAGTCCCGTCCCGCCGAATGCGTTCATCGCATCGACGATTGCGACGAAGTGCTCGAAAAATTTGGACGCGACGTCTTCGTAGCTCGGATCATGGGCGGCGATTTCGATGGCGATGGCGAGCATCGTCGACGCGTAAAACGCCATCCAGGCCGTGCCGTCGGCCTGGGCCAGAGTCCCGCCGGTCGGCAGCGGCTTGGAGCGGTCGAAGATCCCAATGTTGTCGAGACCCAAGAACCCGCCCGCGAACAGGTTATTTCCGTCTTCGTCCTTGCGGTTCACCCACCACGTGAAGTTGAGCAACAATTTGTGAAATACACGCTTGAGAAAGTGCACGTCGCGTCCTTCGCGTTTGCCGGCAATCTTGTACACGCGCCAAGCCGCCCACGCGTGCACGGGCGGATTCACGTCGCTGAACGAGAACTCGTACGCGGGAATCTGCCCGTTCGGGTGCATGTACCACTCGCGCAGCAGCAGAACGACCTGCTCTTTGGCGAAGGCGGCGTCGATTTCAGCGAACACCACGACGTGAAAAGCCAGATCCCATGCCGCAAACCAGGGGTACTCCCATTTGTCGGGCATGGAGATGACGTCGCGGCAATAGACGTGGTCCCAATCGCGGTTTCTGCGGCTCGGGTGGAGCCCCTCCGGGGTGGACCGGCCGGGATCGCCGTCGCGCCAGTCGCGAACGATGTAATGATAGAATTGTTTGCTCCAGAGCAGCCCGGCGTAAGCCTGACGCGCGACTTGGCGCTCGCAGTCATCCGCCGTCTCCGGCGTCCGATCCGCGTAGAAATCGTCGGCCTCCGCGATTCGCCGTTCGATCAGCCGATCGAAGCCGTCGCCGAGATCCGGACGGGCCCCGTCCGCGGAGAGTCGCAGACGCAGCACGACCGACGCGCGATCCGGCACGTCGAGCCGATAAAGCGCGGCGCACTTGGTACCCCACCGATCGGGCCGCACGGCATCGCGGCGGCCGCGAACCACGAGATCGTGAAACGCATCCTTGACGTGCGGATCGCCGGACGGCACGCCGTACAGGCGCTCGCGATTCGTCTCGTTGTCGGTGAACAGCAAGGTCGGAGGCCCGACCCGCGTATCGAGGTGCAGAAACATCCGCGGCAGCGCTTCGTGGTCGGCTTGAATCGCGGCGTCGCCGACGGCGCTTAGGACAGGCTTGCCGCCGTACGATTCGCCCCGGCGTCCCCACGACCAGGTGTTGCGAAACCAGAGATGGGGCAGCAGGTGCAGAGATGCGGGCTCGGCTCCGCGGTTGGCGACCGTAACCCGGATGAGCACGTCGTCGGGACCGCCCTTCGCATACTCCATGACGATATCGAAGTACCGGTCCTCGTCGAACGCCCCGGTGTCGACGAGCTCGAACTCGGGGGTCGTGTAGCCGCGCCGGCGGTTCTCTTCCACGAGCTCGGCGTAGGGAAATGCGGCTTGAGGGTACTTGTAAAGGGCCTTGGCGTACGAGTACGTCGGCGTCGCGTCGAGGTAGAAGTACTGCTCCTTGACGTCCTCGCCGTGGTTGCCCTCCGGGTTGGTCAGGCCGAAGAGCCGCTCCTTGAGGATCGGATCTCGCCCGTTCCACAAAGCCAAGGCGAAGCAAAGCCTCGCCTGTCGGTCGCAGAAACCGAGCAGCCCGTCTTCGCCCCAGCGATAGGCACGGCTGCGCGCGTGATCGTGGGGGAAATCGGCCCAGCAGTCGCCGCTCTCGGAATAGTCCTCCCGAACGGTTCCCCACTGGCGCTCGGCAAGGTAGGGGCCCCAGCGCTTCCAGTTTCGCCGCCGCGCCGCGTCCTCGCGAAGCCGCTCGGCCTCGGCACCCCGTTCGGTCCCGTCCCGTCCATGCATCGCCGCAGCTTACGGGACGGACGCGAGACCGTGACAGCGCTCGGCCTCGGCGGCCCTCCGAAAGGCGTCACCGAACGACGCGAAGGCCCATCCGCTGGGAAGTGCCACTCAGGATGGCTATAAAGCGGCTCGCAGGGTGAATCGATGAGCGAAACCAGAACGTGGAAGGCCGTCCTCGGTGCGCGCGTGCCCGAGGCGTGGGGTCGTGAAATCGATATCTTCGAGACCCAGATCGAACTCCGCAAGAAAGGCAAGATCGAGGAGAAGCTTTTCGCCGAGACCCGGCTGCGGCGCGGCGCCTACGGACAGCGGTACGACAACGGCCAGCGGCACGACGGCGAGAAGACGCAAACGATCGCGTTTCCGTCCGGAGACATCACCAAGGGTCCCAGCACGCTGTGGGACGCACCCGGCATGCAGCGGATCAAGATTCCGTACGGTCGCCTCACCGCCGACCAGTTGGACGTCCTCTCCGACGTCGCCGAAGAGTACTCGGACCGAATCCTGCACGTCACGACGCGGCAAGACATTCAGCTGCACTTCGTCCACATCGAAGACACGCCGGATCTGCACCGGCGTCTCGCCGCGGTCGGTATCACGACGCGCGAGGCGTGCGGCAACACGGTGCGCAACGTCACCGCATGCCCGTTGGCCGGGGTGTGCCGAGACGAAAGCTTCGACGTGCTTCCGTACGCGCACGCGCTGACGTTTTTCCTGTTGGGCCATGACGACACCCAGGATTTCGGACGCAAGTTCAAGGTGGCCTTCTCGGGGTGCCGGGACAACGCCTGCGGGTTGACGAACTTCCACGACTTGGGGGCCATTGCGCGCACGCGCCAGGTGGGCGGCGCGATCGAGCGGGGCTTCGAGCTCGTCGTCGGCGGGGGACTCGGTGCAGTCCCTCAGAACGCGCAGGTCTTCGACGCGTTTCTGCCGGAAGCCGAGCTTCTGCCGATCGCTCAAGCGATCAGCCGGGTGTTTTCGCGCCTGGGCGAGCGGCAAAACCGGGCGCGCGCGCGCTTCAAATTCGTCGTCAAGAAGCTCGGCATCGAAGAGACCAAGCGGCTCGTTCTCGAGGAGCGTGCGCAACTGCGGCCGGACCCGCGGTGGACGGCGTTCCTCGACGATTTGCATGCCCATGACGAGAAGCCTCTCCGACCGGCGGGACCGACGCCCGGCGGCCCGCAGTCGCGCGCCTTTGCGCGATGGCGCGAGACCAACGTCGTCGCCCAGCGCCAGCCGGGGTACGTGGCGGCGCTCATCACGCTGCCCTTGGGGGACCTTACGTCCGAGCAAGGTCGCGCACTCGCGGACATCTCGCGCCGATTCACCGGCGACACATTGCGCACCACCGCCGACCAAAACTTGCTGCTCCGGTGGGTGAGCGAGGCGGATCTGCCCAACCTCCACGCCGCGCTCGAGTCCATCCATTTGGCGGAGCCCGGGGCGGGGACCATCAGCGACATCACGGCCTGCCCCGGCACCGATACCTGCAAACTCGGGATCTCGTCGTCGCGAGCCCTCGCCGCCCAGCTGAGCAGGGAGCTGCGCGCTTCGGGCCTCGACCAAGACCCGAACGTCAAGCACTTGCACATCAAGACAAGCGGCTGCTTCAACTCCTGCGGACAGCATCATGTGGCCGACCTGGGCTTTCTCGGCGTCAGCCGCACCGTCTCGGGGCGGCGGGTCCCGCACTTCCAGCTCGTCGTGGGCGGCCAATGGACGCATAACGGCGGATCGTACGGTCTGGCCATCGGTGCGGTGCCCTCCAAGCGCGTGCCCGAGGTGGTCAAGCGCCTGACCGAGCGATATTCGGCGGAGCGGACCGACGGCGAATCGTTCGCCGAGTTCACCAAGCGCATCGGCAAAAAGACCATCCGTGCCCTGGTCGAGGAACTGCAACGGCTGCCGTCCTACGAACAGGACCCGAGCCACTTTAGCGACTGGGGGGATCCCCGCGAATACACCATCTCCGACATGGCAGAAGGCGAATGCGCCGGCGAGGTCGTGCCGTACGTCGAAGTCGAGCTGGCTGCGGCCGAGCGCGAGATCTTCGAATCGCAGCTGCTGCTCGACGACGGAAAGACCGATCTGGCGGCCGCGCGCGCGTTCAGCGCGATGCTCGTCGGCGCGCGGGCGCTCGGCCGGGAGAAAAACACGAACATCGGCAACGAGCCCGAGGAAGTGGTCGCCGAGTTTCGCAAGCACTTCTACGACACCCAGGTGTTCTTCGACCCCTTCGCCGGAGGCAAGTTCGCGCATTACCTATTTCGCGCGTACGAGGATCGCCGCAAGCCCGCCACCGCCGAGACCGCCCACCAGCTGATCGAGGAGGCGACCCTCTTCGTCGACGCCGCCCACCAATGTTACACGCGGATCCGCGCCGCGTCCGCCGGGTCGCTCGCGGCGCCCGGGCGAAGCGCCTAGAGCACCATGGCGCAGGAGGATCCATGGACGCGCACAAGCTGCAGCTGAAAATCTTCGTGACCCCCGAGTCGGCGCAAGCCATCCGCCTCGATGCCTTCATCGGGATATTTCATCGGTGGATCAAGGACCACGTCCTGCCCGAGCTCGTGGTCGACGTCGCCAATTACGCCCACGTGCCCGAGGGCCCGGGCGTGGTGCTCATCGGTCACGAGTCGGATTACTTCATGGACGAGGGCGAGGGGCGGCTCGGCCTGATGCAGAGCCGCAAGCGCGCGGGCCCGCCGACCGCCGACCGCCTGAACGACCTCGCGCGGCGAACGTTCTACGCCGCTTGGCTGCTCGAACAGGATCCCTCGCTGTCCGGCGGTCTTCGTTTCGCGACGAACGAATTGCTTTTTCGAATCAACGATCGGCTCGTCGCGCCGGCCACCGACGCGACCTTCCGGACGGTCCAACCCGAGCTGGAGTCGTGGGCGGACCGGGTCTTCGCCGGATCCGTTAGGGTATCGCGATCCGGTGGCCCCGGGGATCTGCTGGCCGCGCGGGTGACGAGCCCGACGAGCCCACCCCTTTCGACCCTGCTCGATCGGGTGGGCGGGCCACCCGCCACTCGCGCGACTTCCGGCTAACGCGAGCGAAGCGCTCGGGGCGTGAACACCGGTCTGCCGTGCTACGGGCGGCCGTTGGACCTCTCGGGTTTCGCTTGCGGCTCGTCACGCGTCGCGACGGTCCAATTCAGGTCCCAGCTGAGCTTGTCGTCGCGGATGCGAAACGTGGCGGTGCAGACCTGGCCCCGAGAGACCAGCATGCGCTGCATGAAATGAATCGAGTTCGCCCAATTGCCGCCAAAAGACCGGTACCTGGTTTCGATCGAGATGCCTTTGGCCAATTTGAATTCGGCCCAATTCAACATGCCGTCGCAAACGTTTTCGCGGATGACTTCCGAGACCTGCGTACTGTCCCGTGGCTTGAAGTCCATCAAGTCGTAGGTCGGAGTCCTGACGGTGGTCGAGACTTCCCGCCACGGCTCGATGGGCTGCATCCAAAACAGCTGGTTCGTACCCACCTCCGCGTTGAGCGCGCTCAGGTCGAACCCCAGGATGGGGCCCAGAACTTCGACCTGCTCCCGGATGCCGCTCATGTTGACGAGGCAGTGCTTGAAGACGATGTTTTCGGGAATGATTTTGGCCTTGGGCGACAACAGCGGCTTGACGTGATCGAGGATGAGCAGGATGCCTTCGTCGATGCCCTGCGTCCCGATGGTCTCCGTCACGAACACGTCGATCGGTTCTTGGATCACACCCAAGCCAACGAGGTCCTTCGAATGGACGTTCAACAGCGTAATTTTATCCGACAAGCCGTTGGTCTCCACGACTTTGCGCGCGACTCGGTACAGCAAAGGCGACTGCTCGACGCTGTAGACGTGCTTGGCTCCGAGGCGCGCCGCGATGCAGCTCAGCAGTCCGGCGCCCGTACCCACTTCGAGCACCAAGTCGCCGCGCCTAATTTTCGCCTTCATGGCGTCGCTGTATTTTTGACCCCGAGGCAGGTCGTTGACCATCAAGATGTGCTCTCGAATGGACAGCTCGCCCGTCGCGAGTGGCCCGGCCGCAAACGAGGTGTCGGGGGGCTTGGCCCCGTTCTCCGTTGGATCCATGGTCGTCGCCTTGAGCGCGGGACACGTCGAGCGGTCGGCCAGGGGGCCGCGAGAGGTCACGTCAAGGGGTGCGAAGGCTGAGCGGGCCGAGGTAATCGCGCTTGCCGATGTTGACCCCGTTGTGGCGCAGGATCGCGTACGCGTGCGTGAGATGGAAAAAGAAGTTGGGAACGGCGTGCTCGACGAAATAGTCCGCCCCGGTCATGACTTTTCCTTCCCAGCGCGGTTGCGACACGATGCGCGTCGCCGAGCTCTGGAAGTCGGCCGCCGAAAAGCCGTCGAGATAGGCGATGACGGAACGGACGCGCGCGCGAAGCTCGTCGAGCGTTTGCTCCGTGTCGGGGTTCGTCGGCGCGTCCTTGCCCGTAAGTCGGGAGGCCGCGAACTTCGCCGTGTCGCACGCGCTCTGAACCTGACGCGCGAACGCGAACTGATCCGGCGCGAGCCGAAGCCCGACGAACACGTTGGGGTCGAATGATTTCGCTTTCGCGAAGGACGCCGCACTCTCGAGCCACGTGTCGAGTTGCCCGAGTAGCTTCTTCATCTCACCGACGATGGCGTAAACCATGCCGGGACTGTAGCCGATCGAAGACGTGTTGCGTACGGGTACAAGCGGCGTCATTCCCGTGGAGGCCCGCGGGGCGTGTGCGGTCGGAGCCGCGGGCCACGCTGCCGCCCACCGTGCCGAGCGGTACACTTCTCGGCGATCGCTCGTGAGCTCCCTCGCTGTGACCGCCCTCGCCCGAACCTCGCTCACCGTGCTCGCGGGGGCCTACCTGGCTGGGGTTTGGCTGGATGGGGTCGGCAGCACCCTGGCTTCGGCCCATCTGCCCCTCACCGCAAACTATTTTTTGCAGGTGGCGGCGCTCTTCCCGAAGGCGGCCGTCATGTCGATCGACTATCGCGCCGAGGGCTGGGTGTGCGCGGACAATCGATGGGAAGAGTTCGACACTCGACCCTACTTTCCAATCGACTCGGACAACAAGGAGAACCGCTTTCAGAGAGTGATGCACTTCTTCCGCGAGGAGCGGACGACCATGCACGCGCTCGAAGCCTATCTCGTGGACCGCCACAACTCCGGCCGTTTGGACGACGGACTGCCCCGAGACAAGCCGATCACCGGAATTCGCCTGGTGAGCCTGCGCATCCCTTTGCCCGAACCGGGGGACCGCCTGGAGCCGTTGCGGCGACGGCCGCTATCGGAGTACGCGGACCGCCAGAAGCAACCTTTTTACCATACGCCGAAGTCGAAGATCGTGGAGCGATGCGCGTCCGGCGACCCGGGCCTGCACCGGGGCACCGAATGATGCCACGCGGCTTCGGCGGAATTTCCGCGTGGCTCGACGAGCCGGTGGAGGTCGTGCGCCTCGCGCTGGTTCGCGTCCTCGCACCTCTTTCGATCCTCGGTTTCATGTCGAAGCGCCTTGCGCATGCCGACGAGTGGATCGGCGCCGCCGGCTTTCGCGTACCCGATCTGGGCGGCGATTGGCGCCAGCCGATCTTCGTCCCGGCGCTGCCGTCGGGCTGCGCGTGGGCGGTCGCCGCGACCATGATCGCGTCGGGGCTCAGCTGCTCGGTGGGTTGCAAGACCCGCCCGAGCGCGTTGATTTTTGCGGCCACGCTCGCGTTCGTCGCCCTCTCCGACAGACTGGCCGCGTTCACCGTGAGCAAGCTGTCGCCGATCGTCATGCTGGCGGTCGCCGTCGGGCCCGCCGGCACGCGGCTCGGGGTCGACGCATGGTGGGCGGCCCGACGCGGAGCCGGTCCCTCCGATGCGATGGCGCCGGCTCGGAGCATGCGGTTCTTGCAACTCTTGCCGATCACGATCTACAGCGCATCAGGAATTGCCAAGGCGCGCGGCGATTGGCTCAAGGTGCCCCTCGTGCTCTGGACGCACCTGCACGACAGCTATCAAACGTCGATTTCCTTCGCTCTCGCCTCGGTGCTGCCCGGCTGGGCGTGGACCCTGTTTCAAGGCCTCGTCTTGGTCTTCGAGGTCTTTGCGCCGTTGTGGTTCTGGCTGCCGCGTACGCGGTCCGCAGCGCTGGTCTTCGGGCTCGGCATGCACGCGATGATCGGTCTCATGTTCGGCCCCGTGCTGTGGTTCGCACTCTTGATGATGACCCTTCTCGCCGCGGGGTACCTGCCGGATCGGTTTGTCGCGCCCCTCGATGTCGCGGCCGATCACCTCGAGAAGCGACGATCCGAAAGGGGGCGGCCGATGCCCAAGTGATCCGAAAGGGGGCGGCCGATGCGCAAGCGGCCGGATTACTTCGAGGTGGCGACGAAAACGCCATCCCAACCCGCAGGCGGCGGTTGCCCCGCCAGCACGCGGCATCGTTCCGACAAGACGCGCGATGGAGGATCGGTGTTGCACGGGTCTTCGAGCCGCGATCGGGCCGCATCGAAGCGCAGTGCCCAATAATCGTCGAGTGCCGCCTCGTAGGCCTCGACGAACGGTGGGCGGGGCCGACCCACCGGCCCAAGCAATTCGTACACCACGACGGCTTTCGTCTTTCCCTTCACCGCGACCTTGTCGATGCGGCGGAAGGAGAATTCATCGGTCGTCGCGGCGACCACGGAGCCGCTCACGAGGGCCGTCACTCCGTAAAACTTGCCCAGAGCTTCGAGGCGAGAGGCCAAGTTGACTCCGTCGCCCAACGCCGTGAAGCTCATTCGCTCGGGGGCGCCGAAGTGCCCGACCAAAACGCGATCGGTGTGGAGGCCGAACCGCGTGACGAGAGGCGGCAATCCCGCCCAAGCCGGCGACGCGTAGAGCGCGCGAGTCGCCTCTTGGCACGCAAGGATCGCGCGGCAACCGCAGGCCGCGTGCCGCTCGATGGGGCTCGGCGCGTTCCACAGTGCCATGACGGCATCGCCGATGAACTTGTCGATCGTGCCGCCGGTCGACCGAATGGCACCCGCCATGGCGTCGAGGTACCGGCCCAGCGCACCCGCGAGATCGTCGGGCGTCAAGCGCTCGGCAAGACCGGTAAAGCCACGGATGTCGGTGAACAGGATCGTGAGCTCCGCCAGCTCGCCGCCGAGCTTCGGCTCGCGATTCGCCCGATACAGCTCCCGTACGAGATCCACGGGCGCGTACTTGCCCAGGGTGCGCATCGCGGTTTTCGCGCGCTCCAAGCTCTCCAGAACGGTCTGGACATCGCGAAAGGGCGCGTCGACCGAAGCCGGTGAGAAATCGAACGACCGCATGCGCGACGTCGCCAACCCGACACGAGCCAACCCCCGCCGTACGGCGCGTGCGGTCCATGCGCCGCCGATCACGACGAACCCCATGGCAAACAGGTAAAGCATCAGAAATCGGTTGCGGACCGCCTCGAGGCGATGCGTGTACACGTCCTCCGGCACGACCACGCCCACGATCCAGTCTTGGGTGTCGCGCAGTCCGAGAAACGTGAAGAGGTAGCGCCGACCGGCTGCGACGAAGCTGCCGGTGGTCTCGGCGCCACGGGTCGTTTGCCCGAGGAGCGGCTGACGGAGGGCCTCGACGACGTCGGGCGGCTCATGCGACGAGACGAAGCGCAGGTCGTCGTCGAAGACCTGCAGGCGATCGTCGGCGGCGACGCGTGTCACGAGCCTGCCGCTCGCATCGCACAGAAAGACGCGGGGGGTGTCCCCGTCGGCGTCTTGCGGCGTCCCCTTCGGGCTGGTGGCCTCGTCGATTTGCTCGGTCAGAAGCCCCACTCGGAGCACTCCGAGAAAGCCACCGGATCGATTTTCCAACGCCTTCTGCACCGTCATCACGACACGCGCGTGCAATCGCGTGTCGAGATCGGACCAATGCAGGTCGCTCCAGAGGGCGCGACCCCGGCCGTCGCGCGCGGCAGCGGCCTTGAACGTCCATTGCGACGTGGGATCGGTCACCGCGCCGGCGGCAGCAAACTGCCCGGTCGAGAGGGACGCACCGGGCAAGCGGTCGCGGCGTTCGACGTTCCACGTGCCGTCGCGCTCCACGACGCGGCGCGTGACGATGCCGCTCGAAGGCTCGGCGCCCTCGCGGTAGACCGCGAGCTCCCAGCGGGGTCGTGCCGCCAACCGCACGTCGCCCGCCGCGTCGTAGCCGATCGCCTCGGCGCGCGTGAACGTCACGTCCGACAGCGTGGGCTCGTCGACCAGCGCGGCGAAGATGGCCCGCTCGAGCGAAATGGGGTCGTCGACATCGACGACACCGAATCGAACTTGCCGCTCCAGATCCGACACCGTGCGCCCGGCCGAGCCGAGGTCTTCGGCGACGAGTTGCTCGACCCGCCGCGCCTGAGCCCCGCGGAGCGGGTCGGCGGCGGCGAGGATCGACCGCTTCGACGCGGCAAGAAACCCGTACAGCAGCAGCGCTACGACAAGTGCCGTACCGCCGGTCATGAGCCAAAAGGCCACCGTGAGCGTCAATCGCCTGGGGCGCCGCGGCGACGTCATGGCTCCGTCCGGACCTTGGGGACCCGAGAAGGTCCGGGCCGTCGAAAGACCGCCGTTTCGATCGAGAGGCGCGACCATTGCCGTTCGGCCGTCCTCACGGGCCGGCAAGCTCTCCGTTCGCATAGCTTACGCCCGCCGGCGACCGCCGTTTCGATCGCGACACGATTTGCCGTTTCGCACGGCCGCCTGCCGCGCGGAAACCACGGCGCGCCGCACGCGTAGTGCCCCTCGTGCGATCCTGTCCCATCCTCCTATTTGCCCTTGCCTTCCTGGCGTGTCATTCGGACGGTCCGGCCCTGTCGCAAGCCCGGGCCGGTCCGTCGACGGATCCCGGAACGCTAGCGTCCCCGGCCGCGTCCGCGCCAATCGCTGTCGTCGAACTGTTCACTTCGGAGGGCTGCAGCAGCTGCCCGAGCGCGGAGGCGCTGCTCGCCGACTTGAGTCGACGGTCGACCGTCTACGCCCTGGCCTTCCACGTGGACTATTGGGATGGCCTCGGGTGGCCCGACCGGTTCGCTTCGAGCGAATACACAGAGCGCCAGCTCGCCTACGCCCGCTCGTTCGGATCCGAGGGGCTTTATACGCCCCAAATGGTCGTCGACGGCACCGAGGTGGTCAGCGGTTCGGATCGCGCGGGCACCGAGGCGAGCCTCGATCGTGCTTTGTCGCGCCCATCGCCGGCGACCGTCTCGGTTCGCGCGCACGCGAGCGGCGCAGGCACGATCCGCGTCGACTACACCGTTGCCGGTGCCGTCGGAGACGCCGTCCTCGACGTCGCCGCCGTCGAGCGGTCGGTGTCGACCGAGGTTCGGGCGGGGGAAAACGCGGGCAGGACACTGCACCACGTCAACGTCGTGCGTGCGTTCGTGGCGCTGTCCAGACCGGAGTCGAGCGGATCGACCACGATGCGGGTCTCGGTCGGGTCGAGTCCCGACAATCTCGAAGTCATTGCCTACCTGCAGCAGTTGCCTGAACCTGCGCGGGGGATGCGCGTGCTCGGCGCCGCGCGATCGCCGCTGCTCTGAGCCGGGTCGGGGCTTGGTCCCGATGAGTTGCTGGCTCGGGGGTTCGTTTCGGCGGAGGAACGCTCCAAGACTCCGAGCGGAAACATCGAATGTCCCTTCCATAAGGGAAAACGCTTTCGGCGTAACGGCGTGACGCCGGTCACGTAAAACCCACGAGGAGAAAAGACGTCATGAAATCGAGCCATGCGATAATTGCGGCCGCCGTCGGCGGCATCTTGATGGGCGCCGCGGGCTGCGCCTCGAGTCCTCCACCGCCGGCCGCTGCCGCGGCGCCCGAAGCATCGAGTGCTCCGGCGACGCCAGCGGCAAAGCATGGCTGCAAAGGTAAAAACGAGTGCAAGGGTCAAGGCGGCTGCAAGACCGACGCCCACGGCTGCCAGGGAAAGAACGATTGCAAAGGGCAAGGCGGTTGCAGGGGCTGGGCGTACTAACGCCGGCTCCACGTTTCCGCCCTGAGCGCGGGCCGGGTAGGGCAAACGACCGCGCGACCCCGACCCGCGACTTCGAACCCGATCTGGGTCGGCGTGCGAACGGGCGTTTTACGGTCTAGCGTCGTCGGGAGAGCGATTTCGTGACGGCGCCACGGGTGTGGGCGCGGGTCGCGCCGGGCCTGAGCTCGGCGCTCCCGCGACGGGCAAGCGCCGCCGGATCAAGCGTTCGATCTGCGATAAAAGACCGCGCTCCGCCGGATCGCACAGGGAGATCGCCGTACCGGTAGCCCCGGCACGCCCCGTGCGGCCGATACGATGCACGTAGCCTTCCGGGGTGTTGGGCATCTCGAAGTTGATGACGTGCGAGACCCCATCCACGTCGATTCCGCGCGACGCGACGTCGGTCGCGACGAGAACGTGAGAGCGCCCTGCGCGGAACGCTTCGAGCGCTCGCTCGCGCGCGTTTTGCGACTTGTTGCCGTGGATGGCCTGCGACTCGATCCCGGATTGCGCGAGCTGATCGGCGAGTCGGTTGGCCCCCCGTTTGGTGCTCGTAAACACGATCGCGCGGCTGACCTGGGCGCCCCTGAGAATGCGTTCGAGCAGAGCTCGCTTGTCGGCTTTGGCCACGAAGACGACCGATTGATCGACGGTGATCGCCGTCGTGGCGACGGGCGTTATCGCGACCTGAACGGGATCTCTGAGGAGAGCGCGCGCGATGCCCTCGAGTGCGGGCGGCATCGTGGCGGAAAAGAGCAATGTCTGCCTTCGTGCCGGCAGCGCCGCGCATATCGTGCGAACGTCCTTGATGAAGCCCATGTCGAGCATGCGATCGGCTTCGTCGAGAACGAGGTGAGCGACCGCATCGAGCCGAACGATCTTCTGCTGCAGCAAGTCGAGCAGTCGTCCAGGAGTCGCAACGAGCACGTCCGGCTGCCGGCGGAGTGCAACTTCTTGCGCGTGCTGGCCGACGCCGCCGAACACGACGGTATGTCGCACGCCCAGGTGGTTTCCGTACGCTTCGACGCGTTCGTCGATCTGCGACGCGAGCTCCCGGGTCGGGGTGACGACGAGAATGCGAATGGCGCCGGTCGTCGGGGTCGCCGTCAATCGGTGAAGCAGGGGCAAAACGAACGCCGCGGTCTTGCCCGTACCCGTCTGCGCGCAGGCGAGCACATCGCGGCCAGCGAGAACGTGCGGGACGACCTCGACCTGTACGGGTGTCGGCGTCACGTAACCCTCCTCGAGGAGGGCACGCACGAGGGGCGCCGAAAGCCCCAGGCCCATGAACGGCGACGACTCGATGGCAGCCGTTTCGCCGGGCGTCAACGGGGCCGGAGCCGGGCGCGGCGCTCTCTTGGGGTTTGCCGGCGGACTCACGGATCGGGGTACGCCGCCGGGTCGGCGCATGGGCCGACTGCGACGATGAAATGTATTCACTTATTCTGGTCTCTCTCCGCGGCGGCGCCCGTTTCGGGCGCGGTCGTTACACGTTTGCCCGCGCTGCCGCTGCAGCGGGCGTTGCTCAGGACCCTTGTCGGGGCCCGTCATCACGCTCCGGGAGCCGCAGCGGTGCCGCGGGCTTTGCCAAAGCACCGACTCAAAAACCGCGTCGCACCACTGCGTCGCGTCGGCCGGTTGTCATGAATACTTGTTTAATAGCGTGCCACGGCGGGATCCGCAAGCACACTCGAGCCCCGCTCAGCCCCGCGCTCCATCGCCTAGGACGCTTGGTACTCGGCCACGGCATCGAAGTGCAGGACACGCGAACAGGCCGCGGTCCCAAGCGAACCGACGCAGTCGTCCGCACCGGCAAACCCGGTTCGGTGCGCGTGGAGCGCCTGCATGACCGCAAACGTGACGTCGTGACCGCCGTCGGCGCAGTTGGGGTCTCCGCACGGAATCAAGAACAGCGCAGGCGCGTTTGCAACGACGATGCGACGAATGTATTTCGGTTGGCTGACCGACGACGCGGCCGACTTCTCTTCGATCTCGAAGCGCAAACTCAGAAGCTCGGGTACCTCGCGCGACAGCCTTGGAGCGCTGTTTTCGCGCTCTCGGCGATCGGCCGCGCGTTGAGCTGCGGCACTCTGCTTTCCGAATCGCTGCATCACGTGTCGTCTCCTCCCAATCTACGAGAGCGTAGCACTTTGGCCCGATGACGTCCCGGGGCCTCGCGCTCGCATGGCAGGGTCTCGAGCGCCGACGCAAGCACGCGAAGACCCTGCCGTCGCCCACCGTCACGCACGCGCGCAGGTGGCCGCGATGATCGGCAGGACGTGCAGCGCGCGCCAGCCCAAGTACGATCCAAGGTGATGGCCCGAACCCTGCTCGATCACCCCCTTCTGAGCTCACGCTACTTCTTTCCGCGGCGCGGATCGCTCCACGATGCGTTCCTCGTCACGACGGCGGACGGTTCGGCCCAGCTCGCATGCTACCGCGCGGCACCGCACGCCGACGCGCTCACCGTGCTTCACTTCCACGGCAACGCCGAGATCGTTTCCGACTACGTACCCGAGGTCGCGGAGGTCGTGACTTCGTTTGGAGTCAACGTCGTCTTTGCCGAGTACCGGGGCTACGGCGCATCGACGGGAAGCCCTTCCCTCGGGGCGATGATCGACGACGCCGAAGTCGTATTTCAAGCCGTCGGCTTGCCGGCCGAGCGCATCGTGGCGTTCGGGCGATCACTCGGTTCGCTGTTCGCCGTCGAGGTCGTGGCCCGGCATCCCGACGCGGCCGGTCTCGTCATCGAGAGCGGGATCGCCGATCCTCTCGAAGCCACGATTGCGCGCGTATCGGCCGAGGATCTCGGCACGTCCCCGCATGCGCTCGCGGCGGAGGTGGCGGCGCGGTTCGACCAGCGCGCCAAGCTCGCGGCGTACCGGGGTCCCATCCTCGTCCTGCACACGGCGCAGGACATGCTCATCCCGGCTTCGCATGCCGAGCGGCTGGCCTCCTGGGGCGGCGCACCCGCCACGGAAAAGAAACTCGTCATCTTCCCGCAAGGCGATCACGGCACGATTTATCCGGCAAACCGCGCCGCATACATTGCCGAGCTCGGTAGTTTCCTCGGGCGGCTCCGCGTGCCGGGCGCGAACCGGCGAGGATAGAAACCTCTAGGCGATAGCACGCAAGGTCGGTTGGAGACGTTCCCATTCCCGGCGCACATCCGCCTTGGTGAACAGCGCTTGAACGGACACGTCCGACCCGGCCGCGCGTTGGATCCTCTCCAGACCGCCGTCCTCTTCGCGATCCACCAGGGCGATCACTTGCAAGACATTCAGGCGCTCGGCTCGGGCCTTTTGGATTGCGTCCTCTGTGGATCCGCCCGTGGTCACCACGTCGTCCACGATGACGACGTTCGCTCCGTTGGGCACATCGCCTTCGATGAGCTTCCTCGACCCGTGCTGCTTGGACTCCTTGCGGACACTAAACCAGCGCAGATTGCGACCGCCGGCACTGACCAACGACGTGGCGTATGCGATGGGATCGGCGCCCATCGTCAGGCCACCCACTGCGACCGCCCTGGGGTCGGCGCGCGCGAGGATCAGTGCGGCGACCCAGGGACCCGCCTCCGCATGGCTGAGCGCCATCTTGCAGTCGATGTACTCGTTGCTGACCTTTCCGGAGGCCAGCATGAAACCTTCGGGCTTGTACCGGTACGAATACTTCGCCAAAAGCGTCAGCAAATTGTCCATGTCTTGTGAGGCCATGACTTCGCCTTTGGAAATGGTCGGTGGCAACTTACGCCATTTTGTCGGCATGGGTGGGCATTTGGGCCCGGGTCGGCATGAGCGGAGCCACGCGCTCCCGGACCTCCTCGTGGTCGATCAGCTCGCCGTCGCGAAAGACAAGCCACGGCCCGTGAGTCGACGGAACCCGAGGACCGGGTGTGACGATGCCCGCGAGGTTGAGCGGATCGCACGCGCGCACGCGAACGGTATCGCCGATCCTCTCGGTGCGGCGGACCCGTCGCAGTGCGTCGACGGCATCCGGTAGAGCGTACTGCTCGCCGACGAACCCCGCGACGAACCGCCCTCCGCGCGCGGTCCCGCGCGCCTCGCGCCGCCGGAGCGCGCGCAGAACCTCGCGCCAGGGCGTAGAAAAGCTCTCGCGGGCGACCAGATCGCGGAAGACCACGCCGTAGCGCGCAAGCAGCTGGCCCGCGACGCGATCGGCGAGATCGTCCACGGCGGTGGGGTCGGCTGAGCGCTCGACAAACGACCAGCGGCCCTGCGCGGCGCGTCCGCGACGCCGCACCGCGCGCCCGGAAGCCATCAAATCGCGCAACGGCTGAAAACCGTCGCTCGCGACCAGACCGCGGCCGACCAAATCCCACAACGATTCGACGAGATCCTTGGGCGGGACGTGGCAAGCCGCGACAAGATCGTCCGAGAAAAGCGCGCCCCTTCGTCGCAGCATGTCGACCACCGAGGCGGGGCCGTCCATCGTCGGCGCCAGCGGGTCCTCGCTGCCGCGAACGGCCTCGAGCAGCCAGCCGAGATCGCGTCGCAGCACGAGCGAGATCGGCGTCGCACGCGACGTCGATCCCATGGCGGACGACGTCGACCGGCGCGTCGACAGCCTGCCCCACGCGACGTCGCCCGCGAGGCACGCCTCGTCGAGCCACTCGGGACGATAGCCGGCGACGCGGGGAGCGAGCACGTCACCCTCCCACGCGGCGGCGGCGATCTCGAAACCTTGGAGCTTCTCGATTGCGTCTCGCAGCCCTGCCCGGCCCCCGGTCCGCGCGCGCGCCGACAGGTGATGCCGTTCGAACAAGTATCGGAGCAAGTCTCGGGCGCTCACGGGCTCGATCTCGCTTCGCAGACGATCGAGGGTGAGCCGATGGATGCGAGCCAGCAGGCGTCGATCGCAAAATTGCTCGTCGGCCACGCCGGGCGTGAAGCGGCCGCGGAGGACACGCCCCTCGGTCTCGAGCTTGGCCACAGCGACCGCGACGTCGCCATCGGGCAAATCGACCGCGGTCGCGAGAGAGGCGGGCGTAAAAGGCCCCGCGAGCTCGGCGTGCCCGCGGACCACGGACAGAATCGCATCCTCGCGGAGCGGGGGCGAAGCCTCCAAGTGCGCGGGCAGCGCTACCTTCGGCGCGCCGGGATACAGCGCCTGCACGGTCCGCGCGTTTTCGAGGGCGAACGCGAATCGCCCCGCGGTCGCCGCGCGACCTTCGCTACCGAGCCGTGCGAGCCACGGGGCCCAGTCGTCACGAACGGGCGCGACGACCAGCCCGAGCAGCGCATCATGCAACTCGTCGGCGTCGCGCGGCTCTGGCCGGGCCTCTAGGACCACCCGAGCGATCGCATCCGGATCGAGCGCGCCGAGGTCACGCTGGTGCTCGGGCAACGTGCGCCGCAACGACAACGCTCGCGTCCGGCGCTCCTCGAGAGGGGCATCGTCGAGAAAGGCATAAGGCTTGGCGTTCAACGTCTCATGCGAAAACGGCGACGGCTCAGTCGTATCGCGAGCGTGGAGTCGAATTTCGCCACGTTCCATTCGCTCGAGCAGGCCGTGCAGCCGCGGGGTATCCATCGCCTCGAACAAGCAATCGTCCACGGTTTGGCGGACGAGGGGATGGTCGGGCAGATCGATCGGCCCCCGGCCGCCCTCCTGGCAGGCGACCTGGGCGGGAAACACCGCCGCCATCAAGTCGTCGGCGCGCATCCTCTGGATGGCGGGAGGGACTTTTTTGCCTCTCTCGTACCGTAGAACGGCCAGTGCGCGGGAGGCGTTCCAGCGAAAGCGCGTGCCGAACATCGGCGCGAGGAGAATGGCTTGCTCGAGGGTCGGCCGCAGGTGCTCCGCGCGTACGAAACGGAAGGCGTCGGAAAGCGGGAACCCGTGCGTCGTGCCGATCGACAGGACGATGGCGTCGTCGGTCGCCGCAGCCTGAAGCTCGAAGTCGAACGTCACGCAGAAACGCTTGCGGAGCGCGAGACCGAACGCACGATTCACTCGCCCGCCGAACGGGGCGTGCACGACGAGCTGCATGCCGCCCGCTTCGTCGAAGAAGCGCTCGAACACGACGTCTTGCATCGACGGGACGACGCCCAACGCGTCCCGCTGTGCGGAAACGTATTCCAACAGTTGGGCGGCGGCGGCCGACGACAGGCCGCATTCGGACTCGAGCCAAGCACGCGCACCCGTCGATTCCTCGAGTGCAACGACGATGTCGGTCCGAAGTCGACTCACCTGCTCGGAGAGCTCCCACGTCCGCGAGGGTGCTTCCCCAAGCCAGAACGGCACGGTGGGAGGTTGGCCGTGAGCGTCCTCGACCCGCAAGACCCCTGCCCGCGACTCGACCCGGCGGATTCGCCAAGAATGAGAGCCGAGCACGAAGATGTCGCCTGCCATGCTCTCGACGGCCCAGTCCTCGTTGACGGTTCCCACGAGCGTCTCGTCGGGGTCCAGAATGACTCGGTAGTCCGCGAGGTCGGGAATCGCTCCGCCGTTGGTCAGTGCGACGATGCGGGCCGCGCGCCGGCCGCGCAGAATGCCGTGGACGCGATCGCGGTGCACGAGCGCCCCGCCGCGACCGAGCCGGGGCGCCGCACCTTCGGACACGCTCGCAACCACGCCGTCGAAGTCGGCGCGGGACAAGCTCGCATAAGGCGCCGCCTGACGCACGAGATCGAACAACGCATCCTCGGTCCACTCGCGAACGGCGCACTCCGCCACGATCTGCTGAGCGAGGACGTCGAGCGGCGCCTTGGGGGGATCGACGCGGTCGAGCGTCATGGCGGCCACCGCGCGCACGAGCGCGGCGCACTCCACGAGATCGTCGCGCGTCGTGGCAAAGAGTCGACCGCGCGACGTGCGCCCGAACGCGTGCCCCGATCGTCCGACCCTCTGCAGCCAGGTCGCGATGGACCGCGGCGATCCGATCTGGCAAACGAGATCCACGGCACCCACGTCGATGCCGAGCTCGAGCGACGCCGTCGCGACGAGGGCGCGCATCTGTCCGGCTTTGAGTCGCTGCTCGGTTCGCAGCCTGCGCTCCTTCGAGAGGCTGCCGTGGTGGGCCGCGACGCCGTCCTCTCCCAGGCGCTCAGCCAAGTGGTGCGCCACCCGCTCGGCCATGCGCCGTGTGTTGACGAAGACCAAGGTCGTTCTGACGGTTGCAACGAGCGCCGCCAGGCGGTCGTAGATCTCGGCCCATTGCTCGTGCAGCGTGACAGCCTGGAGGTCGGTTGCCGGCACTTCGATCGAAAGTTCGAGATCCCGCCGGTGCCCCACGTCGATGATGGAGCAGGGCCGTCCAGGACCGACCAAAAAGAGCGCGGCTTCTTCGATGGGGTGCACGGTCGCCGACAGGCCCACGCGCTGGGGGCGGCGCTCCGCGAGCGCGTCGAGGCGCGCCAACGACAAAGCCAAGTGGCTGCCACGCTTGTCGCGCATGAGGGCATGAAGCTCGTCGACGATCACGGTGCGGACGCGCCGAAGAACGCCACGCGCGCGCTCGGACGTGAGCATGAGGTAGAGAGACTCGGGGGTCGTGATGAGCACCTGGGGCGCCGCCCGCACGATCGCGGCGCGCGCGGCCTGGGTCGTGTCGCCCGTGCGCAGCCCCGTTCGGATGCCGAGCGGTGGCAGCCCGAGTTCGCGCGCCGTCGCGCCGATGCCCGCCAGTGGACCTTCGAGGTTTTTCTGAATGTCGCCGCTGAGCGCCTTCAAGGGCGACACGTAGAGAACGTCGACCTCGCCGGGAAGTTCGCCACGCTCGGACCGCCGGACGAGACCGTCCAGGCCGGCCAGAAATGCCGCGAGCGTTTTTCCGGATCCGGTGGGCGCTGCGATGAGCGTGTCTCGTCCGGCCAAAATCTCCGGCCAACCACGAGCCTGGGCCGCTGTCGGAGCGCCGAAAGCGCGATCGAACCAATGACGTACGGCGGGGTGGAATGCTGCGAGGGGCATGGGGCGCCCGAGGAAACGCTAGCGCAGGTGTCCTCAGGCGACACGCCAGCTCCGCCGACTCCACGCTCCAGTGGACGCACGCAGCCGGTTTGCTTACGTTCCGGCCAACAAGAGGATCTCATGCGCCTTGTCTCCGGCGGGTCGTCGTTGCTCATCGTCTTGGCCGCCTGCGGCGGAGCGCGGAAGCCTGCCGAATCCGCCGATACGTCGTCGCTCGAGAGCAACTCGTCGTCCGCGAAGGACGCGCCGGCCGCGCCGGAGACCGCATCGGCTCCGCCGCCTTCCACGACCGGCTCCGCCGCCTCCTCGGCGGCTCCGTCAGCGGCCGCGGCGGTCCCCGAGTCGGTCCATCCTGCCCCGGCCGCAACCGGTTCCGTGGACGGCAAGCCATTTGCGCCGAAGCTGGCCCACGTGATCGGCCCGCTGCAAAAGGACGGCCGCATTCTGCTGAGCCTCGACGAGCGAACCGAATGCTCGTCGCCGAGCGACGCGAAGCCGGACGACGCCTCCTTAACGATCCTGGTGCCTTGGGAGGACGGTTACAAGGTCGACCTGTCCGCGCTCAAACGGGGGACCAAGAAGAAGCCGGGCGAAATCGCGTTTTCGCGCGTGAACGAAGCCGGAAAAAAGAGCCTGTCGGCGACGTTCAAACCGAGCGGACGCGTCACGATCGTCAAGGCCCCCAGGGAAAAGGACGCCATCGGAAAAATGAAGATCGACCTGCAGAGCGGCGACTACATGCTCGCGGGCGATCTGGACGTGCAGGTGTGCGTCGCGCCGAAGTAACGAGAACGAAGCCACGGGGTCGAGCGGACGCGCGCTTTCAACCGACCCAGCCGCGCCCGCGCAACGCGACCATGATCCGATCGGCGCTCCGCTCGAGCGATGAGGCGCTCGTGTCGACAACGAGATCCGTCTCGCCGGCAGGAGCATCGTTCGACCCCCCGGGCCTGGGTGCGTCCTCGTCCGCAACCCGAACGATCAGCAGCTGCGCGGCGGCACGAATGTCGGCGGCAACCGGTTCACCGCTCGCCACCTGCAGTGCGACGATCGCGAGCAGCCCAGAGGCGGCGACGGTCCGAGCCGCGCGGACGGCGGCGATCGCGCCCTCGTCGGCGCGTACGACGACCCCGCTGGCGCCGAAATCGAACAGTCGTCGTTCGAGCGCGTAGGCGAGCGCGACCGCGCGCGACGCCGCGGCGCTCCGTACGACAACGAGGCCCCCCGACGTGCCGAATCGTGCCCGACGCTCCCGGGTGCGCACGGAAGACTGCGTGCCTCGTTCGCCGGCGCCGTCGTCGTCCGATCGCACCCCCTCTTCTCGAAATCCGTCCGAATCGATCACCATGCCCGCACCGACCGTATTGTTGGAGATCGCATCGATCAGAATGAACGAGCCGGTCTCCCGGTTGGTTGGGTAGGCGTCGAGCAGGAGCGCGCGATGCGCGGTCAGTGTGACCCGCCCGATGTCATTCTGACCGAGAGTCGGCGCGGCGACTTCGTCGAGCGTGTCCATGTCCTTGCGCCAATGGATGCGGTCGACTTCGACCCGAACGATCTGGGTGGTGTGCTTGAGCAGATAGGTCTTGCTCGGGTCGAGCGGCACCTCGTGCATCCATACCAAATGGGCTTCGAAGGTGCGCGCGACCCGCGGAGACTGGCCCGGATGCACGAGCATGTCGCCGCGGCTGACGTCGACTTCGTCCTCGAGCCGAATGACCACCGATTGGGGGGCGAACGCCTCGGGAAGCTCAGCGCCGTAGGAGTCGATCGACTTGACGCAACTGCGCTTGCCCGAAGGAAGGACCAAGATCGGATCGCCGCGCTTGACAACGCCCGCGCTCACCCGGCCCGCGAAGCCCCGATAGTCCAGATTGGGGCGTAGGACGTACTGTACGGGGTAGCGAAATGGCATCGCGCGATCGTCGCGCCGCTCGTCGCGAACCGGCACGGTCTCGAGAAATTCGAGCACGGTCGGCCCGTCGAACCACTCCGTATCTGGACTGCGGCGCACGCAATTGGCGCCGCGGAGCGCGCTGATGGGGAAAAACGTCACGCCCGAGAACGAGAGCTGGTCGGTGAACGCCGAAAATTCGGCCCGGATTCGGGTGAAAACCGCGCGATCGTACGAGACGAGATCCATCTTGTTCACGCAAACCGCGAGGTGCGAAATGCCGAGCAAAGACGCGATGTACGCATGGCGGCGGCTCTGCTGCAGGACGCCGAGGCGCGCGTCGATCAGGATGACGGCGACGTTCGCCGTGGACGCACCGGTGACCATGTTGCGCGTGTACTGAACGTGGCCCGGAGTATCGGCGATGATGAACTTTCGCTTGTCGGTCGTGAAATATCGATACGCGACGTCAATCGTGATCCCTTGCTCGCGCTCCGCAGCGAGGCCGTCGGTGAGCAGCGAGAGATCGATCTCGGTGCCCTGCATCTGTGTCGCTTTCCGAACGGCCGCGAGCTGATCTTCGTAGACGGAGCCGGTGTCGAAAAGCAGCCGTCCGATGAGCGTCGATTTGCCGTCGTCGACCGAGCCGACGGCGACGAAGCGCAACAGGTCCTTGTCCTGGTAGCGGCGAAGGTACCCCTCGATGTCGGTCTCGAGGAGATCTCGGTCGGAGCCCATCAGAAGTACCCTTCGCGCTTTTTCATCTCCATCGAGGCGTCCTCGTCGTGGTCGATGAGCCGCCCCTGACGCTCCGAGACGACCGCGAGCAGCATTTCGCGAATGACCTCGGGAATGGTCGTCGCGCTCGATTCGATGGCACCGGACAGCGGATAGCAGCCGAGCGTGCGGAAGCGCACGAAGCGCTCCTGTGGCTTCTCGCCCGGTTCGAGGCGCATACGGTCATCGTCGACCATGATCCAGGTCCCGGATCGTGCGACGACCGGCCGCGTTTTGGCCAGGTACAGCGGCACGATCGGGATCTCCTCGGTCCACAGATACAGCCACACGTCGAGTTCGGTCCAGTTCGACAGGGGAAAGACGCGCACGCTCTCGCCGAGATTGATCCGGCAGTTGTAAAGCGACCAGAGCTCGGGCCGCTGACTCTTCGGATCCCACTGGTGGAAGCGATCGCGAAACGAAAATACGCGCTCCTTGGCTCGCGACCGTTCCTCGTCGCGCCGCGCGCCGCCGAACGCGCAATCGAAGCGGTGTTTCGTGAGCGCCTGCTTGAGCGCATCGGTTTTCATGACCGTCGTGTACTTGTTGCTCCCGTGGTCGAACGGGTTGATGGCCTGCTCGACCCCCGACGCGTTCGTGTGCACGATGAGTTGCACGCCAAGCTCCCGGGCCGTCCGGTCGCGATGCGCGATCATTTCGCGAAACTTCCAGGTGGTGTCGATGTGCAGCAGCGGAAAGGGCAACCGCGCCGGGGCGAACGCCTTTTGCGCCAAGCGCAGCATGACCGAGCTGTCTTTGCCGATCGAATAGAGCATCACCGGGTTTTCGAACTCGGCGACCGCTTCGCGGATGATGTGAATGCTCTCCGCCTCGAGAGTCCGCAGGTGCGTCAGCCTTCGCTTGTCGAGATCCACCGTGAAAACGTCCTTCGGTCGTTGCGACCGGTAAAGCGACGGAGTAGCGCACACCCGAACATTCGGCGGCCCAGTGTAGCAAGCGAGACCCGCCGGCGCGGTGGCCGAACGCGGATTCGACGACGATACTTGATCCGGCAAGTCCCATGGCCCGCCCCCCGCCGTCCGTTCGAAGCGAACGCAGTCTGGCCGACGTGAACCGCGAATTTTACGACGCGCTTTGGGCGCGCTCGCGTCTCGTGCCCCCCGAGCGCTTCAACACCTGGCCGCTCGTCCAGTCGCTGCTCGCTTCGTCGCCATCGCGACTCGAAGTCGCCCCCGGCTTGCGACCGCGGCTTCCGATTCAGGGAACGACGTTCGTCGACATGAGCGAGCCCGCGGTCGCCAAGCTGCGCGAACACGGCGCCGATGCGGTCGTCGGGGTCATATCGACCCTACCGCTGCCGAACGACACGTTCGAACTGGTGGCCGCCCTCGATATCGTCGAACACGTCGACGATGACGACGCGGCGCTCTCGGAGCTGTCGCGCGTCTCGACAGCGGCCGCCACGCTGGTGCTGTCTGCACCCTTTCACCCGTCCCGGTGGACGGCGTTCGACGACCTCGTCGGCCACCGGAGGCGGTACGAGCCCGAGGAGCTCGTCGAGAAACTCGCGCGTCATGGCTGGCGCGTCCAGGTGTCGGCCGTGTACGGCATGCAGCCGCGCTCGTCGCGCCTGCTCGATTACGCCGTTTGGCAACTGCAAAACCGCCGCGAGAGAGCGATCTTTTGGTACGACCGCGTCATCTTGCCACTGGCCACCTTCTTCCAAAAAGGGTTAACGCTCACGGGTGTGGACGAAGCCTTGCTCGTTTGCCGCAAGAGCGATGGATAGGCGATCTAGGGTGGGGTCGGGGTTGCGGTCGAGGGTCGAGGTCGGGGGTCGCGGTCGAGGGTCGAGGGTCGAGGGTCGGGGTCGAGGTCGAGGTCGGGTTCGGGGTCGCGGTCGAGGTCGAGGTCGGGGTCGCGGTCGAGGGTCGGGGTCGCGGTCGCGGGTCGGGGTCGAGGGTCGCGGTCGGGTTCGGAGTCGAGGGTCGCGGTCGCGGTCGTCGCGGTTGCGGTTGTTGCGGTCGCGGTCGGGATCGCGGGTCGCGGTCGTCGCGGTTGCGGTTGTTGCGGTCGCGGTCGGGATCGCGTAGTCGAGGCTCGCGGTCGCGGTGGTTGGGGAGGCGCTGCGCCGATTGCACAAGATACCGCAACCACATAAAAGTGGGTGGCCGACGGAACTGGCGCCCTTTTGGTTCAGCCCGGTGCGGCGGAGTTGGGGGGGGGATCGTGGGTCCGCCGGTAGCCGAGCTGCGCTATTTCGATGCCGACGTCGCAAGGCGTGTCATATAAGCGGCGGCCAAGCCGCTTTCCTCGGAGGTTCTTCGCTATGTCCGCTATCGAGTCACGCTTGTTCAAAAGCCGCATCCAGCACTCCTCGCCGAGTTGGGCGCGACTGGTCTTTCGCGGCGCCGCGGTTGCAACCTTCTCGCTCGCCCTGGCTTCCGCCTGCAGCAGCTCGGGCAAAGGCGGCGACGTCTCCGGCAACGGCAGCACCGGCAGCGGCAGCAACAACAGCAGCGGGACCAACTACAGCAACAGCGGCAACACTGGTAGCGGCAGCGGCAACACCGGTAACGGCAGCGGCAACACCGG
>JBEKOY010000016.1:0-77291 GCA_049521295.1 Polyangiaceae bacterium | reverse complement strand
ACACCAAGATGATCATCGAGCTCATCACTCCCGTGGCGCTCGAAGAGCAACAGCGGTTCGCCATTCGCGAAGGGGGCCGCACCGTAGGCGCCGGAATCGTTACCAAAATCCTTCAGTAGGAGTGTTTGATGGCCGCGACGACCAAAATTCGCATTCGCCTCAAGGCGTTCGATCACCAGCTGCTCGACAAGTCCGCGAGTGACATCGTCGAGACGGCGAAGCGCACCGGCGCCCGTGTGGCGGGTCCGATCCCGCTGCCCACGCACATCGCGCGATACACGGTTCTCCGCGGGCCGCATGTCGACAAGAAGTCGCGAGAGCAGTTCGAAATTCGCACGCACAAGCGACTTCTTGACATCCTGGATCCGACGCAACAGACGCTCGATGCGCTGATGAAGCTCGACTTGTCGGCAGGGGTCGACGTCGAGATCAAGAGCTAGGGGCTCGCGAGAGCACAAGACGAGGCATTCGATGGCAACATTCGACGTCTTTAACATGAAGCGCGAGAAGGTTGGCTCGGTCGACCTATCGGACGAAGTGTTTGGGACCGCGGTCAGGGAGCACCTCTTTTACGAGGTGGTGAAGGCCCAGCTCGCGTCCAAGCGGCAGGGGACGCAGTCGGGAAAGAACCGCTCTGCGGTGAGCGGCAGCACCAAGAAACTCTACAAGCAGAAGGGAACCGGCCGCGCCAGGCACGGATCGATCCGTGCACCGCTTTACGTCGGCGGTGGCCGGGCGCATCCACCCCGGCCCCGCGATTGGAGTTATGACCCGCCTCGTCGCGTGCGGGCCCTCGCCCTGGCGAGTGCGCTGTCGAAGTTCGGCAAAGAAGGACGGATTTTGGTCGTTGATCGCTTCGAGCTTTCGGAGTTCAAAACGAAGAAGCTCATGGAAGTGCTCGAGACCCTTCAGGCAACGAAGAGAACGTTAGTCGTGGATTCGGCAGAGAACGAGAAGCTTCGTCTGTCCATACGCAACTGCGAGCATCATCAGTTCTTGCCGCCCGAAGGGGTCAACGTCTACGACATTTTGCGTCACGACACGGTGATCCTCTCGCGCGAGGCCGCTCAGGCGCTTGAAACGCGCTGCCTCAAGCAAGTCTCCTCTCGCGGGGGGCGCCGTTCCGCGGCGGACTCCGACCAAGGGTCCGGCAGCATTCAGTCCGAGCGAGGTGCGGCGTGACACCCGAGCAAATCATCCGTAGGCCAATCGTCTTGACAGAGAAGGCGAATCTTCTGCGCGAGCAGCACAACCAGTTCGTCTTCGAGGTCGCTCGGACCGCGAATAAAGTGGAGATCAAGCAGGCCGTGCAGAAGCTGTTCAATGTTCGCGTCACCGACGTGAACACGATGGTGCTGCGCGGTAAGGATCGCCGAATGGGCCGAGGATACGCAAAAACGCAAAACTGGAAGAAAGCGATCGTGACCCTCAAAGAAGGCGACTCGATTGATTTTTTCGCCGACGCGCCCTCGGCGGCCGGAGCATAGGTACGGGTGAGGAGCCATGGCCATTAAGAACTTCAAGCCGACGTCGCCGGCTCGCCGTTACTACTCGGTCTCCGACTTTCAGGAGCTCACGAAGGGTGCAACGCCGCACCGTCCCCTGATCGACCATCAGACGAGGAGCGGCGGCCGAAATAACTTCGGACGCATCACCTCTCGGTTTCGAGGTGGGGGTCACAAGCAACGTTACCGAATCATCGATTGGAAGCGCGAGAAGATCGGCGTGCCGGCTGTCGTCGCGACGATCGAATACGATCCGAACCGAACCGCGCGAATCGCGCTCCTTCACTACGCCGACGGAGAGAAGAGATACATCCTGTGTCCGGACGGAATGAAGGTAGGCGACAAGGTCGTCTCCAGCCGGCACGCGGATATAAAGCCAGGAAACTCGATGTCGCTTCGGCACGTGCCCCTGGGCACGATGGTCCACAACATCGAGCTCAAGAAAGGTAAGGGCGCGCAGCTCGTCCGCGCCGCCGGCACGGCGGCGGCGCTTATGGCCAAGGACGGTGACTATGCGCAGGTCCGCCTGCCCTCCGGCGAGGTTCGCATGGTTCATCTCGAGTGCCACGCCACGATCGGACAGGTTTCGAACATCGAGCATGCAAACATTTCTTTGGGCAAGGCCGGGCGTTCGAGATGGCTCGGTCGACGCCCACATAATCGAGGAGTCACAATGAACCCCGTCGATCACCCGATGGGGGGCGGCGAGGGCCGCACGTCGGGCGGTCGGCACCCCTGCTCGCCCTGGGGACAGCTCGCCAAGGGACTCAAGACGCGCAACAACAAGCGGACTGACGGAATGATCGTCAAACGCCGAGGACAGAAAGGCTAGGGCGCACACCGATGGCTCGTTCCGTCAAAAAAGGTCCGTTCGTAGACGGTCATCTCGCCGAGAAAATCGCGTCGGCGCAAGCTGCGCAGAGCAAAAAGGTCATCAAGACCTGGTCACGCCGGAGCACGATTACGCCGGACGCGGTCGGACTCACCTTTGCCGTCCACAATGGGCGGAAATTCGTCCCGGTCTTCGTGACCGAGAACATGGTGGGCCACAAACTGGGAGAGTTCGCGCCCACCCGCACATTCCACGGGCACTCGGGCGACAAGAAGTCGAAGGTCGCTTCGGCCGCCGGTGGTGCTTCCGGCGCAGGCGCCAGGCCGGCCCCGGGCGGCGGCGCGAAGAGGTGACCCCCCCCCGAGGTTTCGCGGGACCTCTCCTCCCCCGCTGCGCGCGGGCCGGGCCGGTCGACGAAAGCTCGGTGCGGTCCGTTCAGCGGGAAGTGCCAGTTTCTTGAGCTAGCCGCAGTTTTTCCTTGCACGCTACGGATTTGTGCTTAAAATACGCGTCCCCGTTCCCTCCAACGGGGGGTCTTTCACAGACGCGCTTTCAGCAACTCGGCAATCGTTCAGGTGTCCGTAACGGCCCGTGCTCCGAGCATTAGGCTCGATGCCCGTGGGTACGACGGTCGCCAGAGGGCCCGACCATGGTCAGTAAGGCAATTGCGCGATTTACGCGGATTAGTCCGCGCAAGGCGCGCGTCATCGTCGATCTCGTCCGCGGTCGGCAGGCGGGCGAGGCACTTCAAGTCCTTGAGTTTACCCATCGCTCGGCGGCTCCGATCGTGAAAAAACTCATCGAGAGCGCCGTCGCGAACGCAAAAACGCAGAGTCCCGGAGTGGACCTCGATAGCTTGTTCGTCGAGACCGCGTTCGTCGACAAGGCGCCGAACAAGCACATGCGTCGCTGGAGGCCTCGTGCGATGGGGCGCGCGACGCGCGTTCAAAAAGGCCTCAGCCACATCACCATCATTCTTGCCGAGCGATAAGGGACACGCAAAACCATGGGTCAGAAGGTCCACCCCTACGGCTTTCGTCTGGGCGTCATTAAGACTTGGAATTCCAAGTGGTTCGAGGACAAAGCCTATGCGAAGTGGCTGCACGAAGACATCCGCGTCAAGCGGGCGGTCAAGGAATACCTTCAGAATGCCGGCATCGCTGGGGTCGAGATCGAGCGCGCTGCCAACAAGTGCAAGGTCATCGTCTTCACGGCGCGTCCGGGGATGGTCATCGGCAAGGGCGGCAAAGGAATCGAAACTCTCAAAACCGGCAATCTGAAGACCGCAGCAAAGGGCGAGACGCTTTTTCCTGGCGTCCAATCGTTCACCGACAATGAAGTCTTCATCGATGTTCAAGAAGTTCGCAAAGCCGAGACGGCCGCGCAGTTGGTGGCCGAGAACATCGCCACGCAACTCGAACGCCGTGTCGCTTTCCGTCGGGCGATGAAGAAGGCTCTTTCGACCGCCATGAAGTTCGGTGCGAAGGGCATCCGCATTCGCTGTTCCGGCCGTTTGGGTGGCAGCGAGATGAGTCGCGTGGAGACGTATCGGGAAGGACGGGTTCCGCTTCACACCCTGCGCGCGGACATCGAGTTCGGCATGGCCGAGGCGCGCACGAAGTACGGAATCATCGGGGTTAAGGTCTGGGTCTTCAAGGGCGAGGTGTTGCAGCGCCGCAACCGCCGCCCTCAACTCGGTTAATTCGGTCGGAGTCCTGAGAGATGCTCTCGCCCAAGCGCACCAAATATCGTAAGGCCCAAAAGGGCAACAACCGAGGCACGGCCCGTCGTGGCAGCGACGTGTCGTTCGGTGATTTTGCGATGCAGGCGACGGAGACCGGACGTGTGACCGCGCGTCAGATCGAAGCCGCGCGCATGGCCATTACCCGACACGTCAAGCGCGCTGGCAAGCTTTGGATTCGGGTCTTCCCCGACCGCCCGGTGACGAAGAAGCCGCTTGAGGTGCGCATGGGAGGCGGCAAGGGTGCGGTCGAGGAGTGGGCCGCCGAAATTCTACCCGGCCGAGTCCTGTACGAACTCGCAGGTGTGGACGAAACCACGGCGCGCGAAGCGTTTCGGCTTGCGGGGCACAAGCTTCCGGTCGCGGTGAAATTCCTCTCGCGGGGAGAGATCGCATGAAGGCATCCGACTTGCGGCAGAAGGCTGTCGACGACTTGGTCGAGCTCCAGAAGTCGCTCGCGCGCGACGTGTTCCAGAACCGGCTGAAGAACTTCACCAATCGGCTCGATGACACCAGCGCGATTCGAAAGACCAGGCGGGAGCTCGCACGGGTTCTCACGCTCCTTCGTGAGCGCGATGCGGACACTCCCGCCACAGCCTCGTCCGCCGTCGAGGCGCCGAAGCCGGTCGAAGCAGACGAGCGGGTGGGGCGCCTCGGAGGCGAGGTGGCGCCGCAGAGGTCGAAAGACGCGGCTCCGGCTGCGGGAACGCGAAGCCACCAAACGGGCGCCAAGAAGATCGAGGTCAAGTCACCATGAGCGAAAATGCACCGTCGGCCGGCGCCGCGGAGGCGAGCACCGCGAGCGATCATGCGGGCCACGGGTTCCGCCGCAAAATGACCGGACGGGTCGTCAGTGCGAAGATGCAGAAGACGGTCGTCGTCGAAGTCGTCACGCACCGGCGCGACCCTCTTTACGGCAAGTACGTAAGGTCACGAATGCGTTACAAGGCGCACGACCAGAACGGCGAGTTCAAGCCGGGCGATCAGGTCGAAATCCAGGAGCACCGCCCGATCAGTCGGGATAAGCGCTGGCTCGTCACACGCCTCATAAAGAAATACGTGGAGGAGTAGTCCGCCATGATCCAGATGCGAACGATACTCGAGGTCGCCGACAATTCCGGCGCCAAGCGGGTCCAATGCATCAAGGTGCTTGGGGGATCACGGCGACGCTATGCCGAGATTGGCGACGTAATCGTCGTGTCGATCAAGGAGGCCTTGCCCGGAATGAAGGTCAAGAAGGGCGAAGTCGCACACGCGGTCGTCGTTCGCATGCGCCATCAGACGTCGCGCGCGGACGGCAGCTATATTCGCTTCGACGAGAACAGCGCGGTTCTCGTAAACAAGGAACACGAGCCGATCGGGACTCGCATTTTCGGCCCCGTCGCCCGCGAGCTTCGTGCGAAAAAATTCATGAAGATCATCTCGCTGGCCCCGGAGGTGCTGTGATGGCCGAGAGAATCCTGACCGGCGACACCGTCGTCGTCATCAGTGGAGAAGACGCTGGCAAAACCGGCAAAGTCATTCGGTTGTTCCACGAAGAAGGCCGTGTGCTCGTCCAGGGAGTGAACCTCGTGAAGCGCCATACGAGGCCGACGCCGCGAAACCCGTCGGGGGGCATCGTTGAGCGTGAACAACCGTTTCATGTCTCCAAGGTGATGCCGGTTGACCCGAAGACCGGGGAGGGGACACGGGTTCGGTTCAAGGTGCTCGAGAACGGCAACAAGGTTCGAATTGCGGTCAAGAGCGGGGAAGAACTCCCCGTCCCGTCGGAGTAACGCCCATGGCGGACGAGAAGAAGGCCAAAAGCGAGAAGCGCGATCCGCCGAAGCAAAGTGGCAAGGCGGGCAAGGGCGGGGGTCGAAAGGGCAAAGGCGGGGAGGGGACCGTTTCGGCCGGCAGTGCGCAAAACGCCGCGTCGACGACGGAAGGGATCGCTCCGCGCCTGTCCGAAAAATATCGCGAACAGGTCATTGCGGCGTTGACCAAGCAGTTCCAATACAAGAACCAGATGCAGGTGCCGCGTCTGGAAAAGATCGTCATCAACATGGGGTTGGGCGCTGCGGTCGCCAACCCCAAGATCATCGACACGGCAGTGGAAGAACTGAAGACGATCAGCGGTCAGAAGCCGGTCGTAACGCGCGCAAGGAAGGCGATCGCGAACTTCAAGCTGCGCGCCGGCATCCCGATCGGGGCCATGGTCACACTGCGGCGCGGCCGGATGTGGGAGTTCCTCGATCGGCTCGTCAGCGTGGCGCTGCCGCGGATGCGTGATTTCAAGGGCATCTCCCGGAAGGCTTTCGACGGCAACGGTAACTACACGCTCGGCCTCAAGGAACAGATTATCTTCCCCGAGGTCGACTACGACAAGATCGATGCAATCAAGGGTTTGAACATCAGCTTCGTGACGACGGCAAGGACCGACGAGGAAGGGCGCGCGCTGCTCCAGCAGCTCGGAATGCCCTTCCGCGCAGCCTGACGGCCGCTGACGGGACAGAGGAAACAACGATGGCGCGTGCTTCTCAGTTTGCGAAACTCAATCGCCGGCCCAAGTTCGTCGTGCGGCACCGCAACCGGTGCAAGGTGTGCGGCCGCCCCCGAGCTTATTATCGAAAGTTCGAGCTTTGTAGGATTTGCTTTAGGCTGCTCGCGCTCCGCGGCGAGATCCCTGGTGTGATTAAGGCGAGCTGGTGACCTCATGATGACCGATCCGATCGCGGACATGCTCACCCGTATCCGCAATGGCGCGATGGCCCGACACGAGCGTGTCGAGATGCCGCACTCCAATCTCAAGGAGCGTGTGGCAATCGTGATGAAGGGCGAGGGCTATCTCGACGACGTTCGCGCGAGCGAAGGCGAGGACCCGAAAATGCTCACCCTGATTCTACGTTACGGTCGTGACCGACAATCGGCGATCGACGGCCTGCGTCGCGTCTCGACCCCGGGCCGGCGGGTCTACGTGCGACACGACCGTATTGCGCGCGTGTGCTCGGGAATGGGAATTTCGATTCTCAGCACGAGCCGAGGCGTGATGACGGACCGCGAGGCGCGCCGTCAGCGGGTCGGAGGCGAGTTGCTTTGCGAGATTTGGTGAGGCCATGACAACCGTCAATCAGACTCAACCTCAGGGGTTCCCAGGCATTCGCCAGTCGCGAACCGGCAAACGGCCAATTCCGCTTCCCAAAGGCGTCAGCGCGACGCTGAAGGAGAGGTCGATCGAGATCCGGGGTCCGAAGGCCACTCTCGCTCGCAACGTTCCAGACCATGTGAGCGTCAAAGTCGACGGGGCCCACATTCACGTCGCACCGACGGTTCCGGGACGAGACGGGGCTCGCTTTCAGGGGCTCGCACGGGCTTTGCTGGCGGGAATGGTGACCGGAGTCGCCGATGGCTACACGAAGACGCTTCAACTTGTCGGCACAGGCTACCGCGCGGAGGTCAAGGGCCAGGTGTTGAACCTCAGCCTGGGGTTTTCCCACCCGATCGCTTTCCCACTTCCCAAGGGGATCAAATGCGATATCCCCGGCGACTCGAAGGGGACCCTTGTGATCCTCACCGGATCCGACAAGGAAGTCATCGGGCAAACGGCTGCGAAAATTCGCGCATTTCGACCGCCGGAGCCTTACGGCGGCAAGGGCGTGCGGTATCAAGGCGAGAAAGTGCGCGAGAAGGCCGGCAAGGCGGCGAAGGCCGGCGGAGGAAAGTGACCCATGGCGATGCGTATCGTTGGGCGCGAACGCAGAAAGCTGCGTATTCGCCGGAGGATCAGCGGAACTTCGGAGCGACCGCGTCTGAGCGTGTTCCGCAGTGCGAAGCATATTTACGCGCAAGTGGTAGACGACGTGGCCGGCACGACCGTTGCGCACGCATCGACGCTCTCGCGCGGCGTTCGGAGCGACGTCGTCGAGGATCGCAAGCTCGACGCTGCCAAGAGAGTCGGCAAGGCAATCGCGAAGCTGCTGCTGGAAAAGGGGATCGACAAGGTGGTCTTTGACCGCAGCGGCTACTTGTATCACGGCCGGATTCGCGCGCTGGCGGACGCCGCGCGCGAAGCCGGCCTGAAATTCTGATTGGAGAAAGACGGCGATGGCTGCTTACAATGCTCCGAGGTTTGCCGGTGCGCAGGATTCGAGGTTTTCTGGCGCCGGCGCTCCGGGGCAGCTTCACATCGATGAAGAGAAGCTCAAGGAGCGCGTTATCTATATCAACCGTGTGGCCAAAGTGGTCAAGGGCGGTCGGCGCTTCAGCTTCAGCGCTCTTGTGGTTGTCGGGGATGAGGGTGGGCACGTGGGCGTCGGCCTTGGAAAAGCCAATGAGGTTCCAGAGGCTATTCGCAAAGGAAACGACCAGGCGCGGAAGAACGTGTTTCGCGTTCCGCTCGACGGAGTGACGATTCCGCATCAAACCCTCGGCCATTTCGGTAGTGGCCGGGTGTTCCTCAAGCCGGCCTCCGCTGGGACGGGCGTCATCGCGGGTGGGGCGGTACGCGCGGTCGTTGAGAGCGCGGGCATTCACGACATTTTGACGAAGTGCCTGGGAAGCTCAAATCCTCACAACGTGGTCCGCGCGACCATCGCAGCGCTGAAATCGCTCCGCAACCTGGAACAGGTGGCGCAAAAGCGGGGCAAGCAGACCGAGGATCTGATCGAACGCAAGGCGGAGAGAGCGCCTGTAGTCGCGCTGCCCGCGTAAGCCTGAAAGAGAACGCCATGAAGCCCAAAATCCGTGTAACTCAGACGAAAAGCACGATTGGTCAACAGAGCGACATGCGTGCGACCATCCATGGGTTGGGGCTCAGGGGGCCGGGGACGACGGTGATCGTCGGCAACACGCCGTCGTTTCGCGGCGCGATCAAGAAAGTCATTCACTTGCTGCTGGTTGAGGAGGTCGATCATGGCTGACACACTGAGCAAGCTGGCACCACCCGGCGGCGCGACGGGCCAGAAGACGCGCGTCGGCCGCGGCGTCGGGTCAGGTCTCGGGAAGACCGCGGGCCGAGGCCAAAAGGGCCAGTACGCGCGCACCCGTGGATTCAAGCCGCATTTTGAGGGGGGGCAGACGCCCATTCAGCGGCGCTTACCCAAGCGGGGTTTTCGCAATGCGTTCCCGACCATCACCGCGTCTGTAAACGTCGGCGACCTAGAGCTCTTCGATGGCGGCGCGAGCATCGACGAGCAAGCCCTGGTGCAGCGTGGACTCGTCAAGGGTCGGTTCGATCGAATCAAGATCCTCGGCGACGGGGCGATTACGAAAGCCATCACCGTCTCGGCGCACGCATTTTCGAAAACCGCAGCGGACAAGATCGAGAGAGCGGGGGGCAAGGTCGTCATCGTCGGACGTACGCTGGCTTAGTCTCGGCACCTCCATGTCCGCCCTGTCCGCCTTTGCAAATATTGGGAAGGTACCCGAGCTACGGAGAAGAATTCTCTTCACCGTCGTCTTGCTCGCGGTTTATCGGATAGGCGTATTCGTTACCATTCCGGGCGTGGATCGAACGGTGATGAACGCCGTAATCCACAAGCAAGGAGGTGGTCTGCTCGGTCTCTTCAACATGTTCAGCGGGGGTGCGCTGGGCAATTTGTCGATCTTCGCGCTTGGCATCATGCCCTATGTGAGCGCCAGCATCATCCTTCAGCTCTTGACGATGGTGTTTAAGCCGCTCGATGAGCTCCGGAAGGAAGGCGAGCAGGGTCAGCGCAAGATCAATCAGTATACTCGGTACGGCACGATTGCTCTTTCCCTCGTTCAAGGCTTCGGCATCGCTATGAGCCTCGAGGCTATGAACAACGGAGACCTTTCAGACTCGGCGGCAGTCGGGGACGTGGTTACGCACGCTGGTTGGGGCTTCCGTTTGATGAGCATGCTCACGCTGACGACTGGAACGGCGTTCATGATGTGGGTTGGCGAGCAGATCACGGAACGTGGAATCGGAAACGGGATATCGCTCCTCATCTTCGCTGGAATCGTCGACGGGATCCCCGACGGCATCGCGGGCTACTTCGCTACCAACAAGGGCAACATCCAGCCTCTGAACCTGGCTGCGGTCGTCACGATCGTGCTCGCCACGGTCGCGACAATCGTTTTTTTCGAGCGCGCGCAGCGCAGAATACCCATTTATTACGCCCGCCGAACCGTGGGTCGCCGAATTTACGGCGGGCAAACCGCGCACCTACCGTTGCGGGTCAATACGAGCGGGACGATCCCGCCGATCTTCGCTTCGTCGTTGCTCATGTTTCCCGCCACGCTGGCCAACTTCAAGGTTCCGGGGATGGCGCAGCTGCAATCGATGCTGCAGCGCGGAGACTGGGCCTTCAACACGTTCTACGTCCTCCTGATCATTTTCTTTTGCCATTTCTATACCGCGGTCACCTTTCAGCCCGTCGACGTGGCCGACAATCTGAAAAAACAACAGGCTTTCATTCCGAGCGTACGCCAGGGAAAGCAGACTGCCGATTACATTGACTACGTGTTGACGCGGATTACCTTCGGCGGATCGCTCTATGTCGCGGTCGTATGCATCGTCCCGAGCATAATCAGCCAGCAGTTCCATGTTCCATTCCGATGGGGCGGCACATCGATCATGATCGTCGTCGGAGTAGCGCTGGATACCGTGAACCAAATCGAGGCCCACCTCATCACGCGCAACTACGAGGGCCTGTCCGGCGCTGGAGCGCGCACGTCGCGTATCCGTGCGAGGAAGGATTGAGGCAATGCGTCTCGTGTTCATGGGGCCTCCCGGTGCGGGAAAGGGAACGCAGGCGAGAATCGTGGGCGTCAGGTGTGGCATACCCCAGATCTCGACGGGTGACATGCTGCGGGCTGCGAAGGCGGAGGGCCGGCTGCCGTCGGATCTCGTCGGCCGCATGGCAGCCGGCGCGCTCGTACCCGACGCAGTGGTGATCAGCCTCATCGACGAGCGCACCGGGAAGCCCGACTGCGCCGATGGCTTCATGCTCGACGGCTTTCCCAGAACCGTTCCGCAAGCGACGGCCCTCCAAGCCTTGCTCGAGGCGAGCGGGCTCGCGCTCGATCATGTGATCGCCATTGAGCTTCCGCGCTCACTCCTGATCGAACGTGCAGTGCTACGCCGAACGGACAAACGCACTGGACAGATTTATCATTTGAAGTATAGCCCTCCTCCCCCCGGGGCAGACCTAGAGCACCGTGCGGACGACCGCGAAGACGTTGTGGCGAAACGCCTCGACACGTATGAAGCGATGACCGCGGATCTGCTCCCGTACTATGAAGATCTGGGCATTTTGAGGCGAATCGACGGAGTGGGGGCAGTAGACGAGGTGACCGCACGCGTCCTTCACGCGCTCGGTCTGGACTGAACGCTGGTAACGCAGGACACCGAGGAGATGTCCACTTGCATGACTGAACGCCGTGAGCGCAAGGAGCCCAAGGGTGACAAGCTGGAATTCGACGGCGCCGTGCAGGAAGCGCTGCCAAACGCCATGTTTCGAGTCAAATGCGACAATGGTCTCGTCGTGCTCGCGACGATCAGCGGGCGGATGCGCCAATTCTACATTCGGATCCTGCCGGGTGATCGGGTCACAGTTGAGGTGAGTCCCTACGACCCGAGCCGGGGCCGCATTACCTACCGTCACAAGTGAACCGCCATTTTCAGCGACGAACGAGCCACGTAATCGATTGAAGGAGTGGATTTTTCCGTGAAGGTACGACCGAGCGTCAAGAAAATTTGCGAAAAGTGCAAAGTGGTCCGGCGCAAGGGTGTCGTCCGGATCATTTGCGAGAACCCCCGTCACAAGCAGCGGCAAGGCTGAGCGAGAGAACACATGGCCCGCATCGCAGGTGTCGACCTTCCACGCCACAAGCAGATCGCCTTTGCCCTACCGTATCTTTACGGAATCGGCAGAGCTACGGCGCGCCGGATCTGCGCGGATACCGGTATCCCGCCGAACAAGCCGACCGAAGAGCTGAGCGAGTCGGACATCAAGAAGATTCGTGACTTGCTGGATTCGGACTACAAGGTCGAAGGAGACCTCAGGCGAGAGATCCAGATGAACATCAAGCGGCTCATGGATCTGGGCTGCTATCGAGGGCTGCGGCATCGCAGGGGACTTCCTGTCAATGGCCAACGGACGCATACCAACGCCCGAACTCGCAAGGGGCCCCGCAAGGGCCTGCTCGCCCGCCCTCGCAAGCCGGCGACCGGAGCAACTTGAACCCAGGCAGAGAGGGAGCCGTCCACGTGAGCCTCAGCCCGTCGGCTGGTTATCTCGAGTGCGTCTCCGCAGGAGCCAACTGATATGTCCCAGTCCAAGACAAGTATCCCTCCCCCCGGCGGCTCGGGTGAGGGCGGAAAAAAAGCCAAAAAGAAAGTGAAGAAGAATGTGGCGACCGGAATCGCTCACATTCAGTCGACGTTCAACAATACCGTCGTCACTATCACGGACGTGAACGGCAACACCGTCGCTTGGTCGAGTTCGGGCTCTCGCGGTTTCAAGGGCTCGCGCAAGAGCACTCCCTTCGCGGCGCAGCTGGCAGCTGAGGAAGCGGCCCGAAAGGCGATGGAGCACGGGATGCGCTCGATCGCCGTCTTCGTGAAGGGCCCCGGGGCCGGCCGCGAGAGCGCGCTTCGGGCATTGCAGACCGTCGGGTTCAAAGTCACGCTCATTCGGGACGTGACGCCGGTACCTCACAACGGGTGCCGTCCACCGAAGCGGCGGCGCGTGTGAACCGACTTCCCCGCGAGGGCATGAAGCTTTTTCTCAAGGGTGAGCGCTGCTACACCGAAAAATGCTCTTACACCCGTCGGCCGTACCCACCCGGACAGCATGGCCAGGCTCGCGTGAAGCTCAGCGAATACGCAATCCGGTTGCGCGAAAAGCAGAAGGTGCGGCGGATCTACGGCGTTCTCGAACGACAATTTCAAAAATACTACTTTGACGCAGCGCGCCGAAAGGGAAGAACCGGCGAGCAGATGCTCGGGTTACTCGAAGGGCGCCTGGACAACGTGGTGCATCGCTTGGGTTTCGCGTTTACACGCGCCCAGGCGCGGCAAATCGTCCGCCACGGCCACTTGCTCGTCAACGGAAGGCGCGTGGACATTCCCAGCGTGCTGCTGCGTGCGGGCGACAAGGTCGAGGTCAGGCAAAAGAGCCGAGAAATAAAGGAGATCGTCGCTTCGCTCGCTCAAGTCGAGAAGCGGCCGGTCCTGTCGTGGCTGGAGCTAGACAAGGCCAATTTCGCCGGCACGTTCAAAGGCGCTCCAGTGCGAGAAGAGATGAACGAGCCGGCCATTCGCGAGCAGTATGTCGTCGAGTACTACTCGCGCTGAACACTGAAATGCCACACGGGCAGGCAACGGGCGCCGCCGGAGAGCGGGTTCGAAGGTGCGCTGGGATTGCCGCGTGAACCTCTGAAGAACAGCGAGAAAGCATGACCACGTCCACCAACATCGCACGCAACTGGCGCGACCTCATCCGTCCGCGCGGAATTCACGTCGAGGGCGAATCGCTCACTGAGTTCTACGGAAAGTTCACGGCGGAGCCGCTTGAGCGGGGTTACGGCATCACGGTCGGAAACTCCCTCCGACGCATTCTGCTTTCGTCGCTTCAGGGCGCGGCGATTACCGCGGTTCGAATCGACGGCGCTCTTCACGAGTTCACGACCGTGAACGACGTCGTCGAAGACGTGACGGACATCGTACTGAACTTGAAGGAAGTGGTCCTCAAGGCAGCGACGGCAAAGACGTACACGGTGCGAATCGACAAGGTGGGCCCGGGTCCTGTGCATGCTCGCGACATCCAGCTCGTCGACGGGTTGCAGGTCCTGAACCCGGATCACGTCGTCGCAACGCTCGACAAAGCGGGACCGCTCGTCCTGGAGCTGACTGTCAGCGTGGGTCGGGGATACGTCCCCGCCGAACGGAACAAGACGCCGGGGATGTCGATCGGCACGATTCCCATAGATGCGCTATTTTCGCCCGTCCGTAAAGTGAACTACACGGTGACCAACGCGCGTGTCGGTCAGCAGACGGACTACGACAAACTAACACTCGAAGTGTGGACGAACGGAAGCGTGCGACCGCAGGACGCGGTGGCCTATGCCGCAAAGATTCTGAAAGAGCAGCTCTCGATATTTATCAACTTCGAGGAGAGCGAGGAGACGCACTATACGCCTTCCGGCTCCGAGGAAGAGCCGCTCAACGAAAACCTCTTTCGTAGCGTCGACGAACTTGAACTGAGCGTACGGAGCGCAAACTGCCTCCAGAACGCCAATATTCAGCTCATCGGTGAGCTCGTTCAGCGCACCGAACAGGACATGCTGAAAACCAAGAATTTCGGCCGGAAGAGTCTGAAGGAAATCAAAGAGATTCTTGCGAACATGGGGCTTTCCCTCGGGATGAAGATCGACAACTGGCCGCAGATGCTCGAGCGCTGGAAGCAGCAGCAGCAGCAAAACTGACCTTTTTGGACTAGTCAGCCCATTTTGCACGTTATCCTTGGACCACGCCCAATCCGAATTTGGCCAGTCATTAGTGAGGCAACGCCATGCGCCACCGAAACGCAGGTCGCAAGTTCGACCGGAACACCAGCAGCCGGCGCGCCATGCTGCGCAACTTGGCGGCGAACCTCATTCTGCATGAGCGTCTTGAGACCACGGATGCGAAAGCGAAGGAACTGCGCCGTGTAGCGGAGAAGCTCATCACGAAGGCGCGGCGACTGGGCGAGGTGGCTTACACGCCGCAGGCCCAGCTGTCGTCGGTCGATCGCGCACGCCGGCTGGCGGCGTCTCGGCTCATCGCGGCCTACGTGCCCCGATTCGGGGTCCGTGCGGAATCCAGCGGGGAAACCAAGCGCGTCGATCTGGTGGAGAAGGTGCTTCTCGACTTGGCCAAACGCTTCGCGCAGCGTCCCGGCGGTTACACTCGCATCGTGAAGTTCGGTCCTCGCCGCGGGGATAACGCGCCCATTTCACTCATCGAGTTCGTCGAAGAAGATCGAGGGGGCAGCAGTTTGACGGCACCCACGGCGACGGGCACCGCTGGCGTCGTCAAGCAGCCGGCGGTGGTTGCCGCCGTGGCCGATCCGTCGGAACCTGCGAAGATCGATTAACGGCAGCCGTACGGCAACCGGCTCAGCCGACGCTAGCTGAACGGAGAGTCCGGCCGCCCGCCGGCGCCTTGATTTCATTCGACGATTCGGAACTCTGAGAATTCGCCCGTGTAACTGCGCCAGCGAACGTCGACGTCGTCAACCCGAGCAGCAGAAGGCCCATGTTGCGCCCAGGATATGATTTCTTTGATGGCGTCCTCCTCGCCTTCGGCCAATAGCTCGACGCTGCCGTCCGGACGGTTTCTCACCCACCCAGAGATTCCAAGACGTCGAGCCTCGCGCTGGGTGGCCGCTCGGAAGAACGCGCCCGTGACGCGTCCCCGGACGATTATTTGGACGCGCTTTGCCGACATCGTGGTCGCCAGTGTAGACGACGTAGCGAATCGGCGGCGCTCCAGCAACAATGAGGTTTGATGTGCCGCTTTCTGGTGGCGAACTCCGCACAATGGTCCTCGAGGGCGTCGCCCTCCATTCCGGCGCCCGAGCTCGGGTGACGTTGCTCGCCCGTCCGGGTCCGGTGGGGGTGTCGGCGGGCGACCTCGATGTGCCCATCGAGGATTTCACTGTCGCGAGCACCGTTCGGGCCACGACCATCGTAGCCTTGGGCGGCCGCGTCCGTGTTGCAATGGTGGAGCACGCGTTTGCCGCCCTGGCTGGTCTCGGTATCCGCGACGGTCTCACCCTCGTGGTAGAGGGTCCGGAGTTGCCGCTGCTCGACGGCGGCGCCGGCGAATGGTGCGAAGCGGCACAGTCGCTCGCCCTGCCCAAAAGTGATCCCCCCCTGCGTGTTGCGCGTGCCGGGGCGGTTGAGGTCGGCACGAGCCGCTACGAGTTCCACCCAGCGGACGACATCGACGTGGAAGTGCGTCTGGTGCTGGACCATCCCCGCGTGACGCGGGAAGCACGCTGGACCGGCGACGCGGCCGACTTCCGGGCCCGCATCGCGCCCGCCCGCACGTTTGTTCTCGCGTCCGAAATCGACAGCCTCTCCCGCCAAGGCCTCATCCGCCATGTTGATCCGCGGTCAGTCGTCGTTCTTTCCGCCAAGGGGGTTCACTGCACGGGTCCGTTCGCGGAAGATGAACCGGCGCGTCACAAGCTGCTTGATCTCGTCGGTGACGCTTACCTCGTCGGCGGTCCGCCGGTCGGACGCATGTGCGCCGTCCGGCCTGGACACGCTGCGAACGCGGCTGCGTTCCGGCAGGCTTGCGCGGAGGGCATCCTCGTCCGCATCCGCAGCACTCCCGGCCGGTCGGGACGGCCTAATTGACGACCGACTGCGTCTCCGACAGCTTTCTCGCCTCCACCTTGCCACGGGCCGCCTGCCGCTCGACGGCGGCGCGCACAAACCTGGCGAACAGGGGGTGGGGCGAGGCCGGTCGGCTCTTGAACTCCGGGTGAAACTGGCACCCGATGAAGAACGGGTGGTCGCGTAGCTCGATCATCTCAACCAAGCGCTTGTCGGGCGATGTCCCGCTCAAGGTGAGCCCAGCATTTGCGAGCGGCTCGCGGTAGTCGTTCACGAACTCATAGCGATGCCGATGCCGCTCGCTGATCTCGGTCGCACCGTAGGCGTCTGCAGCCATGGTTCCCGGTACCAGCACGCAGGGATACGCCCCGAGTCTCATCGTAGCCCCCTTATTTCGCACACCGCGTTGATCGGGCATCAAGTCGATGACCGCGTGCGCGGTGTCCTTGTCGAATTCGCTCGAGTTCGCGCCCAGCAATCCCGCGACGTTTCGGGCGAATTCGACTACGGCGAGCTGCATGCCGAGACAGATGCCGAAGAACGGAATCCGGTTCGTGCGGGCGTAGCCGATCGCGGCGATCTTTCCTTCGGTTCCTCGATCCCCGAAGCCGCCAGGAACAAGGACAGCATCCAGGCCTGAGAGCAAGGTTTCGGGGCCGCGTGTTTCGACTTCCTCCGAATCGATGTATTCGAGTTCAACTCGGCAGTCATTGTGGAGGCCGCCGTGAACCAGTGCCTCGTGAAGGGACTTGTACGCATCCCTGAAGTGAATGTACTTACCGACGATGCCAATGTGAACGCTGCCACGCGACGGGTTCTTGAATCGCGCGACGACTCGCTGCCACGTCGCGAGGTCGGGAGCCCGACTCCAGATATTCAGGCGCTCGGCGACCAGCTCGTCCAATCCCTCGGCGTTCAGAAGCAGCGGCACCTCGTAGATGCAATCTGCGTCGAGCGCGCCGATCACCGCTTCGACGGCCACATTCGAGAAAAGCGCGATCTTCTCTTTAACCGATCGGGAGAGGGGCATCTGCGTGCGACACAGAAGAACGTCGGGCTGGATGCCGATCTCCCGCATTTCCTTCACGGAGTGCTGCGTCGGCTTTGTCTTCAGCTCGCCAGCGGTCGGAATGTAGGGCACGAGCGTAACGTGGATATTGAGCGCGTTCTGGGGGCCGGCCTCGATTTTCATTTGGCGTACCGCCTCGAGGAAGGGAAGCGACTCGATGTCGCCGGCTGTGCCACCGATTTCGATCATCGCGACGTCGACACCGTCGGTTGCGTCGCGCACGCGCGCCTTAATCTCGTCGGTGATGTGCGGGATGACCTGAACGGTGGCCCCCAAGTACTCGCCGCGGCGCTCCTTCGAGATCACGCTCTCGTAAATTCGTCCCGTCGTGAAGTTGTTCTGTCGCGTCATCCGCGTCGTGGTGAAGCGCTCGTAGTGGCCGAGGTCGAGATCGGTTTCGGCCCCGTCATCGGTGACGAAGACCTCGCCGTGTTGATAAGGACTCATCGTCCCTGGATCCACATTGATATAGGGGTCGAGCTTCACGTGGGTTACGCGCAGGCCCCTCGCTTCGAGCAGCGCCCCAACGGACGCGCAAGCGAGCCCTTTGCCGATCGACGAGACGACGCCACCTGTTACGAACACATACTTGGTGGGCTTGCGACTCATGGCGGACCCTCCTCGACGTCGGGGCCGCGATTAGCATGCCCACAGCCGATACGCGAGGCGCACCCGGATGTGTACGGCGCCATCGCCTCACAGCTCGGCTCCTGCACTCAGTTCAAACCGGCGAGTCCGAGCCAGCGCCCCTCTGCGCTAGGCCGGAAGTGCCTTGCTCGCGCGCTCGTAACGGCTACCTGATCTTCGTACCACAGCGGCAGGACATGCATCTTTTCGAGCACGCGATCTTCGACGCGGGCATAGAGCACCTTGCGCGAGCTTATGGCTGCCGTCGCGTTAAACGTGGTCTGATCCTCTGTCGCTCCCTCTTCTCCTCGGTCTCCCTCGTCCAGGAGCGTGTCGAGCGTCGCATCGAACACTCGACCGCGATTGGCGCCCACGGGCGGTACGAACCCGCTATGCAAAAAATGCCGCAACACGTTGGGTTCCGTCATTTCGGGGAGTTGAAGAATGGCCAGATCGAAATCGCCGCCGCTGAGTCGGGCAATCATCGTTCCAAGCTCGAGGGGCACGACGGTCACATCGATTCCGACGTCTCCCAGCTCCTGGGCGATGACGCGCGCTACGTCGCCACGAAGGCGTTCCGTCGAAGTGAGCAGCGTCACCCGCACTTTCGCAGCGTCGGCCTCGGCCAGCAGAGCGCGTGCCCGGGCCGGGTCGAACGCGAGCGCCGCTCGATCGGTATGTGCCCAGTGCGTCGGCGCGATCAGACCGCCCGCAGCTGTTGCGCGTCGGTCGAACACGGTCGTGACGAGCATGCTTCGGTCGATGGCAAGCGACATGGCTCGGCGCACTCGAGGGTCACCGAGGTAAGGTCGTGCTTCTTGCACGACGACGTACGTCAGATTCGCCCCCGGTCGCGCGGTGACCGTCAGCCCTGGTTCTTCCGACAGCGCGGGCAGCAAGGCCGGCGAAAGAAGATTCAACGCGATGTCGGCACGGCCGACTTCCAATCTGAGCGCCCGCGTGTTCTCGTCGTGGACCGTGCGCAGCGTGATCGCGTGCAACGGCCTCGGCAGTGCGCCGCCGCTCGCGGGAACGAGCTGCACTTCGCCCTGCGTGAAGGACCTGACGGCGAACGGTCCGAGCCCGTCGAGCGACCCGCCGGGCGCAGGAGGAGATGCTGCCTCGTCGGCCCGCAAAATGGGTAGCTCCAAGTCCGTCAGTAGAGTTGCGTGCGGCCGTGCGAGTCGAACGACGATCGCGTGCTCTCCGGCCTCCCGCACGTCGGCGATTGCTTCCACGATTCGCGCTTGCCGCGATGCCACGCGTGGCGACCCGATGGCGCGAAGGGTGGCGGCTACGTCGTGCGCGCGCATTGGCGCACCGGAGTGGAAGTACACGTCGTCGCGCAGAACGACTCTTAGGGTCAAGGGATCGAGCCATTGCCAACTGGTTGCGAGGTACGGCCGGGCAGCGAGCGTTTCGGGATCGAGGCGAACGAGACCAGCGTGGATGAGTCGCGTGGTGCGCACACCGACGGAGTCCGTTGCGTAGCGTGGATCGAGCGTCTCCGGGTCGTTCGCGACGAGCATCTCAATCGGTCGATCTTCGTGGCCTCGCGCGGGTGGAGTGACGGCGCAAGCCATTTCGGTCGAAACGATGAGGCTGAGCAAACCGATTCGGCGATCACCACGCGACCGCATCATCCGGACCCGCTTTTGAGCCGACGCAACGGCGCGCGCGGCGATCGGCGACTCTGGCGAGGCTTCACAGGTGGCGCGCGCCGATCTATGCCAGCCGCTCGTGCTACCGAGTCCCACCACCCGGTCCTTGATTCGATGGCGACAATTCATGTCGTCCATTGGTGCTGCGGCGTGTGCATCGTCGATCGCGCTGACGCCGACTCTGGCGCGCCCCGATCCGGTTCCTGATGCGGGCGCAGGGGCGGCCATGAACCCTGAGATCTTGGCCCTGTCGCGGGCCATCGCCTCGGAGCGAACACTTGCGGGCGCAAGCGTCGGCATTGCGGTTCTCGACGTCGAGTCGGGTCGCCTTTTGTCGGCGGTCAACGAGCACCTTGCGCTTAATCCAGCGTCCAATGCAAAGCTTTACACCGCAGCCGCTGCGCTTGCGATGTTGCACGGCGACCACCGCTACGAGACCACCCTCTCGGGCAAGCTCGAGGGCGACGCTGTAGTCGGTCCGCTCGTGCTCCGCGGCTTCGGCGACCCTTCTTTTACTACGGCGGATCTCTGGTCGATGGTCGACGAGCTCCGCTCGTACGGAGTCAAGCGACTGAACGGCGACGTCGCGGTCGACCAACGCTTTTTTGACGACCAGACATTGCCGCCAGCGTTCGACCAGGAGCCGAACGAGTGGGCTGGTTTTCGCGCTCCGGTCAGTGCGGTAGCGCTCGACGAGAATTGCGTGACGATGACCGTTCGTCCCTTACCGGCCGGAACCGCGCGCGTCGAGTTCGACCCGCCGGGTTTCGTCGACGTCGAGGGCACCGTGCGGACGGCGGAATCCGGTACGGCGGACAACGTGGAACTCACGCTGTCGGGAGTCGGATCGCGGATGAGCGCACAGGTGAGGGGCGCCGTCGCCAGCGATTCTCGCCTGGTTCGGTATACGCGGCGCGCCGACGACCCACGACTTCTCGCCGGGTACGCACTCAAGGCGATCTTGGAAAAAGCGGACGTCAAAGTTTCCGGAGAGGTTCGCCTCGGTCGTGGCACCGAAGTGCAGGGACGCGTACTCGCAAAACACGCATCCGCTCCGCTTTCATCGTTGCTCTACGGATTGGGCAAACAGAGCGACAATTTTTACGCCGAGATGGTCTTTAAAAGCCTCGGTGGAGAGCTGAAAGGCAGGCCTGCGAAGAGCAGCGACGCAGCCGATCTCCTCGCGCGCTGGCTTGAACGCATTGGCGCGAGCGATTCAGGAATTGTCCTGAGGAACGGATCAGGCCTCTTCGACGCCGATCGAGTGACGGCGTCCAGCACGGTCGAGCTGCTGCGCTGGGCGTGGCGGGATTCGGAGATCCAACCGGAGTACGTGGCACAGCTCGCGATCGGCGGAGTGGACGGCACCCTGCGCAAACGCTTCCGCAGCGAGATCGCGAGGCATCGGGTTCGTGCCAAAACCGGCACGCTCGACGATGTAATCGCTCTGAGCGGCTATGTCCTCCGCGGTGGCGGCCGAGCCCCGATCGCGTTCTCCATTCTCTTCAATCACGTCAGCGGCAAGCAGGACGTCGCGCGGCATGCCGCTGATAAGCTCGTCGAGCTCATCGCGCGGTCGATGCCGTGACAGAGTGCTTGTCGTGCCCGGCTGTCGCGCCAAGCCATCTCCGGCGTGACTTCCCCTGCCAGACGCCGAATGCGGACTTTATTCCCGCATGTGCTTGCGAATCTTGCCCAGGGCTTGCTCTTGGAGTTGGCGAATGCGCTCGCGCGAGAGATTGTACTTGTCTCCAATCTCTTTCAAGGTGAGCTCGTCCTCGTCGTCGAGCCCGAAGCGCCAACGAATAATGCGGCTCTCGATTGGCGTGAGCGTTGTCAGAAGCCTTCGGACCTCCGAGTTCCACTTCTGATTGGCGAGAGCCTCGTAGGGCGACAGCGAGTTCTCGTCCTGCAAGAAGTCGATGAACTTACGACCGTCTTCGTCGCCGACCGGCCTGTCCAGCGAAAACGGGGTATCCGCCCATGCCCCCTTCACTTTGTCGAGCTTCTCCTGCGGAATGCCAGTCTCGCGCTCTAGCTCGCCGAGCGTTGGCTCCCGTCCCGCCCGAGCCAGAACCGCCTGCGTCGCGCGCTGGATGCGGTTGTGCGTGTCGAGCATGTGCACCGGAATGCGCACCGCTCTACCCTTATCGGCAAGCGCACGGCTGATTGCATGCCGAATCCACCACGAGGCGTACGTCGAGAAACGGTACCCGCGTGTGTGGTCGAAGCGCTCGACCGCCTTCATCAGCCCGATGTTGCCCTCCTGAATCAAATCGATGAGGGGCAGCCGCCCGCGGTTGTAGCGGCGGGCTATCGAGACCACCAGGCGCAGGTTTGCCTTGACGAACCTGTTCTTCACCGACCGCGATCGGGCCGAGGCATTGACCATCTTCTGGAAGTACTTCTGGATCGCCGGGGTGCGCTTCAGAAGGTTCGGCGTCGGCCGCTGTGTCCCTGCATCGCTCTCCTCCAACCGTTGGCCGCGATCGAGGTCGGCCTCCTGAGCTGCTTCGTCGGGCTCCTCTGCGAGTCTCCGGACTGCCTCTTCCGAGTGCGCGATCCAAAGACGATCGCTATCGGCGAGACGAATCGCCCTCGCGAGCGAGGCGCACCAAGTTCGGTATTTTTTCTCCTGCTGTCTCGTGAACTTGTTTCGTTGCTTCTTGAAGGTGATCAGCAGCTTGCGGATCTCGGCGACCTGGGGCAGATCGAGCGTCTCTTCGCCGGTCGGCAGGTCCCTCTCGAGCGAGTCGAGGGCGACGTCCGCGGTGGGGTAGTAGCTGAAAATAGAGGTCCAGTGGTCGACCTCCGCCCTCTCCACGTCGATCGCCGTGCGCAACTCATCCTCGGGCCCCATCACGGCATGCGTAGCCATCTCGCGGAAGTAGCGCGCGAGCATGGAATCCCCCCCGCCCTCTTCGATCTCTTTGTCGGATGGCGCCTTCTGGGGCACGAGGGTGTCGGACGCCCCGGCCGCGGCTGCGGCGGCCTCAAGATCGAACTCGTCTTCGACCATCGGTTCGAGCTCCGACGTAACCGCCGACCCCAGAGCTGGGGTCCCGATTTCGAAGTCGTCTTCGTTGGGTGCTGCGGGCGCGGGCTCCGAGGGCAGACTTCCGCCCCCCGCCGCCGCGCGGCCGATCGCCTTCGGCGAGGGCCTCCTCGAGCGGGGCAATGGTCCCGATCGTGCCGCCTGGGGCGGGTCGTGCGTCGCGGAAGGCCCTCTGCTGGGCATCCCCCTGTCGCCTTCGCCGATCGCCGCGGCGGTCGCTTTGCTCTTGCCCATGACCGATACTCCCTCGCTCCTGAGCGCGTGAACGGATTCTTTCGAAGAATGCGAAGTGCGAGACACTTTTTTCTTGCCCCGCCCTTCGGCTTGGGGTGTTCGTGACTTCCGTCGGTGCGCGGGCTTGGGTACCCGCGCGGTCGATAGCAGTGCACGACCTGTGCCCGATCGGCCCGTGTGCGCTCCGTGCGTCCTGCGACCGTCCGCCACTCGGCGATGAAGAACAGTGACGCTCGTTGCGATCGCCGCAGACCGACTCGCGCGCCCGTGCAACGAGGCGGATTGCGCACGTTGCAACCGCTGCCGATCCGTTTTGATCCTTGACGAGCGCATCGGCGATTCGCGCGCTCCTTTCTCCATCGATCAGGTTATGGCCAGGTGCTCGAAAAACATCTCTCGGTCATAGATGATGGGCCGCCGCTCGACATTTCGTTCGGCGAAAATCGTTCGCATGCTGGTCCCCATCTTCGGTCATTCGGCTCTCTTAGAATACTACGTTAAGGGGCTCCGTCGGGTATTGCACGGGCGCGGACAGGCAGTCAGCTTCGCCTCGGTGTCGCTCATGCACGCCGTCACGCACGCGCTTGTGGCGCTTGTGGGCAGCAGTCTCGCGCTCGCTCTTGTTGCGGCTCGGAGGCCACAGTTCGCAGGATCCATCGCGCCTGCGGTTCTCGCCCCGTCGCCCTTCTCCTGCCCAGGCGCCGCCGGAGCGCAGGCGCTCACTCTGTCGGCGGCTGGGCTTGCGGTTCTTCTGGTTAAGGCCGCGTCCGGTACGTACGCTACCTACGTTCAGGTCCGCATTGCGGGCCGAGTTGGTTGCGACCTTCGGCTAGAGCTCTTTGATGCGCTTCTCGGGCTTCATCCGTTGCGCCATGCGCGACACCGCGATCAGGGGTCGGAGGGAGTCCCGACAGCGCATGCGGTCATGGGCCTCACGTCGCGCGTTGGCGATGTCGAGGTCGGGCTTGCACATGGACTGATCGGTGGCATGAGGGCCCTCGCCCAACTCGTGCCCCTGGGCATCCTACTCGCTGTACTGGCTCCTCGCATGGCCGCGCTCGCCGCGCTCGTGCTCAGCGGGTTCGGCTGGATTCTCGGTCTATGGCGGGCAGGCTTTCGGGAGGCTTCGACGCTGGCAGCCCGCGAGCACGCACAGCTTCTCCAAGCCGCGGATGAGGCCGTGCGTCACTCTGACTTGTGGGTGAGCTACGGTGCAGAGGCAAAGGCCCGTGCCAACGTGGGGTTCCTGGGCCACGCCGTCGCGCATCGTCGGGCCCGTCTGAAGGCCCGCGCGGCAGCCCTGAGCGGCGCCAACGAGGTGCTCGCTGCGGCCGCGCTGTTGGCGGCCGTTGCCGCGGCCCATGCAGGCTGGCTCGGCGATGTCGCACGCGGCGGGCCCCTCCTCCTGTTCGCGGTCGCATTTTTCCTGGCGTATCGTCCATTGCGAGACCTGGCGGACGCGCGCACGGCATTCGCCCGAGCGGATGCGTCGTACCAGGAGCTGCGTCGCGTCATCGAGCGGGCCGGTCCGCCACGCCCGCTCCATCCCGCTGCTCCAACCAGTCTCCCGCAGCGTGTATGGCCTCTGGCGCCACTCGAGCTGTCGGCGTTGCGGATTGTCCGCCGCGCGTCGGGGCCGGTCACGATGCGCGTTGAGGCCGGCACGATCGCCGTAGTCATGGGCCCCACGGGCGTCGGCAAAACCACGTTGCTGCGCACGTTGCTCGGTCTCGAGGCCTGCGCCGGCGGGGACCTGCTGTACGGCGGCGAGTCGCTTCGCGACGCAGCGCCAGGGCCCGCCAGCCGACCTTTCGCGTGGGTTCCCCAAGACGCGCCGTTGCTCGCGGATACCCTGTCGGCGAATGTCGGACTGGGTGCCGAGGGAGCGGATGCATGCGCGGCACTGGAGCCAATGGGTGCGGCACACCTCGCGCTCGCACTGCAAGAATCGCGACTGGGCGCCGGCGGGCGTGCCGTGTCCGGAGGCGAGCGGCAGTGGATTGCGCTGGCTCGCGCAATTGCGACGCGGCAGCCTGTACTTTTGCTCGATGAGCCAACCAGCGGATTGGACGACGAAGCGCAACGCCGTGTTCTCGACGCCATTTCGCGCCTTCGCGGGCAGCGCAGCGTCATCCTTGTGACGCATCGAGCCGAACCGCTGACGATCGCCGACCAGGTCGTACGGATCGAGGCCGCGGGTGCGACTGAATATGCTGCTTGAGCCGCCCCTCGGCGCCCGATCCGTCGGGATCGGTCGCGGGCCGGGATCGCGACAGCCAAGCCATCGAATCAGACGCCAACCGCTACGGCCGTATCAAATGCACGACGGGTCCAGCTTCGACGGTAACCGATTGAGCGCGGATCACGTCGCCGTCGAGGACATAGGCGTCCCTTTCTGCGAACCTCACGATCAGCGACCGCGCAAGCGTGTCGACCAAAGGCTCCCCGCGGAGCGGTCGCCCGCGTAGAACCCGCGGCATCTGGGGGCCAAGAAGCCTCGGAGGGAGTCCGCTCGCGACGACGTGGAACCGGTTCGCGTCTGCCGCACGGTACGTCACGAGAAAGTGGAGCCCGAGGTCGCGGACGACGCTTGCCACGATCAGACTCCACGCTTGGCCGCCGTGCGCATTGCCATCCACGTCGATGCTTCCGCGAATCGGTGCCAGCACCTGATTGGCGAACGTTGAGCGGACGAAGGAGCCAGCGAAGACTCTGGCCGCGATGGTCGCAGCCGTCAAAAGTCCCCGCCGCGGCGCACGCTGATAGACGTCGAAAAATCGGCCTACGAGACCTGCGCCGAAGATGAAACCGATGTAAGCGCTCCCGGAATCGTCGCACACCCGCAGGGTAAGGTGCGGGTCGGTTCTCAGCCCCGAAGTCGCGCCGACGCTCTTGGAGCACGCCGTTCGTATGACGCGTCGCGCGCAACCGGCGCCCCTTAGCCCGAAATTTCGCGCCACAGTGCCTACGGTTCCCGCGGGCACGAGCCCGAGCACGGGCAGGGGAGCGTCACCGAACGCGCGGGCGAGGGCGCTCAGGCCACGCATGAATGTTCCGTCACCCCCCACGAAGAGCACGGGGGTTTTGCTCTCGCGCGACGCGAAATCGCGCGCCAGCTGATCAAGCTGCTCGAGGTTGGTCGGCTCGTGCAGGCGCGCGCCAGCGATGGCTGCTTCGTCGAGGATCCGGCGGCGCCACGCGGTGCCCGGGCGCACGTTGCCTGCGTACGGATTGACCACGACGTCGACATCGGCCACGGCGCGCGCCTAGCATCGCGGCGAATGAGCGGCATCTTGCGGCGGTTCGGCCGATCTGGTGTCGAGCGGCACTTCGTCGCTTTGCCCCTTCGGGGCCGTCGGTTTGTCGTCAGGAGCTTCGGCGCGATCGGGCACGCGAAGCCGGGCGCGTCGAGCGCGCCTTCGCAGCGGGGTGATGGTGTTCGTGGTGGTGGCGTTGGGGCGGCTCGCCTGCACTTGACGTATCCGCGACGATCTCGATGGATCCTTGCAGGACACCCCGCGTCGCGAACAATGTCTCGGCGATTCTCTGCAGGCGGTCGGCGCGTCCGCGCATGACGATGACCTCGAGGCATCGCTCGGGATCGAGATGGACATGCATCGCGGACCGCACTTGGTCGCCGAGCTCGTGTTGCATCTCGGTGATCCGCTCGGATAGGTCGCGAACGTGATGATTGTAAACGAGGGTCACGCTCGCGAACGCGTCCACCCGTTGGCTCGCGAGCGATCGGATGATTTCAGCACGGGCCAGGTCGCGAATGAGTTCCGATCGACTGCTCATTCGCTCGTCCACCAGCCGATCGAATTGCGCCAAAAGAGACGATTCCATCGCCACGCCGAAGCGGGTCAAAGCCATGCCGAATCGAGCATACTCCGAGCCGCGCCAGACCGGCCAGCCAACGGCGACCGCGCTCGTCGTGTCGTGCAGGCCCTCGATCGAAGCACTTGGACGAGATGCAGCAGCGCCACGAAACGCAACGTGTCCATCGTCCCCGCACCTGGCTTCAATCCGCAAAGACGGCTAGTTCGCACTCATGAAGACGTCGGCCTCTCGCGGCTTTCTCGCGCTGTATCTGCTCGGTTGCCTGGTGGGGTGTGAGTCGTCGTCGGCGATGCGCGCCGTGAACCGAGGCGACTTCGAAGCCCTTCGGGCGGCGATCGTCGCGCGTGAAGCCTCCGGCCAATTGTCGACGGGCGAGGCGGTCTCGCTCGCGAAAGCCGTCGCCGGTCGCGAGCTGCGGATCGCTCAAGCGTCGGATGCGGTCGAGCGCGTACGGGATATCCGCTCGTGCGCCCGCGAACTCGATGCGGCGCTGGCCGTACGCATGCGTACGCGCGACGCGGCGGGTGCAGAAGCTGCGCTCGCGCGGATCGAAGCACGCGGGCTCGAGTTCGACGAGGCGCGGACCCTGGCCGCGGACCGAGACACGCCGTGGCGAGCGTTCGGCGCGCGGCTTCTCATTCGACCCCAGGATCGCGCGGCTCGCCTGCGAGGGTTCCTCGACGTTGATCCGGGGGTGCGTCGGCAAGCCGTTCGGGCCGCACGCGACGCCGCCGACCCCCAGGACCTCTCCGCCCTCGCCGAGGCTGCGCGACTCGACCCCGAGCCGCTTGTGCGCACCGAAGCGGTTCGCGCGATTGCAGCGCTTCCTGCGATTTCGGGGGACGGCGTGTCCCTCGTGCTTCGCGATATTTGGTGGGTCGGTGACGACGGACTTCGTGAGGACATCGCTTGGGCATGGTCGAGAGCCGCACTCTGGAACGCCGGAGGCCGCGAAGCGTTGCGCTTCGTCATCGCGACCGATCACGGCCCCGGCGCCATCGAAGCCGCCGCGGCGGTCCTGGCGCGACGCGACGCGGGCGCCGACTTGACAGAGACGGCGGCGGCGCAATTCATCCGATTCATAGCGGCCGATAGTTTGCAATACCGATTGCAGGCTATCGCCCAGGTACGTATCGCGCAGGTGCCCATCGCCGATGCGGGACTCATCGTGGCACTGCGCGCGGCGGCGACGGACGTCGACCCCGCTGTCCGGATCGCCGCGCTCGAGCAACTGGTTCGCGCGGGGGATCGTGCCGCGCGATCGCAGCTGGAGGCGATGGCGGCGCCGGGTTCTCCTCAGGCGACACGCGCGCGCATCGCACTCGCGATGGCGGGCGATCGCGCGGTAGAGGGGTGGATTGAGCGAGATCTCTCCGCCGCCGCGTGCGACGAAGATCGACTCGACGCCGCGGTCGCTCTCGGTGCGCTTCGCGTCCCAGCGCGCGCCGCACCGCTTCTCGCGGACGCGAGCGCCCGGGTCCGAGCTCGTGCCGCGTGCACGATTTTGGCGGCCTCGCGCTCCCGCTGAATATGGCCAGTCATTCGAGCGTAGCGGACCGTCACAAGCGGATGGTCTTCCAGGTCCCACTGGCGAACTTGGCGCTCATGACGAGGGCGGCCAGGCACATGTAGATGAACGCTGCGATCCAGATCCCGTTGAGCGACAGGTGCAAGCGGACGCCCAGCAGATACGCCCCCGGTACGAGCCACCCGAAGACCAGAAGGAACTGCGCGAGCGCTACGAACTTGCTGTCGCCCGCGCCGAACAGGCCTTCGCTCAGAATCATCGCAACGGCGATGATCGGCGTTGCCATTCCCATGATGTGCAAGGGGAATGTCGCTGCGGCGCGAACGGACGTCGAGTTCGAAAAGATCGCCACGACCTGATCGGTAAAGAGAACCCCTTCGAATAGGCCCACCACCCCGAAAACCATGGCTCCGAGGCGTACGCTGGCCCAACCCCAGCGTTGCGCTTCGTCCGGGTCGCGGCGTCCGAGGGACTGACCGATGAGCGTCGCTGTCGCGGTTCCGAACGACATGCACGCGGTGAATGTGAGCTGGAGCAGCTCAACGATGTCCGTGTTTGCCGCACTGTTGACCGCCTCTACGCCCCCACATCGACTTGCTATCGTCGCCGCGACTCCGCTCATATCCAGTCGGCCGACGGCTCGTGTGAAGAGGCCGAACCCTGCCATCATCACGACGGTCGCCGCTGCCGCTGGGACCGAGAGTCGGAGAATGGTGGCACTGAGCCTTCCGGAAAGGTTGGACCATTGCAAGGGCTGGTATTCGCGCCGGGTGAGCAATGCAAAGCCAACCATGATCGCCAGGCCAATCCATGTCGCGACGAACGCGCTCAGACCCGCTCCGGGCGCGCCCATGCGCGGCGCCCCGAGGTGGCCGAAGATGAACGCCCAACAGAGGACGGCGTTTGCGACGTTCATCACGATCGACGCCACCAGATGGACATGTGTTTTTCCAATACCGTCGAAAAATGCCTTGATCGACATCGTCATCGCCATCGAAACGATCCCGAGCAGGCGCCAGCGCGTGTAAGCGAGGGCGACCTCCCGCACTTCGGGCACCCCGACCATCAAACGAATGAGCGTTGGAAGGGTGACGAAACCGAGGACGGAGAACGCGACTCCCGCAAGGACACAGAAGAACGTCGAATTGGCGAGAACGGCCCCGGCGGCTTTGCGCTCTCCCTCCGCATAGCGTCGAGCTACGAGCGCCTGCGTTCCCACGCTCACCGCGCAGAGGCTTCCGCCGAACAGCCACACGAGAATCAACGAAGGGAGGAGCGCCGCCTGGGCGTTCGACGAGTCGGGGCAGGGCAGTCGGGAGAAATACAGGACGTCTATTTCGTTCACGACGGCTTGCGACAGCATCGCGAACATTGTCGGCAGCGCGAGCCGCAGGATCGCCTTGTAACGATGGGCTCCGAGCACGAGCGGCGGCGCCGCGAGGTCGAGCGTCTCCATGCGCGTTAGGGGCAGCGGACTTTACCGGGCGTTGGCGCAAAGACAAGGTCACGCGCGCATGACGCCTTTCAGGGTGAATTCAATTTGCCCGATCGGGAAACGTCCGGCTTGGCCCAGCGGCCGAGCTTGCGGCGCCCTTCGGCCAAGAAACCGACACCCGTGCGAACGGTGTCCGTACGCGTGTCCACCGCGTGAAATAAGGGCGGAGGTGGGGGCGGGTCAAGGATCGCATTTCCCGCGTTCGACGTCGAATCGGACAGAGATGGGGTCGCCGCAGAGAGCCGAGTGGACAGCCCAGCGCTCGGCACCTCACCCGATACCGCTGCAGAGCGGTCTGCCCCGCCGGAGGGCGATCGTTTCCAGGAGAGGGCGGCGCCCGCACCGCCTACCAGTGCCACCAGGGAGAGCAATGCGGCTGCACCGTAACGAATCCGCTCCCGCCGCCTATCGGGAGCGCGAAGGGCGTCTTCGAGTGCTTCGCGCATCGCCGTTGCCGATTCGAACCGCCGTTCCGGACGCTTGGCCATCGCGCGAACCACAGCCGCCTCTACGGCTCGGGGAATGGGCTGCAAGGGCGCTCGCGCGCGCGGAGGAAGTGGCGTATCGCGGATCTGCATCCCCATGACCGCGACGGTCGAGGTGCCTTCGAAAGCACGCACGCCCGTAAGCATCTCGTACAACACGCAGCCAAGCGCGTAGATATCCGTGCGCCGATCGACCGGATCTCCCGCCACCTGTTCGGGTGCCATGTATTCGGGCGTTCCGACGACGGCGAATCCCCGGAGAGCCTTCTCGGCGTCGGTTGGTGTGCGCCGAGTGGGAGTCAGCGCCGTCGCAATGCCGAAATCGAGGAGCTTGGTCGGGCCCCCGATATCCTTGCCGCCGTCGCGTGTTAGCATCAGGTTTTGCGGCTTGATGTCTCTGTGCACGATCCCTGCCGCGTGGGCGGCTTCGAGCGCGCGAGCGGTTTCGGTCGCAATGCGGGTCGCTTCGCGCCAGGGCAGCGGACCGCGCTGCAGGCGAGCGTCCAGCGTCTCCCCCGAGCAAAGTTCCATCGCCAAAAACGCGCGCCCGTCCAGGGAACGGCCGAAATCGTAGAGACTCACGAGATGGGGGTGCGACAAACCGGCCACGGCGCGCGCTTCCCGACGAAAGCGTTCGAGCGAGGCCGGTGCTCCGGCGTGCTCCGACGCGAGAACCTTGAGCGCTACCCGGCGGCCGAGTTCGACGTGCTCGGCCTCGTACACGGCACCGTTCGCTCCGTCGCCGATTCTGCGCACCAGTCGGTACGGCGTACCGGCAAGGTGTCTTGGGTCGGCCGTTGCCATCCGCACGGCGATCTCCGCGCTGACGGGGCCAGCGGGAGGCGTTTCGTCGCCTCCGGTCGTCTCGAGCGCTTCGCGGCCTTCTCGCAACAAGCGCGCAAACTCCGCACGCGATCGTGCGGGGTCGTTCGGCCAGAGCTTGCGCATCACGAGTGCGATGCGCGCGCGCACACCTCTCTCTCCGCCGTCGCCAGCTGGGGCCGACGACAGCAGCTTTGCGAGTCCCGTCACGGCCAGCGACGCGCGCGCGTACCGCTCATCGGGGTCATTCTTGGTGAGCAAGGCGATGACTTCGTCGAGTTCCGTCGGCGCCTTGCACGCCGCCGCGAGCGGCGGGACGACAATCCGTCCGCGGGCCGCGTCGTCCAGGTGCTGCTGTGGATCCGTGGTCAGAAAACGCCGTCCGGCGCATAGCTCCCACAGAACGATGCCCAGCGCATAAATGTCGATGCGTCCGTCGCCCACCTGCTGGCGAGCGACCTCGGGTGCCACATACCCCGGCTTCGCGAAGACCACCCCCGCGACGGTGTGGCAACGACGGTTATGTCCGCGTGCCGTTCCAAAATCGATGAGTTTAATTTCGCCCGCATACCCGACCATCACGTTCTGCGGCGAAAGGTCGCGGTGGACGATGCCGAGGGGCGTACCGTCTGCGCCCGAGCGCTCGTGCACGTGGGCCAGCGCCTGGGCGATCTCGATCGCGATGGCGACCGCATCGGCCCAGGCCAGCCGAACCCCCGTCTGGATCGTGCGCTGTCTCAGGTCACTGAGCGAACGCCCCTCGACGTATTCCACCACTGTGTACGGCTCGCCGTTGTCGTCGGTCGCGGCCTCCAGCACTTGGGCGACGCCCGGGTGCTGAAGCTGTGCTTGGACGCGCGCCTCATCGAGGAATCGCGCGAGGAACGACCCGTCGTGAACATGGTCGCGACGCACCGTTTTGACGATGCACGGCCGCTCGGCGCCTTCGATTCCGGTCGATGCGGCCAAATAGACGTCCCCCATTCCGCCCCGCGCGACGAGCTTGAGCAGAACGCGCCGTCCCAACATGCGCGGCAACAGAAGAGCTGCATTGGAAGAGAAGCCTTTGGCCGCCTGGCCCATCGCCGTCGAACGTACGCAGCATGGCGAATCTCGGCCAAGTTTGCGACGTCGTGGACAGTCCTGTGGGCTCGGGCGTCGACTACCATCCGATTCGCGACCGTAGGGCGGTCACGAGCTCGGCCGCCATACGCCGGTGGGTTGCCTTGCTCGGGTGATAGTCGGCCCCGAACCCATCGGCCGGGCGCTGTTCGTCGAACACGAAGTAGAAGATGCGGCCGTCGCCGGCTAGCTGGCGCTGGCTAACGGCGCCACGAATGTACTCGGCGGCCTTCGTTCGACTGTTCGCTCCCGCCGGGTAGTTGTCCGTGAGCATCGAGCTGAGGGCGCAGACGATCGTGGCGTCCGGATAAAGCGTTCGCAGCACCTTTAGGAACGCGACGTACGCTTGCTGGAAGGCCGCACCGGGATCCCCTTTTGCGAAGTCGTTTCCGCCGAGATTGACGACGACGACGTCTGGGGCCGGCACGCGGAAGTCCCACGCGCTCGTGGGGTCGTCGGCCAAGCTGCGCATGAACCGCACCGGCATCGGCTCCAGCGCCGATCCACGATCGTCTCGGTACATGCCGATTCCTGAGTACGCAATGACCGAGCGTTGCGCACCGAGTGCTGCTGCGGTCAACGTCCCGTAAGCGCTTGCCTCGTCTTCCGTTGCGGGGTTGAAGTGCTCACTCGGATCAGTCGCGAGATCGCCGTAACCGCATGTGACGGAGTCGCCGATGAACTCTATCCGTCGCGTCGTCGTCGGCTCCGGCGTTTCGACGAGGGCACCCTTGTGGGGGATAAAGCCGAGAAACTGTACGACGCCCACGTTCGATTCGGTGCGCTTTGTCAGCAAGACCGTATGGCGACCGGGATCCAGGCCCGAGGCGAGTTCGTAGCGCTCTGTCGCGCGGTTCGTGGCCAGCGATGTCGGCGTGCCGCCGTCGATCACGACCGCGAAAAAATTCGTCCCGCGGTCGCGCAATCGCACGTCGAGGCCCACTCCCGTGAAGGTCGCTTCGATCGCGGTGGCCGGCCACGCGAAGCGCGGTCCCGCGGGATCGCGCAGGTCGAAGCGCCCGACGCTGTGGGTGAGCGCCGTTCGATTAGCCGGAATGTGCGAGACGTTGCCGGAGTCGCGCGGCCTTCCCGGCACGACGCAAGCACCTGCGCACCCCGAGCCGAGCGCGATGCCCAACATCATACCAACCGGCACGTGAGGGCGCGCCCTGATTCGGGGGGCGAGGACGCCCTCTACCGCTTCGCGCGGCGTCCTGCTAAGCGCCTGTCCTGCCGCATGCCCCGTCGCACAGATTTTCAACGCGTCCTCCTGATCGGGGCGGGACCGATCGTCATCGGCCAGGCATGCGAGTTCGACTACTCCGGAACACAGGGGGCCAAGGCTCTGCGCGACGAAGGATTCGAAGTCGTGCTCGTCAATTCGAACCCCGCGACCATTATGACGGATCCCGAGCTGGCGGCACGAACGTATGTGGAGCCCCTGGAATGGCGAACGCTTGCTGCGATCATCGAGCGGGAGCGGCCGCAAGCCCTTTTGCCGACGCTTGGAGGCCAAACGGCGCTGAACCTGGCCATGAAGCTGGGCGAGGAGGGGGTGCTTGAGCGGTTCGGAGTCGAAATGCTGGGCGCTCGCCCCGAGTCGATCGCGAAAGCGGAGGATCGGGCGCTCTTCAAAGCGGCTATGGAACGAATAGGCCTGTCGTGCCCGAAGGCCGGCGCAGCTCACTCCGTCGACGAGGCGCGTGCGGTCACCCGGGAGGTGGGATTCCCCGCCATCCTGCGGCCGAGCTTCACGCTCGGTGGCTCGGGTGGCGGGATCGCTTATTCGGAGTCCGAGCTCGAGGCCAAAGTGGCCTGGGCGCTGGCTCAATCTCCGACCCACGAAGTTCTCATCGAGGAGAGCGTTCTCGGATGGAAGGAGTTTGAACTCGAGGTGATGCGCGATCGTGCCGACAACTTCATCGTCGTCTGCTCGATCGAGAACATCGACCCGATGGGCGTCCATACCGGAGACTCGATCACGGTGGCACCGTCGATGACACTGACCGATCGCGAATACCAGCGCCTTCGCGATGCAGCCCGCGCGGTTATGACCGAGATCGGTGTCGAGACCGGGGGCGCCAATGTTCAATTTGCCGTCGACCCCGTCACCGGACGTTTTCACGTCATCGAGATGAATCCCCGGGTATCGCGGAGCTCCGCGCTCGCGAGCAAGGCCACCGGCTATCCGATCGCCAAGATCGCGGCCAAGCTTGCTGTGGGGTACACGCTCGACGAACTCAAGAACGACATCACGCATACATCGGCCGCATTCGAACCCGTCGTCGACTATGTCGTCGTCAAGTGGCCCCGCTTCGCGTTCGAGAAATTCCCCGGGGCCGACTCCAGCCTCGGTACGCAGATGAAGAGCGTAGGCGAAGTGATGAGCATTGGCCGCACATTCTGCGAAGCGCTGCAGAAAGCGGCGCGGTCCCTCGAGACGGGTAGAGATGGTCTCGTGTCGCTCCTCGACCGGACGGACTATCGCGTTCTCGCAGAGCCCACGAGGCAGCGTGACCTGTCGATGGAGGCGGCGCCCGAGCCCGAGGCGCCCAAAGCCTCCGGGCCGGCGAGCGCTGAGGAGACGCGGCGCGCGCTCGAAAGGCTGGTTACGACCGCGAGCGCTGAGCGACTATTTCACGTCGCGGACGCGATGCGCGTCGGCATGAGCGACGCGGATTTGTACGCACGCTCTCGGATTGACCCGTGGTTTCTCGCTCACATACGCCGGATCGTCGTCGCCGAGGGGCACATCAAGCGAGGAGAGCTCGGATCCGACGCCATGGCTCGGTACAAGCGACTCGGCTTCAGCGACCGTCAGATCGCGTCCGTGTCGGGGGGGACGAGCGGCCATGATCGCGAAGACAAGAGTCTCTGCGAGGATGACATCCGCGCGATGCGTCTTTCGAGTGGTACGCGCTCCGTGTTTGCCCGCGTCGACACCTGCGCAGCCGAGTTCGTCGCGCACACGCCATACCTCTACTCCACGTACGAGACCGAGAGCGAGTCCGCGACCCACGCGAGCAGGCGCAAAGTGGTCATTCTTGGCGGGGGTCCGAATCGAATCGGGCAGGGGATCGAGTTCGACTATTGCTGCGTGCACGCGGTCATGGCATTGCGATTGCTCGGCTTCGAGACCGTCATGGTCAATTGCAACCCGGAGACCGTGTCGACGGACTACGACACGTCGGATCGTTTGTACTTCGAGCCGTTGTCGCTCGAGGACGTGCTCAACGTCGTCGACGAAGAGGGCCCCGAAGGCGTCATCGTGCAATTCGGTGGGCAGACGCCGCTGAAATTGGCGGTGCCCCTCGAGAAGCGCAATGTCCGACTTCTCGGGACCAGCGCCGACGCGATCGACCGCGCGGAAGACCGAGGGCGCTTCGACGCGTTGCTTGCAAAGCTCGCGCTCAGACGACCAAGAAGCGGTATCGCCACGTCGTTGGACGGAGCGGTTCAGGTCGCTGAGTCAATCGGTTATCCAGTGCTGGTGCGGCCCAGCTACGTGCTCGGCGGTCGCGCGATGATGATCGCTTACTCTCGTGAAGAGCTCGAAATTTTCGCGAATCGAGCCTTCGAGGTGGCCCATGAAGCGGGCACGCAGACCGTTCTCATCGACGAATTCCTGAAGGATGCCATCGAGGTCGACGTCGATTGCGTCGCGGACGGTCGTCGATGTGTCATTGGTGGCGTGATGCAGCACATCGAGGAAGCTGGCATTCATTCCGGTGACAGTTCGAGCGTGCTGCCCCCGCACTCCCTAGCGCCGGAGATCATTCTGAGCATCGAAGAGCAATCGAGAATGCTCGCCCTCGAACTCGGGGTAGTCGGGTTGATGAACGTGCAGTTCGCGGTGAAAGGCGGCGAGGTCTTCATCCTCGAAGTCAACCCCCGCGCCAGTCGAACGGTACCGTTTGTGTCGAAAGCAACGGGTAGGCCGCTCGCAAAGATCGCGGCGATGCTCATGGTGGGAAAGACGCTCGACGAACTCGCCGTCTACGACTTGCCCCCGCCGCGTTACACGAGTGTCAAGGAAAGCGTATTTCCTTTCTCCAAGTTCCCGGGCGTCGACACAATCCTCGGTCCGGAAATGCGGTCTACGGGCGAAGTGATGGGCATTGCGGACACCTTCCCGCGCGCTTTCGGCAAGGCCATGCTGGCAAGTGGCATCGAGCTGGGGTTGCCCACCGCCGCCTCGCCGCGCCGCAATGCATTCATCAGCGTGAAGGGCGAAGACAAGCCGGCCGCGATCCACATCGCTCGGCGATTGCGGGGGCTCGGTTTCAACCTGTGGGCAACCAGTGGCACGGCGGCGGCACTCAGCCGCGCCGGGCTCCCCTCTGAGATCGTGAAGAAGGTCAATGAGGGCTCTCCGCACGTCGTCGACGCCATTCGCGGTGGGACCATCGCAATCGTCGTCAACACGACTCTCGGTGCCAAGGCCGTGCGCGACAGTTACTCGCTGCGGCGCCAAACGTTACTGGCCAACATTCCTTACTTTACGACCATTGCGGCGGCCCTCGCCGCATGCGACGCGCTCGAAGCCACCCAAAGCGACTCCACGCTGCGCGTTCGCTCCCTGCAAGAGTGGGCCAAAATGTGACCTGTTTTGCGACGAAGGACTTCGGGAGAATCGCGCGGAGGTCGCCCTGGGGTATGCTGGCGCTTCAATCATGCCGACGGTGAGGTATCCATTCGAGTTGCTCGGTCGGCTCAGGAAGCACGAGGCCGATCAAGCCGCGCAGGATCTGGCTATGGCCGCCGGCACGCGAGACGCCGCCGACAGCGAGCGGCGGCTTGCTGCCGATCTGCGCGACGCGCACGAAAGGAAAGGAGCTCGCCTTAGGGCCAACGAGATCCTGGCGCTCGCGGCCGGATGCCTGCGCGTTGCCGATCTCGCGCAAGCTCAATCGTGGGAGCTCGCCTTTGCGGCGGAACGGCGGAAGCTGACGTCTTCCGCCCGTGAATCGCAGGCCGCCGTGGCGGCGGCTCTCGACGCCGTGCGCAGATTCCAATCGCGCGCGTCACTGTGCTTCTCCAAGGCAGAGCTTGTCGCGCGCGATCGAACCCGCTGGAACGACGCGCGGAGGAAGCTACATGAGGCCATCGACGAGGAGGCCTCGTTCGAGGCATGGCGCCTGAAATCGTAAACGCGTGGCCGGCATCGCTGGCTGTCGCGCTGGTCTTCTCCGCCGCTTGCCGAAGTGGCCGGCCATCGGAGGCCCCGCCTCTGGCCGAGACCGGGTCGAGATCGTTGGCGCAAGGGGTCCCGCCTGCCGGAACCGGACGCTCTCCTGAGCAGGCTCCGACTGATCAGGGAATGCCTCCGATCACGGTCGTGCTCGACGACCCCCGCCTTGCTGCCGTGCGCGACAGCGACGCCGCGGGCGATAACGCGGCGGCGGCTCGCCAGATGGATCGTGTACGAGTCGCCGTGTCGCTGGAACCGGCGCAGGCCTGTGCGTGGAGCTACGTGGCCGGGCGCCTCCACGCCGCCGCAGGGGAAGCCGACGAAGCCGCCGCCGCTTTCGGCGCCGCATCGGGGACAGATTTGGGCGCCGGCGCAGTCTGCCCTCTCGTCTCGTACGCGCGGCTACGGCAGGCGCAAGAGCTCGTTCGGGCTGGCCGCGCGAGCGAGGCCTTGACGTCGTTGCAGGCGGTTGGCGACGATCCGGCGGCTCAGGATGAGGTCAGACTGACTCTTGCCGACGCCCTCGCCGCCAGCGGTGACCGCGCGGGAGCCGTGGTGCTGTGGCGTTCGCTTCTTGCGATGAGGCCCCACGGCCTGCGGTGGGTCGACACATCCATGCAGCTCGCTCGCTCCCTGCTCGATGGGGTCGACGGTCCGCCGCAAGCACGCGCAAGCGAGGCTCTCGAGCGGGCGACCCGCGTGGTCGTCGAGGCCCCGACGGTAGCGGACAGGGTCGGGGCCGACGCGGTTCGAGGCCGCGCTGCCGTAGCAATGAAGCTAGCGGCGCCGCCAGGGCTCACCGCGGACGAACGAACCCGGGAGGCACAAGCTTGGCTCGATGCGTCGCAGCCCCTGAAGGCGCGCGAGCTCGCCGACGGCGCTCTGCGCGACATCCCTCGCGGGGATTCAGAGCGTGTCGATGTTGGCTGCCGCGCCGCTATCGTGCGGGCCGAAGCTAGCCCCCGCGGCAGGGCCGAAGAGGCTGCGGACGCCTGGGGCACAGCCATCGCCCGCTGCCGCGGCGCGTCCGATGAAGGGGCGCGCGCCACTGCGGCTTACCAAGGTGGCAAAGCCAGCGCGGCTGCGAAGCGCTACGCTGAGGCGCTTCAGCGTTTCGCGGAAGTCGAGAAGAATTTCCCGACACACCGGCTCGCCGACGATGCGCGATTTCGGGCTGCACTCGTCGTTGGCGACCAGGGTGATCCGGAGCGGTCTCTCTCGATGTTGGAGTCTATCGCCGACTCGTATCCCGACGGCGATATGGCGTACGACGCTCTGTTCCGCGTTGCCCTGGCTCGCTTCGCGGCCCACGATTTCGAAGCATCACGCCGCCTGCTGGATCGCCTACTCGCTCTACCACCCGGGGTGTTGAGTTGGGGCTCCGCCAGCCGTGCCGAGTACTTCCGCGCACGCGTCGCGCAGCTGGCGGGCGATGTCGATGACGCGAAAAGCCGTTACGTCTCGATCGTGGCGCGCCGGCCGCTCTCCTACCCGATGCTCGCGGCCTTCGCACGCTTGAGTGCGATTGACGATATGCTCGCCCGCGCGACGCTCGAGGCCGCTGTGCGGAGCGAGCCAGCCGGCCCTTTCTTGACCAGGAGGCATCCTGAGTTTGAGACGCCCGCGTTTGAGCGCTTCAGGCGCCTCTTGGAGGTGGGCGAGATCGACGCCGCACGGCAGCTGGCTACCGCATCCGTCTTGTCGTCAGACGACGCAGATTCCGAAGTCGTATGGACAGTGGCTTGGCTGTATAATCGCGCGGGTGCGCCCGATGTTGGCCACGGCTTCTCCCGAGCCCGCCTCGCCGACTACCGCGGCCACTGGCCTGCGGGCCGTTGGCGCCTTCCGTGGGAGATCGCGTTTCCCCGTCCGTGGGGCGCGGTCGTTCTGCGCGAGAGCGAATCCGCCAGCGTTCCGGCTCCGCTCACGTGGGCGATCATGCGGGAAGAATCCGCGTTCAACCCGGCAGCACGCAGTGTTGCGAACGCAGTCGGCTTGATGCAATTGATGAGCTCGACGGCTCAGAAAGTCGCGCAGGGGACCCCCTTCGCCTCGGACGATCCGTCGCTGTTGCGTCCCGATGTCTCGATTGCTCTTGGCACGCGTCTTTTATCGCAGCTGCGCAAATCGTACCCGAATCGCCCGGATCTACCGGTCGCCGCCTACAACGGCGGTGCGGTCGTGGTCCGCCGTTGGCTCACCGAGCGCCGGACCGATGACGTCGACCTCTTCATCGAGCGCATTCCGTTCGACGAAACTCGAAACTACGTGAAGCGTGTGCTGGCCAGTCAGGCGGCGTATGCGTACCTGTATGCGCCGCAGTCACTGGACGAGCTGATCACGATGTTCAAAGGCTCTGATAGCGAGTCGGCTGCAGCGAGTGCGTCAGCGGCGACGGTGGCTCAGCCGATCATGGCGCCGGCTTCGCCGGCGCTCGCAGCAGTCCGAGCTCGAGCATCGACGCCGACCGGCGCCGTGCGATGACCACGTGATCGAGCAGCGGCGTCCCTACGACGCTCGCGGCTTCTCTCACTGTGCGCGTGAACGCAACGTCTTCGTCGCTCGGCGTCGGATCACCGCTCGGATGATTGTGCACCAGCACGAATGCGGTTGCAGCCTCCCGTATCGCGATTCGAAGCGGATCCCGGGCGCCCACGTGGATCCCGTGAATGCCGCCGGCAGCGACGCGTCGAACGGCACGCAGGCCGTGGCGTCCGTCGAGTGCGAGCAGCCAGAGCTCTTCGTGGTCGAGCGTCGCGAGACGCGGGCGGGCCCATTCCTCGACCGCCCTCCGATCGGGCATCCGCTGAAGCGACTCGATCGATGCCGCCAAGGCGGCGCGCCGCCCGAGCTCGATGGCGGCACCAAGGCGAGCCGCCTTCGCGACGCCGACCCCCGCGCGTTGGGCCAACTCCCCCAGTCCGGCACGCGCCAGGCCGGCGACGCCCCCGTGCTCCTCCAGCAGCAGCGCTGCAAGCAGGCCGACGGGCAGTCCCGGGCAGCCCGTGCCGACAACGATTGCCACGAGCTCGGCGTCGCCGAGGTGCTCGACCCCCACGGCTGCTGCGCGCTCGCGCGGTCCGATCGACGCGTTGGAGAGGGCCGTGCTCATGCGCCCTTGCGTTCAAGGACCGTGCCGTCCGAGCCGCATCGGGTGAATCCGATCCGAGCCGCCGTCCAGGACACGCCTGGATCGTCGCGTGACGCTGTCTACGGACTTTGCACGTCGCGCACGACGGCATTTCCCGCCGCGTCGAATGCGCGTACGGCAATGACGTGGGGGCCGCCACCCGCCGCCGCGATGACCGGAGTGAGATCGAACTCGATCGTCTCGTCCGCCGTATCGAAGATGCCGTCGATCGGTGCGATCGGTCGCCATTCCGGACGGCCGTCGAGCGCAATTTCAACGCGCGCGATGGGGCCGAGGCCGTCTACCACCTCGGCGCGCAGTTGCCGTCCTTGGACCGCGATCATTTTGAAGAAAGGGGGCGTATTATCGACGAGGATCGGGGGGCTTTCGAGTGCAAAGTGCGTTGCGTCCGCGGGCGGGTTGGCGATCTCGTCACTCGCATCCACCCGCACACGGTACTTTCCTTCGGGCAAGGCAATCGTATCCCAGTCGAGCTCCGGCTTGGTCAGCACGATGTCACGTGGCATGGCGTCGAACCAGCGGGGCAAAGCCTCCTCGCGAAACTGGACTCGATATCGGAGCTCGTCGTTGTCGGGGTTGTCAACCTTCCAAGCCAGATGGATCACGCTGTCGTGTCGCGGCGGCTCGCCGCCGCTCGCGGGGATCGACTCCTTCGAAGGCGCGCCTCGGTCTCGGGCGCTGACCTCCGTGACCACGGCTCGTAGGTTTTGAGTGATGAATGCGAGCGTTACGTCCGAGATCGTGGCCGCGGCGTCCTTCAGACGCGCGCGCACTTGGACGAGGCGTCCCGGGGGGCTTGGCGTCCCACCCCCCTCGGCGATTGGGACGCTCCAGGCGCTCCACGTTGCGTCGGGCGTCAATGTGTCGCCTGAGCGCGTAGAAACCTCGACCAGTCCCGTGTTTCGCCACGTCACATGGCCGAAGCGTGCTCGCAGGCCCGCGTCGAGGGGCTTGCTCGTCCACACGGAATCGGGTCCTCCGATGGACATGATGCGATGGTAGACGGCTGGATCGCTGCCTACGATGAATCGGGTGTGGCCCCCGAGGCCCATCGCACCAATCTGCCGCTCGGTCGTATCCGCGACGAGCGAAACCGCGTGGGTCTCGTCGACCGTATAGACTCGACCCTCCGCGCCGGTGCCGACGAAGGGTGCCCCCCGCGTGTCGACGACGAGCGACAAATAGTGAAACTCGTCGTGATGCATCAGGCGCTCGGGACGCCCCTGGGCGTCGAAGTGCCACAACGATCCCTTTCCGAGCTTCGGGTGCGGCACGGTGGACGGCCCCGGCGGGTTACGGCCGCTGGCCGCGTGTCCGTGGGAAGCTGCATCGGAGTTCTCGCTTGCCGGACCGCTCGGCTCCTCGTTCGCTATCGCGTAAATGGTCCCGCCCGGGCCTTTGGCGATTGCGTGCACGTCGCCCCCCCGGAAGTCCGAGAGAACCGTCGCGCGCCCCGGCGCGGTGATGCGGTAGAGTAAACCCTTACCGCTCGTTCCCGCGTATACGGCGCCATCGTCGCTGACCGCCAGGGACACGACGAACGGGTCGCTCGTTTTGAAGTAGATGCTCGATGTCCTATCGGGTGCCACCCGCACGACCGCGCCATCCGAGCCGGTGCCCGCGAAGAGGGCACCGGCGGCCGCATCCGCTGCTAGCGAGAAGACGGCGTCCACGCCGGGTAGCGTCGCGTACACTTCGGCCTTTCCATCGGAGACGCGGTAAATCCGCCCGCTGGTCGTGGCTGCGTAGATGACTCCCGCCCGGTCGCTCGCGAGCGCGTTGACGGCGTTTTCCTTGGTATCGGCGAAAACGGTTGCTCCGTCGTTGGCAATCCGAACGATCTTGCCGCCCGACGTCGGCCCCGTGCCGACGAGCACGGTGCCGTCGGTCATCGTCAGCGCACATGTTGCGGTCGTACCGGCATCGGACGGCAGCGGGATCGCGCCGAGCATCCACCCCGCACGGACCACGCCGTCGGACCCAATGCTCGCGCCTTGCACGTCGCCGCCCGAGAGTTTGTCGAGCGAGTCCAGTTCGAAGGTTCGCGTACCGACGGCCGAAGCGTTGTCGGTCGCGAGCAGGCTGGCGGCGCCCATCGCTCCGACGGCGAAACACCCGGTAAGGCGCATGGGGCCCTCTTACACTGCTTCGATGGGCGAGGCGAAGCGACTCGCGTCAGGCCAGGCCGTGACCGCAGTGCGAGCAGAAGCGACTATCGGGTTGAATCCCGCCACCGCACGCGGGGCAGGCGGCCTTGCGTTCGTTGCCACATTGCGGACAAAAGCGACCGTCTCCCAGCGCGCCGCACGAGGTACAGCGGGCGAGCACTGGAGCCATTTCGGGTGCCCGGACGACGGCGTCCGGATTTACGGCGACGTGGCTCAACAGATCGGTCGCCGTGGCCTTGTCCCTCAGCTGGACGCGCACAGCCTGCGCCTTGGCTTGGGCGTGCGCGCTCGCCAGCTCTTCCTTGAAGTTGGGGGCGCACTCTTCGCACAGGCCGACCTCGGCGTTCCAGCACGCTTCGGGACACACCCAATGGCCACAACGCGTGCATTGGTGAAAATGCTGCTTGCATTCGACTACAGCCTCGGCGAGCGCCGCATCGTGCGCGGGGCCGCCGATGGCGCGCTGAATCTCATACGCGGAGTTTCCCGCATTGGCGAAGAACCCGCCGAATAGGCTTCCCGCGACGCGCAGGGCCGATTCGGCCACTCCAATCGCCGAGGTCCGGAATGCGGTCATGTAACCGTTACGGCACTTGTCGCAAAAGAACTGAACTGGTAGCCCTTGTCGGTCGACAGGTCTTCGAAGTTCTGAACGAACTGAATCAGCGCCATCCCGTTCTTCACGGCTCCGTCGGATCGGCGCAGCAGCGAAACCCGGTTGAATAGTCGTGGTATGTGAACTCGTGCGCGACGGTCCGGTAGGAGCAGCCGTCGCCATTCAGGTGGGTATCGAGGTAGTATCCCCCCTGGAACGTTCCGTTCGGATCGCTCGTCCACTCGTGCAGGTTGCCGACCATGTCGTAAACCCCGTACTCGTTCGTACACTCGTCGTGAGCGCCGGTGGGGGCGAGAGTCGCCTCGAGCTGGTTGAGTCGGGGGTCGTTCATCTCGGCCAATCCGACGAGACTCCAGGACTTGGTGACCTGAGGATAAAGGCGGATCATCGGGCTCTTGCCCCGATCGTTGCATCGGCCGGCCACCCGCTCGTTGCCATAGCCGAACGTTTGCTTCCGCGGGCCCATGCACGCTTTTCGCCACTCGACCGGCGCGCAGAGGCGCTTGCCGGCGGCGGCGCAGGTCTGCGCGGCTTGCGAGCCACTGATGTACGCTTGAGGAATGACGTTTGCCCGGCTCACAGCCCGCAGCACATGACCTTCTTGCAGGGGGCCATACGGAGGCCACGACTGCTCGGTGCCGCTTGGAAGAACCTCGACGAGCGAGGCCTCCCACCGATCGACGCAGAAGCGATCGTCTACGTTTGCCATGTCAGGCGGGCAGCTGGCACCCGTGGTTGCTGCCCGGAGCTCCCCTTCCAATACTCGGAACGTGCCCCTTCGCCGGGCCCCCTTGATCGACGACTGCGTAGGGCCTCCGACTTCCTCGAAATGCGACGCGATATGCACGGTCCCCCGCCCCGCCATTTGCGCGGTAACGGGCCCGGTGTCGTTCGCCCGGGCGTCGTCGGTCGCCGAGACGGCGATTGAAAGACCAGCCAGGGCGGGCGGAAGTAACGCGAGCAGGCGACGCAAGGTACCCTAACGCGTAACAGACTTCGCAGCGGCCTGGAACCCCGGTTGAGATGGGCTCGCCAACTAAGTCGCACCTTTGCCTTCCTCGGACCGCGTGGCCGCTTGCCGGTGCGATCGCTCTCCGGCAAGGAGGCGCCTTCGTGCGCTGCGATTCTCGCGTGCCGGCTTCGATGACGGCTCCTGGGTGCCATTCGGCCGGGCCGGGTGGCCGGAACGTCAGTGGCAAGGTCGCGCGTCAACGGAGAACACTTCGGACTTTCACTTTCACCTTGTCGCGACCGTCGACGTACATATCGAGCGGAAATACGGTGCGCGACCAGCTCTGAAACGTGTCGGGTCCCGTGTCGCTGCTTTGGGGCCGCAACGCGTCGAGTATGAATGTCGGGAGGCGCTGGGTCACGTGACCGTGGTACGCGATTCCCTGTGACGGTACACGAAATTGCACGACGATGGCGCGAGGCGTGACGGTTTGCCGAGGCTCGTTCGCGAGAAGCTCGTTTAGATCCTCGGGCGCCGCGAGTTCCGGTACGACGTCGTACCCGGGTACGATTTCGAGTTCGACGTCTTTTCCGGCGAGCTCTTGCGGCATCGCGACCTCGACGACGGGCGTCAGCTCGGACCCGTCGTCGGGCGCGAGATGCAAGCGCAAGCGCGCTCTAGCGCCGGCGTCCACCACCGGGTCGAGTACCTCGACGCCGCGCAACCTCCACAAGTCGTGTGCGTATTTGACCTCAAATCGTGCATGCACACTGTGGATGCGAGCATGCTCCCACGGGTTATTGAGCACGTCACCGATCGTATTGACGAGCTTCGAGTGCATCCATTCGGACGAGTCCGGCGATCCGCCGCTTGATAGACCGACGTCCTCGAGTTCGACCGCGCCGTGGCCCGCAACGGTCACCCGCGACGTAAGCTTCCAGGTCAGGTCGCGGCGTTCGCTTGCGGTCGCTTCGATAACCGAGCCCACAACGACCGAGGCGAGGCTCGGCGCCAGGAACTTGTCGTCGGTGAGTTCGGCGTGCCAATGCGTGCGAGGCGCCCCCGCGACCCCGTCGATGTCGATATCGATAGGGACGACCGGGGCCGTGACCCGCTCATCCACTACGATGGCGGCCTGTCGGTCTTGCACCAGCGTACCAAGGGGCCGCGCGCACTCTCCGACCTTGTGCGAGGCCTGGGCGCTCGCGTTGATCCAGAGGACGCGTCCGATGCACGCCGGGATCGCCTCGTCGCCCCCGTTCAGCATGGGGTGCCCGAAGCCGGCCAATTTGCCGGTGCCGTCGACGAAGGTCGCCGTTCCAAGGCCCATCATCGAGACATCGCCGCGCGCGAGCTCGACGCCGAGCCCGCCGCCGTTGACGAAATGCGTCGGCGCGTCCGGATCCGAGCTCGTTCCGCCGCCTCCTTCGAGCGGCTCGAGGCCGAGCGGCCCCACGAGCGCTCGGAGCGCGCTCGCGGCGCGGTCGCCGACGCCTGCCATCATGAGCGGCGTCGCCGCGGGCACCAGTCCACGCGCCGGATCCGGTCGTGTCCCCAGCCGATCGGCAAGCTGACGAGCGTGCTCCAGCAGGTCGTAGCGTCCTGGCGCGCCCTCGAACGTCGTCATGGAAGCGTGCGCCGGCTGAGCCGGAGGGGGCGATGTCGCCGGCAGGGGACTTCCACCCTGGAGAGGCCAAAAGCCTGGCGGGACTGGCCGGTGGAGTTCAGTGAGCATGAGATCGATGGGGGTCACCCCGGCAACCGGTTCGACCTCGAACGACGACAGGCTATACGAGTAAGCGCCCGCCAAGCGCCCCTCGAGATAGATGGGACTGCCGCTCATGCCGCGCACCGTCTTGAGAACGTCGAGCCGGGGATCCGGCGTCTTGATGACGATGAGTTCCTGGCCGGGACGAAAGTGACCGAGGACACCGATGACTTCAACGGCGAAGCGCTCCGGCTGAGTCCCCTTGAAGACGGTCAGTCCGTAGCCTTTCATCCCATCCCGGATTTCGGCGACAGAGATCGTAACGGGCTTTGCGTCGCCTCGCGCCAATGGAATGCTCGCCCCGGCCGCAACCACGGCGCCAGTTGCCAAGGCAAAAAGCACGGTCGACGGATTTCGCACGGTGTAGAGCTTCGCCCGCCAAGCGTGGGCGCGCAAACGCTCGCGCAGGGGTGTCCAGCCTTTTGCAGTTGGCGGCGCGTTCCAGCCGGGGACAATGTCTACAGGAGGCCGCATGCTCTGCTTGCGGCTGGGCCTGTGCGCGGGGCCGCCTGAACCGACCGGGAACTTTCGCCATGCGCACCTGGTTTGTCGTGCGGCCGCGTGGCTGGATCACGGGTCCCTCGACGAACGATATGGACCCGAAACGCCAATGCAATGCCCCAGCGCCGGCGACCGTTCACATTGAGGTAGCGATGGTACGCGCGCCATTATCGACGACCGAGTCACGTGCCTTTCACCTGTCGATGCCCGACCGATATCGCGCCACGTTTGGCGCGAGCGATGCGGCGGAACACGCCGCGATCGTCGCTCGCCGTAGGGGCTCTGTAGCTCACGTCGAGGTCTGGCGGCCCCTGGCCAAGGGAGGTGCGCTCCTGTGTGTGGTGGCCGACGATCGGCCAGGACTTTTATCGTTCATCAGCGCTTCGCTCGTCGTAAGCGACATCGACGTGGACTCGGCGCAGATTTATACGCGTATCGTTCCAGAGAGCGGGCACCGCGAGGCCGTGGACCTGCTCTGGGCACAGCGCTCTGCGGGTGCGTCGCGCCCGGTGCTCACGGCGGACATCGAGCGGGTCGCGAAAGTGCTGCGCAGCCTCGTAACGGGCGAGACGACGCTCGAACAGGTGGTGCGTCAGGCGCGCCCGGCGCGTCCAGCGCCGCCGGGCGCTTCCACTCGCGTCACCTTCGACGAGATCGTCGATGAGGAGCTGGGTGTGCTCACCGTCGAGACCTTCGACCGCCCGGGTCTCTTGCTCGCCATCGCGCGGGCGCTTTTCCGTGCACGCGTCCAGATCGTGGCTTCCGAGGCCACGACCCGAAACGGACGGGTCGTCGATCGTTTCACCATCGCCGAGTTCGACGGAACGCCCATTCGGGCGGGGCGGCGTGGCGTCGTGCAGATGGAGGTCCTCGGCGCCATCGAGGCGTTGGGACAAGGACTGCGGTAGCTTCGGGGAACGACGTCAGCCTTTTTCGGAGGTCTTCCGAGGGGCGTCGGGGGCGCTAGGAGCGTAGCCCGCAATGTGCACCGGGAAGGGGGGGGTGCCGAGACGGCGACGCTCGCGCTTGTTCCGCTTGCCGTTCGTCGTCATCTTCCGCTTGCGAATGCGCTCGAACTGTTGAGTCGAGGACACCATGGTGAAGCTTCTCCTGATTGCCTGAGCTCGGGCCCAACTGGCGGGGGGGAAGATGCCGGCGCCCGGTTGGTTTGTCAACCGAGCGGTGGCAACCTCGCTTCGGGCCTTCGTGGCTCCTGCGGGCGCCGTCCGCTAAGAGTCCACCGACAATCGCCATGGTCGACACGGCCTCCGTCACCGAGGAATTGAAATCCGCCCTCGCAACAGAGGAAGGGCCGCGGCGTTGGGTGCGTCGGCTCGTCGCAACGGGCGGGATGTCCCTCGCGCTCGCGGCCGGTATCGTCTGGAGCGCCAAGCATCGACCTCCTCCTCCCCCACGATTCGTTTCGGCGGTCGTCGCCGTCGGAGACGTCATCGAGCGCGTCCAGGCTACGGGTACGGTACAACCGCTTCTTCAGGTGAACGTTGGAGCGCAGGTCAATGGGCGCGTTACTCAGGTATTTGTCGATTACAACTCGATCGTTAAGAAAGGAGAGGTGCTCGCGGAGATCGACCCGCTCATTTATGGAACGCAAGTGAGCGCGCAGGAGGCCAACCTCGCGTCCCAAAAGGCGCTGCTCCTGCAGGCCCGAGCAGCAGCAGCGGGCAATCGGGCGCAGCTCGCGTCGGCGAAGCTCGTACTCGAGCGGACCCAGCGTCTCTTCGCGCAGAACCTGGCCAGCCACGCCGACCTTGACACGGTCAGCGGAAACTACAACACGGCAAGTGCCCAATACGACGCGGCCGAGGCGAATGTGCAGAGCCAGCAGGCGTCGATTGCCGCTCAGACCGCTCAACTTCACCAGTCGACTGCCAACCTGAGTTACACGAAAATTTATTCGCCAGTCGACGGAATGGTCGTCACGCGCGGGATCGACCCCGGCGCGACGGTCGTTGCGAGCTTTCAGGCTCCGGTTCTGTTCGTAATAGCGCAGGACCTTCGACACATGCGCGTGCTCGCCGATGTCGACGAGGCGGACGTCGGCAAGATTGACGAGGGCATGGACGCCGACTGCGTGGTCGATGCATTCCCCGGAGACGTGTTTCATGGCACGCTGTCTCAGATTCGCTACAGCCCGAACAACGTCTCCGGGGTGGTGACCTATTCGGCCGTCGTGGACGTCGAGAACCAGGAGGCAAAGCTTCGCCCGGGAATGACGACGACGATCACCGTGCACACGCATGAGGTCCACGGCGTGTCGCGCATCCCGAACGCCGCTCTTCGCTATCGCCCGACGCCGGCCAATGGGTCGGACGGCAAGCCGGTCGCGCAGGCGCCGGAGGCACCGCTCCTGAAGAATCAAGGACGTGTCTGGGTCCTCTCGAGCGATCGTCCGGGCGAAGAGAATGACACGCCCCGGATCGTCTCGATTGGAATCACCGACGGTATGTACACGGAAGTGACCGACCCATCGCTCACCGTGGGGACCAAGGTCGTTACCGACGCGACCGACGTTGACGCGAAGAAAAACAAGAAGGCGTTCTGATGACAGCAGTCTTGTCTCTTGAACCGCCCCCGCTCATCGAACTCGTGCGTGTTTCGAAGGAGTACGAGACCGGCGGGACGGTCGTACGCGCGATGCGAGAAGTCGACCTGTCGGTTGCGCGCGGCGAATTCGTGGCCATCGTGGGCGCGAGCGGGTCGGGCAAATCGACGATGATGAACATCATCGGGTGTCTCGATCGTCCGACGCGTGGGACCTACACACTGGCCGGCATCGCGGTTGGGGATCGGTCAGGCGATTCTCGGGCCATCGTTCGCAACCGCGTCATCGGCTTTATCTTTCAGGGGTTCAACTTGCTGCCCCGCACGACCGCGCTCGAGAACGTCGAGCTACCGCTGCAGTACAGGGGGATCGGCCTCCGCGATCGCCGCAAGCGCGCTCGCGCCGTGCTCGAAGCCGTCGGTCTCGGCGACCGACTGGATCATACGCCGCACCAGCTCTCGGGCGGCCAGCAGCAACGCGTGGCCATTGCCCGCGCACTCGTGACCGATCCACCTCTTTTGCTGGCCGACGAGCCCACGGGCAACCTCGACACCCGCACGAGTCTCGAAGTGCTGGCCCTTCTCCAGAGGCTCAACCGCGAGCTCAGCATCACAATCGTCCTCGTCACGCACGAACAGGAAATCGCCGGCTGCGCTTCGCGTGTCGTCACGATGCGCGACGGACGAATCGTCGGCGATGTAGTGCAAGAGCGACCCCTTGATGCGGCCCGCGAGCTAGCGGGCATGCCTTTGGAAGATCGCAATGACCCGGGCACGGGCGAGGGCGATGTTGGTGGCGTGGGCGGCGCAGCAGGCCGGACCCTGCCGGTAGGTGTCTTTGCGCTCATGTTCGTCGTGCAGCTCTCCGGCTCTGCTTTGGCGATGCTCTACTGCCGCGGCCTCGTGGGTCTCGGCGTGGCGAAGTCGCTCTGGATTGGACTGTTGGCCGGCGAAGTAACGATGACGTGGGCTGCCGCGCAATGGGCCAGACCGCGTTTCGGAGGGCCCACGACGGTAGACCAGCGTGTGCGCATCGCTTTCGGCTACACGATGGTCGTGACCTGCGGCCTGATGGCGGCGACGCTCGTCGTGTGCGCCCTTGTTCCATGGCGCGAGCGTATGCCTTCCGTTGTCGCACAGGTGCTCGCCGTGGCCGAAGGCGGGGTGCCGAATGCCTGGGTGATCCTCGCTGGGGGCGTTTTTGCGTTTCTCTGCGGCACCATACTGCTTCGTTCTTTGCTCCTGGCCGCCTTTGCGCGGGGGCCTTGACATGGGTGGCGCCAGCCCGGAGGAGCGACTGTTGGCCGAGGCTTCGTCCGCGGGCGTGGTTTTCGCCGCGATGCTCGTCGCCACGGTCGCCGGACAGCTGGTCGGCATGGCCGCGGACGCGGCGATGGCCTCACGTTCATTCTGGATACCCATCGGGTCCAGCGTCGTGTTCGAAGGGATCGCAGGGGCTCGGGTCGCGGCCTCGCGTTGGGGACGGCCGCTGACGATTCGGGAAAGCGGGCGCGTCTCGTTGATGTACTCGCTGGCATGGGTTGGGATTACGGCTCCCCTTGCGGTTTGGGTTCGCCTGTCGCGAGGCCCCGGCTCGGCTGTCTCGGGGTCTTTGCCTGGCCCCATGTGGACCCTCGCGGGGTTGACACTGGCGCTCGGCGCGCTTGTGGCAGCGACACTCTTGCGCTGGGCCGTTCTGGTCGCGTCGGCGCCGAGGACGAGATGATCGCGACACTATTCGGCGCCTTGCGCTCGGCCCTCGGCGCCATCTCGCGCAACAAGCTGCGTGCGGTGCTTACGGTTCTGGGCGTCTTCATCGGAATCACCGCGGTCGTCGTTGTAATGGCGGCCGGAACGAGCACCACGGCGACGATCGGGGGCGAAATCGACAGCTTGGCTGCGAACGCTCTCTTCGTCTTCCCGCAGCCCGTTCAGGCCTCCGGCGCGAGGAGCAAAGTCGTGGGCCGATTGACCGAGAGCGACGGGCGCGCGATCTCGCGTGAGGCCGTGAGCGTGTCGGGCGCCGCCCCGTGGCTCTCCACCAGCGGCCAGGTCGTGTACGGCGACAAGAACTGGTCGACGACTCTGGCCGGAACGACCCTCGCGTATTTCCCGATCCGAAGGTTTACTGTCGCTTCGGGGTCGATGTGGACGGAGAGCGACGAAGTGCTCAAGACCAAGGTGTGTCTAATCGGCCAGACTGTTGCCACGAGCGTGTTCGGCGCCGAGGACCCCGTCGGCCGAACGCTGCGGATCGGACGCTCGCCGTACACCGTCATCGGAGTCCTGGCCGCGCGTGGCACGTCGCTCGTGGGCGACGACCAGGACGATCGCGTGCTCATGCCGATCGGAAGCTTTCGCGCGCGCGTGATGCACACGTCTCCCGGGCGCGCGGATCAACTCATCGTGAGCGCCACGAGCGATCAAACGGTGAACCGCGCAAAGGCGCAGATCGAGAGCATTCTTCGCGAGCGACATCGCGTCGAGCTAGGACGCGAAGACTTTACCGTCAGCACGCAGGCGGAATTTCGGGAGGCGACCGAAGGGGTCCTCGAGGCCCTGGCCCTTCTGCTTCTTTGCGTCGCCGCCGTCAGTCTTGTGGTGGGTGGAATAGGGGTCATGAACATCATGCTCGTCAGCGTCGCCGAAAGGACCCGCGAGATCGGCATCCGAATGTCGATCGGCGCACGCGAGCGCGACATTTTGGTGCAGTTTCTGGTTGAGGCGATCGTTCTGACCATGGTCGGGGGCGTTCTCGGTATCGGGTTCGGCAGCGGCATCACCATCGCGCTCGGGCGGCTGATCGGATGGGCGATGGCACCGAGCGCGCCCGTGCTCGCTGTCGCCGTGGCGACGAGCGTTGCCATCGGCACCCTCTTCGGTTTCTTGCCCGCGTGGCGCGCCGCGAAACTCGATCCCATCCTAGCGTTGCGGGCGGAGTGAGCGATGGCTGCCCTCCGCGACGGCGTGGTTTCGGCTGCGCGCGCGATCATTCGCAATCCGTTGCGAGCCTCGCTCACTGTGCTCGGCATCGCGATCGCCGTCGCCGCCGTCGTCACGGTCGATGCCATCGGCGCCGGCGGCAAGGAACGTGTTTCCGCGCAGATCGAGGCCATTGGGTCGAACTTCATCGTAGTCTTTCCGCAGGCCTCGCAGGTTTCTGGCGCGCGTTCCGCTCAAGGTTCGGGTATGCGTCTTACCGAAGACGATGGGCGCGCCATCATCCGTGAGTCGACGAGCGTTGCCGCCGTCGCACCCGCGCTACGCACGGTCGTCCAAGTCGTGTATGGCGACCAGAACTGGTCGACCCAGGCGTTCGGAACGCGCCTCCCATACTTCGAAGTCCGCAATTGGGCCCTCGAACGTGGCGCGGCGTGGGACGTCCACGACGAGGCGACCAAGTCCAAGGTGATCGTGATTGGACAGACCGTTGCGCGCACTCTCTTCGGAAGCGAGGATCCGGTCGGTCGTTCCGTGCGGATAGGGCGCTATCCCTACCGCGTACTCGGAGTGCTCGCCGCCAAGGGCGAGACACCCTTCGGTGCCGATCAGGACGACATCGTTTTAATGCCCTCGACGAGTTTTCGCGCACGCGTGATGCGAACGCCGCCAGGCTTCGCAGGCGCGTTGATGGCTTCGGCAAGTTCGGCCGAAACGACCGACGGGGCCGTGCGCCAGATCGACGCGATTCTCCGGCAGCGCCACCGCATCGAAGGGGACCGAGAAGCCGACTTCAGGATCCGAACGCAGAAGGAGTTTGCGGACATGAAGGACCGCATATCGACCGTTCTCTCCCTCCTTCTTCTGTTCGTGGCGGCGGTCAGTCTGTTCGTCGGCGGCATCGGAGTGATGAACATCATGCTCGTGAGCGTGACCGAGCGGACTCGCGAGATCGGGATCCGCATGGCGATCGGCGCACGCGAAGCGGATATCCGAACCCAGTTTCTGGTGGAGGCGGTGATGCTGGCCTTCTTGGGCGGGGTGTCGGGCGTCCTGGCGGGCACAATGTGCGTCTCCGTGCTTCGCGCAGTCCTGGGCTGGCCGATGGCGCTGCGGCCCGTCGCGATCGCCGTAAGCGTAGCGGTGAGCGCAGCGACCGGTATAGCGTTCGGATTTTTCCCTGCGCGGCGTGCCGCCCGGCTCGATCCGATGGATGCGCTGCGGCACGAGTGACGACTACTAGTCGCCCCAGATCTGAAGGGCGTAGGCTCCGCTGCCCGAGCCCACTGACACGACGACGCTGGCCGCATCCGACTCCTTGAAGCACACCGCGCCATCGTCCAGAACGATTGCGGTCGGGCCGTCGCTCGAGTCCTCCCCTGCGATCGCGCCCGCCGAGTCCTTGATGGCGACGTTTAGGTTCTTGATACCGTCGCCAGCTTGCGCGTAGACGCGGTAGCAATGGTTCGCCTGGGCCTTGAGCGCATGCGTTTGTGGTGCTCCGGAGTCACTCTGCTTGCCGGTGATGGTCTTCCCCACGAGCTTGAGCTTCGTCGCCTTCTGGCAGGACTTTGCGAGAACCGCGACGTCTTTGGACACGTCCTTGTCCTTGCCCTTGGGTTTGAAGCTCTGATGGCATGCGGCCCAGGCGGAGTCGTTCTTCGTGCTTGCTTTTGTCGATGCGGGGTTTGCGGCCGGCGCGCTGGCGCTCGAGGAGCTGGCGCTCTCGCTTGTTGCGCTCGCGCCTGCGTCCGCCGCTTCCGAGGCGGCCTCCGCGGTCCCCGAACTCGACTCGCTACCACTCGAAGACGACGTTTCCGACGGCGTGGAGGGCGTTTCCGGAGGCTTTCCTCCGCCCCCGCAAGCGCTGACAGCGGCCGAAAACGGCAAGAAGGCGGTTCCGGCGAGAACGAGGAGGGACAGAGAGCGGAGGCGGGTCGAATGGGCCATGAAAGTTACGCTAAAGCGCAAACCATGGGGCCATGGCAAGTGCAAATTCCGCGCGGTACGGTAAACGTGGCTCTGCAATGCGCGTACTGCAGGTCGACCCGCACCGGCCCGATCCCTCCGCGATTGAGGAGGCTGCGCAGGTTCTCGAGCGCGGGGGTCTGGTCGCGTTTCCGACCGAGACCGTCTACGGATTGGGCGCCCGGGCGTTCGACGCGCGAGCCGTCTTGCGCGTATTCGCCGTCAAGGGCCGCCCGCAGCACCATCCGCTCATCTTGCACGTGACGACCGAGAATCAGGCCAGAGCATTGGCGAGCGGCTGGCCTGATGCGGCGTCACGTCTCGCTCGCGCGTTCTGGCCGGGACCACTCACGGTGGTCGTTCAGCGTGGCGATCGTGTCCCGGCCGCCGTTGCAGGGGGAGGGAGCTCCGTTGCCGTTCGCGCACCGCGCCACGCGGTCGCGCACGCCCTGATCGCCGCGCTCGGCGAACCGGTCGCTGCGCCGAGCGCGAACCGATTTCGAGGCTTGTCGCCCACGATCGCCGCGCACGTCTTGAAGCAACTTCACGAAGGGGTGGAACTCCTGCTCGACGGAGGGCCATGCGACGCCGGGATCGAGTCGACCGTCGTCGACGTTCGCGGCGTACGTCCCCGAGTCTTGCGGCCCGGTGCGGTCTCCCTTTCGATGCTGCGCGAGGTCGTCGGAGAGTTGGAAGCTCCAACCGTTTTGCTGGCGAGCGGGCAACCGCAACCTTCGCCGGGGTTGGATGCGCGCCACTATGCGCCTCGTGCGCGACTGTTGCTGGCCGAAGGTGCAGGGGCCGCTCGGCGGGCCGCGGACGCCCTTTCGGCGCATGGCGCGACAGTCGGTCTCGTCGTTCTCGAAACCGATCCGCACGCCCAAGACGTCCGGGCGAGGATTCTCGAGCGGGCCCTTTCTCGGGACCCCGAACGGTATGCACGACAGTTGTTCGCGACGCTGCACGACCTCGACGACCGGAGGGTCGAGGCCATCGTCGTAGAGCGAGTCCCGAGTGACGAGGCGTGGTCGGCGATCGCGGATCGATTGACGCGCGCCGCGGCTCCGATGTCCTAGCCTAAAGCGCCTGGCCACCCGCGGCGGCACATTCGAGCCGTCGGCGTCCATGGTTGCGCGCCGGCCTTCCTAGCCTCGAGTCCCACGCGGCGGCTGTTTGAGACACGCTCCAGAGGGGCAGTTCTCTGGCCCCCTCGCTCCGATTACCGGGGCGGAGGCTGCGTCGGCGGCACGGGAGGAATTTGGAAAACGTCCCACGCGGGAAGGTGATTCTCGGCAGTGGGAGACTGGTTCCAGAGATACAATGAGTGATAGGTCGTCACGTTGCCCATGGCATCGACGGTGACGGGAGTAATATAGAGTTGGGGTAGTTGGTTGTAGTTGGGATTGTCGAGGTTGGGCCTCGTCGAACTGAAGACAATCCAGTAGTACGTGATGTTGCCAAGAGCCGCGATGGACTGGACGCTCGGCGACCAACGGGGCCAGCTGTTGGTCACCCCCGGGCTGGTCGCTCCGGTGCACGCGGGCGGATCGTTCGCGCTGAGTCGTGTCGCCGTTCCGCCCGCGGCCGGCACGATGTCCATCTCATCGCCTGAGCTGTCGTACGTCTGGTCGTTGTTGGCTAATTTGACGAATGCGATGTACTGATCGTCCGGCGAAAAGGCGGGATAATACTCGCAGCTCGCGGGGTCCGAGGCGCCCGACACGGGTGTTGCCATACCGCCGGCCTTGTTGTTGTAGGGTACCGAATACAGGTCCATCGGGCCGTTCGCGGGACGCCCATTGACGATGGATCCGCCGGATGCCGCCACAGACGTGTAGACGATCGTCGAACCGCTGTGGCTCCACGTCGGCGCTGTGGCGCTTCCCGGGTCCCCGCTTCGGGCAATGACCCCGGATACATTGGCCCCGGTGCCTTCCAGGTCCACCCACGTCAAATCTCCCGTGTTGCCCAGGATCTCGATGCGATCGCCCTGGGTCCAGTGGCCTGTCGAATAGGTTGGCGCGCCGGCCAGCATGGCGAGCTCCGCCCCTGCTGCCGGCGTCAAGAACGACGGAATCCCGCCGGGCGCCGCGTCCTGGCCCAACGTGGCGATGCTGTTGTTGTAGCCGCCGTTCGGCCCGACCCACTCCCCTTGAAATCCCACGTTCAGCCCGTCCGGAGTCGCGGCGTGGCAGCCAATGCACGCGCGGTTTCCGGCCGGCGCGGGGCTTTCCTTAACCTGCGGACCCGTCAGTACCGTCACGACGCTTTCGTCGCCCACGCTGAATCCGTCGAGAACGCCGGTGCCACTCTGACCCGTTTGTCCCATGTAGGCGACAATCGCCCAGTACACGATGCTGCCCGGTGCGCCTACGGGGGCAATTCCGATCGCACCGCTCGAGCCGAGCGCCTCATCCGATAGGGTGGTCCCCGTGAGTTGGCCGCTGCGGATGCTGACGGTCATGGGGATGTCCTGCGAATCGGCGCGGAGCGCGTCCCACATCGCCTTGGGCATCGTCCATTGGGTTTGCGTCGTGTAAACGACCAGGTCGTTCGTTTGGTTGTCGGCGTGAACCCGAAGCTCGAAGAGGTTGGAGTTCGAGCCGTTGGCCGCGATCCATGCGAAGCGTGGGCGCAACCAGTTGTTCGGATAGAGCGATCCCACCTCGGGCTCGATCAAGCAAGGGCCGCCGCTCGTCGATCCTTGCGTGCTGGGGCCGAACAGTTGTGACGCGTTCGCGGGTGCGGCGGGTGCTCCTCCGTCCGAGCCGTCGATGACCGGGTCGGCCGGCAGGTCAGTGAACGGGCCGGCCAGCGGCCCCGTAAAAGCGGGTAGGCCCGTGGCCTGGGTGCTGGAAACCGACGGGGGATTGGTGCCGGGGCCGATGCCCAAGGACGCGTCGCTGGTAAAGGGCGTTAGGGCGCCCAAGAGGCTGCCGCCGTCGCTCGAAGCGATATGGTTTGCGCCGGCCTGATCCCCGTCGGGCGAACCGAACGCGTTCGCTCCTTTAGTCGCATTAGCACAGCCGGCGACGGCCAGAGTCAGCCATAGCGCCATGATAGGAGCGGCCGATTCCGTCGCCGTTCCGATCCATCGTCCGTTCATCGTCATGTTCAGTTCGAGTATTGCAGGCGGAAGGCGCCCGCGCATTGAATCGCATCGTAGCTTTCGATGGATCGGGATTCAAAGCGAACCTTCTCGGCAGGGCCGCTCGGCAGGGCCGCCTCCACTCGGCGTGATGGGATCTAAATGGGCGCGCAATTTTCCCCTTAGGCTGTTGCTTTCTCCGCACACGAGTACCGACGGGTGCACATAGGCCTCTTTGGCATACCGAGCATGGGGACGAGTCGTCGGAACGCTTGCCGAAGGAGCAAGCGCCGAAATCGCAACGAGAACCTATCTGGCATCGGTCGCCGTCACGCTCGCTTGCCACATTGCCGCCACCGCTTCGAGCATCCGCTCCCGGGGACCGCCGATACGATCGCGACGCGCGGTCGCGCTACTCGGTCGAACCGTCCTCCGCGTCGGCGAAGGCGGTCGGTGCATCCGCGTCGGCGTCGCTCGATGCATCCGCGTGGCCACCTGCGGTCTCGGCGGGCGCGTCCGTCGCGCGTACCGAGGCATCTGCCGTTGCGCCGTCCAAGGCACCATCGGACGGGAGTCCGGCGGAATCCGGCGTTGCATCCTTCGACGCGTTGGCGGAATCCGCCACTGCGTCGACCGGCAGTGGACTCACGTCGTCATCGCCCGCGCACGCGACGAGGAGCACCGCACCGAGGGCAACGGTCGTCGTCAGTGGTGCTCGTGACATGGACACTCCATATATCTCTAGTCCGTTCCCGCTTTCCAAGCTGACCGGCGTTCATGGTGCAACCGATGTTCACCAACTCGAGGCCGCGATCTTCATTGAAAAGGGCGCGCACGATAGCAAGTGCGATCGGCGATCGTCCAATATAACAGACGCATTGGCTTGACAAAGAGAGGCTTCGCCCGGCAGTCTCCGCGCCACTCCGAATGGCACAAATCGCTTCGCTATCCGCATCTTCGTCGGCCGGTGCAATCACGATCGCAACGCTCCTGACGACGACATCGTGGGCAATCGCGCAAAGTGCAGCGCCGCCTCCAACCGCATCGCCGGTCTCGCAGCCAGCGGCGGGCCCGCAAAGCGCGTTGCCCCCGCTTGCGCCGCCGCCCGCACCGTTGGTGGCCCCGCTGCCCGCGGTTGAACCGGCGTCCGCCTCAGCGGACGCGCTCGTGCGACTTCCCCCTCCGCCGCCGGAGGCGGCCCGGGCTCCGTCCCCAGCAGTCCTTGTGCAAGAGCCGGCAGCGTCGCAACAAGGACAGACCGGAGTGCCACCGCTCGGCCCGTCGCCTGCCGGCTACCACAACGGAACGTTCTACATCCGAAGTCTCGACGATACGTTCCGCCTGTATCTGCTTGCGCGCGTGCACGCCGACTGGCTCGGTCAGTTCGGCCCCGGTACTTCGAGCTTGCCGCCCGGAAGCGGGCTTCAGGGTGGCTTCTATCTGCGGCGCGCGCGCATCGAGATCGGCGGTGAATTCTACACGATGGCGCAGTGGCAAGTCGGCGCCGAATTCTCATCCTCCACGTCGATCGACAACGCGGCGGGTCAGCAGACCACTCCGACCTGCGTCCCGAACCCTACGAGCGGCGCGTTGCCCTGCACGGACAAGGAGAACCCGGTCGAGAACCCGACGGTGAAGCCGATTCCAACCGACGTTTTCGTCAATTTTGGACCGTCTCCATGGGCGAACCTCGAAGTCGGTCAATTTTATCTGCCCTTCACGCTCGAGAATCGCATCAGCGACAACACGACGCCATTTCTCGAGCGGTCGATGGCGGTGCGAAACATCGGCGCTCCACTTCAGCGCGACATCGGCGCGATGTTCTGGGGCGAGTCCCCCGATCGTCTGCTCTATTACGCCGCCGCGATCATCAACGGTGACGGCCCGAATCGACCGAACGCCGACGACCGGTACGACTTTGCCGGCCGCCTCGTCGTGCGTCCGGCGGCGGCCGTCACGTCGGCGCGGACGCGATTCGCGGAGATCGGCTTTTCGGCCAAAGCCGGGTCTCGTGATCCAACCATGGTTGGGTACGATCTCCCGTCGTTGACGACTCAAGGTGGGTTTCCGTTCTGGAAACCGACTTACAAGGACTCCCTCGGCCGGACGATTCACATCATCCCCGCCGCGGGTCAATGGGGGCTCGCCGGCGATGTATACGTGCCAATCGAGAACTTCGACTTGACTGGAGAATTCATCTACAACGTGTACGACACGCGCGAAGCGGTCGATGGCTATCAGCTTTCGCCGTTCACCGAGCGCGCGGGCGGATTGAAGGGGTACGGCTGGTACGTCCAGGCCGACTACTGGATCCTCGGCAATCAGGACATCATCGGTTATCCGAGCTACGGTCGACCCATTCACGTTGACTTTTCGAAGCCGCAGAACCCGCACCGGTCGGGACTTCAGGTTCTCGCGAAGTTCGAGTCCATGGCTTTGACGTATGCCGGTTCGTCGCGCGCCGGCAAGGACGACCCGAAGACGCCGAACGGCGACATCAACGTAAACGACGTCGAGTTCGGCCTCAGCTACTGGGTTACGAAGCACTTGCGCGTCGGAATCAACTACACGCACTACATGTTTCCGAGCGCCGCGCCCGTGTCGCCTACGTCCCCCGGCGGTCCGCAGCAGTCGTCGGTGCAGCGCGCCGTGTCCCCGGCGCAGGATCTCGCGGTGGGAACCGACGACTCGGCGAGGGGTGGGAGCGGCACGTTCGAGGAAGTCCAGATGCGGGTCGGAGTTCAGTTCTGACGCGACGGCGAGTCCGCGGGGTCGACGCCACGGTGGCGCAGGGGTATGCGCCTCCGAGCGAGATCCATCCCGGGTTCCGAACCGATCGGTTGCAGCGAGTTGACAAGAAAACCGGCACGGTTTGCGCTAGGCTGTCGCGCCTCTTCGCCATGAGCACCCCCGAAACGCCCACGCAGACCCTGGAGCCGAACGCATCGGACGCGCGCGTCGCAGCCCGCGACGATTCCGACGCGGCGCCGGCCGCGCTGGGCGCACCAGACCCCGGCGCAGCTTCCGGCGCGCCGGATTCTGGGCCCTCTGCGCCCGGCGATCCCACGGCATCCGGGCCGACGGAGTCGCCGGAGCTCGCTGTCGAGTCGGATGCCTTGGATGCCGACGCGCAGAGCAACGGTCACGGCGCTGCAATGGGTGTCGAAGCCGCGGCGCTCTCGACAGAGCACGGCGCGTCCACGGCGACGCCTCAGCCCTCCGACAAGCGGCGGCGCAAGCGGCGGCGCAAGAAGAAGCCCGGTGCGGTCGGAGCCGTGACCGAGGGCGGGTCGACCGAAGGCGGCGAGAGCGAGGGTGCGGACCCCTCTGCGCCGCATGAGATCACGGGCTCAGTGCCCGCCATCGACCCGGCGGAGACGCGGGCCAGAGTTCGCGAGCGCAAGCCGGGTCCATCGCGGGAGCGGCCTCCGGTCAATGCCGGCGATATCGTTTTCGGCAAGATTCTGGAGATCACCGATGAGGCCATCCTCGTCGACATCCCCGGCAAGGCCCACGCCATCTTCGACCGGCGGGAATTGCTGCTTCCCGACGATGACGACGCCCGTCCGTCGCCGCGCCCCTCCGATGCCGTAGCCGGGGGCGAAGAGGTGGCGCTGCCGCGCGGGGGCGATAGGGTCGCTGCGCGACCGGGCGAAGCCGTGGAAGCATTGCCCGCTGACGGAGGGGGGATCGCTCCCGACGCCGGCGAAGTTTCAACCACGTTGGCGGGCGAACTCGGGGCGACCTCTGTCGACGACGCAACGAGAAGTGCATCCGCCGCCGAAGCCACGACGTCATCCGGGCCAGTTCAAGACTCCGTCGCGCCTGTCCACGTGGCTGCCGTTCCTGACCTTCCGAAGGAGCCGAAGGTTCCACATGTCATCCTCGAGGTCGGCGCCGATTTCATCGGCGTCGTGCACAACGACGGCGGTCGGGGTGGGCTGGTCGTGCTGACGCACCATCCGAACCGTGCGGAGAAAGCGAAGCCCGCCATCGAAAGAGCCTATAACGACAAGGCGACTATTTTGGGGCTCGTCACTGGCGCCATCAAAGGCGGAGCCGAAGTAGACGTGGACGGTGTGCGAGCCTTTGCGCCCGGATCTCACGTCGACCTGCGCCTTGGAGCCGACCTGTCCTACTTGGTTGGAAAGCGCCTTCCGTTCTTCGTGACCCAATATGCGAAGCGAGGTCGCGACGTCGTTCTTTCCCGCAAGTCCCTGCTTGAGGAGGAGGCCAGGAAGTCTCGTGCCGACGCTCTCGCGAGGCTCAAGGTGGGTCAAGACCTCGACGGCGTCGTACGCAGTGTCGTTCCGTTCGGAGCATTCATCGACGTTGGAGGCGCCGAAGGGCTCGTTCCTCTCCAGGAGATGAGCCACAACCGCGCCGATGGTCCCAGCGACGTGTTCAAGGCCGGTGAGCCGACGCGCGTAAGGGTCATCAAGATCGACGACAAGGGCAAGATCTGGCTCTCGCGCAAGGCGACGGTCCCCGATCCATGGCAACAGGTCGCGCAAAAATATGCGACGGGTACACGTCACTCCGGAAAGATTGCGCGCCTGCAGCCGTTCGGAGCGTTCGTCGAGCTCGAGTCCGGAGTAGACGGTCTCATTCATACGCAGGACCTTTCGATCAAGCGCATCGAGAGTCCGAGTGACGTCGTTAAAGTGGGCGACGCCATCGAAGTCGTTGTGTCCCACATCGACCCCACCCAGCACAAAATTGCACTCCATCCGGCGCCTCACGGCGATGCAGCCGCCGAGCCGCCCCAGCGGGTCGCCCCCCACAAGCCAGTCAAGGCGAAGGTCGTCAACATCGAGAGCGGCGGCCTCGTCGTTCGCATTCTGGGTGTCACCGGCCGGAACGCGCGTGGGTACGTCACCGCCGCGGGAACCGGCACGCCGCGGGGCACGGAGCTTCGGAAGGCCTTCAATGTCGGCCAGGAGATTGAGGCAAAGGTCATCGAGATGGACCCGCGCCGGGGCGAAGTGAAGCTCTCCATCAAAGCGCTTAGCGAGGACCAGGAGCGAAACGCGTATCAGAACTATCGCCAGCAGCTGAAGGCCGAAGCACGGTTCACCTTCGGCGATTTGCTCGCGAAGAAGGGCAATCCGGGCCGTTAGCGACGAGGTGGGCTCGTCCGCCGCGTGCGGGAGCCGTTGAGGCCGATCCGGAAGCCGACTTCGCGCTTCACGACCGTTGCGGGGGCGCCGCCGCTTTCCCCTCGGCTCGCCCTGCCGGTGCACGACGACTGGGCCGCCTGACGGCAATGCGGTCCAGCGGGTTGGGGCATACGCCGCGGAGCTGGCACGAGCCGCATTCGAGGCCGCGCCAGATGCGATCGAATCGGGCTTGGGCGGTGTCGAGCATCCATTCGTCATCGGTCAAGACGCCCATCTCGAAATTGCGACGGCCGTCGCCTTTGGCACCCAGCCCAGCTCCGGTGAAGTTTGCACTACCCAGGTAAAGGAGGCTGCCGTCGATCGCGATCATCTTGAGATGGACACGAGGGCACGCGCGCATCTCGAAGCGCGGCGGTGCAAGCCGTTCGGAGCGCATCGAGAACTCCGCGCGAAAGGGGCCGGATGGGGGCGCAGCGTGGAGGATCCGCACGCGCACCCCCCGGTCGCAGAGCGACTGGATCATGTCGAGAATGGGGATGTATCGCCCCCGCGCACGTTCGCGGGTGCCGACCGGGGCCTCCACGAGCAACTGCTTCACGTTGGCGGTAGCGATCCAAACCGACGTGTTGGCCTTTGCGATGGCCAGGGTTACGCGCTCGTAGTGTCCCCGGTCGACCACGAAGGACACGAAGGCACGGCGAGTGGCCACGTTGCCGGAGGACACCTGGTTGAGGATACCTCGGCGGTGTTCGGGGCGCCCGGTCGATTCACGGGTTGGGCCGCCGCGGTTGCGAGCTTCACGCCCGACCACGCGCCGAGGCCGATCAAGGCCAAGCCAATCGCTCGCACGAGCCACGTCGTCGCTGCGCGTGGCAACTTCCCGCCGCACGCGCGAAGCAGCGGCACGAAGGAGAAGACCCATCCGGAGACTCCCGCGGTGGCGCATGCGCCGAACGGAACCGATACGAGCGCCGGCTGTCCCCCCAGGCCCCACGAATAGGCGAGGGCCACGACGGCGCTCCATGTGAGCAGCAGCGTCGGGTTCAAGGCGGCTACCGTGAAGCCCACGAACGCCTTTCCCCCTCGATGTTCCGATTCGTTCTTCCGGTCGGCGGGCCGCCAAAGTGCGAACCTGACCCCGAGGCCTATCAGCAGCACCGCCGTTGCCCCGCGCGAAGCAGGAATGACCCAACGGTGTCGTGCGAGAAACGTGGCGAATCCCCAGAATGCGACGCCCGCGTAGATCCCTTCTGCGACCGCGGCACCCAGGCCGATGCGCACCGCCTCGCCGAACCGCCGATCGGCGCCGCGCGCGAGCACCATCAAAGCGACCGGTCCCGCGATTGGGACGGAGCCGACGAAGCCGAACGTCAGCGCAATCGCGCACACGGCCAGCAAGCGCATGATGGTTACCGCTCCGGCGCGAACTCTGAGACTGGCGGTCTCCGGACACCTTCGAGCGAATCAAGCTCGAGGCCGGGCAGGATGCGCGTACGCACGAACGCCAATCGCGACGACAGCGCGGCCTCTTGGTCGGCGCGATCGACTTGCGTCGAAAACGTGAGCACGTAGCATTTGCGTAAGAAACCCCCGAAGGCCAGCACGTGCCCCTTGAGTGGACGGTCGGGCCCGCTGCCCGGCTCCAGGCCGACGAGAATTCGCGTATCGAACGTCCTCTGTGTGACGACGACAGCGTCTTCGATGGCCAGCAGGGGCTGCGAGGGCAAAAGACCTCGATCGCGCGCAAGTCTCTCGCAATGATCGCGACCGACGACGCTATCGGTGCGAAACACCGCGACGACCACGGTCGAATGAGTGGCGGCCTGCGTCGCTACGAGCTCGGCGCGCGATCGGTCGTCGACGACCCAGTCCGGTTCTTGGGGAAGCGGCAGTGAAAGCGACAAGCGCCTTGAGTGATACCGAACCATCGCGGCCGGCCCGTCCCCCAATGTCGTCGCCGTGGGGCCGGCGATTGCGGGAGCCGAGTCGACCCGCGGCGTGGATGGAGCGCACGACAGGACGGAACAGACGCAAAGAAAGAGAGAGGTCGTGTCGTTCCGTTGCCGAGATATCACACTCGCGTCAGCCACTCGGGGTGGGATCCGTCGCTGCCGCGGACGACGTCGAAGAAGCGCGCTTGAATTCGTTTCGTGATCGGACCGACTGTCCCGTCGCCGACCGTTCGGTTGTCGACCTCGCGCACGGGGGTAATCTCCGCCGCCGTGCCGGTGAAGAAAACTTCGTCGGCCAGCCATAGCTGGTCGCGCGTGATTCGCCCTTCCACGAGCGTCAGGCCCATCTCGCGCGCGAACTTGATCACTGTGTCGCGCGTAATGCCTTCGAGAATCGAGCACGATAGGTCCGGTGTGTGAAGGACGCCTTTGCGTACGATGAAGATGTTCTCCCCCGATCCCTCGCTCACGTATCCGTTGACGTCCAGCAATATGGCCTCGTCGTAGCCGGCGAGCTTCGCTTCGCGCTTGGCGAGGACGCTATTGGCATACTGTCCGCACATCTTCGCCTTCGCCAGGCTCACGTTGATGTGATGACGGGACAGCGAACTGATCTTTGCGCGGATGCCGTTTCGAAGGGCCTCGTCGCCCAAGTACGCACCCCATTGCCACGCGAGGATGGCCGTCCGGACGGGGTTGTTCGGCACATAGATGCCCATGGCGCCTTCGCCGATAAACACGAGCGGTCGAATGTACCCGTCGACCATCCCATTGACGCGAATGGTCTCGATGCACACAGCCGCGATCTGTTCGCGTGTGTATTTGGGCGACAACAGACACATCTTGCAGCCGTCGAAGAGGCGGTCGATGTGATCATGCAAGCGGAAAATGTACGTTGCCCCGTCCGTACGCTTGTAAGCTCGGACCCCGTCGAACACCGCGAGGCCGTAGTGCAGTGAGTGCGTCAGAACGTGGACTTTCGCCTCGTCCCAATCGACGAACTCGCCATCCAGCCAAAGTTTCCTCAGCTTCTCGACCATTCGCGCCTCGGTCGCATCACGGCGTCGATTCAACTTAGTCGCCCGGAGTCCCGGGTGCCAGCCGCGCGTACCCGTCCTCCGGCCGTACCCGATGTATCCTTGACGGACGTGCGGCCGTCCGCATCCTTCTTGCCATGTGCCCGGACTGCAGCCGAGAGGTACCCCTCGTGTATCACGGCATCGTGCCGCACTGTACCGCGTGTGGCGCCATCCGCGCGCCGCTCTCGGGGCCGTCCGTTAATTTGGCAGGCAAGTCGTCCCAGGTGGGCGGCGCCATTGTCCGCGCGGCCGGCGGCGCCGTCATCGTTGGAGGGTCTCTTCTGGCCCTTGCGTTGGGCGGGCTGCTCTACGTACTCGCGCCGCTCGCGGCTGCGGTAGCCGTCTCGTTGCCAATCGCGGCGTTGGCGCTGGCCATTGGCTTGGCCCTGCTGTTGGGAGGGCAGCGCCTGAGACGGTCTGGCAACCAAGAGGAGCGTGCAACTCGGCAGCGCGCGCTTCTCGCGTTCACGGAGGCGAGGGGCAACGTGTCCGCGCTCGAGGCTGCGCGCGTCCTGGGCCTCACGGAGTCCGATGCGGACCGGCTGCTGACCGACCTCGCGAAGCGGGAGCCGGAGCGGATGGCCGTTGATGTGGACCGTGAAGGGACCGTTCGGTACCGGAGCCCGAGCGGCCCCGTGCCCGAGAACGTGCGAATCTCGGCGGACTCGGATGAGGCGTCGAACGATGATTTGCATGCCGACGACGACGCGGAATGGCGAGAGCGCCTTCGTCGATGAGTTTCGGAGAGACGAGGCGTGCGCTTCGGTTGTTGCACGACGAGCTCGACGCCTGCGCGGCGTGCCCGAAGATGATCGGTCCGGTCGTGCATGGTCCGCCCGTGGCAAGTCCGGTTTTGCTGTTGGGGCAGGCACCCGGTCCCCGGGAAGGCTCTTTCGGACGGCCGTTCGCCTGGACGGCAGGTCGGACCATGTTCCGCTGGTTCGAGGACGCCCTGGGCGTCGACGAGGAGACGTTCCGCGCGCGAGTCTACATCGCCGCGGTCGCTCGATGCTTTCCCGGCAAAGCGAGCGGCGGAGGCGATCGCAGACCTGACGCGGACGAAATCGCTCGATGCGAGAAATGGCTCGTTCGAGAGGTGACCATCGTTCAGCCGGATCTGGTCGTGGCCGTAGGCACGCTCGCCATCGAGCGCGTGCTTGGGGCCAAGATGCCGCTGGTCGACGTGGTCGGCGGAATGCGCCGCGCGCGCTGGCACGGGCGCGACGTGGATGTCCTGCCCCTGCCGCATCCTAGCGGCGCTTCGCCTTGGCCTCGGGTTGAGCCGGGTAAGAGTCTTCTCTCCAAGGCGCTCGGGCGACTCGCACGACATCCCGCGATGCGCAGGGCACTGGAAGCCGAGGCGTGAGGCGGTCCGCCGCGCAGACGTAGCAGCTGCGCGTCTGCCTCAGCGTCGGATGAGCACGTACACCGCACCCTCTCCGCCGTCGCTGGCTTGCGCGGTGGCGAACGCCGCGACGTACTCGCTCGAGCTGCTTTGCGAAAGCCAAGCCACAATCTCTCCTCGAAGGACCCCCGCGCCCGAGGGGCTGTGATCGCCTTTGCCGTGAATCACCAAGACGCACCGCTCGCCGCGCGCTCGCATGGTTCGGAGGAAGATCTGCACTTGAGCGCGCGCCTGTTCTGCGACCAGTCCGTGCAGGTCCAACCGGGCGTCGATGGGGACCAAGCCACGGCGCAGCTTGCGGACCGCATCGATTGGAACGTCCAGCCGCCGGCCCTCCACCCGCTGGCCGTCGTCGCTCACTTCGAAGCGAAGGCGTCCATCGACCAGAATCCGAAGGTGTTCGTGAACGGCATCCGCCTCTGCCCGCACCTCCTCTCCTGCCCGTGAGGCCATGCGCTCGACTGCGAGGGATCGCTCGATGGGGTGCTTCGGAATGCGGCCCCGTGATCGGTCGATCGGGGTCACGCCGGCAAAGACGCGATGCAAGAGCATGGCATCGTCCCCCGGTTCGTCGGCCCCCAGTGGGGGTTTCGGCGCGGCCTCAGGCCGGATTTGGATCGTGGGCGAAGCGCTCTGCTGCTTTAGAAATTCATCGCGCAGAGGGCGCAGCACCTCGAAAGGACTTCCACGGGCCTTTTTCTTGTTGCTCATCGGTGGTCCCCGCTTTCAGCGCGCCGTGCACGAATCGCCGCAAGGACGGTCTGAATACCGGCAAGGATGCCGTCTTCGTATTGCCAATCCGCGTCTCCCAGTTCGGGAAAGTCGTGCGGATTGCGAATGTCCTCCGCGGTCAAATCCGGCCGCAAGCGCCGTGCGAGATCCACGACCCTTCGGAGTTGAAGCCCTTCGATCTCGCCGACGAGGGCTTCGACTTCGCGCCACGTCGTCGTGCCCATGGGCGACAAGTCTAGCACCGACGACTTCGCCGCCAGAACGCCTCGAGGGGTGCATACACCAGCGCGTGGGTCACCTGGCCGCTGTCCAGCAAGTCGCCGATTCTCGCGACCGGTACGAGCGCCGTTTCGAGCTCCTCCATGGGGTCCAATCGGGTTGTGCCCGTTGGCCGGACGCCGCGGGCGACGAACGAGAAGCACCGGTTTCCCTGGATGGCAGGATTGGGCTCGAGTACGAGCAGTGGTTCCAGTCGTTCGGCCTGGTATCCGGTCTCCTCGAAGAGCTCTCGCCGCGCCGCATCTTCGGGTCGCTCGCCGTCGTCGATCACGCCGCCGGGGATTTCGAGCGAGATGGCATCGGTCCCGAAGCGGTATTGCCACACGAACACGGCCTCGTCCTCGTCGGTCACGGCGACGACGTTGCACCAGTCCCGGCAGCGCAGAGTGAAGGCGTCGCCACGCGCTCGCCCGGTGGCGTCTTGGAGATCGATGCGGCAAACGTCGAGGACGCGATACGAGGCGAGGGTCTCAAGACGCAGTTGGCGCCATTTGGCCAGCTTGGGCAAGGGCACGACGAAGGACATGGGCTTGAGGGAGCGTAGCCCACGGCCGCGGGTGCTAAGCTCTCGCACGCCAATGGCGACGGCATTTCGGTGGCTTACAAACCTGAAGCACGGTGTCGATTTCGTCGTCGAAGACGTTCAAGCGACGTGTCGAAACGATCCGGCCGCCCGCTCGTTCGTCGAGGTTCTCCTGGTTTATCCGGGGCTGCACGCGTTGTGGCTGCACCGCGCAGCAAATGCCCTTTGGCGGCGCGAAAACAAGCTCGGCGCTCGGCTGCTTGCCCACGCGAGCCGTTTCATGACCGGCGTCGAGATCCATCCCGCCGCGAGGATCGGACGTCGGGTCGTCATCGATCACGGTATGGGCATCGTGATTGGCGAGACGGCGACCGTGGGCGATGATTGCCTTCTCTATAAGGGGGTCAATCTCGGCGGTACGAAGCTCGAGCGCACGATGCGGCACCCGCAAGTTGGCCACGGAGTGGTTATCGGGGCGAACGCTTGCATCATCGGCGCGATTCGCGTCGGCGATCACGCGCGGATCGGTTCTGGGAGCGTCGTTGTGAAGGACGTCCCACCTGGCGCCACCGTCGTCGGAGTCCCTGCGCGGATCATCGTGCCGAAGCACGCACGGTTCGACGCCGCGCTCGACCACGCAAGCTTGCCGGATCCCGTGATCGACATGATCCGCGCACTCGCGCATCAGAACGATCAGCTCCGGGAGCGGGTCTCGGCGCTCGAGGAGAAGCTCGGACTTGTTCGCGAGACGCATCCATTCCGCTTGCCATACGACGGCGACGAGCTGCCGCCTGCAGACGGCGGCTGATCCCCTCGCATGACGAAGCCAGAAGCGAAGGACGAGCAACTGATCGTCAAAAATCGCCGGGCCGTCTTCGATTACGACATCACCGAGCGGTTCGAGGCGGGCCTCTCGCTCGTCGGCAGCGAAGTGAAAGCGATGCGCGCTGGAAAGGTGGATGTGTCCGATGCGTTCGTCTCGGTCGAACGCGGTGAAGCGTGGCTCCGGCAGATGTTCGTCGCGCCGTTCGAAGCCGCGAATGCCTTTCCCCACGAACCCCGTCGAGCGCGCAAGCTACTGCTTCACGCCCGTGAGATTGCCGTTATCGGCCGCGCGCTCGCGCGTGACGGCTGCACGGCGGTGCCGGTCCGTGTTTACTTCAAGCGCGGTCGCGTGAAGGTGGAGGTCGGGATCGGCACGGGTAGAAAGCACTACGACAAGCGTGCCCACATCGCGCAGCGTGACGCGCAGCGAGAGGCGCGGGCCGTAGTGCGAGGTGCGAAGCGATGAAGGACGATGACGTCGCACGGAGCCAGGGGCAGGGACACGTCCGATGGTCCAAGGGCGGCGAAGGGCGTATCGTTTCCATCGCTGCGGACTCCATTGTGCTTCGTTCTACCGTTCCGGCGCCCCCGGGATCGCGCATCGACGGTTTGACGGCGACGCCAAGCAGGTTTCCCTTGCGCGTCAAGATTCATGCGTGCAAGCGCCAGCCAGAGGGGGACTTTCTGCTCGAAGGTCGGCCGCTGGATTTGAAACGGGAGCAACGCGAGCGACTCGAGTTAGTCGCGCGGGAATGCCGCGGTCCGTGAGGCCCGCGTACGGGGGCGGGGCGGCAAGACTGCCGAAGCCCTCTTGCACGCGCGAGCTCGTTCACGGTTGGGTTCCAGAGCCGCCGCGGCGTGCAGCGGCCCGCCCGGTCGCGAGAAGTGCGCAGCCGATCGCCAAGAAGACAAGGGCCATGGCGCTTGCGCGCTCCGACAGATCCATCGGAGGCACGCCGCCGAGCAGGTTTCGCAGGTGAGCTCGTGGGGTGATCGCGGCGGCCGACTCGTTTCCCGTTCCGAGCACCCAATCGAGTACGAGAAAAGCCGAGCGCCCGCCGCCGCGCCGGCCGAAAGCCGCGCCGAGCGACAACCATGATCCGTAGGCGGCACCGCCGAGCGCCCCCGCATACGCACTGGTGAGAGCGTCGCACGTTCGCGGTGGGTCCGCCGCGCCATGCGCGACGAGAGCCACCACGGCCGCCAGCGACGCACCCAACAGGCCGCAGGCCGCTACGGCGACCGCGACGATCGCGATGGCGGCGCCGGCGGGGCTGGCTCCGAACGCGACGAGCGGTGCGGTCGACCCGGAGAGCGAGCCGGTGCCGCAGACGGCGCCGATCATCACGTACGCGATGAGTGGAACCGCCAGCGCCGCGTATGTCTCGACGAGCGCGTGATCGGCCCCGTGCACCCAGCCTCCAACATGCGCGATGAACGCCGCCGTCACGGCGAGCGCGCACCATGCCGTAACGGCGACCAGAGCTCGAGGCGTTCGCGTCAGCCGCGCGAATGGGGCCCGTGCGAGTACCGCGATCATCGTGCCCTCGCGGGGTCGGTCTCGGTCGACCCGGCGGGTGCACGGGAGAGGCTCGTTCGCATTCGCTCGTACGCGTTCGCGTGAGTCGCGGCCGCGATGCCCGCGGATGCGGCGCGCGCTTCCTCGAGCGAGGGTGGTTGAAGCCGAAGCTCGGCAATGGCGACCCTCGTTTCGATGGCTGCGCGGGCCGCGGCTCGAGCGAGCGCCAAAGGGTCGCTGCCGCGCGCGCGCACGACGGCTCCGTGGTGTTCGACGGCAGAGACCTCCGGTGCCCGGGCGATTTCGGCCGCGAGGGCTAAGGCTTGTTGGACGTCGCCGACCAGCATGACGGCCTCGCTGCCGTCCGGCGAAAAGCCCATCAAAGGCTCGAGCGATGCGACGCGTCCGATGACCACCCCGGCCTTCAGGATGATGTGATCGGTGGCGATTTCGCTGGCATCGCGCATCGACGCCGTCGCCAATACGATCGCGCATCCGGAGCGAGCCTTCGCGCGAAGGGCTTCGGTCACCTGGCGAGCCGCGCGCGGGTCGATCGCGCACAACGGTTCCTCGATCAGCAGGACACGAACTTGGCTTGAGGTGAGCGCTTCGACCAGTGCGATGGCGCGCGTCTCTCCCCGCGAGAGCGACCGCACGAGCCGCTTGGCCAATGATCCGACACCGAGCGTAGCGAGTCGCTCGGCCGCGTGGCCCGGTTGGTTCCCGCGGATGACCGCGGCCACGTCGAGCGTCTCGTCGACGCGAAGCCCATCCGGCAGAGACGGCTCGAGCGGGATGCGGGCGATTTGCCGGCGCACGCGTGAATCTCCGGGCGCTTGGTCGAGAACCATGGTGCGACCGGTCCGAGCTCGCCTGGCGCCCGCAACCAGTGAGAGAAGCAGGGTGCCGCCATCTTCGACCCGTCCAATGACGGAGTGAATTCCCGGTCCCCATGCGAGCGTCGCGTTCGCAAGGGCGAGCGGCCCGTGACGCGCGCTCACGTTCTCGAGCGTGATCATGCCCCGATCCCCGGCTCGCCGCGGGGTATCCTGGCGCGTACGATGGCGAGGGACGCGGCGACTATCGCCGCCAAACCCGCGATTGCGCGCGCCGCGTGGACCGTTCCGGTTGTAGGGTCGGTGACGCCCGCGCGTACCGCGTCGAGAGCCGCCGGAATCGATGTGACTTCCTGCCATCCTGCGGGCAACATCCTCGACGTCCATGGCGAGACCAGCTCAGGGAGAACCAGCACCGTCAGCAGCGTCATGTACCCGGCGAATCGCGATCTCGCGCCGAGTGCCGCCATAGCGACCGGGCCCAGGGTGATCGAGAAAGCGAGCGCGTATGCCGTCCCGGCGGCAGTAGCCGCCAACGCCGGCTGCACGGGTTTCGAAACCGCGATGGCCGAGATGCCGCAGACGAACGTGGTCCCCGCCACCGCGAGGGCCAGCACCGCGACGAGTCCGCCGACGCGACCCCAGACGTACGAGGTCAGTGAGACGCCGCGCAGACGCACGAGCGCAATGACTCCATCGTCCCAGTCCCTCGGGATCGCCCGCAGTCCGCCCCCGAACGCGAGCATCACCCCGGCGCTCCAAGCGATGGTCAACGCTGCCGCCATCGGCAGGTGAGCCGCACCGGCGCTTCTCGTTGAAAAGGCGATGGCGCACGCGACGAGTCCGCACACGACAGCCAATCCGAACGCAGCCACCACCAAACCTTCGCGCAAAGCCAGCCCGACACCCAGGGCTATCAGTCGCGGCCGCCCCGTGGACGCTCGCATGGTCTCCACGAGACCACACCGCGGGCGGATTCGCCAGCCGCCGTAGACTCCGCGAACGTGCAACAATCGTCGACGTCCGATGACCCCAGGCGCGACCCATGCACCGATCGCGACGTGGGGCCGTCGTTTCCCCCCGCTCGCGTTCGTTGCGCTCGCGAGCGTCTCGGCGATGGCAATCGAGCGGGGGCGGGAGCCCCGCGCCGGATGCGCGGCGCTGGTCGCCGTAGCTATGGCCTTTGCGGCCTCCAGGCGGCCGAACGCCATTGCGCGCCTTGCTGGCTGGGGTTTGGCGTTCGTCCTCGCGTCTCTTGGGGTTCCGGACGGCAGCAGCCGAGCCCTGGACGCTGCGAGTGCGCTGGGGGAGCTCTCGTGCGTCGTCGCAGCTTGTCTAGGGATCGCGCACGTCCCGCCGAGCGAGGGCCTTGTGAAGGCTGCACCGCATTCATCGGGTAGCGCCATCGGCATCGCGATTGCCGCTTGGTGGCTGGCACTGACCGCCGCGGTGGCGCCCGAGAAGCGGTCGGTTGCCTGGATGACTCGGTATCCCGCGGCATGGGAATCCGCAGCGATCAGCGTGAGTGCGTTGGTCATCGTCGTCGCGTGCGAGCGATTGCGGATCCGTCGTCGCCTCGAGCTTGGGGTCGCGGAACGAGTCCGGGCCATCCGAACATGGCTTGCCACGGTCTCTCTGGCCTCGGTGCTCATCGGCGCTCTTGCGTCCGAAGACGTGGGCGACGTGGCTCGGTTAGGACTTTCCGTTGGGGCAACCTGCATCACTTGGGCGGCCTTGCACTCGGATGCTGCCGCCGTTGCCCGCGCGGCTCGCCGTGTCGGGGTCCTTGCCTTCATCGGAGGAACTGTCGCGCTCCTCGGTGCCTCCGCCGTGGCCGGTCGCGCGGGGGATCCCTGGCTTCTGACGTTTTCGACCGCGGTCGCGGGGCTCGCGATTGGATCGGCCGCCTCGCGCATCGAGTCACCGCTGCGTCCGGCAGGCGGAGCGTGGCTTGATGCGTTTGAGCGCGCGTCGGAGGCGGCCATGCACGCCGATCCGCGCGAGGCTGTCCGGGGCGTTCTCTTCGCTTTGCGATCTCCGCTGGGTGTGGCAAGCCCGTCGCCCGAGCTCTGGACGTTCTGTCCCTCCCGCGTGATGACGGTTGACGCCGCGGGGTACGCCCACGAACGCGAGCAACAGTCGCCGAGCGAACTCGCGGAGGTGGCAACGGAGGAGCCATTCGGAACGTTGCGGGTCGAGCTCCTCGACGCGCTCGAAGTAAGGCGGCCCGAGATCCGATCCATCGCGTCCTGGATGGCCGAGCGTGGCGCTCTGCTCGCCACGGTTGTTGCATGCGACGGTGAGACGGAGGCGGTCCTTGTCTTGCCTCGGGGCCGCCGCGGCGCCCCGTCGACGCTCGAGGAGATCCGGGGCGTCAAGCGGGTCGCGGACCGACTGGCCGTCGCTTGCCGAGCGCGAGGAACGGAGCTGCGCTTGCTCGAACGCGTCCAGCACGCGATGGCGCGCGCCGACGCGGCGGTTGAGGCAATGGAACGGCTGCAGCACCAGCGGGCGCGCGACGTCGAGCGGCATGCTCTCGATGCGGCTCGCCTGGCCCGGCCCGCGACGGTGGGTGTCTACGGCTCGTCCTCGCGCATGGCGCTCGAGGCACTCGAGCGACGAACGGCCATTGGAGCTCCCGTTGCCGTAGTTTCGCCCAGTGGAGTGGATCCGGCGCCTTACCTCGCGCGGGCGCACCTGTCCGGATCGCGCGGGCGGGGACCTCTGGTTCTGATCGACGCGACGATCGCGCGCGAGCACGACGTTGTCCGGTGGACCGATCCGAATAGGTCCCCTCTTGCGATCGCCGAAGGGGGTATGCTCGTGCTGCTCGATGCGAATGCGCTGCCGGCCGACGTGCAACGACTCATTGCACGGGCCTGCCTCGAGGCTCGCGCTCCCTGGGGGCGCGCCGACCCCCTCGACGTGCAGCTCGCGATCACCGGCATTTCGTCGCCGGACGAACTCGTGACCGCCGGGAGGCTCGATTCTGCACTTGCGGCACGTCTTGGGGAGGCGCGCGCGGTGCCCGTCGTGCTGCCGCGTTTGCGAGACCGACCGGAGGACTTTCGGGCGATCCTTACCGACCGGTTGGCGCGCGAAGGTCTTCGTGTTCGTGGTCATGCCGTCGGCATCGAGAACGCAGCTTACTTGCGCCTCGCTGAGTATGCGTTTCCCGGCGACGATGCCGAGTTGTCGGCGCTTGTCATTCGGATGGTGGCGCGATGCGAGGGCGATAGGGTCCGTGTCGCCGATCTCGATCGGCCACATTTTCCCGCGATCTCGGACGACCTTTGCGAGTCGGGGCGGCGAAAAGATCCGCTGTCGGCGTGACGTGAGTCCTCGAAGCCTCCCGGTCGCGTCTCACGGGATCTGCGGGCTCGACGCAAACGCGCGCTTGTCTCGCGGCTTTCGAGCGTGTTACTCGTCCGGGCGTCATCACGATTGGCTCACGCCAGTCCTGAGACCGAGTGACGGCAGGGCTCGACGCGACCGCGCCGATTCCAGCGGAGGAGACGACGTCATCATGGACACGCTGCAGGGATTCGGGACGAACGCGCTGCGCGCGACCGGAAGGCTTGCCTTCGTGGCGGCCGTTCTGGCGTGCGGCGGCTGTGAGGGTGACGACAACCCTTACAAGCCCCAGCCGGCGTGGTCCGGAAAGGCCGCCAGTTTGCCCGCTCCGCCATCGCCGCCGAGCACCCCCATCAAACAAGGGGATGCGTACACGGTGTACGGAGCGATTCATCAGCTGCGAAGCTTGATCCACAACAAGGACGTCACCGCACAACCCATTTCGATCACGGGCTACGTCGTCGATTCGAACATACCGCGCGCTCCCGACTGCGCCGTTCACAAAACGGGCAAGAAGGACCCGGACAATTGCAATCCGGAAGTGCCAAGCTTCTGGGTCGCGGATGACCAGGGGAACAATAAGGGGCCGAAGATTCGTGTCGTGGGCTGGGCGCGCAATTTTGCCGTCGTTTACGACGCGATGGTCGCTTACAAGAAGGTCAAGCCGGGAGACCAGCCCAAAGAGCCGATCACCGACGACATGCTGAACGTGACCGTGCCATTTCCTCTGCCGGCTGTCGGCGCGAAGGTCAAGATCACGGGGGCTTACAACATTGCCAAGACGGTCGTCTCCGACATGGTGAGCGAGCCGATGGGCGGCGTCATGGTTCTCCAGAAGATGGACGTTATCGATCCGTCGCCCGAGCCAGCGAAGTTTGCTAAGCCGATCCCGTAAGGGCTCCCTCCGCACGGATTCCGCTGCGACACGGGACGCTTGCACGGACGGCTCGCTTCGTTATGTTAGATGTGCTCACGGACGTTTCCCCGGCAAAGACTGCTCTCTCGACTGATGGGATCGCGGCTCGCGCTCGACGGTAACGCAACGTGTGGACGCGGCGGACGATCCCGCTGCGGCTTGGCTCCTGGTTCGCGACCGATCGGAAGACAGGTTTGAGTGGGCGCTCGGAGAGGGCGCATGTTCGAGGTCGTCACGAGAAGAGAGAGACACTATGGGAACGCGTTTGTATGTCGGAAATCTGTCGTTTTCGTCCACGAATGAGACGGTGCGTGAAGCATTTGCCCGTATCGGGGAGGTCACGGACGTTCACATCGTGACCGACCGCACATCGGGCCAATCACGCGGCTTCGGCTTCGTGACCATGGGCACTCCGGCCGAGGCGCAGAAGGCCATTGAAGCGATGAACGGTGCGACCCTGGATGGCCGTCCGCTTCGGGTGAACGAGGCCGAGGAACGTCCGCAGCGCGGTGGCTTCGGGGGCGGCGGTGGCGGTGGCGGGGGCGGGGGCGGCGGACACGGCGGCGGCGGCGGCGGCGATCGCCGACGAGGCGGTGGCAGTGGCGGCGGTGGCGGCGACCGGCGCAATCGCTGGTAAACCAGTCCAAGATCGCAACGCATTTTGCGGCACGGTCGTTCGCCTGAGCGCGGACTTGTAATGTGACCGAAGCGCGCTGATCCGGACATCAGGCCACGCTGTGGATGACGCCGGGTGTGTTTCAGGCTAGTCGTGCGCCCATGCGTCTCGCGATGATTGGTCTGGGCAAGATGGGCTACAACATGACGCTGCGCTTGCTGGGCGGCGGCCACGAGGTCGTTGCCGCGGACCGCAATGCGGACGTGGCCCGCGAGCTTGCTGGCAAAGGGGCGGTGTTTGCAGAATCGATCGCGGACGCGATCGCCAAGCTGCCGGCTCCGCGCGTTGCCTGGGTCATGGTGCCCGCCCAAGTTACCGACGCGGTCATCGAAGAGCTCGCTGGCCGTTTGGCCGCGGGCGATACGGTAATTGACGGGGGCAACTCCAACTGGAAAGACTCGCGGGTTCGCGCGGGTCTGCTGGCGAAAAAGGGCGTTCGCTTCTGCGACGCGGGCACGAGCGGCGGCGTGTGGGGGCTCGCCAATGGATACTGTCTGATGGTGGGCGGCGAGTCGGATGCGGTGGCATCATGCGAGCCAATCTTCAAGACGCTGGCGCCGGCAGGGGGCTATGCGCATGTGGGGCCCGCTGGCGCTGGCCACTACGTGAAGATGGTGCACAACGGTATCGAATACGGCCTCATGCAGGCGTATGCGGAAGGTTTCGAGATCTTGAAGACGTCCCCTTTTGATCTCGATCTGCACGGTATTGCCAGCATTTGGGGTCGCGGTTCCGTCGTTCGCTCGTGGCTCCTCGAGCTGCTCGAGAAGGCCCTCGAGCACGACAAGGAATTGAAGGCGACCCGCGGCTGGGTCGAAGACTCG
>JBEKOY010000015.1:0-70002 GCA_049521295.1 Polyangiaceae bacterium | reverse complement strand
AAAGCATCCATTGCAGTGTGACAACCGTTTTACAGCGCGCTGCCCAGAGGTCGGGCCCTTCGCCGGCAACGCCGTACCCCTTCGATGTGCAGAGGCGCATGCTTCGAGAAACGGCTCAAAAAACGGCAGCCCGTGCCGACACGTGCTTTTGATCCGTTGAGCACGCAAATATCCAAATATTCGATATCCACTTAGGTGATGGGACGTGCGCCTTCCGCTTCCACTGCAATGGGCAGGCTTCTCGTCGCTCGCCCACGGCGCCCGACGTGCCCCCGCCGCCTGGCGAAGGCAGCGAACCCGGTACGACCTTCCAGCCCGCCGTGCTTAGCTCGTTTAGCTCGCGTCCCGCTCGATCGAAACCGTGTTCCCACCTTCCGCCTTGGCGCGGTACATGGCACGATCGGCGCGCTCGATGGTGCGGTCGACCGCGTGATCGGCGTTGCGTAGGACCGACGCGAGACCGATGCTCACGGTGACGACAGGCTTGCCTGCGCTGGGGGCGTGCGCGATCCCGAGGTGTTCGACCGTCGTGCGCACTCGGTCCATGGCTGCGGCCGCCCCCTCGAGCGACTGCTCCGGCAGAACGATCAGGAACTCCTCGCCCCCGTAGCGATAGACCTGGTCGGCGCGGCGCACGCTCGCGCTGATCGCACGCGCGATCTGGCGCAGAACGGCGTCGCCCGCAAGATGGCCATAATGATCGTTATAGCGCTTGAATTCGTCGAGATCGCACATGGCAATCGAGACCCGCCGCTCGTAGCGCATCGCGTGGGCCTGAAGCTTTGCGAGATCCTCGTCGAGTCGCAACCGATTGCCGACGCCCGTCAAAGCATCTACCCTTGCGTCCCGAAACGAGGCCTCGCTGTCACGACGCAGGCCTACGTTCCGATCCGCGAGCTCGCGGTAGGCCCGGACGACGCGATCGGCCGCGATGAGCTTCGCCTCGAGGTCATCCACGTCGATGGGCTTGGGCAGGTAGTCGTCCGCGCCAGCCCGTACGGCCTCCACGAAGTCGCGCTTTTTCGCATGACCGCTCGCGAACAGGAGATACGTGTAGGTCCCGCGATCGAGATCGCGAATGCGCCGGCAGAGCTCCATGCCATCCATGCCGGGCATCGCCCAATCGCTGATGACGACATCGGCCCGCTGCGCGCGGTGCGAGCGCAACGCCTCGGATCCGCTGGTCGCACCTCGGCAACGGTGGCCGAGTGCGGTCACGGCGGCGCACATCGCCGCCCGTGCAGCGTCGTCGCCGTCGACGACAAGGACCCGAAGCGGTCGCAGAGGCAACGCCATGTTGTTCGGCGCTGGTTGACCACTGTCTTCGGCAGATTGAATCATCACGATGGCTTCAGGGCCATCATGCAGGTGGCGTGCCCGCGGTCTGGGCGCTCCCTGAGGCTATTGTCATCCGGGTGCGTCTCTTGAGCGCGCAATGTTTTCGGCGGTACGCACGTTCCGGGTCTCGAGGATCAGGTCCCCCGCTCCCATGGTCATCGGGTTCCATAAGGATTGTTGGCTTCGATAGGACGAAGCGGCGCACGGCCTCCGGCCGAACCCACGCCGGTTTGCGCGGCCACGGTCGGTTGCGGCCGGGATCGCGGGGGCGGCGGCGATGGCGGGTCAGGTGCGGGATGAGCCTTGGCCGGAGGGGGCGCCACACGCTGTGGGGACCGGTGCGTCACGACGGCCGGGAGCGGCGCGCTCGCACGACGATCCAGGCGGATGTCGATCACCGTGTCACCCGAGAACGACACCTGCTCGCTCTTAGTTTCGTAATCATCGGCCGAGACCACGAGGGTGTGCAGCTGATCGTCTTTCGCCCGCTGCATGCGGGAGGGATTGCTCGGCACCGGCTCTCCGTCGAGCGTGATCTGCGCGGTCGTCGGAGAAGCCTGGACAGCGAGATGGATGAACACGGGCTCCGGAGCCGGCGAGGCTACGGCGGCAGCCACCGTCGGGACGGTGCCCTGGGTCGCTGCTGGGGAGGATTTTCCGACGCGATAGGCCACCGCAACGGCGAGAGCCACGGCGAGCACAACGGCGACACCGCGCGCCGCAACGGCGCCCGCGAGCCAAGACACGAGCGACCTGGACGGGGGAGCTTCGATGGCGCCATCGTCATTCGCGTCGCCCGGGTCCGGCGCCATGATCGATCCCTCGACCCACAACGACGGCGCGCTCCGGCTTCCGGAGACAGGTCCGTCGCCGAGGCCCCCCGTCACAGGACTGACGGCCTGGGTGCCTGAAACGGGCGACGGCAGACGAGGCATGTGGCCCGAGCGCGGACCGTTCGGAAAACGCGAGACGGTTTCCTCGATGATGAGGCTCATCTTGTCGCGCTCGGCCTGGAACGCTCGACCCACGATAAGCCCGATTTCGCGCATCGACATCGCATCGTCGCGCTGGGCGAGATACGACTCGAGAGCATCGACGAACTCGGCCGCGGTGGGATACCGATCGTGCGGATGCCGTGCCGTTGCCCGAGCGCAAATCGCATCGAGCTCGAGCGACGCGTGGGGGCAAACCGCTCGCAGCGAAGGAGGCCCTTCGCTGAGCACGCGCGATAGAATTTCGACTTCGGTCATTTGAGGCCAGAGCCTTCGCCCGGCTGCTGCCTCCCAGACCATGACACCGGCCGAGTAGATGTCCGCGCGACGATCCACCTTGCCGCCGCTGGCTTGCTCGGGCGACATGTACGCGATGCGGCCTTTGAGAATGCCCGTGCGCGTCACGAGCGCGGAATCCACCGATTTGGCGATTCCGAAGTCGAGCACTTTCGCCTGACCGTCAAACGTCACAACGACGTTGAGCGGACTCACGTCGCGATGCACGATGTCGAGGGATTCGCCGTCGAAACCTCGCAACTCGTGCGCGTAGTGCAGTCCGCGGAGCGCCTCGGTGATCACGCGCAGGTGCCCACCGACCGACAGCCCATCGTGGCGCGCGAGGTGCCGGCCGATCCGCTGCAGGGTGCGGCCATCCAGAAATTCCATGATCATGAAGTGGCGATTGCCGTCGGAACCGACTTCGTTGGTCTGCACGATGTTCGGGTGGGTCAGTCGTGCCGCGAGGCGCGCTTCCTCGAGGAACATGGCGACGTAGGTCTCGTCCTCGCAAAATGAAGGTTTGAGCTCTTTGACGGCCAAAAGCTTGTTGAAACGGCCAGGGCCCTGGGCGATCGCGAGATAGACATTGCCCATACCACCCTTCGCGAGCTCGGCGACGACACGGTACTTGCCAATCTCGATCGCCGGTGTCTCGGATTCTGCAACAGAGATCATGTCACGCCCCCTCTCAGGCACGATGCGGGCCACATGGCCGACTCCCCGGCGCCGGCGAGTCCCGCCGGGGAAACATGGGCATCGTCGTTCCCTTCCGCTACAGGATGTTGCGGTCACCCGGCGTCATTGAGGACGAGCGGCAGCAGCGGTGCCCGGTGACCGTCGGAGAGAAACGGCTATCGGTCTGGACGTGTCGGCGCAAGCCTACACGCGTCCGTCGTCGCGCAGGCCGTCTGAGATGCGGCCGGCCGAGGAGCCATCCACCGAGCGAATGGGCCAGACCAGCCCGCGCCCGGCCCCCGATCGCGCCCCGATCGCGGCCCCGAAGCCCGCGACCGCGGCAGCTCGATCCGAACGTCCCCGTGGAGCGCGGGAGCGAAGCATGGAATGCTGGCGGCCAGCAGGGCTCCGGGCGTTGATCGCTACCTACGTCGCGTCGCACGTTCTCACCGTCCTGGCGGCCATCGCCTCGCTGGTGATGCTCTTTCGTGTCTTCGATTCGCCCCGCACTCCTCAGAGCACACTCGCCTGGCTTCTGGCGATCGTGTTCCTGCCGTTCGTCGCGATCCCGCTCTACCTTCTTCTCGGAAGCCGGAAGTTCCCCCGGCACGCCAAACGGCCGGGGCACGAAGCGGCCCGGTCTGCCGACCTGCCGACAGACGACAAACCTACAACGCGTCTTGCTCGCTTGTCCCTGGCGAGCGGATTGGCACCGGCGCGGGCCGGCCATGCGTTCGAGCTTCTGACGACGGGCGAGACGGCCTACGCACGCCTGATGGATCTGATTCGGAACGCCGGGCGATCGATCGACCTGACGATGTTCATCCTGGGCGACGACGCGACCGGCCGAGCGGTCGTCGACGCGCTCGCCGAGAGTGCGGCGCGAGGCGTGCGCGTGCGCCTGATCCTCGATGCCGTCGGTTCCAGGCGATCGCTTCGCCGAGCGACGCGGCTCCTCAGCGCGGCGGGCGCCCACGTCCGAGCGTTCATGCCGCTCCGGCACTCGCCCGTCCGGGGCCGCACCAACCTGCGGAGCCACCGTAAGCTCGGCGTCTTCGACGGCGAGCACGTCTTCGCGGGAGGAATGAACCTGGCCGACGAATACATGGGCCCGACCGCGCGCCCGGCGAGCGCGCCTCGATGGCGCGACGTCGCAGCCGTGGCGACCGGACCGGCGGCCGCCGATGCCGCGGCGCTGTTCGAGTCGGATTGGCGATTCTGTGGCGGCCCCGGGCGGGCGGTCGACGAGCCGAGTTTCGCCGATCGCGCCGTCGCTCGCGGCGACGCCGTCGTCCAGGTGGTCGCGAGCGGGCCCGACATGCCCACCGACACTTTCTACGATCTCTTGCTGACCGAGATCTTCGATGCGCGCGAACGGATCGCGATCGCGACTCCGTACTACGTACCGGACGCGCCGCTGCAGCACGCTCTGGTCCTGTCGGCGCGTCGAGGTGTGAGGACCGAGATCCTCGTGCCCTCGCGATCGAACCACGGGGTCGCCGACATCGCTCGGAGGCAGTTGCTCCGCGAGCTCCGGGCCGCAGGCGCCGTCGTGCACTATTACGGGCTCGGGATGGTTCACGCAAAGGCCATGGTGATCGACGACGCGTTCGCGTACGTGGGATCGCCCAACTTCGACATGCGGAGCCTATTTCTCAATTACGAGAGCGCCTTGTGTCTGTACAGTTCCGACGCGATCGGGCAGGTCCGCCGCTACATCGACGATCTCGTGTCCGAGTCCGAATCGGACAGTCCGCCTTACCGGCAGCACTGGGTGATCGAGCAGGTGGCCCGCCTGCTCGCTCCGGAGCTCTGAGCGAATCGACCGCCGTCACGCCGGATCGGCTGCTTCTGGCCCATCCCGAAGCCCTTTTCGCGTCCAACTCGACTTCGACGCATGTATGATTCGAGCCGTGCATCGACGTCGCCCTTCGCGGGGTCCGAGCCCTCTGTCGAGAGAACCCCGATGCCGGCTGCCACCGGACTCATGCGCGCGCGCGATCGCCGTCCTTTAGCCGCTCGAGGTCCGACCTGTGCACTCGCGTTCGCGTTCTTCGCGGAAGGATGCGGATCGCCGGTGACGACCGTGATCCTCGACAACCGCTACGCGCCATCGCCGACCACCCCGCTCGTCGTGGTTGCCGCGTACTGGCAGGCGGTGTCGTTTCCGGTTCCCATCTCCCCGGGATCGTCCTCGGCTCCGCAGGGCACGGTGCCGGCGTCCGCCAACACGGCTTACGTCGTCCTCGCGCCAGGGTGGAATCCCACGAGCTCGATTCCGCCGACCTCCTTGGTCGTCCTGCAGTCGCGAATCGGGTTCGGAGTCCAACTGGGCGACACCCTCCAGATCCCGGTCGACGATACGACGTTCATCGGTCACTGTGCGTCGGGGAGCTTTCTCTCCCAAGCCCAGGCCGACTTCATTACGGAGCTCGTCTTCCCGAGCCTCTTCACGACGCTCGCCTACGACGCGGCGACATGCACAACGACCCCGGTCGGAGACGCCGGTGGGTCGTAGCGCTCGGGGGTCCGCGCGCGCGCTCGGCGCCGCATGGGCCGTACGCCTCCTCCTCGGTGCCGTTCCGGCGAGCGCCCAACCGGCACCTCCGGCGGCGCACGAGGACGATGCGTTCGACTTCATGAACCTGCTCGCGCACCACAACCTGCACGACATCGATGACGAGAGCTGGAACGCGTACGGACAGTTTACCTACATTTCGAGCTGGCATCCGCCGTTTTCGGCTCCCTATACGAACGCGGACGGCACCGACAAGTCGCTCGTCCCCGACTGGGAGCGGAGTTACACGCTCACGACAACGCTGTTCTTCGGGGTCCGGCTCTGGCCCGGCGCCGAAGGTTACTTTGTTCCGGAGTTCATCGCGGAGGTCCCCTTTTCGGGACTGACGGGAATTGGCGGCGCCATCCAGAATTTCGAGCTTCAGAAGACGGGGTCTCCAACCGGCCAGCTGTACCGGTCCCGCGCGTACCTCCGGCAAACGATCGGATTCGGCGGCGAGCGCGTTGCGAAAACGTCGGACCCGATGCAGCTCGCCACGACGGTCGACAGCCGGCGACTCGTCCTGACGGCGGGCAATTTTACGGTCCTCGATTTTTTCGACAAAAACTCGGCCACCTGGGATCCCCGTCAGACGTTTTTCAACATGGCCTTCATGACGCACGCCTCGTGGGACTTTGCGGCCGACGAGCGCGGCTACACGGATGGCGTCATCGCCGAGATCTACTGGGACGACTGGGCCTTGCGATTCGGGCGAACGCTGCCGCCGCAAGAGCCAAACTCGCAGGCCGTGGACTTCCGGTTTTGGGAGTTTTATAGCGATCAGCTCGAGATCGAGCACGACCACCAGATCCTCGGACAGGCCGGAGCCGTGCGCATTCTCGGATATCGAAATAGCGTTTATGCGGGGCGTTTCGCCGACGCCATCGCGGCGTTCGAGGCCAATCCGGCCGACAACGCCGCCGCGTGCGGGCCTAATCTTTACAACTTCGGATCGGGAAACGTCGCGGCCCCGGACCTTTGCTGGGTGCGCAAGCGGAACGTGAAGGTCGGCATCGGAATCAACCTGGAACAGCACGTCACCCACGACATCGGCGTCTTCTCTCGAGCGATGGTTTCCGACGGACAGACCGAGGTGGATGCCTTCAACGCGGCCGACCGGGACCTGTCGTTCGGCGCCGTCGCCAAAGGCTCGGCCTGGCACCGCCGCTTCGATGTCACCGGCGTCGGCTTCGGAATGAGCTGGATCTCGCAGGTGCACGCCCAGTACCTGCGCATGGGCGGTGTCGACAACTTCATTGGAGACGGCCGCCTCCGGCAGGCCGCCGAAGGCGTCGTCGATGTCTTCTACAGCGTGAACTTTCTGAAGGCCATTTGGCTCACAGCCGACTACGAGTACCTTTGGAACCCTGCCTACAACGCGGATCGAGGCCCCGTGAACATCTTCGGCGGGAGAGTCCATGCCGAGTTCTAAGGGCCGTCACGCACTGGGCTTCGCCGCGCTGCTCGCCGCAAGCGCCTTCGCGGCACGCGCCGGTGCGCAGCAGCAGCAGGCCCAGGGGTTTGCGGTCGAGCGCTTCTACCCCTCGGCTCCGGGCGGGGGCTGGTTGGTCATGGACGCCCTCGACATGCACGGGGGTCTCGGCGGCGCGATGGAGCTGCAGAGCGGCTATGCGTTGAATCCCTTGCGGGTCACCGACGGTGTGACGCATCGGGCCGTCGTCTCGAGCCAAACCTCCGCCGCCTTCGGCTTCGCCGTCACCTACGATCGCTTTCGCTTGTACCTCAACATCAACGCACCTCTCGTCATTGTCGGCCAAAGCGGAGCGGTGGGCGCCTATCGGTTCACCGCTCCGTCCGTTGGTTTTGCCGAGAGCCCCGACATCCTGTCGGACACGCGCGCCGGCTTCGACGTTCGCCTCGTCGGCGGCCCCAAGAGCGCCTTGCGGCTCGGAGCGAGCGCGCAGCTGTGGATTCCTGCCGGTGACCAGACCAGCGACTACGACACCGACGGCACCTACCGCGGAATGCTCCGTGCACTGGTGGCTGGTGATCGGGGCCTCCTCACGTACGCCGGACAGATCGGAATTCACATTCGGCCACGCGACGATTCCCCAACCCCTGGCAGCCCACGCGGAAGCGAGCTGCTCTTCGGGATCGCTGCCGGATCCCGGATCCCGGTCGGCCCAAGCCATGGCGCGGTCCTCGTGGTGGGACCGGAGATCTACGGGGAGACGGCCTTCCGCTCCATCTTCGGCACGACCACGACCGGCGTCGAGGGGCTGCTCACCGGCCGCATCGAAGGGACGGCGGACGACGGAGGGCAGCTGCGGGTCAAGATCGGAACGGGAGCCGGGCTCAATGAGCATTTCGGCGCACCCGAATGGCGCGTGGTGGTCGGGGTCGAGCTTTTCGACCACAACACGGACCGCGACAGGGACGGCGTCACCGACAGCCAGGACGCTTGCCCGGACAAACCGGGGACCCCAACCAAGGACCCCAAGACGAACGGCTGCCCGGCGGACCGCGACTGATCAGAACCTGACACCCAGCTGGCCGTGCGCCGTGAGCGCCGCTCTGGAATGGGCGAGCTCTGGGACCCAGAGCGCGTTGGCGTCGACGCCGAGGAGGAAATGCCAAAGGAACACGATCGCCGTCACGCCCGGCTCGAGGTACACATCGTGAGCCGTGCCGTCGAGGCCCTCCAGCCCGTCGTTCACGACCACTTGGACGGGGCTACTCTGGTAGAGGGCGATCCGGCCCACGCCGAGCTGGGGGCGGACGATGAATCGAGAAAGCAAGCGGAAGTCGTAGCCCGCGTCCAGTCCGTATCGGATCGAGCGCACCGAGAATGGGAGAACGCTCGTCGTGCCGGTCGTGCAATAGGCAACGACCGGACCGACGCACAGGGCCCTCATCGTGACGGTCGGGGAATCGACGAACGACAAGCCGCCATAGAAATGACGCCACGATACGCCCGCACGTGCGCCCGCTTCAAAGCCGAGCTCGTTCGCGGCGCTCGACGCCAGATTCGTCCCCCCACCCACCCCCGCGACCTCGGCGTCCACCGGGCCGATGGCGTGCGCGGCACGGGCAACGAGAAGGATGCCGGCGACCACGGCGACCGCAAGGCGGTCGCGGACGGTCTGCCGACTCAGCGCTCCGCCCGAGCCGTGCGCCCGCGCGCTCAAGCGCCCGCGAAGAGCCCGAGTCGAATGCGGCCGGGCTCCCGCTGGGCCCACACGGGTCGATCGGTTTGCGTCCATGAGAGTCGATGATCCGCTACGCGACGCGAAACGTCGAAAGCTGATCCTGGAGTTGCTCGAGCCGATCGGCGAGCCGGCTCATGACGTCGCCGAGCTGTCGCGCATGCTCCACGTTGCCCTGCGCCGCGCCTTCGAAGACACTGAGAGCCTTCTCGATCTGATTGCGCTCGCGGCTCTGCACTTCGCTCGCGTGCGCGATCGTCTGGAGCCGCCCGGTCATGGCCTGCACCGCCGTCGTGATCGTCCGGCTGTCCTTGCGTTGGGCGATGGTTGCGGTCCTCACGTCGGTACAGACCGAGCGGACCTCGTCCAACGCTTGCGCCACCTTTTGTTGGACCTGCCGCTGCGAGTTCGCGATGGACGAGATGCGCTGGGTCGCATTGTGCACCTCGCTGACGGCCACGGCGAGAAGATCCACGCGCGACACTTGGTCCCGGCTCGCCGTGGCGATCTCCCGGACGGTCATTTCGGCTTGGCCCGCGCTCTCGATAATCGCCCGCAATCGCTGCCCGGCCTCCTTGGAGAGCTGCTCGCCCGCGCCCACCGCTTTCTGACCGGATGCGACCGCATCGACGGCTTGTTGGATGTCGATTTGCACCGAAGTGATGAGATCCGTAATTCGGTTCGTGGACACGGCGGTCTCGGACGCCAGCGCCCGAACTCCGTCCGCCACGACGCTGAACCCAGATCCCTGTTCCCCCGCTTGGGAGGCGATGATGGCGGCGTTGATGGACAGAAGGCGCGTGGCGCGGGTGACTTCGTCGATCACCCGCACCACTTCTCCGATGGCGTCCGAACGATCCGACAGGCGCAACACGGTCGTACCCACGGCGTCAAAGCGCTCCTGGATCTGACTCATCGCGCTCGCGATGCGGTCGACCGCGTCGCGCCCGACGACGGCCGCGGACAGCGCATCGCGCGCGAGAGCCTCCTCGTGCTCGGCGGCGACCCCGACCTGCTTGATCGATTCGGTGAGCAACTGCAAGGAGCCCGACGTTCGTTCGACGGTGTCCGATAGCAGCACCGTGCTCTGAACGACGACGTCCACGTGCCGCTCCGCGGCGGCGCCTTCCGACGAGGCGCCGTCGACGGTCGCCGCCAGCTTGCGCACGCTGTCGACAATCCGGACGATCTGCTCGTCGACGCTCATGATGGACGACATGACCTCGGATGCCGTCTTCGAAGCGCTCTGCACGCCGTCGCCCACTTTGTCCATCGAATCATTCATCTGAACGATTGCGGCCGAACTCTTCGTGACTCCGTCGCGCTGTTCGTTGCTGTCTCCCAGCATTTGCCCCACGGCACGCGCCAGGAGCTGAGTCACGTCCGCGATCGAGGAGACCGCGCGCCCCAACTGCTTGGCGAGTGGGTTCAGTCGCCCGAGCATGCCCTCGACCGATGCGTTGAGCTCTTGGAGCTCGCGCGGGTACCACGCTTTGAGCGGTTCGGGGTGAACCCGCAGATCCCCCTCGCCGATCAATTCCACCAGGCGCGAGAGCCGCGAGATCGGTCGCGCGATCGTCCTCGCCAAGAGGACCGCGGCGACCAGGCCGACCGCGAGCGCACCGAGCGCGAATCCTGCCATGGTTGCGAGTGCCTTGAGTGCGCGCTCGCGCACGACTCGTTCGGGCCATGTGGTGACGACGCGCCATTTCACGACGTTCGTTTGGATGGGCGCGGCGGTCCCCCGGCGCGGCTCCCCCGTCGTGCTGTAGCCAAAGCGACGTTCGACCGCACCCGCCAGCGGGTCATAGAGATGCACGTCCCGCAGGCTCTTGAGCGGGCTCACTCGCTCGTCGCCGGCGACCGCCACGACGCGGCTGTCCTCGTCGAGAACGACGCTGGTGAGGCCGGGCGCCGCCTCGGTCACGCGCTCGAGCGCGTGCTGCACCGCCTCGAGGTAGATCCCGTTCGATACGAGCCCCAACCGGTTGCCGGAGCGATCCACGACGGCGGCCGCAAAGGCGACGGCCGGTCGCGACAGCATTTTGGATGCGACCAGTTGGCCCGAGAACGCCGCTCCCTGGGCAATGTCCTTGAGCCACTTTCTGTCGCCGAAGAACGCCCCTATGGCCGCTCGGGGCTCGCGGCCCGCCTCGCGCACGGCTCCACCCACGGACCAACCCTGCATGTCCAGAATCATCACACCGTAAAGCTCGGGAAAGAGACGGAAGTAGTCCTTCGCTCTCTGACCGTCGACATCGACGTCGAGTCTGCCCGCCGCTCCCACTTCGCCCGCCGCCGTTCGAGCGATGTTCGCTTCCGCTTCAATCAAGCCCCCGAGCTCGCGAGCCAGGGAAGTGCCGGTCAACAGCGTCTCGCGGTCGGCCAGATCGGCTGCGTGGGTGGCCGCAACCCGCGCCTGGGCGATTCCAAGAAGCACGGCCGGCAGCGCTGCCAGCGAACCAATCGCGACGAAGAGCTGCGTCTGCAGCTTGAACCGCCTACGGCCGTCCGTTCGGGCCGACTTAACCTTGGTCACAGAATGCCGTTCACACATTACAGGAGGGGGACGGCCGCGCGAAGCCGCAACCGCCGGGCGCTTGCCGTCGACGACGGGCGTCCATGCCGTCGAACGCTTCGCCGGCCGACGGCCGTCGGAAACGCGTGTGCCCTCTGTTCGGGACGGGCCCGTCGGAAGCGTCCCTCATCGTACACAGCGTCGATCCGGGCGCGAAGGAACAAAAGGGGAAAGATTCATGTCACGTCTCGGAGTCCTAGCCACAGCAGTAGTCGCGGCAGCCGTCAGCATGGCGGTCGCCGGAGTCGCCCACGCGGAGGATTCCGCAACGCCGCAGACCCCGCCGCCTGCACCGGTGCCGGCACAAACCGGCAGCGGAGTGTCCCACGCGGACGATGCCGCGACGCCACAGACCCCGCCGCCTGCGCCGATGCCGCCGCAAGCCGGACCTCACCCGCTCCTCGTGGGAACGCACCTGGCCTCTTACTTTCAGGTCGCGTCGCAACCGACGGTCGCAGCCATGATCACCGTGGACGCCTTCTTACTCGGCATAGGCGCGAACTTCACTTACAACGGAAACGGCAACGTGAACGGGGCCAGCCCGGCAACGAAGGACAAGTTCGCATTTGGAAGCGTCCTCTATGGAAGCTACGCGATCATCAATCGCGCTCCGTTCTTTCTGCATCCGGAGGTCGCGTGGATCACGACGTGGGCTCCCGGATCCGCGTTTACCCAAATGAACATCATCGCCCCGGGTCTTGGCTTCGGATTCGCCCCATGGGCCGCGCCGATCATTTTGGATGCCGCGTGGGACGTCAATTTCGTTTTCGTCAATGGCGCGAAGCCCGTCATCTCGAGCGGATCGCCCGCGCTGAGACTCGGCTTCCTTCTCTTCTGATGTGAGGCTGGCCCCGCAGCATCCTCTGCATCGCCGGCGGCGACGGGTCGCTCGGACGCCGCGCTAGGAACCGCCCCCCCGGGACGGGGCAGTTCACCGGGACGAATGCGCCTGCCAGATTCGTTTCTTTTCGATTTTGCGACCCCGAGGGCTTTTTCGGTTTCAAGCGATCCAACGACGACAAGACCATGAATCCGCGAACACGAGGCGTAGCCTCCCTTGCCTTGCTCACGCTGGCGAGTGCCTGTGCCGCCCACCATCCGCCATCGGCGAACAGGGCCAGCCTCGTAGGCCCGAGTTCGGGCAGCGCCATGAGCGTCGACGAAGCGACCCGACAGGGCGCTCGCGTACCGTCCGCCGAGCGCGATGGCGGCAACACGCAAATGAGGCCTCTGCCAAGCGAATTGCTGGCTGAGCCGATCGATCTTCCTGAATGCCCCGGCATCCGAATCATCGAATGGCGTGTGACTGCGGGTCACACGGCATCGACCCGACCGTCTGCGGCGGCGATTCGCATCATCGATCGCGTGTGCGACGCGGCGCGACGCGGATTCGACGACTTCGTCACTCGGCAGGGCATTCCGACAACGAGACGCTCGCCCCTACACGCCGATGTCTGTTTGTTGCCGGCGGATGCGCGCTCCGGCGAGGACTATCGAAACCTGAACGACGTCACCTGGCGGTTCAGGAGCCGAACATTCGCCCACGAAGGATCCGCGCTTCCGCGCGTATGGGGATACCATCAGCGAAGCACGCAGACCGTCTACGTGAGAAACGACGTGTTCAACGAAGACGGCACACCCAATCGCGGCTTCGAGACCGTGTTTGCCCACGAGATGTTTCACGCTCTGTCGTACGGATCCGGCCTCTACGAGCGGCACGCCGGCGACAAGGACGCCGAGGAGGAGGCCATGGCCCGGAGATTCACGAGGGGGCTGGGGATCGGCGAGTAGCGGGCATGGGTCCGCGCGGGCCGGAGCCCGCGCGCCGAGACCGCCCTATCGATCCGCGAGCGGAAGAGCCGCGTACCCTCCGCAGGACGCACGGGAGGGCAGCGAGGACTCTGCGTCGGGACAGGACGGTGCCGCACCTGCCGGTCCCGGGATCGCGTACGCGCTGCCGGATTCGGTCCCGACGGAAACGCTTGTCTGGCCACGGTCAGCCCATGATCGGGCCGAAAACCCGGAACAAACCTGCCGGGACGCCCACGCGCCATGCTCGCAGGACTCGACCCATGCGACTTCCGTGTTCTGGGTCCGCGCGGCGCATCCCATCCCCGCCAGGGCCCCGAAACCGAGAACCGCCACCACACTCCATTGGGCCATTGGAAACTCCTTCGGCGGATCAGGCTGTCGCACTCGCACACTGCAGCGCGCCAGGTTAACGTGGATGGAGCTTGATGTACGGTCGCTTGGGTGTCAAGGAGCCGAACCCCCGCGCAAGAGGGCCGAGGCGAGTTCAGAGCCGCTCCGGAGCGCCAAAACCCAGCACGACCTGCTCTCGGCGGGCCGAGATCCCATGCGACCGAACGAGAACTCGTCGCCAGCGACGAGCCGCGATGTTGCTGCGAAATCGGCGACACGGTCGGGGGGCCGGGCCGCACCGGCAGCTGCTATGCGGATCCCGTGATTCGCAAATGGAACTCGGCGGCTATCGATGGGCAGTGGAGCCGCGAACGGAATCGGGGGATTGCGAAGGGGCTTTGTCGGCGCCCGCAGCCACCCCCTGCCTCAGCCGGTAACCGACCCCGCGCACCGTTTCGATCATCCCGGCGCGATCGCCGAACCTTTCGCGCAATCGACTGATGTGAACGTCCACGAGGTTCGATCCCGGATCGAAGCGCATGCCCCAAACCTGCGCCAGAAGGTCGGACCGCTTGACGATCTGGTTTGCACGACGGAGCAGGTGGAACAGTACCGCGTACTCGCGGTTGGTCAGCGTCAGAACGGCGTCGGCCAGCTTGGCCTGGCGCGACACGGGGTCGACTTCGAGTTCCCCGCAACGCAGTGCCGCAAATCCGGAAAGACGCCGCAGCAGCGAGCGCACCCGCGCCGCAAACTCGTCGACCTCGAAGGGCTTGACCATGTAGTCGTCCACTCCGGCGTTCAGTGCGAGCACGCGCTCGCTGATCTCGCCGCGGGCGGTCAGCATCAAGATGGGAGCGACGCCGCCCGACCGTCGAATCTCCCGGCAGACGGCCAGCCCGTCGGTCTCGGGCACCATCCAATCCAACACGATCAGGTCGTACATGCCCCCTTGCGCTTGAGCGATGGCATCGACCCCTCGTGCGCAGAGGTCGACTTCGAGCCCCTCCTCGGAGAGCACACGCGCGAGAAAGCGCGCCAGCTTCTGATCGTCCTCCAAGACGAGCGCCTTCACTGCGCACCTCGCATGCAAACGGGGCGCGACAAACCACGACAGCGGTGCCCGCGCGTCGGGGCGACCTGCCCCTGCGAAGGGAGAGGGATGCCGGCATTCGTGTGTCTTGCGTGCACGAACCGGCGCACAGGGCACGTAGCGCGCCAGCCCGTATGACGAATCTGCAATTATTGATACTCCGTTGATATCGAGCTCTGGATTCGCTCTAGCCCGAGCTCGGACATGCGAACCTAACGACTATTTCATGAAATGTTTTTAATGTTGAATTCATTCTCCGCGGCGCGCAGCGCAGTAGACCGGAGCGCATGATTCAACGGGTCGTCGCGTTTGCCCTCCGATTCCGCCCCATCATCCTCGCGAGCACGCTGCTCGTCATCTTCGGGGGCGCGATCGCTTACTCGGAGCTCGACATCGAGGCGTACCCCAACCCCTGCCCGCCGCTGGTCGAAACGCTGGTGCAGCCGATGGGGTGGAGCGCCGAGGAGGTGGAGCGCTACGTCACGATTCCGATGGAAGTGGGCCTATCCGGAATGCGCGGGCTCACGTACATCCGGTCGCAATCGCTTTTCAGTCTCAGCGACATCAAGTGCTATTTCGCGTGGGGGACGGACTACTGGGCCGACCGTCAGGAAGTCATCAACCGCATGACGACCTGGATCCAGCTGCCCAACGGTCTGTCGTCCCAGATTTCGCCGTGGAACGCCATCGGGGAAGTGTTCCGCTACACGCTCGAAGGCAAGGGATACACGCTGACCGACAAGAAGACCGCCGAGGACTGGATCATGGAGCGCCAGTGGCGGCAGGTGCAAGGCGTCATCGACGTGACGAGCTACGGCGGGACGACCAAGCAGTACCACGTCGACGTCGACCCGTACCGGCTTCGTGGCCACGGCGTGACGCTCACCCAGACGATCGCCGCTCTCCAGAACGCCAACGAAAACGTCGGCGGCCAGCGTCTGTCGATCGGCGAACAGTCCTACGACGTTCGCGGGATCGGCTTGCTCGGCTATTTCGACTCGCCGCTCAGCGACATCCAAGACGTGGTGATCTCGCAAGGGCCGACCGCCAATGGGCTGAACACGGGCACCCCGGTTCGCGTCCATGACGTCGCGGACGTCACCGTCGGATACGCGCCGCGCCTCGGCATGGTGGGCCACGACGACGAGGACGACGTGGTGCAGGGCATCGTGCTGATGCGCTACGCCGGCCAGGCCAACCCAACGCTCGCCGGAATCAAAGAGAAAGTCCGGTTCATCGAAGCGAACAACCTCCTTCCGCCCGGCATGAAGCTCGTCCCCTACTACGATCGCGGCGAGCTCACGAAGCTGACCATTCACACGGTTCTCGAGAACGTCCTCATCGGAATGGGCCTCGTCGTACTCGTTCTGGTGCTCTTCCTCAGCGACTTCCGGGCCGCACTCATCACCGCGCTCAACATCCCGCTGGCGCTGACGGTGGCGATCATCGCGCTCGTCGCCACGGGCCAATCGGCCAACCTGCTGTCGCTCGGAGCCGTCGATTTCGGGATCGTCGTCGACTCGACGATCATCATGATGGAGAACATCTTCCGGCGCCTGGGTCCCAGTGGAAGCGGAACGATGAACGAGCGCGTGCTCGCGGGCGCCCGCGAAGTGGGCACGCCGATGACGTACTCGACGCTCATCATCGGCTTGGCATTCCTGCCGCTGTTCACGTTGGTCGGCGTGCCGGGCGCCATCTTCGGGCCGATGGCGCGGACCTACGCGACGGCTATCGCCGGAGCGATCCTGTTTGCGCTGACCTTGACCCCGGTCCTGGCCGCGAAGTTCGTCCCCGCGCAGCACGAGGAAAAAGAGAACTTCGTCATGCACTTTCTTCACAAGGTCTACAACCCCTTCTTCGACGCCGCGCTGCGCAGGCCGAAGACGGCACTGGTCTTTCGGGCCATTCCCATATTCGCGTGCGTCGTGCTCTTCCCCCTGCTCGGGCGCGACTTCATGCCCAAGCTCGAGGAAGGCAATCTCTGGATCCGCGCGACGATGCCGATGTCGATCTCGTTGGAAAAGTCGGCCGAGTACACGACGCGAATGCGCCGAATCCTGCGCGGCTGTCCGGAGGATGCGTCGAGCCCGTGCACCGAAGCGAACCGCAAACATCCGGAAGTCGTCACCGTCATCTCGCAGCTCGGACGCCCGGACGACGGCACGGACGTCACGGGGTTCTTCAACATCGAGTTCTTCGCGCCCCTCAAGCCATTCGACCAGTGGCCGCGCGGCATGACGAAGGACAAGCTGACCGACGAGCTGAACAAGCAGCTGTCGGAAGCGTTTCCGGGCACGCTTTTCAACTTCTCGCAGTACATCCTCGACAACGTGGAGGAGGCCACCGCGGGCGTGAAGGGCGCCAACTCCGTCAAGATCTTCGGGCGCGACATCGATCAGAACGAGAAGGTGGCCGGGCAGGTCGTCGACGTCATGCGGACCGTGCCCGGCATCGTGGACCTCGGGCTCTTTCGCTCGCTCGGCCAGCCGGACGTCAAGATCACGCCGGACCGTAAGGCGCTCGCCCGCTACGGCCTAAACACCGGCGACGCCGCCAACGTGGTGCAGTCGGCGCTCGGCGGACTCACGGGCAACGGCAGCCCGATTGTCGAGGTGTACGAAGGCGACAAGTTCTTCGATCTCACCGTGCGATGGCAGGAGAAATACCGATCGTCGATCGAGGCGATACGCGAAATCACGGTATCGACGCCTTCCGGGGCGTACATTCCACTGGGACAGATCGCGACGGTGGAGCAGGTCACCGGTCCGACGAGCATCTATCGCGAGAACCTGCAGCGTTACGCCCCCGTGAAATTCGGCGTTCGCGGCCGCGACCTCGCTGGGGCCATCACGGACGCTCAAAAGAAGATCAAAGAGCAGATCCACCTTCCGTACGGCATGCATCTCGAGTGGGAGGGCGAGATCCAAGAGCTCAAGAGCGTCGAGAACCGCCTCATGATCATCATCCCGCTTACGATCTTGCTCATCGGGTTCGTCGTCTACATTGCGGTCGGCAACTGGGTGGACACGATGATCATTCTCATCGACATCCCCGTCGCGTGCACCGGCGGAGTGCTCGCTCTGCTGATCACGGGAACGACTTTCTCGGTCTCCGCGGCCATGGGGTTCATTTCGATCTTCGGAATCGCCATTCAAGACGCCATTCTCGTCGTCACGTATTTTCAGCGCCTTCGCAACACGGAAGGTCACTCGATCGAGCAAGCCGCGCGCGAGGCCGCCGAGAAGCGGTTCCGCCCCGTGCTCATGACGACGCTGGTCGCCATGCTCGGTCTCATGCCGGCGGCCCTTTCGAACGGCATCGGGGCGCAAACCCAGAAGCCGCTGGCCATCGTCGTCATCGGCGGGTCGCTCATTCTGGCCATTCTCACGCGAATCCTGCAGCCGCCGCTCTTGGTGCTGGCGCATCACTGGCTGGAGGACTGGAGGGCGCGTCACGGAGGGGACGGGCCGGCGGAGCCGGTGGAGGCCTGAACTGGCTCGGACGCAGCGCAGAACCTCCGCGTCAGCTGCATTGGGGGGCCGGAGGCCCGCCGTCCTCATTTCAAATGGGACCCGATGGCCGGGGTGACCAAAGGCTCGGCCGAGCGCCGCTCGATCTCCCGTCCCGCACGGTCGATTGCGTCGGCCGGTTGACTTGAGACCACCTCGCCGGGCCCGGTCTCGGGATGGACCCACTTCGCGATCCACGGATGCTCCTCGCCGGCTTGGTAGTGAAGCTCGATTTTGATGTCGATTGTGGCAGGGAACGTCGTGCCCGATTCATTTGGACACTTCCAGATCTTGCGACTGCCGAACTCACCGGCCGTTTCGATGTGCGCTTCTCTTGGGAGACCGCAATTGTTGCACTTCATGGGAACCGCCGGTGCCGTGAGTGGTTCAGAAGCGGTCATCGCGGAGGCGGCGGGGGCGGCATCTGGGGCGGCACGTACGGGACGTACGTGTACACCCACTGCGGGAGATGGTTGCCCGTCGCCCCGCCGTCGCCCGTGGGGGGAGCGGTGCCGCCGTCCCAAAGGACCTCGGGCGTCGGGCTGTTCTGCTGCGGAAGCCAGACGGGCGCGAAGCTGGGATCGCCGGAAAGCGCGCCCGTCGAATCGACGGCGACCCCGGCAAACCAAATCTGCGGAATGGAGGCTCCGGCTTGCGAGCCGGCAAGCGTAGCGCCGTACGGCCGGCGCGAAGAAAAGGCGACCCAGTAGAGGGTCTTGCCCTGGAAGACGCCGTGCGTCGGGGAGAAGCGAGGCCACGAGTTGGTCCACGTGCCTCCCCCTTCGGCAGGCCACGTACTGGTTCGGCCGCTCGCCTGATCGAGCTCCAGAGGCGTGCCGCCGCTCGTCCGGACGAGGCGCAGGCGGGCCGAGGGATCGTCGTACCCGTCGCACGGGCTCGATCCGTAGCCATCGCCGGTCGGCGTCGGCGGCCCGCTGCAGGAAGACTCGTTGAAAACGACGAACTGGCTGTCGTCCGATATCGCGGGGTCATATTCGGTGAGGTTCGCGGCTCGCGGGACCAGCACCGTCGGGGTGCCGAACGTCGTGCCCGTCACCGGGGCCGTCCAGATTTGCGCATTGGGCGTCTCGTTGCCGTTCAGGTCCTTGGAGTCGTAGGCGTGCGGGATGGTGAGCGTCGGGACCCAGCTCGAGAACGCGAGCAAGTCGCCCTTGGCCGACCAGTAGGGGTGCGTCTGCATCTCGGCCATCGTCGGGAAGAGGGGACCTGTGCTCGCGAGCGTCGCATCGGCCGTACGCAGGTAGAGAGCGCCCTGGAGCTCTTGCACCATGGTCAGGTCGTCCGGCGAGAAAGTGCTAAACGTCGCGAAGCCGTCTTGTAGAAACTGGCCCGCATCGCCGACGATACGTGCAGCCAGAGGCGTTCTCGTGGCGATGTCGACCAACGCGAAGAAGGACCCGTTGCCGTCGCCATTCGCCGCGATCGACGCTCCACCGATCGCGATGCCCATCTTCTTTCCGTCTTGCGAAATGGCGTGGCAGCCGATGCACGCCCATCCCCCGCTCAACGGCGGGGCATACGGCACCGCATCGAGCCACTGGTAGAAGACCTCCGGGGGCGTGCCGGCCTCTTGCAGATTCATGCGAACGACTTCGCTCGCGGCCATCATCGTGGAGGGAGGCGAGCTCCAATAGTAAATGGAGCCGGGCAACGAGCTCGATGCCCACCGGACGTCGATGGAGCTGCTTTCGGCGAGATTGGACCCGTCGGCGCCGGCGAGCCGCGCGGTCTCCGTCATATTCTGCGCGCCGCTCGCGCCGGCGAGGTCCTGCTCCAGCCCCGCCGGAATGGCGATCGAGCATGCGCCGGCCATCACGGCGTTCGGGATGGGCGTGCAGGGGGCATACACGTCGACATCGATCGCGTCGCCCTGGAACGCGATCCGCGCGAGGGTCTGGTTCGACGCGCTCGGAACGACCTGGAACGCCAAATCGCCAAAGTGAAAGGGAAAGAGCGCGCCATCGAGCGGATACGCGATCTGCGGAGCCGTGCCGCTCGGGGTCCCGTCCAGCGGAGTCGTATCCACGTTGCTCGGGTTGACCGTGCCGGTCACCTTCACCGTCACCGTCGAGGTCCCCTGCGCCGACCCGGCCACTCCGGCGATCGCCGTCACCGTGAATAGACCCGCGTTCGTCGTCGAGAAGTTGCCGCCCGGGACCGTCGCCAGCACCGGATCGCTGGTGCTCCAGCCCGCGCAACTGGTGATGTCGGCCGTCCCGCCGTCCGCGAGCGTGGCCGTCGCAGTGAATTGCTGTTGGACCGACGGGGCGGTTCCCCCGAACGTGACCGTGCTGCTCAGCGTCGGCGGCGAGATCGCGACGCTCGTAATGCCGGAGGGGCACGTTCCCGTGGTGGCCTGGACCCCCACCAGGGTGGCACCGGAGCCGTCGCCCGCCAAGAGGAGGGCACCCCCTCCGTCGCCACCCAGCGGCCCACCTGGGCTTACCGAGCCTCCTGGGCCGAACGCGTCGTGGCCGCCCGTCTGTGCACACCCGGCCACTACGCCCGCAACGACGAGGCCCACGAAAAGAAGCGCGTAGACAAAGCGATTCATGCGACCGCGCATTCTGACCTTGCCATCCGATCCGGGGAACTCGCTTGCTTCGGATGAGATTCTCTAGAGACGTGTCAGCGAGCGGACACGCGCGGATGATCGAACGCGCGTGCGCTACGTTTGCTCGAAGGGGCGGTAGGCCAACCTGACATGCGAGGGCCGTAATTGTCGATCGAACCACGCGCGTCAAGACCGGCGAAGCTGTCGCCTGGCGGCGGCTCCGCGGAAAGCGCCTCCGCGAGTATGAACAGAAGCACGACCAAGCAGGTCACGACGCCGGCCGATGGTTCGCGGGGGCCTGTCGCTTCGCGACGTCGCGCCGCTGGCTGGCGATACGGGCTTTGCGGAAAATTACGGACGCCGCTGAGCATGCGATTCCTCCTTGGCAGGCACCGTAATCGACCAGCCTAGCGCACCATCGCACAACATCCATCCAGCGTCCGGGCGGCCCAGTGCCTGAGCCCGCGTGCTACCTTCGCGATTGGCGCCCCGCGCCGACGGGGAAGACCCCGCGGCCACGGTGAACGCAGACGGAGCGATCTCGCCGACGCCGGCAGAGCTCAAAGCCTCTGCGCCAAGACCGCGGCGCCGTCGACGACAATTCGCTGGCCCATCTCGACGCCATGCTTCACGGCCACATAGGGAGTTGACACACTTTCATCCACGGCAACCGGCAGTCGTTCGAAGCGCTCTCGACCGTTCGCCTCGCCGATTTGCACGTATACGACCTTGTACTCGCCCAGGCGAACAATCGCGCTTCTTGGGATGGCGAGCGCCTCTCTTGGGTCGACCGAGATTTGAACGGTGACGTACATCATCGGCCGCAGCTGTCCGTCGGCGTTGTCGAACGTGCAACGCACCTTCGCCGTACGCGTGTTCGAATCCATGGCCCCGCTCACCCAATCGACCGTGCCGGTGAACACGCGGCTGGGATACGCCACGGTCGTGACTTTCGCGGGAGCGCCCACATGGACGCGGCCCATGTCGATTTCGTAGATGTCGCCCAGCACCCAGACCTTGTCGAGCTCGCCAATGGTGAACAGCTCCCCGCACACGGCGTTGGTCGTGAGACCGGGCAGACAGTTGTTGCCGGCCCCGCCGCTGTACTGGCCCTGGACTTCGATGCCGGGGTTGATGTTGCGCAACAAGACTTCGCCGTCGATGGGGGATGGCAATGTGTAAGTCTGTGTCACGGCATCGACGTTGCCCACACGCAGCAGAAACTGTTTCTGGCGCGCCCGTTCGAGCTCTGCCTTGGCGTTTCGCTCCACGTCCTCCGACGTCTCGACATCGGCCGCCGACGCCGCCTTTTGCGCATACAGGGCCTTCTTGCGGTCGAGGCCGTGCTCGGCGGCGATGAGGTCGGCCTCCCCTTTGTGGACGTCACTCACCGCGTTGCCGATATCGGGTGACTCGATGGTGGCGAGCGGATCGCCCTTTTTCACGCGTTGGCCGAGCTGCGCCACGATCTTGGTGACGCGTCCCGTCACGGGCGAAAACACGTGGCCGCTTCGAAGGTCGTCGAGGGTGACGGTCCCGCTCGTGACCAGCGTTCCGTCCACGACCTGCTTGCCGACCGTGGCAACCTGAATCTTGTCCTCGGCGACTTGGGCGGGCGTCAGCCATACCTGGCCGCTGGGGGGTATTTCACCGGCTTCCGGGGCGGCTTGGGACGTGTGACACGAAACTTCCAATGCGGCGAACGCGATAACGGGCAGCGCGCTCATGTGTCTGGTGATGCGTGTCATCGTGCACTCCGTAGCGCCCGCTTCCACGAGCTGTGAGACGGCCGTCCGCCAGCGGATGATATCCCCGAAATCATCGATTGGGGCCGAGATGGCCTCTGAAGCGCGAGAGGGAAAATCCGAAAGAGCGCCGCGTATCTCTGCAACGTCGCAAACGCGCGATATCGAGGCAAACGCGCGATATCGAGTGAATATAAGGGGGGCCCACTAAATGTTTTCTAAAAGGATGTGGGTGTGCCAAAATGGGCGCTCACGTTCGCGAAGCGCGGCTCAGCCGGAGCGGCATCTACGGTTCGGCTCGAGCGCTGATGATAAGTCGCCTCGCGTCCCGCCGCTGCGGAAACGCCGTCGATCCGTTTTTTTGCCGTTTCGACGTCAGCACGGGGTGGTTGCTACGCCGTCGCGTAGCGCGAACCGCGCGCGTCGGCGGAGACCGTGAGGATGGATGACCGGTTGACCCCCCCAGCCCCCTCCCCATCGCCTGCACGGAAGGTGCAGGCGCTGCAGCCTCACGACACGAATTTTTGCGCTTCGCAGGGTGGGCTTCGTGCGGGGAGGGGCTGGTTGCCCGCTCAGGATCCCCCCGCCGGCGCCGGATACTGGCGATCGATGTAGCAGAGCCCTTGCGAGTTCAGGTGCCCTTGTGTGGATTGCGTGTAGCGGATGTAATCGTAGTAGTCGCGAATCGCCGGGCAGTTGGCCGTCTTGAAGTCCGCGGGGGTCATCCCGGTGCACGTGCCGTTTGGGTTCACCGGCACGGTCAGCGTGCTGAAGATCATCGCTCCGTTGCCCGGTGGCGTGTAAACCATGGGCTCGCAGTCGCGCCACGGCATGACGTTTCCGTTCTTATCCGTGAACGGATCGAACGGTACCCCCTTGAGGTCCTCGGTGTGGGCCACGGGATTGGCCACGCCGATGTACTGCGCCGCGATCGGATCCCAGTGCACGGGCGAGTTTTCGGCGAAGCTCTCCCAGAACGGGTGATCCATGTGGATCGTGACCTGGGCGATGACACTCTGGCTCGTCGAGGTTTGCACACCGCGGACGGTCTGGTTCTCCTGCTCGCTGACCGTGTAGTTGATGCAGTTGACGTAGTTGGTTGGCGTCGAGAAGCCGAGCTGAAACGTCATCGTCGGCGGAAGCTTGGTGAAGTCATAGGCGCCGCTGGTCGCGATCGCCGCGTCGAGCGTTCCGGTTGCGTCGAGCGTTCCGGTTGCGTCGAGCGTTCCGGTTGCGTCGAGCGTTCCGGCTGCATCGGCCGTCCCGGTTGCGTCGAGCGTTACAGCTTCATCGGCCGTGCCGCTGTCGTCGGCCGTTTCGCCAGCGGGACTCGCGCCGCTGTCCTCGCTCGTTCCACCGTTGCTGCCCGAGGTGGCGTTCGTGCTCGTCTGCGTGCACTGCGCGAAGCCGGGCGGAGCGCCAGACGCATTGCCCGCCCACGTCGCGGTCCCATAGTAGTAGACGCTGTAGCCCCCGGCTACCATGTACTGGTAGTCGGCCTGCTCGCTCGCATCGAGGTTCACGTTGATCGCGCTGCCGTCGCCCGGCGCCTGGACGGTGCTGAAACCGAAGCCGTAGGTGGTCGACGGGTCGAACGCCGCGCCGCCGTTCACGTTCTGATTCGTGATGGTCGTAAACGGCAACGCTTGCTCTCCACCGCCTCCCATGCCGTCGAGCGGCCCCCCCTTGTGCAGATCGACGACGAACGGACCGTTCGCTTGCGCGACCGCCGGACCGTGCTGCGATTGGTCCGTCAAGCTCATGTTCGGGTTCGACCAGAGCGTGATCTTGTCGATGACCACGATGTACTTCTCGATTTTCCAATTCCATCCGTCGACCATCCAGGTCTGCGAAATATCGAATGGCGGGTACGGGTAGCCCGAGATCGCGTTCACCTCGCCGGAGATCGTGATCAAGAATGCGTTGGCCCCTGGGTCGGTGACCGTGCCGATCGCTTTGAGGGTGTGTCCGTTGCCGTCCTGGAGGGTCGACGACGTTTCGGGGGTCTGCGGGTAGGCAGTACCCCCTCCGGTGTTGTTCGTGGCGGTCGAGTTCGAGCAGGCGGATTCGATCACGATGGCCAAGAGCAAGGTCGGAAAAGCGATCCCCGAAGCGAATCGCGGTGCGCGAGGTCGAGACATGACGAACTCCTTGTTCGGGCTTGAGATCACCTCATCCCGTGTTGAATCGACGAATCTAAGGCAACTCGATTGCAATTGTAGAAGCCTTAGTCGATCCTTCGGGCCGGGTAAACTCATTCTTTCGCGGCGGCGTGCGGGCAAGGGCCGCCGCTTCAGGCCGGCTCTGAACGTCACTCCGTCCGGTTGTCCTCGTCCGCCCCAGTGCGCTCTTCTGCCCGCAGGGCGTCCTCAAGCGGTCTGCTACAGCAGACTACACGGCCGGCCCGGTCGCTCTTAGATCCGGATGTAAGAAGCGCACGGCGTAGAGCGCGATTCGGACACCGACGATGAGTCCGAAGGCCAGCAGCGCGACCCCCGACAATCGCAAGGCGATGCGCCGGGCCGTGGTGCTCTCCAAACCGACCCACTCGCGCTTGACGAGGAGCGCGCCTGCGACGGCAAAGGCACGCCCGAAACCCGCTGGGGCGTGAGGATGATGGTCGTGATGGTGTGCGTGGTTCATGCGCGTTGGGAGGACGGCTCACGCGCTCAGCGACTTCGCGCCGGGAGCAGGCGCGTCGAGTTCAGGATGAAGAGCAGCTCGGACGACACGTGAATGAACGCCGCGAGCAGAGGGTTCAGGAAGCTCATCGCCGCCAGCAGGATGCCGAGGCCATCCACGACAAGCGTGCCGGCGAAGTTCTGCCCGATGATGGCGCGACACCGGCGGGCGATCCGTAGGGTCTCGACGAGCTTGAGCAGATCGTTGCCGAGCAGCACCACGTCTGCCGACTCTCGGGCCACGTCCGTGCCCGAGCCCATCGCGATCCCTACGTCGGCTTGAGCGAGCGCAGGAGCGTCGTTGATGCCGTCGCCCACCATCGCGACGCACTTGCCGAGTCTCTGTAGCTCTCGCACCTTATCGAGCTTGTTTTGTGGGAGAAGCTCGGCGATCGCCTCGTCCACTCCCAGACGAGCACCGACCTCGTTGGCGATCGAGGTTGCATCCCCAGTGAGCAAGATCGTGCGCATTCCCATGCGGCGGATGGCCGCAATGGATGCCGCCGCTTCGGGTCGCACCACGTCCGCGACTTCAAGAGCGCCGAGGAATCGTGACCCGCTTGCGACGAGCACCGTCGCAGCAGCGTCCACATCGGGCAGGGTGACGCCTTCGCGTTCGAGCAAGGACCGGTTGCCGACGACGATGGATTGACCGGCTTTCGAGCACACGATTCCCTTTCCGGGCGTGTACGAGAAATGGTCGGGCTCGACGGGGGTGATGCCGTCCGCGGTCGCCCTGGAGAGAACGGCTTTGCCCAGCGGATGCTCGGAGGGCAGCTCGGCTGTGGCCGCCGCCTTGAGCAGTTGCGTGGCCGTGACTCCGCTCGCGGGATGGATCGCTACAACTTGGGGATCGCCCAGCGTCAGCGTACCCGTCTTGTCCAGCACGATCGTGTCCACGCGCCCGAGCACCTCGACATAAATGCCGCCCTTCACGATCGCCCCAAGTCTCGCCGACCGTCCGACGGCGCCGAGAATGGCTAGCGGCGTCCCGGCGGCGATGCCGCACGCCCCGGCCACGATGATGACCGAAATGGTCGAGCGCGCATCACGTGTGATGAGGAACGTGAGCAGGGCCGCCCCCAGGGCGAAGTACACCAAGTAGCCCGCAAGCCGATCGGCCGTCTTCTGGATGGGCGCCCGCGACTCCTGCGCCTTTTCGACCGCTTCGACGATCTTTGCGAATGTCGTGTCCTGGCCGATGCCCGTCGAGCGTACGTCGAGCGTCCCCGACTGGTTCATGGTCCCCGCGAAGACCTTGGTACCCGGCACTTTCTCGACCGGAAGCGACTCCCCCGTGATGGCCGCCTGGTCCACGAACGAGTGCCCCGCCTGCACCACGCCGTCGACCGGGACCCTGCCCCCCGGCTTGATGACGACCACGTCGCCCACGCTGAGGGCATCGGAAGAGACGTCGGCGACACCCTCTTCGCGCCGGACGGCGACCGTTCGTGGGAGAAAAGCGAGCAGATCTTTGATGGCCCTACGTCCGCGCCCCACGGTCAAGTGTTCGAGCACCTCGGCGACGAGCACGAAGAGGACGATGACGAGCGCCGTAAACGCTTCGCGAATCACCAGTGCCGAGACGAGAGCAATCGTCATCGACAGCTCCATCGTCATCTGGCGCCTTCGAAGGGCCTCGAAGGCCTCCTTGAAGATGGGGTAGCCACCGACCAGCGTCGCAGTCAGTGCCACGGCGTCCACCCGGAGCAGCGGCTGCCACGGGAAGAGCCAGGACACGAGCACGGCCAAAGCTACGAGGCCGATGCGAACCAGGTCTCCTCGCTGCACGTGCGGGTCGTGATCGGTCTCGCGGTCGTGCGGGACGCCGAACTCGGGCTCGACCTCCGTCCCGGGGCTGGCGACGACGCTGATCGGCTCCATCGTCGGCCCCGAGCGGGAAAATTCAGAGATTTTGGGAGAGCAAAATGGCGCCGTTCACGACGATCTTCTGGCCGGGCTGGAGCCCCTTCTTGACGATGAGCCATGGACTCGACTCGCCTTCGTCGACATCGACGATGGCTTGCTTGAAGCGCACCTGATTGTTGGCGTCGCCGACTTCGATGAAGACGACTTTGTCTTCGCCCAGGCGCAAGAGCGCATTGCGTGGAATGGCCAGCGCGTTCTCGCGATCGACCGAAATTTGCGCTGTAGCATACATCATGGGTCGCAAGAGCTTTTCGGGATTGTCAAACGTGCACCGGACTTTGGCCGTTCTCGTATTCGGGTCGAGCGAGCCGCTCACCCAGTCGACGACGCCCGCGAAGACCTTACCGGGATAGGAGACGACGGTAACGGTCGCCGGCGCAGCCACGTGGACGCGCGCCATGTCCATCTCGTAGAGATCCCCGAGCATCCAGACTTTGTCGAGCTCGCCGATCGTGAAAAGCTCCACGGTCGCCCCGCCGCTGTACTGCCCCTGGACCTCTACGCCCGGATTGATGTTCCGAAGGAGCACTTCGCCGTCGAGGGGCGCCGGCAACGTGTAGGTCTGCGTGACGGCATCGGCGTTTCCATTGCGGAGCAAATAGGCCTTTTGCTGTGCCCGCTCGAGCTCGGCTTTGGCCCGACGGTAGTTGTCCATCGAAGCCTCCATATCCGCCGAGGATCCTGCCTTTTGCTCAAAAAGCTCCTTTTTTCGCTTGAGATCGTGCTCGGCCGCGATGAGATCGGCCTGGGCTTTGTGGACGTCGCTGACGGCGCTGCCGACATCGGGCGACTCGATGACGGCCAACGGGTCTCCCTTGTGAACGCGTTGCCCGAGCTGGGCGACGATGCTGACCACTCGGCCGGTCACGGGCGAGAACACGTGACCGGTGCGCTGATCGTCGAGGGAGATGGTGCCGCTCGTCAGGATGGTGTCGTCGACGGCACGATCTTCGACCGTTTGCACCCCAATTTTTGCGTCACGAACCTGCTGCGGTGTCAGCCATACCTCGCCTTCGGGGTGCTGGACCTCCGGCGCCTCGGTCGTCGCCGGGGCGGGGTGGCACGCGGCGACGCCGCCCAAAGCGGCGGCAGCGATCAAGACCGCGGCTGCACGAGCCCTGCGGCGGGGAACCGACATGAGTCTCAAAGCCTCTGCGACGACAGGACGGCCGCACCGTTGACGACAATTCGCTGGCCCGGCTCGACGCCGTGCTTCACGGCTACGTACGGAGTGGCAGCACTTTCGTCGATGGCCACCGGAAGCCGTTCGAAGGCCACCTGACCGTTGGCCTCACCGACTTGCACGAACACGACCTTGTACTCGCCCATGCGAACGACTGCGCTTCTTGGAATGGCAAGCGCCTCTCTTTGGTCGACCGAGATCTGGACGGTAGCATACATCATCGGTCGCAGTTGCCCGTCGGGGTTGTCGAACGTGCAACGGACTTTCGCCGTGCGCGTGTTCGAGTCCATGGCCCCACTCACCCAATCAACCGTGCCGCTGAAGACGCGACCGGGATACGCAAGGGTCGTGACTTTCGCGGGTGCGCCGACGTGGACGCGTCCCATGTCGATCTCGTAGATGTCGCCCAACACCCAGACCTTGTCGAGCTCGCCGATCGTGAAGAGCTCCCCGCACACCGCGTTGGTCGTGAGGCCGGGAATGCAATTGTTTCCGGCCCCACCGCTGTACTGGCCTTGTACTTCGACCCCCGGGTTGATGTTGCGCAGCAACACTTCGCCGTCGATGGGCGACGGCAGCGTGTAGGTCTGCGTGACGGCGTCGACATTGCCCACGCGAAGCAGGAACTGCTTCTGGCGTGCCCGTTCGAGCTCCGCTTTGGCGTTTCGCTCGGCGTCTTCCGACGTCTCGACATCGGCCGCCGATGCCGCCTTTTGAGCATACAACGCCTTTTTGCGCGCGAGGTCATGCTCGGCTGCGATCAAGTCGGCCTCGCCCTTGTGGACATCGCTCACCGCATTGCCGATGTCGGGGGACTCGATCGTGGCGAGCGGGTCGCCTTTTTTCACATGTTGGCCGAGCTGCGCCACGATTTTCGTGACGCGTCCGGTGACGGGCGAAAACACGTGGCCGCTCCGAAGGTCGTCGAGGGTGATGGTCCCGCTCGTCAGCAGCGTGTCGTCCACCACCTGGTTGCCGACCGGGACCACCTGAATCTTGGCTTCGACCACTTGGGCGGGCGTCAACCACACCTGGTTGCTCGGGGCTCCGGTGGCCGCTTCCGGCGCCGCTTGGGACGCGTGACAGGCCACTTCCAAAGCAGCGAGGGCGATGACGGGTACGGTGCTGAGGTGTTTGCTGGTGATGCGGCTCATTGATGCAACTCCGTGGCGACCGCTTCTTCGAGCTGATAGACGGCCGTCCAGTAATTGGTGAGGTCCCCGAAATATTCAATTTTGGTCGCGATGTACGTCTGAAGCGCAAGAAGGAAGTCCGACAAGCTCGCGGCGCCTTTTTCGTATTGCAGGCGCGTGATATCGAGTGCGACCTTCGCGCTCTCCAGAATCGGGCGGACCTTGCCTTCCGGCTCCCCCTTTTCCATGCGCACGACGAGCTTTCGCGCCGCGTCGAACGCAGCGTAGGCCGTCCCCACGTCGCTGACCACTTGCTTGGCCGCCTGAGCCTGTTGCAGGGCGGTCGTATCCAATTGCGCCTCCGCCTGCCGCTGCTCGCCCTGCAACTGGTAAAATACGGGGATGGGCGCAGAAACGCCGAGTGTGATCATGGGAGTCTGAAGCGGCGTGTTCGTGCCGGTTCCACCGTATCCACCCTGCGCGTAGTTGAGCGACAACGTGATGTCGGGGAACTTCTGCCGCTTCACGAGCGTCAGCGCGCCTTCCGCAGAGGCCATGGTGTAGCCGGCTGCGATCAGATCCGGCCTGTGATCGAACGCCAGCCGCAGAAGATCGACTTCCCTCGCGTTCGTGAGCGGCGAGGGAACGGAGTAGTCGAGGACTTTCGTGTCGACGTCGAAGTCGGGGACCTCGCCGCGCACTCCCAAGAGGAACGCAAGCGCCACGCGCGCCTGCCGCAACGTCTGCCCGGCCGTGTCCAACGCCTGATCCGACTCGGCCTTCTGGGTTTCCATGCGAGCCAGGTCGCCGTCGTTGATCGCGCCGGTAGCGTACTTGACCTTGAACTTGTCGAGAATCGTCGTGTTGGAGTCGGCCACGTCTTTCGCGAACTTGTACCCAAGCACAGCGTGCGCCACTTGCAGGTAGGCCGACTCGACTTGGAACACGAGAGTTCGTTCGGCGTCGACGCGCGACAGCTTCGCCGCCGCGAGGGCGTTTCGGGCGACTTTGAATCGCAGGTCGCGCTTGCCCGACAGGCTGTCTTCGATGGCGGCCGAGTCGGAGAGGCCGACGTTCCAAACCTGATTGGAGCACTCCACGTAGTTGGTCGCCGTGGACGAAGGCCCGCTGAAGGCACAGCTCGGGTCCTTGCTCGTATAGGTGAATGCGTCGCCCAGGCTCGCGCTCACGACGGGATTCGGCACAGCGCCGGCGATCTTGACGGCTCCCTCGGCGTTATGCACCGCGGCCTCGGCGAGCAGCAACTCGATGCCCCGCGTGCGGAAGATGTGCAGCGCTTCGTCGAGCGTGACCATCTGCGGCAGCTCGGTCGGAGGGGGCGTCGGCCCCGCTGCCCGCGCCAGCGCTTGCGTCGTGGCGGCGGCTGCAAGCCAAAAGAACGTCAGAAAGAGGGATCGAACCGACATCGCGGCTCGCCCGAAGCAACTGTCGCACCAGCTGGCGGGCGGTGCCGGGAACCCGCCGCCCCGCCCTGACCCCAGGGGGATAGCCCGGGCGGGTGGGGTGGACTGCCCAACCGAAGCCTTTCGGGCGGGGCGGACAGCCTCTTCGAATCGGCGAGTGCCAAAACGGCGAAAAGCAACAACCATTACCGTGACGAAACATCCGACGGCAGAGCCGGCGACGTGCGTCCCAGCCGTCGCCGGGTGGGACAACTGATCACGCATGACCCCCCCTTGCCTGGGCGAGACGCCCCACGACGCGTCCGTCGCACCATGCAGAGAGCCACCGCCGCCCATGCGCCGGCGAGCCCCGTGGGCCCCCCGCTGGCGCCTCCGATGGGCCGCCGGGCGACGGAGCACGACGGCCGGCCCTGCAAGGTGTCGCAAAGGTCGCCGTCGCAGGCCACGACGGACGCAGCGTCTTCGGCTTCCGAGCTGCCCGCGCCGGTGGCCGCGTCTTGCGCGCCGGCTTCCGAGCCGCCGCCGTCGGCGACACTCGAAGGCTGCGCGCCGCCGTCGGCGCTCGTCGTGTCGCCACCGCCGTCGCTAGCCCAGGCGGGAGTTGGACCGGCCAGAGAGGCCGCGAAGAGGACCATGAGAATGAGCCGAAAACGCATGCGCCGCGAGCTAGCACAGAGCTTGCCAGCGGAGCGCCGCCATGGATCGTTCTCCTCTGCTTCTGAAGCTGCTCACAGGCGTCGGGGTCGCCGCAACGGTCACGACGGCGTGGCGCTTCGCCCTCGCGGAGCCCCCTCCCCCGGTCGACGTTGCGCTCCACGAAGTCCCGCCGCCCCACCGGGCGCTCACCATCGAGTGGAATCCCTTGGCCCTGTTCATCGACCGGTTTAGCCTCAACGTCGTCGTGGTGCCCGGCGACCACCACGCGTTGATCCTCAGCCCATTTTACACGTGGGCGAAGACCGTGCCGTATGCGACTGGCATCGACGCAAACGGCAACACGCTGCCTTATACTCTCAACGTCCTTGCCCAAACGTTTCACGGCTTCGGCGGTGAGCTCGGCTATCGTTACTACTTCGAGAAGGGCGGCCCCCGGGGGTTCTTCCTCGGCCCGTCCCTCGTGCTCGCCAGCATCAACGCGAAAGCCGGCAACGGCAGCGAGACGCCGTTTGTCGACTTCGGCGTCGCAGCCGACGCCGGATACGAGGCGCTCATCGCCGACACGATCGCGGTCAGCGTGGGCGCGGGAGCGCAGTACGTCGTAACGAGCAAATCGATCCCGGAGCAGCAGCTGCCGGCCTCCATCTACGCGAACAACGCCGTGCGTCCGCGGTTGCTCGCCTCACTTGGCTACAGCTTCTGACCGATGGGAGATCCACGATTCATGCACACGTATCGAAACATTCTGAGCGCGATCGCGCTGGTCCTCTCGGGCTGCTCGAGCGAGACGGTCGCGCAGCCGCCTCCGGCGCCCGTGAACTGGCAATCGCTGCTTGTGCGGCCCGTGGTCGATGCCGGGGGGGACATCATCTCGGCGAAGGAGCGGGCTTTGGCCGAGGTGTACGCATCGGCGCTTTCCTCGCCCGGGATCGCTCAGCTCGGACCCTTGCTCGACGACGAGGCGCACTTTGCGTCGCCGGGCTTGGACGACGCGCATGGCCGCGGGGCGGTCGCGCACGCCCATGACCTGCTGCTCGGGGCTTTCGACGACCGCAAAGTGGCCACAAGCCGCGTCTGGCGCACTCCGAACGAGCAGACGATCGAATGGACGATGACCGGAACGCATGCACGCACCTGGATGGGTATCGCGGCTACGCACAAGCCGGTGGCCTTCACAGGTCTGTCGCTCCTCTGGACCCGGGATGACGGCAGCATCACCGACGTGCACCTGTACGTCGATGTTGCGATCGTCAAAGCGCAACTGGGCGTGGGCCCCAAGGAACTGCTGGCTTTGCCCCTGTCCACTCCGCCGACGGGTCCGGCTCAGGTGTTCGAGCAGACGCAACCGGCGTCCGCGGACGAACAGAAGGATCTCACCGTGGTGAGGTCGTGGTTCGACGCGCTCGAAAACCGCAAGGAAGTCGATTACGTCGGCAGTGTGACCGATGGTTTCGAGGTCGACGATCTTGAGCACTCGGAGCCTGCACGGGGGAAGGAGGCCGCTCGGACGTACTACAAAGCCTTGCACAAGGCGGTGGGCCAGCTCGACACGACGGTCGACAATGGGTGGGGGGTCGATCGCTTCGCGGTCGTCGAGTATTCCATCGCTGGCGAGCAGCTCGGACCGATCGGCTGGATCCCCGCGCAACGCGACAAGGTGTTTAGCCTGGAGCTCGTGGACATTTGCGAGATCAGCGCTGGCCAGATCGCGCGCGTGTGGCGCTACGACAACCCGACGCAGATCCTGGGCGGCCCCTGAGCGGCTGCCTTTGCGCATCGCACAACCAACGGACGCGCCTCGCGCGGGTCCCACCCGACCGTTCACGTTCCTACGCCCGGCACGGGGACCGGCAGGCGCACGACGAACCGCGCACCGTGCGTCGAATCGTCCACCCACAGATCGCCCCCGTGAGCGCGTGCGATGCCTCGCCCGATCGCGAGTCCGAGGCCGGCGCCGGCGTGATCGGTTGCGTCACCGGGCAGCCTGAAGAACGGTTCGAAGATGCGCTCACGGACGTCGGGGGGCACCCCGGGGCCGTCATCGCTCACCAGCACGCGAAGATGATCGGCCGTGTGCTGCGCAACGATACGCACGCGGCCGCCGCGAGGAGAATGGCGGATGGCGTTCTCGACGAGATTGCGGAGCAAGCGTCCCAGGTCGCCCGCGTGGCCCTGCACCGAAGCCGCAGCGCACGTGACCTCCAGCGCGACCCCACGCGCCTCGGCCGCCTCGCGGGTAGCGTCTACCGCCGAACGCGTTACGTCGGACAAAGGAACGCTCTCGCGCGCCGGCTCCGCAGCGCCGACGCGCGCGAGCGCCAGCAACTCCTCCGTGACGAGTCTCAACCGTCTCGCAGAGCCGAGAGCCTCCTCGATCGACTCGCGGTACGTGGCGACGTCGCGGTCGCGCCGTAAGGCGAAAGAAAGCTCGCCCAGGAGGGTCGTGACCGGAGATCGAAGTTCGTGCGAGGCGTTGGCGATAAAGCGCTGCTGGGTCTCGACCACGACCGCCAATCGCGAGACCATGTCGTCGAAGTCTCGTCCGAGACGGACCATCTCGGGATCGCCCGAAGTCGGACCGATGCGCGCGGACAGGTCTCCGGCGGCCACGGCGCGCGCGACGGCGGCAATGCGATCGTGGTCCCGGGTCAGCCGGCGCGCAAGCCACGACGTGGCCGCCGCCGAGGCCACGACCGCGACGAGGACGGCTGCGACCATGCGCCGCGCGAGATCCCGGGCGTCGCCGTCGAGATCCGTACGCGGGGTGGCCAGCAAAAGCGACTGACCGCGATCGGTCGGGACAGGGACCAGTACGGCTCGCAAATGCTCGTTGTTCCACCAAAAATCGAACGGAGCTCCGAACGTATGCCGGATGAAGTCCAGACGCGGCCGTGCGGCTTCGAGATTGGGGGTCCACACGAGGGCTTGTCCGCCCGAGTCGTAGATCGCCGCGTACTTCGTGATGGGCCCGAGCTCACCCCGGCGCAGAATGGGACGGTTGGCTTCAACAGAACGGTCCGACAAGGATGCGTCGACCGCGTCCTCGGCGGCTTGCGCGAGCAGGGATCCATCGAGATTTCGCTCTTGCGTCGCGCCATACGCAAGCCATACGGCCGAAAAGGCCCCGCTGAGCGTCGTGAATGCGACGAGCGACGAGGCGGCTACAAAACGGCCTCGGAGGCTCATGCTGCCCGATCCCGGCGCAGGCGGTACCCGACTCCGCGCACGGTTTCGATCATCCACGCGCGATCCCCCAATTTGTCGCGCAATCGGCTGATGTGCACATCCAGGAGATTCGATCCCGGGTCGAAGCGCAGGGCCCAGACGTGGGACAAAAGGTCCGACCGCGTCACGATCCGCTCGGCTCGGTGCAGCAAGTGAACCAACAGTGCGTACTCGCGATGCGTGAGCGTGAGGGTTACCCCGGCCATCTTGGCTTGACGCGTGACGCGGTCGAGCTCGAGGTCACCATAACGCATTGCGGCAAAGCCCGAGGTCCGGCGGAGCAGAGCGCGGACTCGCGCGACGAGCTCATCCACTTCGAACGGCTTGCCCATGTAGTCGTCGGCGCCCGCCTCAAGTCCCAGAACACGCTCGCGTGTCTCCGAGCGGGCCGTCAGCATGAGAATGGGCGCCGTGCCACCGGCTCGACGGATCTCGCGGCATACACTGAGTCCATCCGTGTCGGGCAGCATCCAGTCGAGCAGGATGAGGTCGTAGGCGACCCCGCCGGCCTGAGCGATCGCGTCGGCGCCAGACGAGCACCCATCGACGGCAAACCCCTCCTCGGAGAGCACGCGTGCCAAAAAGGACGCCTGCCTCCTATCGTCCTCGAGGATCAACACTTTCACGATGCCCGCCCCGCGCGCACGCGCGGCCGCGGCAAGGCGCGACAGCGATGGGCCGCAACCGGGGCGCTCTGCCTCCTCGTCTCGCGCTCGCCACGTTCATTTGCGCCGCCCAAGCCCACGCGGACGCCGCAAGCATGCGGCACGCCAGACCCAGATGAACGATTTGAAATCATTCGCGTCACTGAAGAATGCGTCACGCTAGCGGCTCTCGGAAGCCGGCGCGTTTCGCGATCCTTACGCCGATTTAATGTTTCCGTCATGCGCGGCGGGCGGCCTTGGGCGAAGGCTGCGTTGGCCCATGATTCAACGAATTGTCGCCTTCGCGCTGCAGTTTCGCATCATCGTCATCGCGAGCACGCTCATCGTCATTTTCGGGGGGGCCATCGCCTATTCCGAACTGGACATCGAGGCGTACCCGAACCCCTGCCCGCCGCTGGTCGAGACGTTGGTCCAGCCCATGGGCTGGAGCGCCGAGGAGGTCGAGCGCTACGTCACGATCCCGATGGAGGTCGGCCTGTCGGGGATGCGCGGGCTCACCTACATTCGATCGCAGTCGCTCTTCAGCCTGAGCGATATCAAGTGCTACTTCGCGTGGGGGACCGACTACTGGGCCGATCGTCAGGAAGTCATCAACCGCATGACGAGCTGGATCCAGCTGCCCAACGGTTTGTCGTCCCAGATTTCACCGTGGAACGCCATCGGCGAGGTGTTTCGTTACACGCTCGAGGGCAAAGGGTACACCCTGACCGATTTGAAGACGGCGGAGGATTGGATCATGGAGCGCCAGTGGCGTCAGGTCCAAGGCGTCATCGACGTGACGAGCTACGGCGGAACGACCAAGCAATACCACGTCGACGTCGACCCGTACCGGCTTCGTGGCCACGGCGTAACGCTCACCCAGACGATCGCCGCTCTTCAAAACGCCAACCAGAACGTGGGCGGTCAGCGGCTCTCGATCGGCGAGCAATCCTACGACATCCGCGGCATTGGCCTGCTCGGCTATTTCGACACGCCGCTGACGGACATTGCCGACGTCGTCATTTCCCAGGGACCCCAGGCGGGCGGCTTGAACACGGGAACGCCCGTCCGCGTCAAGGACGTCGCGGACGTCACCGTCGGACACGCACCCCGGCTCGGGATGGTCGGGCACGACAACGCCGACGACGTCGTGCAAGGCATCGTGCTGATGAGATACGGCGGCCAGGCCAACCCGGTGCTCGCGGGCATCAAGGACAAGGTCAAGTTCATCGAAGAAAATAACCTTCTTCCGCCCGGCATGAAGCTCGCTCCGTACTACGACCGCGGAGAGCTCACGAAGCTGACGGTCCACACGGTGCTCGAGAATGTCCTCATCGGCATGGCCCTGGTCGTCTTCGTGCTCGTGCTCTTCTTGAGCGACGTCCGCGCGGCCATCATCACGGCGCTCAACATCCCGCTGGCCCTGACGGTGGCCATCATTGCGATCGTGGCGACCGGGCAATCGGCCAATCTGCTTTCGCTCGGCGCGGTCGACTTCGGGATTGTCGTCGACTCGACCATCATCATGATGGAAAACATCTTCCGGCGCCTTGGCCCGAGCGGAACCGGATCGATGAACGAGCGGGTGCTCGCGGGCGCGCGCGAAGTGGGCACGCCGATGATGTACTCGACGCTCATCATCGGCCTCGCATTTCTGCCGCTCTTCACGCTGGTCGGCGTGCCAGGGGCCATCTTTGGGCCGATGGCGCGGACGTACGCGACGGCGATCGGGGGAGCCATTCTCTTCGCGCTGACCCTAACGCCCGTCCTCGCCGCGAGGTTCGTTCCCGCGCAGCATGAAGAAAAAGAAAATTTCATCATGCACTTTCTTCACAAAGTTTATAATCCCTTCTTCGACGCCGCGCTCCGGAAGCCGAAGACCGCACTGGCCTTCGGGACGATTCCGATATTCGCGTGCATCGCTCTCTTTCCCCTTCTCGGGCGCGACTTCATGCCCAAGCTCGAGGAAGGCAATCTGTGGATCCGCGCGACGATGCCGATGTCGATCTCACTCGAAAAGTCGGCCGAGTACACGACCCGCATGCGACGAATCGTGCGCGGATGTCCGTCCGATGCGAGCGTCGCGTGCACCGACGCGAACCGCAAGTATCCCGAAGTCGTCACCGTCATCTCGCAGCTCGGTCGCCCCGACGACGGCACCGACGTGACCGGATTCTTCAATGTCGAGTTCTTCGCGCCGCTCAAGCCGTTCGACGAGTGGCCGCGCGGCGTGACGAAAGACAAGCTGACCGACGAGATGAACAAGGAATTGACCGAGGCATTCCCCGGCACCCTCTTCAACTTCTCGCAGTACATCCTCGACAACGTCGAGGAGGCCACCGCCGGCGTCAAAGGCGCCAACTCGGTCAAGATCTTCGGGCGCGACCTCGAGCAAAACGAGAAGTTGGCCGACCAGATCGTCGACGTCATGCGGACCGTGCCCGGTGTCGTGGACCTCGGGCTCTTCAAGTCGCTGGGGCAGCCCGACGTCAAGATCACGCCGGACCGCAAGGCGCTCGCGCGTTACGGTCTGAACACCGGCGACGTCGCCAACGTCATTCAGTCCGCGCTCGGCGGACTCACCGGCAACGGGACGCCCATCGTCGAGGTATACGAAGGCGACAAGTTCTTCGACCTCACCGTGCGATGGCAGGAAAAATACCGGTCGTCGATCGAGGCCATACGCGAGATTACGGTGTCCACGCCTTCCGGCTCGTACATCCCACTCGGGCAGGTCGCGACCGTCGAGCAGGTCACCGGCCCAACGAGCATCTATCGCGAGAACCTGCAGCGCTACGCCCCCGTCAAGTTCGGCGTGCGCGGCCGCGACCTGGCGAGCGCCATCGCCGAGTCCCAACAGAAAATCAAGGACCATATCCACCTTCCGTACGGCATGCACCTCGAGTGGGAGGGCGAGATTCAAGAGCTCAACAGTGTCATGAAGCGGCTCACGATCATGGTCCCGCTCACCATCTTGCTCATCGCGTTCGTCGTCTACATCGCGGTCGGAAACTGGGTGGACACGATGATCACCCTCATCGACATCCCCGTCGCCTGCACAGGCGGAGTGCTGGCTCTGCTGATCACGGGAACCACATTCTCGGTTTCCGCGGCGATGGGGTTCATTTCAATCTTCGGAATCGCCATTCAGGACGCCATTCTCATCGTCACGTACTTTCAGCGGCTCCGTAACACGGAAGGTCACTCAATTGAGCAGGCCGCGCGCGAGGCCGCGGAGAAGCGGTTCCGTCCCGTGCTGATGACGACTCTCGTCGCGATGCTCGGTCTCATGCCGGCGGCCCTTTCGAACGGCATTGGGGCGCAAACGCAGAAGCCCCTGGCGATCGTCGTCATCGGCGGATCGCTCATCCTGGCTGTTCTCACGCGCATCTTGCAGCCTCCGCTCTTGGTCCTCGCGCACCATTGGCTCGAGGATTGGAAGGCTCGGCACGAAGAGGACGAACCGTTGGGATCGGCGGAGGGGTGAACCGCGCGCCGGTGCGTACCCATCGGCCAACGTCATCCCCCAAGCCCATGGCAACCGCGTCGCCGGAGGCGAACGAGCCGGCGACGCGGATTATCACAAGGAGGTCGTGATGGTGCAGAGAGCAAAAGTCACCCTGATCACCGTGGTCGCCGCGTTCGAGCTCGAGCCGCGACTCGCCAACGATCTGAGAGCCCTCGGGGTGGTAGCCTACAGTGTAGGCAAGGTGGATGGGCGCGGCGTGCACGGCCATCGGACGGCCGGTCTCGTCGATGCATCGAGCTTGCGGCTCGAGATGCTCGTCGCTCCAGCGCTGACCGAGAGCATCCTGGAACTCATCGCGAACCAGTACGCGGGCCAGCCGATCATCGCGTACGTCCACGACGTCGAGGCGATGCCCGCCAAGAACTTCGCCTAAGCGCCGCAAAAGCGCAGCAAGCCATCGCCGCCCTCGGGAGCCTCAGGGAGAACTGCGAGCACAACGAAATCCGAGGTTGGTGTTGCGTGTCGCGGGATCGGTGGGCGATCGATCGGTGAGACGCACGGACAAGGCGTCCACCATCGACCAGCTCCCGCCCCGGACGACGCGCCGCGAATCTCGGCATGCCAAGTGATCGTACGGGCAGTACGGGCTTGCCGTCCATTCCCAGACGTTGCCGGCCATGTCATAGATTCCGAACGGTCCTGGCCAGCCTATCGCCACCTGCGTCGTGAACGGCCAGCGTTCGCGAGTCAGGATGGCCGCGGCTGCGCCTTGTCCCTCAAGCGCCTTGCCGCAGTCGCCACCGCAAGCGGCGTATTCCCACTCCTCTTCAGTCGGCAACCGCTTGCCAGCCCAGCGGCAATACGCGTCGGCCATGCTCCAATCGACGCAGTTCTCCGGGTGCTCTTTGTATTCGGGCCGGTCGTCGTTGCACTGAGGATCGAAGAGCTGCCGATCCGCGTCCGTCACGCCGGGAAACTGAACGACGGTGGGCGCGGGCACGCAACCGCCGGCACGCACGCACTGGGCATACTGGCCTACGCTGACTTCCGTGAGGTCCATTTCGAACGCGGGGATCCGGACGTCGTGCACCGGCCGCTCGTCCGACTCGCCAGCCTCGGAACCCATCCGGTACGTGCCCTCGGGCACGCGCGCAACCTTGCCGATCGGGCTCGGCTCCTGGGTCGTCACGGCCGCCGCCGTCGATCCGGGCGAGGCCCTCGCCGACGTTTCGGGCGCTACCGCCGGCGGCTTGAGCGCGGCAGGGGGGCCAGCGCAACCGGACATCACAAGAATCGCGATGGGCCATGACGGATGATGCATGTCGTCAAGTCGAAGCAAGCGGCGCACCGACCCCGCGCACAGCCCTGGTGAGGACAACGCATCCGGCAAGCGTTGCGCCCGAACGCACATCCTGCAGTCCGCAGGGCTCGGCGCGATCCTAGGCTTTTGGCACGGCATTCACGAATACGCCTATGCTCGCCGCGAGACGCCACCCTTGCCCGATCCCCTCGTCAACGAAGTGTTCATCCGCGAGCTCATCGAGGCTGCGCCCGACGCCCTCCTCGTCGTCGATTCGGGCGGCCGGATCGTCCTCGTAAACACTCAACTCGAAGATCTGTTCGGCTACTCGCGCGACGAGTTGGCGGGAAAGGCGATCGAGATCCTCGTCCCCGATCGGTTCCGAGCCAACCATGAGGGATACCGGATGGATTTCTCCGGGTCCCCCCGCACGCGCGCGATGGGTGCGGGCCGCTCGCTTTGGGGGCGAAAAAAAGACGGCGTCGAGTTTCCGGTCGAGATCTCTCTCAGCCCAGTCCCTGCCGGCGGCGAACACTTCGTCGCAGCAGCCGTGCGCGATGTGACCGAGGCTCGCCGAAACGCGGGCACGCTGCGCGCAGCCGAGCGGCTCGTCGCCCTCGCCACGCTTGCGGCCGGCATCGCGCACGAGATCAACAACCCGCTCACGACGGTCATGGTGTCGTTGGATCTTGCACTCGAATCAGTCAGCCTGTGGCGCACAACCGGAGCTTCAGCGCCCCCCGCGGAACTGGTGGAAGCGCTCACCGACGCGAAGCAGGCGGCAAAGACCGTGGGCGAGATCGTCCAGAGCATGCGGGTTCTCGCGCGCGGCGAGACCGGCCGACTCGAACCGGTGGACGTCAACAAGCTACTGGATCAGTCGTTGATCCTGATTGCGAACGCCGTCCAATCCAGCGCGCGGGTCGTCAAGGAGTTCGGGGACTTGACACCCGTATTGGCCGATCCGCCGCAACTGTCGCAAGTGTTTCTCAACGTTCTCGTGAATGCTGTGCAGGCATTTTCCCAGGCGCACGCAGCGCGCAACGAGATTCGGATCGCGACGCGAATGGATGGCGCCCGCGTGCTCATCGAGATCGCCGACAACGGGACGGGAATCCCCGAGGCCATCCGGGAGCGTATCTTCGAGCCCTTTTTCACCACGAAGGACGTCGGCCAGGGGATGGGACTCGGACTTTCGATCACGCGCTCGATCGTGAAGGCGCTCGGAGGCGAGATCACTTTCGAGAGCGCCGCGAATCGCGGAACGGTGTTCCGCATCGCGCTCCCTTCGACTTCCTTCGGCACCGAGGCCGTGACGCCGGCTGCCCTGCCGCCCGCAGCGCCGACGGCCGCACGCGCAAGTGCCCCAAAGCCCGACCAAGACCTCCGTCCACCCAACGGAGCTCGCAAACGACTTCGGGTGCTCGTCATCGACGACGACATCGGGGTTGCACGCACGCTCGCACGCGGGCTCATGAAAGAATGCGATGTCGACATCCTGACCGACGGACGCGAAGCGATTGATCGGCTCTCGACCGAGCATGGCTACGACGTCGTATTGTGCGATCGCATGATGCCAAGCGTCACCGGAGCGGATGTGTACCGCGAGGTCAAGACGAAGCGTCCGGAAAGCGCGGACCGCTTCGTGTTCATCACGGGCGGCGCATTCACCGATGCCGGCCGGCGATTTCTCGAAACCGTCGACGCACCCATCGTGCGAAAGCCATTCGATCTGCGTGCGGTCCGAGCGCTCATCTGGTCGCGCGCGAGCCGCTGAGCGCGCAGGGCAGACGACGAGGTCCGCCGCATGCGATTCGGGCGCATCGCGGCGTAGAGCAGCCGCGCTGGGGCAACAAGTCGGCGCCACGGGGCCAACCGCAGCCACCCCGGATCGCGGCGCACGATTTCGGTGAAAATTGCGTCCAGACTGCGGGAGCTCGGGTAAAGTCGCGATGAGCCAGTGAGTACGGCGGCAAAAAACCATGCACGGGTGGGTCCGCGGTATCCGCACCTCGTCGTGCTCGTGGGGGCGACGGGGGACCTTTCGCGACGCAAGCTTTTGCCGGGCCTGTTTCATCTGTCGAGTGCCGGGTTCATCCCGGGCTGTCGGATCATCGGCGTCTCGCTCGACGAGATCGACGCGGAGGGCTTCCGCCAGGTCGCACGTGCAGCGCTCGGTGATTACGGCACTCGCAAGGTGACCGACGCCGACTGGACCTCCTTTGCGGAGAGCCTGGACTACGTGCCGCTGACAGCGGGTGTGGGCGCCTTGAAGGCGGCCGCCGAGAAGGCCGAGCAAACGTTTGTCGGCGAAAGCCGACGGTTGCACTATTTGAGCGTACCGCCGAGCGCCGCGCTGTCGGCCGTACGAACGCTCGGCGAAGCCGGACTCGTCGAGCGATCTCGAATCGTCATGGAAAAACCGTTCGGGACCGATCTTGCGAGTGCCGTGTCATTGAACGCACGCTTGCACGAGGTATTTACCGAGCAACAGATTTTTCGGATCGATCATTTTCTCGGCAAAGAGCCGGCACAAAATATCCTGGCGTTCCGTTTTGCCAATGGGCTCTTCGAGCCGATCTGGAATCGCAACTTCATCGACCACGTGCAGATCGACGTACCGGAGACGCTGGGTCTCGGTAAGCGCAGCGGGTTCTACGAAACGGTCGGTGCATTTCGCGATATGGTGGTGACTCATCTGTTTCAAATCCTCGCGTTCATGGCCATGGAGCCGCCAACCTCTTTGGAGCCGAATCCCATCAGCGAGGAAAAGAACAAAGTATTTCGCAGCATGTTGCCCATCCAGCCGGCGCACGTCGTTCGCGGACAATACATCGGCTACCGGGCCGAAGAGGGCATCCACCCCGAGTCCGATACGGAGACATTCATCGCGCTCAAGTGCTTCATCGACAACTGGCGGTGGGCCGGCGTTCCGTTTTACCTGCGCACCGGCAAGCGGCTTGCCGAAGGGCAGCGAATCATCTCGATCGCATTTCGCGAGCCCCCGAAGAGCATGTTTCCGGCCGGTTCAGGCGTTGGCGCGCAAGGGCCGGACCACTTGACCTTCGACTTGGCGGACGCGTCGAAGATGTCGCTCTCATTCTACGGCAAGCGCCCCGGACCCGGCATGCGTCTCGACAAGCTGAGCTTGCAGTTCGCGATGCATGACACGGGATTTGTCGGCGACGTGCTCGAAGCGTACGAGCGACTGATTCTCGACGCGATGCGAGGTGATCACACGCTCTTTACCACTGCCGACGGCATCGAACAGCTATGGGAGAAGTCCACACCGCTCCTGGAGGCACCTCCCCCCGTTCGCCTCTACACGCCCGGCTCCTGGGGACCGAACGTGATCCATTCGCTGGTTGCGCCGCATGCCTGGCGGCTGCCTTTCGAACGGGCCTGGCGAGACCCGAATCGCACGGGCAACTGATCGAAGGTCGCAGGCGAGCCCGTCCGCTACGGGCGGGTGCCCATCCAAGTGCCCACGTAGGTGCCCGAATAGGCGATCCCTTGAGGGGTCGTGCCGGTGTAATCGCCGGCGTTCGGCTGCGTGAGCGTGTTCCCGCTGAACGACACCGTGCAGCTCGTGCAGCAGTTCGTTTGCTCGTTGCCATTGACGAGACCCGTAAAGCACGAGCCGCCCACGGCCGTGCCTCCGGCATCCTCGGAAAGTTCGGGTGTCCCGGCGTCGGTGAGCGTGCCACTCGAGCCGGACATCAGGAAGAACGCCGTGCCGCTCGGCGGGTTGGGGGGAACCTGCCAAGACAGTTCGATCACTGTAGCGGACACGTTGGTGACCGTGATTGTCGCGACCGAACTACTGGGCCCGGAGAGAGTGTTCGGAGAGGTGTTCTGGTACGTGCCGGAAAAGGTCGCGCTGTAGGTGCCGGCAAAGTCCGGGCTGCCACCGCTGGAGCTGCTGCCGCTGCTGCTGCCGGTGCTGCTGCTGCTGCCGGTGCTGCTGCTGCTGCTACCAGCGCTGGAGCTGCTGCTGCTACCAGCGCTGGAGCTGCTGCTGCTGCCACCGCTGCTGCCGCCGCCGCCGCAGGCCGCGATGAAGAGGACGGCAGAAAGGGTCACGTAGGAGAGCTTCGCGGGGATCATCATCGTCAATCGGCGAATGCTGCCGCGCATGGGCGACGACTGTCAATCGGGGAATGCGCGCTCGGCCCGCGATAGGGCGGGCGCGCGGGCAGCCCGTGTTGCAGGCCGAGCCCCATTTCCGCTAGGCGTATGGGTGGCGGCGCACTGCACCAAGGAGCATCGTTATGAGCGAGCCGGACACCCCCAACGATCCGATCGATGAGACCGGCGAGGAATCGTTTCCGGCGAGTGATCCGCCCGAATGGACCGGCGCCCACGCCGGCCCGCCCGGCGTCGCTCGCCCCGCCGTGCAGCAAGCCTCCCTGCGGACCGTTGCCACCGCACTCGGCGTCGACGAGGCCGTGGGACGAATCGAGACTGCGGTCCGAGCGGCCGGGATGAAGGTGTTCGCCCGCATCGATCAGGCCGCGGAGGCGCATGCGGCCGGCCTCGTGATGCCGCCTGCGGTCGTCCTCCTCTTCGGAAGCCCGCGAGCCGGCACGCCGCTCATGATCGCACGACCCACGACGGCAATCGACCTGCCCCTGAAAGCGCTCGTCTGGCAAGACGAAGGTGGGGCCGTGTGGATCACGTTCAACACGCCGGCGCTTCTCGTGGAACGACACGGCCTCGACCCGGCCCTTGCCGCGACACTCGCACCCGTGGGGGCCCTGCTGGAGAAGGCCGTGCGCGGGTGAGCGCTTCGTACCCCCGCGCGATGCTCAGCGGTGATGGCCGCCGCCGCCCCCGTGGCCACCCGCCCCGCCGCCGATGTGCGAAGCGGTCCCGTAATTGCCCCCCACTCTGCGTGCGCCGAGGTAAGGAGCTGCTCCACCGACGTAGCCATGGGGGGCGACCAGAACCCCGCGGCCGTAGGCATTCGGCGTCGCATGAACGACCGCTCCGCCCACGCGCGGGGCGTAGTGAGCTCCGCCGCCCCAGCCGCGCGGAGCGTACTGAACGCCCCAGCGAGGACCCCACCCCCACGGTCCGTAGTGGAAGGGGCCCAAACCCCAAGGAGACGCAAACCAACTCCAACCGCAGGAAGGGGCGTAAAGATAAACGTACGGATTGACGCCAACGTTCGTTGTCGTCGATCCGTAGGGCACCCAAACCCAGCCGTACTTTGCCGTGTAGACCCATTCGCCCTGGGAAGCCATCTGATCGGTGACTTGCGGAGCGGCGGGGTAGGCCTCGGAATCGGGCGGTGGCTGCGGCGGTGCCCCAGGTTGCCCGGCCTGAGGCGGTGCGGATGGAGGTGCACCGGGCGGAGGTTGCGCAGGCCCAGCTTGCGTGGCCTCCGACTCGGTGGGCGCCGATTCAGGGGGCGGTGGCGGCTGAGGCGGCGACTGGGGGGGTTGGTTTCGCGCTTGAGGCGGAGCCGCCGGGGGCGCGGAGGGGGGGGACTGCGGAGCGTCCGACGACGCACCGTTCCACCAAGGCTGGTCCTGAGCCGGAGCGTTCGCCGCCGACAGAATCACCGCCGAACAGCACGTAGCCATCGCCAGAGACGTCTTCATGATCGCCGCCTGGATCACAGTATAAAGCATTCGGACCGCCGAAGCCACGGCGCCCCCCCGGTGAGCCCCGTGAGCGCTCCTAGGGGAGCTCGGCGCGGGACGACGCTGAGCTCGGTCGCGAACGGGGTACCGCAAAGTGAAGGGCGATGAGGCCCACGGCGGCGATGGCATACATCACGCCAAATCCGGGTGCAGCGATGAAACCGAAGCGGTTTTCGACCCCTGCAGGGGTCAGCTCGTACGCGTGGATAAGACCGATCATGGACAAAACGGCGGCCGCGAGAGCCCAGCCGGCGGCGTGGAGAAAGCGCCTTTCGATCACGAAGACGAGCAGTGCCGCGAGGATCATCGACGTCAGAAGAAAGCCCTGGCTTAGCGCAACGACTCCGCCAATATAAATCTCGGCGCCGTACTTCGGGGCAACGGCGAAAAGCCCGGTTCCGGCGATGCGAAGGGTGGTCTGGATGAGGGTGAGCGCCCATGCCGCCAGCGACGGAATGAGCCCGAGCACAACTGCGAGCGCGTGCGCTCGCGGCACCTCTTGGAACGCCTGCGCCGTGATGATGAGGCCGACCCAAAGCAGAATGCCGAGCGTCACTTCGATCGGAACCACTTTGAGCACGAGCGGAACCCCGCCCACCAAGCAGAGAACGGCAATCACGACGCCGTTGAGAATCGAATACCCGCGACGCGCTCCCATCGCTTTCCAGGCGGGGTGCCCGATGTAGATCGTCGTCGGGAAGGGACAGCCGAAGAAAGCGGCGACCACGGTGGCCGCCGCATTGGCCGAAAGCGAAGGTCTCGTCTCGTACCGGTCGCCCGCGGCCTCGGCGCTCTCGAGATTTTGCAACGACCCGATCACGTTGAACAACGCCATCGGCAGCACGACCGACACGTATTTGTAGGCGCGCGCATCGGCGACGAGCGCGAGGGCTTCGCCGACGACGGGCACCGGCGGTCGAAAGGCGATTGCGACCGTTTCGTGCGAAGGATCGAAAAGGCTTGGATCAAACGCGCGGATCAGCCACGCGAGCGCCGTACCGACGACCATAGCCGCCAACCCGCCCGGAACACCGAACGGAAGGCGCACGCGCGACGCGTACGTAGCGAGAAGAAGAAGCGTCGGCAAAAGAGCGATCCACGGCCGCGCGAAGATCTGAAACACGAACCCCATCGAAATGAACGTCAGCGCGACACCGGCGAGCGCCGACAAGAGTGCCGCCCGCGGGGTGTGGCGCCGAAGGCGGTCGCCCACGAAGGCGCCGACGCCCTCGAGGACGCCGCTCGCGAGCCCTGCGAAGAGGCCGACGCGCCACGCCAGGATCGGATCGTGGGTCTCTTGGAACACGGGCCCCATGATGAGAAAAACGTAGGCGAGGAGGCTCGGCGTGTTGATGCCGAAGGGCAGTGCCGTAGCGTCGGGGCGACCCGTTTTTTTGGCCTGCCAGGCGTAGAACACGTTGCCGAGCAGGATCGAAATCGCAGCACCCGGAAGAATGCGGCCCGAAACCAGCGTGGCGGGCAAACCGCAGACCGCGCCCGAGAGCACGGAAATCAGCATGAGCTGGAGCAAGTTGTCGACGAAGAGGCCGAAGAATCCGTCGATGTCGCCGCGCACAAACCAACGCCCGTTCACGGACGGTGACTCTAGGCCATAGCGACGCTCCAAGGCCGGCGTTTTCCGCTTCGGCGGACGGGCGATCGACGGTCGGATCCCCGTCGGGCCCAGGCCCGGCCCCGACGCTCGCCAGCGCCCGATCCCGTTGTGTGAGCTACGAGCGCGCTACGGCGTGAACGGCGACGCGGGGGCGCCGCACGACGATGACCGCCGCGAGCGCCGCGCAGGCCGCAGAGACGACGAATGCGGCGGGGTATCCGGCCCGCTCAGCGACCCCGCCGAGCAGAACGCCGGACGCAGCCAACCCGACGTCGAAAAACGCCGAGACGATCCCGATGGCCATACCTCGATCGCCGGGAGACACCCGGCCGAGGGCATCGAGGGCGAGAGACGGGAAGGACAAGCCGAAGCCCATCCCGGCGACGACACCCGCAACGGCCACCCAACCCGGGTGCGACGCCGTGAACGCCACGGTCAGCGTCCCCATCGCCTGTGCGCCGGCACAAAGCGCCGCGGTTCGCGCGGGGCCGAGACGGGCGGGCAGGTTGCCGGCAACGAGGCGCACTCCGATCACGCCAGCGACGAATGCGTGCAAAAGCAAGCTTGGCGCAGCCGCGCCGCTCGTTCGAAGCAGCAGCGCACCAAACGTCAACACCGCGGCATAGCCGACCGTCACCAGCGCGTACGCGGCACCTTGGCGCCCGAACGTCCACGCAAGCCCGGCGATCGAAGCGTGCGCTCGCGCGCCCGCGCGGGCCGTCGGGATGAGCGTCAGCACCGCGAGACCGATGGCGGGCGCGATCGCCCCGACCGCGAACGCGCCGGCGTAGCCGCCCCCCGCCAGCACCACGTCACCCACGAGTGCGCCGAGCGCAACCCCCGCCCAGCCCGACACGCCCGCATAGGACAAGATGGCAGCCCGAACCCGTGCGGGCGCGAGCGACACCGCCCAGGTAATGCATGCCGCTTGCGACAACCCCTCCCCCAAACCGATGAGGAGTCGGCACGACAGGAGCCACGCTGCGGTTCGAATGAGCCCGTACGCGGCCGTCCCGACGACCATCAGCGCCGCCCCCGATGCGGCCGGACGACGATAGCCGACCCGGTCGCCCCAGAGACCGCCAAGCGGGCGGCCGGCAAGCGTCGTGACCGCGTACGACGCCATGACCACGCCGACGCTCACGTCGCTCGCGCCGAGCACGCCGCGCATGTAGAGCGGCAAGACGGGCACCACGATTCCGATCGCGAAGTTCGCGAGCAGGTTCACCGTACACACGGCGAGCGCAGCCGCGTACCCCCCGCGGCGGGGCGGATCCTCGTCGAGCGAAGTCGAAGTGGGTCGCTGCACGCCGCGCTCATAGCCGACAAGATTGCGGCCCGCTCGGCGGAAGCGCGGCACTCGTGTGCGCGGATTCAACAGCCGCCGTCGGCTCCGGCACCATCGGCTCCGCCATCCGGACAAGACGGCGGACAGCCGGATTCGGGTAGCGGGCCGCTGTCGTCGTCGCAAATCCACGGCCACCACGAGGCGGGATCCGCCACCCCGCTGTCCTTGTAGAGTGGGCCGCAATCCACGACAAGCAGCACGACCACGCAGAGAGTGAGGGGACGAGGTTTCATGCGCGCTTCCCGGTTGTCCGAACCTCAGCCCCCGAAGGGGACCATCAGACGCACGTCGACCTGGCGAAGCGCGCCGTACGCGCTGCCGACAAAGCCATTCGCGATCCGCAGGGCATACACTGCGTCGAACACGTTGAAGACATCCACGGCGACCTCCGGATGGATGGGCGGGAAGTCGAAGCGGTGCCGCAAGGTCAGGTTCCACGTGGCGTGCCCTGGGACCGTCTCGTTGTTGTCCGGGCCGGTTCGTAGGCCGCTGCCGTACTGGAAGAGCACCGCAAGGTGGCTCTTCTCAGACGCATCGTGCAGATCGACTCCGGCATTGACGGTCCATCGCTGCACGTGGTCGAGGGTCTGCCAGCCCGGGTAGGCGACCTGCGCAACCGTGAAGAGGTAACGGCCCGAGTCGATTCCCTTGCCTTGGCCGAGGCTCCAGCTCGCGTTGCTGAATCCCTCGAGAACTGGATTGACCGTGCCGCGGACGACGATCTCGGCACCGACCGCCCGGCCGCGATCGTAATTGTAGTCCTCGATGAGGTTGGTCGAGCCAACGGTCTGCACGTCGAGCGTGTCTTGCGAGATGCGTCCGTACCCTGTCAGGCTTGCCTCGAATCGCCTCGGGAGGCGGTACGAGAGTCCGGCCTCGGCCGACTCGTCCCTCTCGGCCTTGACGTCGACGGAAATGGGCTGGCCGGGGGCGACGTTGAGGACGCGCGCCGCCACCGCCGCGTCCACCGCATTGGGCGGCTGCCAGATGTAGCCTGCAAATGCGTGGAGCACGAGGGTCTTCGAGAACGAGTAAGAAACACCGAGGCGCGCGCTCGGGCCCGTCAGCAGAAGGTTCGGCTCGTGGGTGCCGGCGAAGCTGGCGTCCTGGAGGTCGGCACGCAAACCGGGGAAGATTTTGAGGTTCCCGAACGTCATTTCGTCTTGGACGAACGCGCCACCGGCAAAGAAATGGGTGTCGTTGCGGCCCGAGACGGTCAGAGCCGGATCCGGACCGGCCATCGCCGATGCGTAGCGCGTGAACTGCGTGTAGCCAACCGCGGATTGGGCCGCATCGAATGCGACGCCCGCCTTCCACCGCTGTTGTTCGCCCGCCGCCCATGCCACCGTCGCGGTCTGACCTTCATGCAGAAGGTTGCGCGTGACGTCGGAGCAGGGCGATCCCGGGTCGGCCGTGGCTCCAAGCGAGCCGGCCGGATCGCATTTGTAGTCGCCGTACGAAGAGCGGACGTACGGAGCGAGTTGTACGCGGCCGATCGGGAAGGCGTAGGAATACGACAGGGTCACGAACAGGTCGCGCTCCGCCTCGGTCGGATTGGCGTTGTAGGGAACAAACTGCGGCGGGCTATTTCCATAGATGTCAGGCCCTTGCTTTGCGTTTGGCGGGCCGTCCGAAAGCGGCAGGAGCGTCGGATCGATCGGGATTTGAAAGTCGGCCTGGGAGTATCTCGCGAGCAGCTCGATCCGCTCGCGCTCGTTGGGTCGAACGTCGATCCGCGTAAAGGCACTGCCGGATTGGAGCCCGTCGTGCAGGATGGGACTCACCGCCGGGGGATCCAGTCCGCGCTGCGTACTCAGAAAGGTGCCGGCCACGAAGACATCGGCTTTGCCGAACGCCTGTGAATACCAAGCCGAGGGCTGGGCCTTTTGGTAGGTCCCGTAGACCATCTGGACCGCGCCTTCGGGAGTACCGGTCCCGTGGCGGGTCGTGACGTCGACGACCCCGCCGGGATTCGGGCCGTACTCGACGGGCTGACCGCCACTGATGAGGCGCACCCTCTCCACCAGCCCGGTCGGAAGAACGTCGGTGAATTGGCCGGCAAGGCCTCCGGGAATCGGCACCCCGTCCACGACGTAGAGGACTCCCGTTTCCTCACCGCGGATGTGCAGCACTCCGTCCGGCCCGAAGGTGTCCGGAGTGAACCCGGGCTGCGTGAGCATGATTTGGCTTAGGCTTTGGGCGTCGCCGCCGGGAAGCGCTTGCACATCCTTTCGGGAGAGCACCGACACGCTGCTGCCGGTCTGCCCGGGCCCGGCTCCGCGGTCTCCGCGGACTTGCACCTCTTGCACCGCCGGGACCTGCGCCGCGGCCGCGACCTCTAGAATCACGTCCAACGGTGCCGTCGTCGGCCGAAGGTCTACGGCGACCTCCGACGTCATGAAGCCGCTGTGGCTGACGACGATGCGATAGGAGCCCCCCGGCAACGGCGGCAGATCGAAGGCGCCGGTGGAGTCGGAGCGCGCCTCGGCGACCGACGTGTCCAGAGAGCCGAAGACTTCGACGACGGAGCCCTCGACGGGGGTATGCGCCGGGTCGTGGACCGTGCCGCGCAGTGCAAACGGTGTGGCGAGCGAATCGCCGGGCGCCTGCGACGGCGCGCGGTCGTCGGCCCGTCCGTCCCGGGCGAGCCACGCCACCGCGATGGCGAGAAGCGCCGCCATCGTGCGCGCGCGGCCGGTCCGGATGACTGGGGGCTGCCGCATTCTCGATCTCGTAATTGAACGTGATTATCAAGTTCTCGTCAACCAGAATTTGAAAATCGTCTTCAAGTTCACGAGGCACGACACGGGCGGGCCGCCTCGCCGGCGCCGGGAGTCGGTTGCGAGCCATCTTCCGTCACCACGCGAGGGTCAGTGCGGTCACCGCCGGCACAGCCTGCGCATGCACGGCGGACGACGCGGGCGGGCGGACCGGAGCCTCGATCGCGGAATGAAACACGTACGGCACGGCAACGCCAATCCCGATGCCGACCACCATCCCCATGACGACGTCCGTCAGCCAGTGCTTGTCGGCGGCGATGCGCAGGTAGCCCGTGGTGGCTGCGACCGCGCCGCCCACGCTCCAGACCAGTGGCGCCCATCGGTAGCCACGCATCGCACCGATCGTGGCCGAGGCAGCCGCCAGCGCGAATGCCTCCGTCGTGTGGCCGGAAATGAACGAGAGGTTGTTGTCGGAAGGCTGGGCCGTCCGCGGTTTCTCCTCGGGTCGTAGTGCGTGGACAAAGGGTCGCTCCCGACCCACGAGCCACTTCGTGAGCTGAGTCACGTCGGCTGCCACGACACCGGCCTCCGCGATGACCAACGCGTCTTCGGGCACGTTGCCGAGCGCACGTTGGTGAGCGGCCGCAAGGGAATCGAATCCCACGCTGACGAGCGGCATAAGGGCAAACCCCGCGAGATTGCTGATCGTGTCGGCCGCGGTCGTGTCGCGCCAAACCAACGCGTCGCGGACGCCCGCGTCCGCCGCGTCCACGCTGCACCATCGGCAGTGCGATGGGGCGAGGTCGGGCTTGAGCACCTCGCTGGCGATCCAGGCGGCCGCGCCGCCCACCGTCACCGCGAGGTCGAGAGAGGGATCCCAGCGCAGCTTTTGGGTCGGGGCCGGCGTTTGCGCCGCCGCCGGGGCACCCGCGAGGCCGAGCCAAAGAGCCGACCCTGCGGCGCCGAGTCGTCTGAAAATTCGCACTGCGTCGCTATAGCGCTCGTGTCACGAGAAGAGATCGCGAACAACGCCGGCGCGGGACCGCCGATCACGCCGGCCGACCGGGACACTCGGTGGGGCCTTCGGCGCGGCCGTGATACAAACGCGCGCGTGGATGACGCGGCACGCACGTTTTCCGTCTCGCGCCCCGGTCGGAGCCGATCGGCCCTCGCACTCGCGGAGGCGATCATTCCCGGATCGACCCATGACGGCGGGGCCGACGAACGCACCCAAGCCATGGCGGAAAGCCTCGTTCGATCGATGCATCCCGCGCTCGCGCGCGCGTGGCACCTCGCGCACGAAGCGCTCGATGCTGCCGCTATAGCCAAGACGGGGCGGCGATTCCATCGACTCTCGGCAGCTCAGCAGGACGCTTTGTTGCAACGGTGGGAGCGAGACGGAGCTCTCCGCGGTCCGCTGATCCTCATCGGCCTCGTGTACAAGCTCGTGCACTTCGATCGGGTCGATCGGCACAACAAGAGCGGTTCGAGTCTCGACGTCCTGCAATCGGTCGAGTCCCCGCGCTGGACGGCCCAAATACGCAGGATCGACCGTCACGCCGAGAACGTCGAATGCGACGCCGTGATCGTCGGCACCGGAGCCGGTGGAGCGGTCGTCGGCCGCGAGCTCGCCGAGCGCGGCCATGCCGTGGTGTACCTCGAAGAGGGCGAGCACTACTTGCGCGACGCCTTCGACGGCAGCAGTGTTCGCGCCCATCAGCGCTTTTACCGCGCGGCGTTTTCGGTCGGCAACGTCGTGATGCCCATCTTCATGGGCCGCCTGGTGGGTGGGTCCACTGCGGTCAACGGCGGCACGTGCATTCGTGCGCCCGACTGGGTCCTCGAGCGGTGGACCGAGGAGCTCGGCACCGACGACTTCGCCCCGGCGGCGATGAGCCGGCACTTCGACCGGGTCGAGCGGATCCTCGACGTGCAGCCGGCGCGCAAGCCAACGATCGGCCCCATCGGCGACGTCATGGCGCGTGGCTGCGATGCGCTCGGATGGAGCCACGGCCCGATCCCGCGCAACGCGCCGGACTGCGATGGGTCCGGCTTCTGTGACTTCGGGTGCCGGCAGGACGCGAGGCGATCGACCCAGATTGCCTACCTGCCTCCGGCCCTCCAGCGGGGCGGCGTGCTGTTCGCCGGAGCGCGCGCAAGCCGCGTCCTCTTGGAGGGAGGCCGGGCCGTGGGCATCGAGGCCGAATCGAGGCTCGGAGAGCGCATGTGCATCCGGGCCCGCGCGGTCGTGCTCGCGGGCGGCGCCATTCCGACCCCGCTGCTGTTGCTCAAGCAAGGTCTCGCGAACCGCAGCGGGCAGGTCGGTCGCAATCTGAGTACGCACCCGAGCAGCGGACTATTGGCCCTGTTCGACGAAGCGATCGAAGGGCATCGCCACATTCCGCAGGGTTATGCGTGCGACCACTTCCTTCGGGAGGGGATTCTGATGACCGCGGCGCAGCCCGCGCTCAACGTCGCGCCCATGCTCTTTCCCTTCTCGGGCCGCCGGCTCATGTCGACCCTCGAACGCATGGATCACATCGCCTCCTTCGGACTGCTCGTTCGCGATGCCACGCCGAACGGTCGCGTTTGGCGCGATGTCGGGGGCCTGCCGCTCATCACGTACCGCATCGGCGCGGCGGACGTCGATCGCATGCACCGCGCAATGATTCATGCCGGCGAGATGTGCCTTGCGGCAGGCGCAAAGGCACTCTATCCGGTCGTTTTCGGCACGGGCGCCATCGAACGCGACGCCGACTTTGCCCGATTTCGCCGTGCTCGGATCGCTCCCGCCGACATCAGCTGGCTCAGCTACCACCCGCTCGGGACGTGCAAGATGGGCCGCGACCCCAAGACGAGCGTCGTCGGGCTCGATCACGAAACCCACGACGTCCCGGGCCTCTACATCGTGGACGGAAGCACGGTTGCCGGCCCTCTCGGAGTCAATCCCCAGCTGACCATCATGGCGGTGGCGACACGCGCCGGCGAGCGAATCGCCGAGCGATTGGGCTGAAAGCCGGAGCGGACACCGTGGCGGCGCGAGTTGCCTGTGGAGCCTGGGCCGCCGGTCGTCCCTCGCGCCGATCTCCCAGGCAGGTCGATGGTCCCCATGCGCCCAGGCCAAGGCGCTCACCGGAAGAAGTCGCGAATCGTCCTCAATCGATGACGGATCAAATGCGGCAGCTTCCAGGCCCCATCGAACCTGCCGAGCTGCCCTTCGGCGAGCGTCTCGCCCAAACCCATCAGCGTATCGTCGTAGGGCATCCAGTACAGGTCCGGGCCGCCCGAAGCATCGACCGTCGTCACGCGTGGGCGGACGAACGTGTGAAGCGACTCGGCCCCATTCGCGACGCCGAAGCCCGTTTCACGGGTGCCGCTCCAGGGCAGCGAAGGAATCGCCCCCGAGAAGGCATGGTTGTTGATGTTTACGACGCCGACTTCGAGGCGCTCGGCGATGCGCTGTGCGCGCGCGAGATCGCGCGACCAGACCGACGCCCCAAGTCCGTAGCGCGACTGATTGATGCTTCGCACCGCCTCGGTGAGAGCTTCGATGCGAATGATCGCGAGGATGGGGCCGAAGGTCTCGTCTTTGATGACCGACATGCGCTCGTCGCACCGATCGAGAAGCGTGGGCGGATACCAGAGACCGGAATCCGGGCCCACGCCGCCGCTGACGACGTCGGCCCCTTTGGCCCGTGCGTCTTCGACGTGGGCGCGCACGAGGTCGAGTTGTTGGCGATTGCCGAGCGGCGCAACCGACTCGGCGGTCAATCGCGTCCACGCACGACGCATCGCGGCGACGAAGTCGTCCGCGATCGCCTCCTCCACGTAGGCAATCTCGATCGCTCCGCACGCCTGCCCGGCGTTGCTCAGCGCCCAGTGGGTGATGCCTGCGACCGTCCGGGGCAGGTCGCAATCCGAAAGGACGATCGCGGCATCCTTGCCCCCCATCTCGATGCTCGAAGGAATCCCGCGCTCGGCGCAGCGGATCCGAACCGCCTGCCCGTTGCGCACGGACCCCGTGAAAACGCAGGCGTCGATTCCGGCGTCGATGAGCGCGGTCGCCGTGCGACCATCGCCTTGCACAGTTTGAACGAGGCATGCCGGAAGCTCCTCGGCCAGCCGGTCGACCAGCCACGCGCTCGTTCGCGGCGTGTGCTCCGACGGCTTGAGGATGACCGCATTGCCCGTCATGAGAGCCGGAAAGATCGGCCGATACAGGCCCGCCGCGGGATAGTTCCAGGGGGCGATCACGCCGACGACGCCGCGGGGCACGTAGTCGACGAACGCGCTCTTGCGCGGAAAGCTGAGCGGATTCAGCCAGACCCGTCGCCGCCTCACCGCGCTCCTCACGACCCGCGCCCACCCGGCCATCGCGTCGAGGGAGCCGAGCCCCTCGAAGAACAGTGCCTCGGCAGCCACCTTGCCGATTTCCTTGCGCGACAGCGCCATGACCTCCGCGCGCCTGCGCAGCATCGCCGTTGCCGCACGACGAAGCGCCGCCACCCGCGTCTCCAACGGTTCGAGTCGCCAGTGCCACTGGGCCGCTCGCGCCGCGGCCACGGCCCGACCGATCTCCTGCTTCGACGGAATGGATGTCAGCGGCGACGGCGCCGCCGCGCCATTGTCCCCCTTGGCACTGAGTCCGCGATCGATCGGCTCCGGGTCATGCATCGCACCGGCCACGCTAACACTTGCCACGTCGCTTGCACGCGTCGGCTCGAGACGCGCAGCCGATGGTAACCTGAACGCCATGCCGTCGCCCCCGAACGTGATCGTCGGAACACCGTGCTACGGAGGTCTCGTCACGCACGTTTACCTTCACTCGATGCTGAAGCTGATGGCGTATGCCAGCACGCACAACATCCGGGTCGGGCTGTGGACGGCGGCCCACGACTCACTCGTTACGCGCAGCCGAAACAGCATCCTCGCGGGCTTTCTCGACAGCCCCGACGCCACCCACCTGCTGTTCATCGATGCCGATACGGGATTCGAACCGCAGGAGGTGGGGCGTCTTCTCGCCTTCAACGAGGATGTCGTTGCGGGAATGTACCCCGTCAAGAACCTGGACTGGTCACAAGCCGCGCGGCGATCGGCCACCGATAGCCTCACCGTGGACCAGCTGCGGGAGGCCGGGCTGCACTACGTGGGAGTACCGCTGTCCACGAGCGACCGAGAGGAGCGCGATGGCTTCGTCACGGCGCAGTTTGCTGGAACGGGATTCATGTTGATTCGGAGGACGGTCGTCGAGCGGCTGGTCGCTGCCTACCCTGAGACGCGGTACGCGGCCATGCACACCTACCCGGCTCCGGCGCGCCAAAGCTCGAATCTGTACACTCTGTTCGATTGCATGATCGATCCAGAGACCGGCACCTTCCTGAGCGAGGACTTCACGTTCTGTCACCGCTGGCGGCAAATCGGCGGCAAGGTCTGGCTCGACACTCGGAGCCGACTGCGGCACGTCGGGTCTTATGTATTTCAGGGGTCGCCCGCGCTCGAATGACCACCGCATCGCGGTGTGCCGACCCGTCGAGCGTTCGACCGACCCATCGACTCGGCACGCGCGCCGGCCTCAGCCGGGGCCGGCGTCGGGAGGGCTCGTGCACACCATCACCGACGACCCGGCCACGGAGGTCGTCGACAGACAGTACGTCGCCGGGAACGACTGACAATCCGAATCCGTCGTGCAACCCGGAACGCATGTGTCACTGCCGCTCACGCCTGGGATGCAAGCGTTGGGTTGGCCCAGCACGTTGCCGCCGGCCGCGCCGAGCCCCACGCAATCGGACATGAGCGAGCATGGTTCGGTGCACCAAAGACCGGTGCACGAGAGCCCGGCGTTGCAGGTGGATCCCGAGTCATCGCAGGAATCGCCGACGCCCAGCTGACTGCATACTGGGCATTCGGCCGTTTCGCACGTGTTCAAGGCGTCGAGGGCGATGGCGCCATTCGGAAAGGCCTGCTCGCAGCCGGCGGTGCATGCCGTGTTCGTGCAAGCCCCCTCGCAGTTGACCAAATTTTGGCACTCCGCGGTCGATTCGCACGCGTTGAGCGTCCTGCAGCAATCGGCGCTGAGGCATTGAAGGCAAAGAGAATCGGTCGTGTCGACGGGACACACCCCCGAACCCGCTTCGCTGGACTGGACCGGCGAAATCCCGACGCTCGCGATCGGCAAGGAGCAGTGGGCGTCGCAGTTTCCGATAAGCGGCAGATTGGTCTGGGTGGAGGAACAGCCGGAGGCCAACGCCATCGACATCGTGGCAACGACCGCCCCCAAGGCCCGCAGACGCAGTAGCAAAGTGGTATCCACGTTTTTTCGCTTGATCATGTTGCCCGCAACGTCGGTTCAAGGGCCAGCGCGAACGGGCAGGATCGCCATATTACCGACGAAGAGCGGGATCGGGCGGACGACCTGCTGCGGGACGCCCCCCTCGGGCTGCCTCAAACGGCTGTCACACATCGGCGGTGCCGGCATCGGAGATGGAATCGATGCGCGGCAGGTCGGCTCTCGTGGTCGGGTAGCTGGCGGTCTTGCCACCGGCCGACGCGCAAGCCGCGCCACCCGCAGACGCGAGCCGGAGCCTGTCGCCGATGATCAGCCCGACGCGCGGAATCGCCCTCGCCGCAGCCTTCTTGTGAGAGCGCGGACACCCGGCTGCCGCGATTCGCTGCGACGTTGAGCGGTCGCGGCCCACTCGAACGGTCGGTAAGAGGGGCCCCGCGATCTTTGATTCGGGACGAGAACGTGGTCTCTTGGTGACACGCTCGGCGCGAGCGATGTCAAGACCCCCCGTTTGCCCAGGAGACAGCCCATGGCCAATCCGTTTGCCCACATCGAATTGACGACCGGAGACCTCGGTACTGCAAAGAAGTTTTACAAGAAGCTCTTCGATTGGAAGTTGACCGATACGCCGATGGGCGCGGACGGCGGCGTCTACACGATGATCGTCGCCGGCAAGGGCCCCGGAGGCGGTATGCAAGCGCAACCCATGCCCGGAGCCCCGGTCACATGGCTGCCGTACGTCGAAGTGGACAACGTGAAGAAGATTCTCGCGAAGGCGGAGAAGGGCGGCGCCAAGGTCGTCCTGCCACCCATGGATATCGGCAAGAATGGGATCATCGGGATCTTCGCGGATCCGACGGGCGCGACGCTCGGCGTCTGGTCGAAGGCCAAGCCGCCGAAGAAGGGCGCAAAGAAGACATCGAAGAAGAAGCGGTGAGGGGACCTGAGTCCAGGCGCGCTGCCGCCGGCAGCCAAGCAGTCGCTCACCATGGGACGCGCTCGACCGATGAGGTCACGAAGAGCCAAGTCGGTCGCACTAACCAGCGAGATCGCCGTTTCGTCTTGCCAGAAGAGATCCCAAGCCATCGCCGATCCGTAGCGGCGCCACGCGTACGGCACGTCGAGAAGCGGGTAAGCGATGCCGAGCGCCAGAAGCGACCAGCTCGCCACCGCCGCCGCGTCGCGGGTTTGGGCCGTCGCGCCGCGCAAGACGTCCCTCACGGCCCGGTCGAAAAGGATGGGGCCAGTCCAGTGCAGCGCAGGGACCTCACCCTGCAGGAACGTCGCCTCGAGAGCCAGAGTCGCAAGACCGGCGGCGGTCAGCGCGTAGTCGTCTGAACCGGCGTGCGTCCATCGCGGATCCCCCTCCGCCGGAAGCGAACCGCCGTCGGCGGCGCGCGCGGTCGACGAACCGAGCAACACCACCAAGAGTATCGCGAGGCCGATCGTTCGGCACCCCAAGCTCACCGGCCGTCGGTCAGGAAACCCGCGAGCATCTCGCGCAGCTTCAAACGCGTTCGATGCGCGCGCTGTCGAACGACATCCGGCGAAACACCGAGCACCTCGGCCGCCTCCTCTGCCGTCAACTCCTCCAGGTCCCGCAAGACCAGCGCCGACCGGTGCTCTTCGTCGAGCCGGTCGAGAGCCTCTCGCACGCGCTGCATCAGTGCCTTGCTTCCAACCAGATCGTCGGCGCGCTCCGAGGGGGCCCATGCCGCCACGGAAAGGTCGGCGAACCCAGGCAAGGCCACGTCGAGCGACTCGGTCGGACGACGCTTGGCCCGGCGCCAACGCATGAGTGCCTCGTTCATGGCGATTCGGTAGAGCCACGTCCTGAAGCGCGATGCGCCGTGAAAGGTGCTGATCCCGCGATGCGCTCGCAGGAAAGTTTCCTGTGTAATTTCCTCCGCGTCGCTCGAGTTTCGCGACATGCGCATGGCAAGACGGTAGATGCGCTTCTGGTAACGCGTCACCAAGACGACGAACGCGCTCGCAATGCCTCGTCGTGCCTGTGCCGCGAGCGCCTCGTCCGTGTTCAACGCTTCGGTGGTGCTGACGAGCATGGTATGGGCAGCCGGTGCAATCGCAGGGCCACCCGCTGCCACCCGGTTCTTGTGCGCTCGGTGCGTGGAAGTCATGTGCGCTCGCGGGGTGGATGCCACGTTCGCCCGGGGGTGGAAAGCCCGCAGAGCCTGCGGAGATGCGCAAAATTCGCGCGCGATCGACGCCTTCAAGGTTTCGAGGTCATCGTGAGCCATCTGCGCAGGCGGCTTTGGACGTCATGCGGCATCTCGCAGTCCGTGCCGCGTCGGACGATTCTTGGGATCGCCCGATAGTCAAGGACCAGACGGGTACAGCGCGAACAAGACGCGACATGGGCTTGCAACGCGGTGTGCAAGTCGTAGTCGAGAAGGCCCTCGGCGTAATCGCCGAGGTTGTCGGCGCACCACCCGCAAGAAACGTCCACCGCCATCGCCTAGAGTTGGATGTTCACTCGCCCAGGTCGTGACGGGCCCTGTTCGCGCCCAACGTTCGCGAGACGGGGCGCGGTCGACTCGTTCGTAGGGCCACGCTTTCGGGTGAACATGACTTCTCAATCTCGCTCCCTCGCCTTGATCGGATGCATGGCGGTCGCATCGTGCGCTCGCCAGGAGCGCCGCTTTCCGCTGCGAGAGCCCCTCTGGCGGGACGGTGACCTCCGCTCGGTCATTGCGCCTTGTCACATGGAACCGACGGCAAAGGACCCACGGCACGTATCCTGCGCGCCACGGACGTACGTTTCCCCCCAACTCTGGGACGAGACCGACAACGTTCTTTTTCGCCGACTGTCGCAGACTCTCGGCATCGCGGTGAGCGACGAGTCCGTGGACGTCAACAGCCTCGACGAGGTGCCCGACTCTTCGTGGTTCACCAACCGCCTGGGCGTGAGGCCCATGAGCCGCGACGAGCTCGTGCTTGGAGGTTGCGACCCGTCGTCGCTGATCGACCCCGACGGCGCCACCGACGGAAGCTGGGTCATCGAGAAGGGAAAGACGAGCGGCAATTCGCCCGGATTTCGCGTGAATGTTCCAGGCAAAGGCAGGTACCTGTTCAAGCTCGACGACGCCGACCAGCCGGAGCTGTCGAGCGCGGCCACGGTCATCGCCTCCGCCGCGTATCATGCCGCGGGCTACAACACGACTTGCGAGCAAGTCGTCTACTTCAAGCCGTCGACCCTAAAACTGACCCGCGGGCTGCGCTACAAATTTTCGACACTGGGCGACGAGCACGACTTCGATCGCGAAGCGCTCGACCGAATCTTGCGCGCTGCACCACGCCGTGGCGAACGGGTCCGCATGCTTGCGTCGGCGTGGCTGCCGGGCAAGCTGTTGGGCCCCTTTCGCTACGAAGGGATGCGCGCCGACGATCCGAACGACGTCGTGCCGCACGAGGACCGTCGCGAACTGCGCGCCGATCGCTTGCTGGCGGCATGGCTCGGGCACGTCGACAGCAACGAGAAGAACAGCATGGACATCTGGCTGGCGAATCGCCCCAGCGACCCCGACTCCTCGCCCGGCCGGGTCGTTCACTCGTACCTCGACTGGGGCGACTGCCTCGGCGGGAACTGGCCGCAAGAAGCCATCACCCGACGCATGGGCTACTCGTACATCGTCGATTGGGGTGACATCGCATCGGACTTCTTGACCCTGGGAGTCCCGTTGCGCCCGTGGGACCGCAACCGGGTCGCCGGGTACGAAATCTTCGGCTACTTCGACGCCGATCACTTCGTTCCCGACCAGTGGAAGAACGAATATCCGAATCCGGCATTCATACGGATGACCGAGCGCGACGCGGCCTGGATGGCGCGCATCCTCGCGCGCTTCACTCCGGAGATGGTACTTGCACTCGCCGAGGTGGGGCAATTCACCGATCCACGGCATACCGCCTACGTAGCTCGCGTGCTCGAGGAACGGCTCGAACGCATCCTCGAGCGGTACCTCACGCGGCTATCCCCCATCGCCTCCGTGCAGATCGAAAAGGGCGACCGTCTGTGCGGCGTCGACCTGGCCGCATCACGCCGCTTTGCGAAAATCCGAGGGCTCCGCTACGTCGTACGCGCGGACGGTGGGGTCAGCCTGCCCGTCACGAGGGACGAGGGCGCGCGCTTGTGCGTCGAGCTGAATCACGTCGCCCGAGATGGCGGGGAACCAGACGACGCGCCGAGCCGCTATGTCCGTGTTGCGCTGGAGGACGGTCTCTCCGAGGCACCCCTGCGCGTGCACTTGTACGATCTCGGACCGACTCGCGGGTACCGCATAGCCGGGATCGAGCGCAAGGAACGATAACTCGGTCATGGATTTCTGTCGGATCGTCGCTCGGCACTTGCGCTGGAGCGACATGCGACCGGTTTAGAGAGCGGGCGTCGAGGTGACCGGTCAAGGTCGGTGGACATCGACGCGCGCAAACGCTGGCCCTCTGGGCGCCCGCGCGGACGTACAGTCCGAATCGACAACGCACAGCGTAAGGACGGCGGAAGCGGACGCCGGCGGCAGACTCGCGCGATGTCCGTCACGAAGCGCGGCGCCGAAGCATCTCAACCGTGTGCGTTTTTTTTACGTCGCCCTCTGCGCCGTCGCTGCCGTCGGCTGCGCCGCGGCCGGCCCCGCTGCATCCGCACCCGTGGGCGAGCCGGCACCCATCGTCGCCTCCCCCAAGGCTCGCGCCGTCGTCGCAGCGGCCGATCGTTCGCCCTTGGACCGGCGGCTCGACGCGGGTCGACGCCCGGCAGAAATGCTGACGTTCCTCGGTGTCTTGCCGGGGATGCGCATCGGAGAGCTGGCGGCTGGAGCGGGGTATACCGCAGAGCTCCTCGCACGAGCGGTCGGGCCCACCGGTATCGTCTACGCCGAGAATCCTCGGCTCATCCTGCAGGGATCCGAAGTGTCTTGGGCGAAACGACTGTCCACGCCGGCTGCGAAGAACATCGTGCGGGTGGACCAGGAACTTGACGACCCGTTTCCAACCGAGGCACGCGATCTCGATCTGGTCGTCATCAACCTCGTTTACCACGACACGGTTTGGCTGGGCGTCGACCGCGGGGCCATGAATCGCGCGGTGTTCGCTGCGCTCAAGAGGGCCGGCAAATTCGCCGTCATCGATCATAGCGCCCGGCCCGGCACCGGGATCGCCAACGTGCAAACACTGCATCGCATCGACGAAGCGGTCGTGCGATCGGAAGTGCAACAGGCAGGTTTCGTGTTGGAACGCGAAGGGCACTTTCTGCGCAACCCCTCGGATGCGCGCGACTGGAACGACTCCCCGGAAGCGGCCGCGGAGCGGCGGGGAACAAGCGATCGGTTCGCGTTGCTATTTACCAAGCCCTGAGTGAGCCTCCACGATTGCGGCGAGCCATGCCTCGCTTGCTGGACGTGCGCGATGGCGAAGGGCGTGTCGCCCTGCTGGGTTTCGCGTCCGTCCTCTTTCTCATCATCACCGGGCACACCGTGCTCGAAGCCGCCCGCGACGCACTTCTACTTACGGGCCCGGGGCCGCGGGCGCTCGGGATCGTGTATAGCGCCATCGCGGTCTCTGCATGGCCTGCCGCATCGCTGGCCGCGCTCGCGGCGTGGAAGGCGCGCTGACCTCTTGGAGGAGCACTTCGACATGGTCCGAACGACCCTCGGAGCCTTGGCGCTCGAGCGTGAAGATCTGCTCGAGCGACTCCAATCGACCGGGGCCGGCCCGATGCGGCCGACGTCGTAGAGCACCGAACATGTCGGCTCCCGTAGGCTTAAGCGCGCCAGCCCTGCGCCTCACGCACACGCGTCGAGCCGGATCCCGTGAGACGCCGTAAGATGGCTCATCCCGTGAAGATCTTTTTTCTCGTTCTGGTCGCCGCGCTCATGAGTGGCGGCTGCGCACCGGCGATCCACGTTCACGCGATTCAATCTCCCGATGCCCATTTCGAACGGTACCGGACGATCGCTTTCGACGTGAGCCGCCGGGCCCCTGCCGGCCATGTGGCCTCGCCTCGGTCGGCTGATGTGCGCGAGCATGTCCGGCAGCTCGCCGCGGCAATTCTTCAGAGCCGAGGGTACGGACTCGCCGCCCACGAGCACGCCGATCTCGTCGTGAGAATCGAGGCCGGGCGTCGCGAGGTGGAGGTGCCGACCGGCACCGGGATCATGCCGCTCGGCGGTGGCGTCTCCGGTTTACCCGAGGCGTCACGCGCAAACGACACCCCGGGCAACGTGCCCGGCCCCGCCGACATGGGGACGTCCGAGTACCATGGAGAGCTCGACCAAGAAGAGGGAGACCTCGTCGAGGGTGCATTCGTGATCGACGCGTTCGATGGGGAAACCCATCAACTCGTCTGGCACGGCTCGGCTCGTACCGAGGTCAATCCGGGACCGGTCGACTATGGGCGCTTGGGCCGCGCCGTCGAATCGGTGCTTGCGTCGTTCCCCGTCCGCCGCAATCCCTAGAGCACCGAACGAATCGGTCCGCCAGCTCCCTGCATGACGCCCTTGCCGCTCATGCGGCCTTATTGCGAGCCAAGGTTTTTGAGTGCAGCGCGGGGAGCCAAGAGCGGAAATCTCGGCGCACGTCGATTGCTCCGGCATGCAAGCGGAGTTAGCCTTCGGCGCAATGTCCCACCGCCGCGCGAGGGCCCGGCTGGACGTCATGCGCGCCACCGCGGTGCTGCTGGCGGTCTGCGGCTGTACGGAAAGGAAGTCGCCAGGAATCGATGCTCAGGCGACTGAGACTCAGATGGCCGCAGCTGATGGGTCGACGACGGGGTACGAGAAGGCCGCGCGCGCCTCGGCCGACGCCTGGCTCGCCCTCGTGGACGCAGGCAACAACGCGCAGAGCTTTAACGAGGCCGCGGCTCTCTTCAAAGGAACCATCGACCAGGCGGGCTGGGAGAGGGCCGTCCGTGGAGTGCGCGATCCGCTCGGCAAGGTGATCTCACGAACGCTCAAGACGGCGAAATACTCGAGAACCCTTCCGGGCGCCCCCGACGGACAGTACGTGGTGCTCAAGTTCGATACGCACTTCGAAAAGAAGCCGGGTGCGATCGAGACGGTCACGCCGACCCAGGAGCCCGATGGGCGATGGCGCGTTTCAGGATACTTCATCAAGTAACAGGCTGCCGCCGCGGGATCGCGGCTGCCCGGATCGGACACCCCGAAACGCGCAATCTTCGAGACGCCGGGCTGATGTCAGCCCGGCATCGGTTCCGCTAGTCGGCTTCGACTGAGCCGTCCGACGAGGCGTCGCTGCCGCTGTCGGACGCGTCGCTGCCGCTGTCGGACGCGTCGCTGCCGCTGTCGGACGCGTCGCTGCCGCTGTCGGATGCGTCGCTGCCGCTGTCGGATGCGTCGCCGACGCTGCCGTCGGACTCGTGACCGCCGTCGGACGCATCGCCGACGCTGCCGTCGGATTCGTGACCGCCGTCGGACGCATCTCCGACGCTGCCGTCGGCGGCATCGCTCTCGCCGCCGTCGGACGCATCGCCGACACTGCCGTCGGGTTCGTGGCCGCCGTCGGACGCGTCGCCCACGCCGCCATCGGAGGCATCAACCGTCGTCTCGGAACCTGTTCCCTGGTCGCTCGACGCGTCGGGAACGCTTTGGTCTGGCCCCGAGTCCTCGGGGGTGGAGTTTGATTCACTGGACGAGCAACCGGTGACAACCACTGCCCCACACGTGATCGCCCCGGCAACCCCGATAAGCGTAAGCACCACTGCGTATTTTTGCTTCAACATATTTCTGACAACCCCTTCGGAAAACGAGCGAGCGGACCTTAGACCAAGTCCAGGGGTCATGTCGACGAGTGTGCGTCAAAGCAAGTCGAGAAAAGCTGCCAAGGCCGTTTTTTGGGCTTCCGAGAGGATCCGCGCGGATTCGGGCCCGCCCTCATGGAAGAAGCGGGTGTCCGCCACTCGAACCCGATCGAGGACCCCGCGCACGTCCCTTGCGGTTCCGTTCGTGAAGTACGGGTGCTTCTTGTACAGGCGCCTGAGCGAGACGACCCGTGCGCCACGCTCATTGACGTACGGAGTGACACCCGTCTTCGCGTATTCGGCACGAGCCCAAACGATCGCTCCTTGAGGTGCCATCACGAGGGCTTGCCATCCTTCGAACGGAACGCGGGTCGACGAATCGTCGGCCACGAGACGGGCTTGGTGACAGCCTTCGCACTCGTCCCGGAAGACGATCGCACCGGACCGCTCGAGATCGCTAAAATGCGTGCGGCCCTCGACGGAAGGGTTTGGCCGCGGTGTGAAATCCATGAAGAAACTTACGAGGGAGCGTCGAAGAGTCTCGGCGGTTAGCGTCGTTCGGCTCAGGCCGAGACGGCGGATCCATGGAAAGTCCTCGGCCGACAGAGAAAACCATGGATCGTGGTCGCTTTTCGCTCCTGCCACGCGAAACTCGTTGTCCGCCATCGTCGTCAGGTCCGGATCGAGGGCCCGCGAAAAGTGGGGTCGATTGTTCAGCAGCCCAACCAGCGGTTTCGTCGTCGCCAGGATATCGCCACGACCGGTGCGGTGGGTGCGACCATCGACGTAGCCTTCGAAGTGGCATGTCTCGCACGTGAAGCGACTAAGGCGGCCGTCCGGCCGGTTCCACGGCGCCATCAGCGTGGTGAAAAAGAGTGCCTCCCCCAGCCTCGAGTCGGCCGTGCGCTGACGCGACAGGTCATCCTCGACGGGCACCACGACACTGTCGGACGAAGTGACCCGCACCCACGAATCGATCAACGGATCGGCGATGAGCCAAGATCCATCTCCGGAGGCCTCGATCATGGCGGCCCCCGGCGGGATGCTGCGCATTTGGACGGTCGGCGACGCAAGCGCAATCGCATCCGTCCATTCGAACAAAGCGAGACGATCGGAGCCATAACCAGCGACGACGATCTGGAGCCCCCCGGAAGGGAGAAGAGGAAGGACCTTCAACGCCTTGGGCGTGACAAGTCCGTAGGCGGACACGTTCACCTCCCCGATCTTGGCCGCTCCAGCCTTGTCCACGCCATACAGCGCGACGAACGAGTCGATGAAGCCGAATGACCCCTGGGTGCGATCCAGCGGATGGTCCTCGACGGCTCCGAGGGCGACAATCAAACCGTCCTCCCGCGGCAGAGCATCGATCCCCCAAATCGGACCGTCTCGAGCGATTCGGATCTCCGTCGAAGGGTCGGGAAACCCGCGGGCATCGACCGACTGGATGACCACTTGGTGGTCGATGAGACAATCCACCAGAAGGAACTTCGCAACCCTCAGCACGTGGATCGGACCCTGGCACAGTACGGCATCTACCCGCGCCGCCGGAGTCGGATCGTCCCCGCTTCCGGGACGCAATGTCACGAGCCGACCGTCGTGCTCCTCGACGACGTACACGACGCCCTCGGGTCCCGTCGCGACGTCGCGCATCGCGCGAACCCCGGGGAGATCGATGAACCCCGCGGGCTCGAGGCGCCCGCGCACCGTGCGGAAGCGTGCGACGCGGCTGGAAAGCTCCCCGACGGCAAACACACCAGCCCCTGAGACCGCCAGACCGCTCGGGGATGCCGGAGCGATGAACCGGTTCACCTCGTGCAAGGCTTCATCGAGCTCCACCAGCGCCGCGCGCCCACGCAAAATGCCGACGAAGCGCTCGGCATGCGGTTCCCCGTTGCCGTTCGGACCCTCGATGCGTCGAATGACGTAGGGATCGGTGCCGAGAGCGATGTCGGACGTTCGCACGCGAGCGAAGTCGGTACGATCTCGGGTCGCGCCCTCCCAAGCACGTAACTCGGCCAGCGGATCGGAGGCCGCCTCCGCACGCGCGCCGATCTTGGGCGCGGGCGGGACATGGGGACCTGAACCCGACGCGCAGCTCCCTAGGGCGACTGCGAGCGAGAGCGTCGTTGCGACGCGCGCACGTCGATCACCAACCGCCATCCCCGTCCAACGGGGTACTCGGCCGACTCTGCGCGATACCCGCCGCGCGGGCAGAACCGGCACAGGCAAAAACGAGCCCCACCCCAAGCGCACCCAGGGCGAGAAAAAGGGTCGCAACGATCAGTCTTCTGTTCATGGTCTCCGATCCTTGCCCCGCGGGCGTTCAGGTGGCACCTCGTTCACTCCTAACATAGCGGCGCCCCCACACAAGGAGACGCTGGAGCGTCGCACCCGCATCTTTTTGCCCCATCACCCACAAATCCACGCGCGTTCGTCGCAAAGGTATGCGAGGGGTCGGTCATGACCCTCTCCGGCGGCGAAGCCCCGCCTGTCGCTTCGTCGAATCCCAGGCCGGTCGGCGCAATCGACGACGCGCGGCTCTTCATCAACCGAGAACTTTCGTGGCTGGCGTTCAACGCCCGCGTCCTCGACCAAGCCTGCGACGACACATGGCCTCTGCTCGAGCGCCTGAAGTTCTTGGCGATCTTCGGCTCGAACCTCGACGAATTTTTCATGATTCGCGTGTCGGGTCTCCACGAGCAGCTCGAGGCACTCGTTCCCACGGCGGGGGCCGACGGACTGTCGGTCGCCGAGCAGCTCGAGCAGGTCCGTCACAGGGTGCTCGCCGACGTCAACCGAGCGGATGCCCTGTTCGAGCGCGAGCTCCTTCCGGCGCTCACGGGTGCCGGAATCCGTATCCGGCCCACCCATTCGCTGAGCGCCTCGGAGCAAGAGTGGCTCAGGGCCTATTTTCGGAAATCGGTGTTCCCGGTCCTCACTCCGCTCGCCGTCGATCCCCTGCACCCCTTTCCGTTTCTGTCGAATCTCTCTTTATCGCTCGCTGTGGAACTCGAGGAGCCCACTACGCTCGAATGGCGTTTCGCGCGCGTCAAAGTCCCCGAAAGTCTGCCGCGATTCGTGCCCGTCGGCCACGAACCGGCGGACCCACACGCCAAGGACGCGGCCCACCTCGAATTCGTGCCCTCGGTAATAGTCCAGCGGCGGCGCTTGCCCCTCATAAAAGATCGAAACGCGGCCGCTCCAATCCTCCGGAGGGACCGTGGCCGCTAGCGTTGCCGACTGAACTCCGGGAAGTCGCTCCACGCGCGCCAGCATCTCCTCGTAGAACCGCTGCGCCTGTGTCTCGGAATATCCCTCGAGGCTCGGCGAAACAGACATCATCAGCAAATTACCGGTCTTGAAGCCGGGATCCTGCGTCACAAGCTGCCGCATTTTGCGGACGGTTACCCCGGCCACAACCAGCAAAGCGAGGGAAAGCGCGATCTGCGACGAAACAAGAATGCTTCTCAGCCGCGATCGCCGTCCACCTCCTTGCGCGTTGTCTTTTAGCGTGGCAACCAGATCGGCCTTCGAAGATTGCAGCGCCGGCGCAAGCGAGAACAAGACCCCCGTCAGTAAAGCCACCAACATCGTAAACCCCAACACTCGCGCATCCGGTGTCGTATCCACCCCGCGCAGCGCGTACAGCGGCTGCCGGAAACCGAGTATCAGTTGGCCCGTCCCCGGCGCCAGCAAAAGGCCGAGTCCCCCCGCAAGCAAGGAAAGCAAGACGGCTTCCGTCAACAATTGCCGTACCAGGCGTCCACGGCTCGCTCCAAGCGCCAATCGCATCGTGATTTCTCTGCGGCGCGAATCCGCCCGTGACAGCAATAAATTAGCCACATTACTGCACGAGATGAGCAGGAGAAGTCCCACGGAAGCAATGAGCAGCCCAAAAAACTTTTCCAGCGCCGCGCGGTCGTCGGGGTCCATCCCAAAGCTGGGAATCACGTCCACGCCGCGGTGCTCGTTGGACTCCGGATAAGCCGCCGCAAGCCGCGCCGCGATGATTTGCAATTCTCCGCGCGCTTCGGCAAGACGGGCGCCGCGTTTCAACCGCCCAAAAATCTCAATCCATCCCGCATTCCGGTTGCGCAAAACCCCGGCGGACATTCGAGGCATGGCCAAAGGCTGCATCGTTAGCGGCACCCACACGTCCGTCGGCGAACCCACCTCCGTCCCTGCAAATCCAGGTGCCGCCACTCCCACAACGTTGAACGCTTGCCCGTCGAGCAGAATATTCTTCCCAACGATTTGCGGATCTAAGCCGAAAACTCTTCGCCAGGCTGCATAACTCAATACCGCGACTGGCGCCTCACCCTCCG
>JBEKOY010000014.1:0-71392 GCA_049521295.1 Polyangiaceae bacterium | reverse complement strand
AAGACGTGCGCCCAGCTCGGATACAACTGCGGCCCCGCGGCCGACGGATGCGGCAATCTTCTTAACTGTGGATCGTGCGCGTCACCGGAGTACTGCGGCGGCGGCGGCGGGGCGAACGTCTGCGGAGGCAGCGTCTACGTCGCAGCCGACGGCGGCACCGTCAACCTCTGCACCCCCAAGACGTGCGCCCAGCTCGGATACAATTGCGGCCCCGCGGCCGACGAATGCGGCAACTTGCTGCAGTGCGGGAGCTGTTTGGGCGCCGACACCTGCGGTGGCGCCGGAGCGGCAGGTGTCTGCGGACATACCTGCGGCGGGCTTTGCGCGTACCAGGCCAGTTGTCCGAACGGGCCACCGACGACCATCACCGGGACGGTCCTCGCCGGCGTGTCCGCATGGACGGGGCTCCCGCAGGATCCGGTGCCCAACGTTCTCGTGTACGTGCCGAATGGGCCCCTGACGACGCTCAACCAGGGCTTCACGGTTGGTTCCTGCCCGCAATGCGGCGCCGACGTGTCGGGCGACCCGCTCGTGACGACGTACACCAACTACGACGGCACGTTCACACTCACGAACGTTCCGAACCCGCCCGCGGGCCAGACGCTGCCTCTGGTCATCCAGCTTGGACGCTGGCGCCGCGAGTTCCAGATCGCTCCTCCGGCGCCCTGCGCGGTCACGCCCATCGGCAACTTCAACTTGCCGAGCAACCACACGCAAGGATCCATCCCCGAAACCGCGATTTCGACGGGCGCCGTCGACGCGCTCGAGTGCGTGCTGCTGAAGATGGGCGTGGATCAGGCCGAGTTCACGTCGAATACGGCCAACCCGAGCGGGCGCATTCACGTCTACGCAGGGGGCCCCGGGAACAACGGCGGCAACCCTGGCGCCACCGTGCCCAACGCCAATGCGGAGACGACCCTCATGGGCGCCACCGGGACGTATTTGAATTACGACCAGATCTTGTTCCCGTGCTGGGGCGCTGCGGCGACCAAGACACCGGCCGAGCTCGCGAATCTGGTTACGTACGCGAACAATGGCGGTCACTTTTTCGCGACGCACTACAGCTATTCGTGGCTCTACGGCAACCCCTACGGTACCGGCGTCTACGCGAACGGCGAATTCAACAACGTCGCCACGTGGAATCCCAACTTCAACAACCCCGGCACCGTCACCTGGACGCTCAACGTGAGCAAGGTCCCACCCGTCGTTCCGGCGCCGATGCACTCGGGGATCTTCTGGCAGTGGCTGAACCTGGTGGACGCTCTTTCGAACTCGAACGTCGCGAATCCGCCGACGAATCCCGAGGTGGCCATCACCAATCCGCGTCACGATGCCAACGCCGTCGCGAACGGATCCATCGACTGGATTGACGGAACGGATCCGCAGAAAAACGACCCCTTGGTCGAGCACTTCACGTTCAACACCCCGGTCGGTGAGGCCACGCAGTGCGGCCATGCCATCTTCAGCGACTTCCACGTGAGCGGCGTGACCAACGCGAACAACACGCCGTTCCCGACGGAGTGCTCCAAGACCTTCAGCCCGCAGGAGAAGATCCTCGAGTACATGATCTTCGACCTCGCGTCCTGCGTCACGCCGCCGGCGTCGTCTTGCGTGCCCCTGACGTGCGCGGGCCAGGGTCTGTCGTGCGGCCCCGCGGGCGACGGGTGCGGCAACACGATCCAATGCGGAACGTGCACGGCCCCGCTCACGTGCGGCGGCGCCGGGGTGCTCGGACAATGCGGCGAGCCCGACGGGGGCGTCTGCACGCCCGCTTCGTGCACCCAGCAGGGAATCGCCTGCGGTCCGGCCGGCGACGGCTGTGGCAACGCCATCAACTGCGGTAGCTGCCCGACCGGACAGACTTGCGGCGGCGGCGGCGTACCGGGTCATTGCGGAGCGCCCGACGGCGGGGCCTGCTCGCCCATCTCGTGCGCGAGTCAAGGGCTCGCCTGCGGGCCGGCCGGCGACGGCTGCGGCAACGTCATCGAATGCGGCACCTGCCCGACGGGTCAGACCTGCGGCGGCGCCGGCACCCCCGGTCATTGCGGAGCCCCCGACGGCGGGGCGTGCTCGCCGCGGTCCTGCAACGCCCAGAACATCGAATGCGGTCCTGCCGGCGATGGCTGCGGAAACGCTCTGAACTGCGGCACCTGCCCGGCGGGACAGACCTGCGGCGGCGGCGGCGTGCCGGGGCAATGCGGAGCCCCCGACGGCGGCGCGTGCGTGCCCCGGTCGTGCGGCGTGCAAAATATCGGCTGCGGCCCCGCCGGCGACGGATGCGGCAACGCGATCGAATGCGGCACCTGCCCGACCGGAGAGACCTGCGGCGGCGGCGGCATCTCGGGACAGTGCGGAGCCCCCGACGGCGGCGCGTGCGTGCCCCGGTCGTGCGGCGTGCAAAATATCGGCTGCGGCCCCGCCGGCGACGGATGTGGCAACGCGATCAACTGCGGCACCTGCCCGGCGGGTGAGACCTGCGGCGGCGCCGGCACATCTGGACAATGCGGACTGATCGACGGCGGCACATGCGTGCCCGAGTCGTGCGGAGTGCAAAACATCGCGTGCGGGCCGGCCGGCGACGGCTGCGGCAACGCGATCAGCTGCGGCACCTGCCCGGCCGGACAGGCCTGCGGGGGCGGCGGCGTCCCGGGCCGTTGCGGTGCGCCCGACAGCGGTGCCTGCGTGCCGATGACCTGCCTAGCGCAAAGTATCAGCTGCGGGCCGGCCGGTGACGGCTGCGGCAACGCGATTGCTTGCGGCGTCTGCCAGGCGCCCCTCAGCTGCGGCGGCGGCGGGATCTCCGGCGTGTGCGGCGCCCCCGACGCGGGATCGTGCGTTGCGCTGACCTGTGCCCAGCAGCAGATTGGCTGCGGCCCGGCCGGCGACGGATGCGGCGGGGCGCTCGAGTGCGGGCCGTGCACGGCGCCCCAGACCTGCGGGGGCGGCGGCGTCAACGGACAGTGCGGCGGCGGACAGTGCGTCCCTTACACCTGCGCGCAGCTCGGGTACACCTGCGGGCCGGCCGGCGACGGGTGCGGTAGCCTGTTGCAGTGCGGTACGTGCACGGCACCCGAGACATGCGGCGGCGGTGGTCAGCCGTCGCAGTGTGGAATGCCGAACATACCGAGGTAGCGGCCCCCTCTCAGGGGTTCAGGGAACCGCCGACGGGCCGCCGTCGGAACAGACCGGCGGCGGCGAACAGCCGCCGTCGGGGCACGGCGACAGGCACGCCGGGTCGCACGAATCGCTGCACACGTGCATCGGGATCGTCACCCAGCTGGCGCCGCCTCGGTCGTCGTGAACGACGACGAAGATCACTCCGTCGTGGGGGTCGGTCGGCGCAAGTGAAGGCGGATTGAAGTCCGTGTCGGGGTTGCTCACGGCACCGGTGGTCGGATCGTAAAGCAGGCGGGTATCCGATTTGAATCCGCCGAAGGTGCTGTAGTAGTCCGCCCAGATCTCCTCGTGGCGCGCCACTCCGTTCGGGCCGACGTCGAGCGGGTTGACCTCCCAGCTGTCGGGCGTCAGTGTGGGACCGATCGGAACCTGAGGGCAGGAGGCCGGCGTACACACCGCGGCGAAGGGAGCCGACACCGCAAACGATGGGGACGATCCTTGGATCGTTGCCTGAGCGGTTCCCCCGTCGCGGGATCCGAGATCGAAACTCGCTACGACGGGATTCTGGTTGATGTCATAGCCCCCGTCGGATCCGAGGTACGAGTACACGCGCGTGTAACCGAAGACGTAATCGTTCGCGCCGAGCTGGGTTCCAGCGTCATCGAAACAGCCGACCGGCAACTGTTGCGGGTTGTCGCTCGAACCCAGGGGCAGGGGCGCGAGGTGACCCGCGCAGGCCATATTGAACAGAATCACGAGTCCGTACGGTCCCGAGCCCGCCACCGGGGGATGGGAGGTGACGACGTTGCAAGGCATCGTGAACTCGAACGAGGACTCGACGGGCACCGGGATGGTGGCGTCGGGCGAGGCGATCGCGCAATCGGCATCGTCCGAACAAGCATCCGGCTCGGTACCCGCGCTCGCGTCCGCGCCAGCAGCGCCATCGGGAACCACGTCAGCCACTGCGCCGGCGTCGCCCGGCGGCGGCGCAGCGGACTCCATGCCGGCATCCGAGCCGGAGTCTCCCGTCGGAGCCGTGCCGGTATCGACGCTGGCGTCCGGAACCGGAGCCGACTCGGCATCGGAGCTGGCGTCGGACCCAGCAGCCGCGTCGTCATCGGCCTCCGACGCCGCGTCGTCGCCGTCGGGGGCGCCGGCCTCGTTGACGATCCCACTGCCGGGCGGACACGGGCTCGCGCCCGGCCCGGCCCCACCCCCGAGTTCGGCCAGCAGTTGGCGAAAGCACTCGTAGTACGCGTCTTGCGCGGGGTTCTCGCACACGAACGGCAACCATACGACGTTCATGGGAGCGGTGCGCTGGGCGGCCGGACGACCGTCGTACGCCAGGACGCGCACGCGCACGGGATCGCCCGGCTTGGCGTAAGGCTCGTTGGCGCTGGAGGCCAGAATGCGCACGCTCGTCAGGAGCGCCGGGTCGGCGAAACCGCTCGGAGCGCACGACGACGATCCCCACCCGAACCCAACGACGAGACCCGCGGCGACGCGGCCGGAGACCCTCATGTCACATCTCCACGCGGAGGCCCAAGCTGGGCAAGATGGGGAGATCGCCGAGGTACGAGGTCATCGTCGAATTGTAATTGTAACTTATCCCATCGACATTGGCGTTATTGTAGACATTGAGGACATCGAGATACGCCGCGATCTTGCCCCATCGGAAATTCCAAGTCTTGTCGACGCGAAGGTCGAGCGAATCGAACAGAGGCAGCCTCGAACCGTACTGCGGATACGCTTGAAGGGCGGAATAACTCCCGACATTTTCGTCGTAGTAGCCATATTGCTGCGGCGTGTCCATGTAGCCGCTCGTCAATCGAAAACGAGCGCCGACCTCCCAGCCGTGCCCGAGCTTGTAGCTGCCGAGAATCGTCAAGACGTGGGTCTCGTCGTACTCGGACAACATGAGCGGAGCGCCCGGCGCGTCGCGCCGCAGGCTGCGCGAAAGGGTGTAGGCGATCCAGCCAAAAAAATGCGCATCGGGCTTGTACCGAAGCAGCACCTCGGCACCGTAGATGACGCCGGTGCCGGTGTTGCCCAGGTCCTGGACCACCAGATGGTCGAGCTGCTTGTAGAACCCCTCGACCGATCCGTCGATCTGCCGGGTGAACTCGCGCTCGATTCCGAGATCGTAGTGGTACGCGCGGTTGCTCGTCAGTCCAGACATGCCGAAGACAGCGTTGGTCTCCTGAGGCTGCGGCGGCTGAGAGAAGAGTCCGATCCCGGCCTTGATGGTGGTCCGCGGCGCGGTCGTCAGGTCCTGTCGAACGACGATGCGCGGATCCAGGTCCCAGGCGTCGGTGGCCTTCGCGTAGTCGAGCCGAAGGCCGGGCACGATGCGAGCGCCTCGCCACGGCGTGGCCTCCCACTCGACGTAGGCCGCGGGCTCGTAGAGCGACGAGTTGCTGTTGGCCTGAAGCGGGGCCTGACTCGAAAAAGGGCCCGACGGCGGGGACCCGGCAGTCGGAGCCGGCGGCAGTCGCGCCGCAAGGCCGTACGGGGCGTAGTACATGTCGAGACCGACGTTCATCGTGAGCCGAGGGTCGATCTTCTGCGCGATCTCGGCTCTGCCGGTGATGGGCCAATCGGTCAGGGTGAAGTAGATGTTGCCCGCGCTCAACTGCACGGAGTCTTCGCCGAACGCGACGACGGCGTGGAATCTCGTATCGTCGCCCATCTGCAATTTGTAGAGTGCTTGCGCCCTCCAGAAACCCGTATGGTCGCTGAGCTGCCCGGCCAGAGTCGGCGCCCCTTGCGTTCCGTTCGTCAGCAGGATCGCGAGCCGATCGTCGGATCCGAAGAACGCAAAACGGATACTGGATCGATTGCTGAGATTGCGTTCGAGAATGGCTTGATAGTCGTAATAGACAGGAGCGACGCTGACATCCGCGCCGGTCGCTTTGAGCACCGGTCCGAGCCATGTGTCCACATACGATCGGCGTCCGGCGACCAAAAACTTCCACCCCGTATCGAAGACAGGACCCTGGACGAGCACACGGGCGTCGATGAGGTTCGCTTCGGCCAGGGCATGCACCCTGTCCCCCTTGGGCTCGGCCAAGCCGACGTCGACGATGCCGCCCATCGCGCGGCCGTATTCGGTGCTGAAATTGCCGGGGAAAAAATCGATTCGGTCGATCGCCTCGGTGGGCAACACCGAAAAGAGCCCGCCGAAGTGGTAGACGATCGGGATCGGCGTCCCGTCGACGAAGTACTGGGAGTCTTCCGGGGCCGATCCCCGCACGATAAGCAGCCCGGACAGCGCCGGGGGCCGGGCCACTCCAGGCAGGTTCTCGAGCGAGTGCAGGGCGTCGCCGCTGGTGCCGGGAATGCGATTGATCTCGCTCTGATCGAGCGTGAATTCGGTGACCTCGCGAGGCGGCCTCTTGCCGTGAACTTCGACCTGCTCGACCTCATTCGACGCGTCCGGGGCGCCCTGCATCGGCGCTGCAGTCGTCGCCTCGAGTCGGTCGATGGCGCGCTCCTCCTGGGCGGGCTTGAGCGTCTGGTCGACTTCGTGCGCTTGCATGCCCGCCGCGGCAATCGTCACGTGGTACGCGCCCGGAGGTAGCTTTTCGATGCGCCAGGAGCCGTCAGTCCCCGTCACGGTCGACCGCTCGCTGGCCATGGCGTCGCGGACGGTGACGATCGCGCCCTCGATCGGCCGATCGCTTGCGAGCGCTCGTACGGTGCCGGAGAGCGTCGCCGGCGGCGGCGTAAATGTGTAGGTGAAGCGAATGCGGGCCGCGACGGGGACCCCATCGCGCTTGGCCGGGTCGAACTTCAGGTCCATCGCGGCGGAGACCGCCGCTTCGTCGAAGCCGTGACCCGCAGGACTCTCGACCTCGGCCTTGCTCACGGCACCACTCGAGTCGATGGCAACGAACAGGGAAACGGTGACGGCTTGATCGACCCCGTCGTCGACCGCTTGCTTCGGGTACCGGGCGCCTCCGTCGAAGTGGAGGACCGGCGGAGTGACTTCGCTGCGCCGGGCAGACACGCCAGCATCCACGCCCGATCCGCCGCTGTCGTCCGCGTGAGCCGGTAGCGGCTTCGCGAACACCCCAATCGCCGCCGCGAGCGCGGACAGCCAGGTCTGGATGGGGGAGCGCGGCGCTCGCATCGCGCAGCTCAGCGCTTAGCCGAGTCCGGCGGGCGCGCCAACCGACAAAATGTGGGTGCTCCGAAGAGCGGTCTCGTCCGATGCGGTAGGTCCACGCGCGCAGAAGCCACGGCCCGAGCGCCGTGATGGACCGGATTTCGACGGGCACGAGGCGCCCGCAAACCGGTGTGATATAGGCGCTCGCGCAAGCGCATGGCTGTCCCGCAAGCCCTCGACGGGGCCATGTCGAGCTCCTCGTCGCGGAGCCTGTCGCTCGACGCCGAGGGCTGGCGTTCGACTTGGTCGCGCCCTCCGGACTTGCCGGCCCAGGCAGCGCTCGCCGTCGCTATCGTGCTGATCGCGAGCTCGCTCACACGCCGCGGCACGCGGTGGGTCGCCTCGTGGCTTGACTTTGCCGCCATCGCGCAGCCGGCGCGGCGTCACCGTTTTTTGACCGTCGTCGCCTTTGCCGCGGCGTTTCTCTCGCTCGGCTATATCGCGTTCTACCTGCGCGGCGGGCCTCGCGCCGTGGATGCCCCCATCTACTTTCTCCAGGGAAGAGCGTTGTCGCACGGTCAATGGTCATGGGCCGCGGGCCAGCCCACGGCGAGCTTCCGAGGCAGCGGGCTGCTGCTCACGCCTCCGGACCGTCTCGCCGGCATCTTTCCGCCCGGGTTCCCTCTTCTGCTGGCGTCCGGGTTCCTCGTCGGCGCGCCGATGTTGGTCGGACCCCTCGTCGCCGCCGCGGTGGTGATCGCCACGTGGTGGCTCGCGCGCGAGCTCGCGCTAGGCACAGGGGAAAGTCCGCGAAGGGCCGAGGGCGCCGCATGCGTGGCCGCTGGACTCTCCATCGTCTGTGCGGCGCTGCGCTATCACACGGCCGACACGCTACCGCACGGAGCCGCAGCGGGGGCGGTAGCGACAGCGATGGCGTCGGCGCTTCGGGGACGCCGTCTCGATCGCGCGGGCGACGGCCGTCCCTTGATCTTCGCGGCATCGGGGTTGGCGTTGGGCATGCTGGTCGCCACGGAGCCACGGTCCGCAGTCGCGGTCGGGGCCATCCTCCTCGGGCTCTCGATCGGATGCCGCCAGCGCATCCGATCCATCGGTTGGGCCGCTGCCGCAGCCATTCCTGGCGTGATCGTCCTGCTCGCCGCCAACCGCGCGGCCGGCGGCCGAGCGTTCGCGTCGCCGGCCGCGTACTTCGTGCTGGCCGGTCGCGCACCGAGCGGCTTTTCGACGGCCGACGCCATCGCACGAACGATTGACCGGCTACGGGCCCACGTATTCGACGTGGCGAACTTCGAGCCGCTCGCGCTCTTGCCCCTCGTCGCGCTCTTCGGCCGCCGACGCGCCTCCCCCAGCGTCTGGTGGGCCCCTGCGCTCATCGTCGGTCAACTGTTGGTGTATGCGCCGGTTGCCTCCGACGTCGTCGGACCCGGCGCCGGCGCGAGCATCCTCGCAGACGTCCTTCCGATCGACCATGCGCTCATCGCCCTCGCTCTCGTGCGCGTGTTCCCGAACGCGCTCGGACGCGCCGCCACGGCGCTTCTGGGCTTCGCGATCGGGGGGTTCGCCGTCCATGGGGCGTACGCGCACGACCGGCTGGCCACGAGCGACATCGGCCGCCCACACTTCGAGCCGGATGTCCCGCGTGACGGTTCCGTGAGCACCGGCCTGCTCTTCTTCGACGACGACGCGGGGTTCGAACTGGCCCACGACCCGGGCGTAGCGGCCAACCGCGGACTCGAAGCCGTGCGGCTGCGGGGCGACGATCACGATCGGCTGATTTTCGACTGGCTCGGTCGTCCTCCCACGCACCGGTACATCACCTCCGCGACCGGCCGTTCGACCGTGCCGTCGTGGTCTCCGGGGGCGGCGAGCGACTTCTGGCGCTTCGAATCCGAGAGCGAATGGCTGGTTTCGGCAGCGGGTGGATCGGCCGAGGCGCAGGCTTTTGCCGTTCCCACGTGCGTATCGGGAGGCCGCGCCGTCGTGCTGACGCCCGCCGCATCGGCCATGGCGAGCGTCCGGATCGAGTTGCCGATGCCTCGCGAAAGCATCACTCGCAAGGGCCACAGCTGGATCGTGACGCCGCGCGTGATCGAGCGCTCGACCGGAGCCGCCGGCGAGCTCACTCTCGTGACGAAGTCGGCGGGGCCGACGCTCGCGCACTGGTCGTGGTCGGACGACGTGCAAACGCCCGACTGCCGCGACCTGAGTCCACAAGTCGTCGATGTCGCAAGCGACGTGGATCGCTACTGGCTCGTCCTTCAAGCCCGTCGCGGTGCGGTCGCGCTCGACCGGACCACGTTGCAAGCCCGCTGATGGGCCCGCCGGCGCCATGGGCGTTGACGTCGCGGAAAACTAAGTGATAGCGATACTTTCTGTACCACAGGTGGCGTCTCATCCGGGCCCTCTTGCGAGCGGAGCACCATGACGAAGAGCGAACTCATCGATGCACTGGCGGCTCGCCGGACGGACCTCACCAAGGCGCGGGCGGAGCTCGTCGTCAACTGCGTGTTCGATGCCATGACCGAGGCGTTGCAAGGCGGTGAAGGAATCGAGATCCGCGGCTTCGGCAGCTTTACGGTACGGCCGTACAAACCGTACTCGGGCCGCAATCCGCGGACCGGCGATCCGGTCGACGTCCCGGCAAAGCGCCTGCCCTTCTTCAAGGTCGGCAAGGAGCTGAAGGAGATTGTCAACGGAAGCCGCCACCTGCCCATTACCGGCGGCAAGGACGACGACAAGTAGCGCCCGCGACCGCGCATGTCTTTATTCCTTCCGGTAGCCGACCAGCTCGCGCGGCTCGAGCGCGGCATCGAAGACTTTCACGTGCGCGCCGAGCTCGAAGAGCGCCTCGAGGAATCGAGGTGCATGGACCGGCCGCTGCGGGTCAAGGCGGGCTTCGATCCAACCCGGCCGGACCTTCACCTCGGCCACTGCGTGCTCCTGCAGAAGATTCGGAATTTCCAAGACCTCGGGCACACAGCCATATTCCTCATCGGTGACTTCACCGCGATGGTCGGCGACCCGACCGGCCAAAGCGAGAGCCGACCCCGCCTGACGCGCGACGAGGTCCAGCGCTCCGCGGAGACCTACCTGGAGCAAGCGTTCAAGGTGCTCGACGCCCGGAGGGTGGAGTTGCGGCGTAACAGCGAGTGGCTCGACCGCATGTCGCTCGTCGACACAGTCGAGCTCATGGCGAAGACGACGGTCTCGCGAATGCTCGAGCGCAAGGACTTCCGCCAACGATTCGAGCAAGAGCGCCCGATCCATCAGCACGAGTTTCTCTACCCGCTGCTGCAGGCGTACGACTCGGTCGCGCTCGACTGCGACGTCGAGCTCGGCGGAACCGATCAGCTCTTCAACTTGCTCATGGGACGCGAGTTGATGGCCAAGTTTGGCAAACGCGCGCAGGTCGTGATGACGACGCCGATTCTCGAGGGAACCGACGCTCGGATCGAAGGGGGCGTCGTCGTCGGCAAAAAAATGAGCAAAAGCAGCGGTAACACGATCGGTCTCCAGGAGGAGCCGGCCTCGATGTTCCGCAAGGCGATGCAAATCGACGACACGGTCGTGTTCCGATTTTTTCGCCTTCTGTCGGGCAAGAGCGCCGAGGAAATCGCGGCGCTCGAGCGGGACAAGGCGAGCGGCCGCAGTCCGCTGGAGATCAAGGCGCTCTTTGCAGCCGAGATCGTCGAACGCTTCCACGGCGCGGAGGCCGCGCAAAAGGCGGCGCGCGACTTCGAGAATGTCTACGGCCGCGATCGTGTGCCCGACGTCGTGCCGCGCTTCGAACTGACGCCGCCCGGTGGGGTCGCGGAGCTCGCTTGGGCTCTCAAGCAAGCGAATCTGGTCGCATCCACCACTTTAGCTCGGCGTTTGGTCGAACAGGGCGGCGTGGAGGTCGACGGGCAGCGGGTGACCGATCCAAAAGCACGCCTCGATCCCGGCATCGAGCGGCTGGTGCGAGTGGGGTCGAAGAATCGCCGATTCGCACGAATCCTCATCAAATGACGATCCCCCGGCGGCGGGTGCTCGCCACGCTGGGAGTGCTCAGCGCGGCAGCCTGCGGCGTCCCGCCGGCGCGCACGTCGATCGTCAAGGAAGCACCGAGCCCCCTCTTCGTGGATCCGCTGGTCGATCTCGTCGCTATCGCCCGTCTGGCGTGGCTCGTACAGTTACGACCGCGCGACCTGACGAGCCAGCCGACGTTCGCGCGCGCCATAGCGACCCTCATCCCCGCATGGCGCTTCGACGCGCTCGCCGAGCACCACGGCGGAGTGGACATCCGCCGTGCGGGCGAGTTGGTCGTCGCAGGATATCCCGAAACGACCTTGGTTTTGGCGCGGGTCGGGGTGGACGGCCCGCGCGTCGAACGGGCGTTCTCCGAGCGGGCCGCGGCCGTCGACGGGCGAAGTGTCGAGCGCAGCGTCACCAGGGTCTGGGGAGCAGCGGGTGGAACGCACTCCCAGCTCGCCGTCTTCGGTCGCGAAGCGGTGGGGATCGAGCGCGGGCAACCGGGTCCGCTGAGCGCGGCGGTGTACTTCGCGGAGAAGCGGCTGAAGCGATCGGCGCCCGCCCTGCGGGCCGAGCCCCTCGCAGCTGCGGCCGAAGCGATCGGTGACGCGCCGATTCGCGCCTTCGCTCCGGGTCCGTTCGCGGAGCGGTGGGGCGCCGGCCTCGGCGGGTTGCTCAGCGCCGCCACCGCCGCCGGGGCGTCCTTGCAGGCTTCCAGCTCCCGCGACAACACCTTTGTGGCTCGTTTCGTGCTGACGGGCTCCTGGGGCAACGCCGCAGCGGCCGCCGCCGAACGGTTCGGCGCGGCATTCGACCTCTTCGCGAACGACCCGCTCGGCCGCCTGACAGGCCTCGACCGACCGGCCACTCCCTGCCACGTGCAAGCCGATTCGAATGCGCTGAAGCTCGAAGTCGGCCTCGACGCGGAGGCGCTCGCGCGGGGGCTTGCTGCGGTGACGACCGGAACGCTCGCCGACATACTCGCCCTTTGACGGCGCGTCCGCACACGGCTACGGAGTGTGGCACGCTGTCCCGGATGGCGGCCATGGCCCCCCGCTCCCCGCGTCGCAAGCCCGGAGTATCCACGCCTTGGACCGCCCGCGCGCCCATCCTGGGGGCGCTCGGTGCCGCGGCGATCGGCCTCGGAGGTTGCGTCGCCTCGATTCACGAGGAGCGCGTGTACGGTCTGCCACACCCGGCGATCGATGCCCAAACACAGGTCGTCGCCGTACGCGGCCCCGGCGTCTCCCGGGTGCAGGCCACGGCGCGCGGCAGAAGCGTCGACGTGAGCGTCGAGGAAGTGGCCGAATGCCGCGAGGAAAGCGTGACAGCACCGATGATCCGTGACGTCGAACTCCGGCGGACGTTCGCGGACGACGCGCAGGAGCGAAACGGGGCGCTCGCCATGCTGGCCGGGGGCGCCATCGGACTGCTCGCTTACGGCGCCCACCAGGCGAACTGTTCGGCAGGCGATCAAGCGTGCACCGACGTGACCTCAACGACGAGGACCTTGGGGTACGCCACGCTCGCACTCGCGGCGATTCCCGTGGCCATGCTCGCGTACAACGCGATTGTCGTGCAGAGTCGTTACACGATCGATCGTGCGGCCCCCGTCACGAGGGCCACACCGTGGATACCCTGTCCGACGCAACGTGTCCCCCACGAGGAGGTCGAAGTGACTGTCGGGGGGCGCACGCTGCGGGGCGTCACGGGTCCGGACGGACGCGTCGCCCTGGACCTCGCGACCGTTCCGGGGGATGACGTCGCACACGCCAGCGGGGCAATCGTCCACCACGCAGGCTCTCCTGATGTCACGCTCAATCTCATCTCCCCCACGATGGCGCCGCCGGCCTCGACGTCGCCCCCGAGCCCCGGCTCAAAGACCCCCTAAATGCCCCTCAATTCTCGCTTTGTTCGGCCGGTGATTGACGCCAGCAGGCCGCTGATGGTAGCGCACCCCGCTCGCCTCGCTTTCGAAACCTCGATGAATCGCCCCGCCCGCTCTGGTTCGGCCGCTCGTGCCGTCGCCTCCACAACTCGCGGCGGCGCCCCGCCGTCTGCCGCCAAAAGCCGTCCAAAGCGGCCCGCCACGGCAGCTCCGTCCTCGCGACGGACTTCCACCGCCGCGCCGGCTGCGCCGGTGCGATCGGGGAGCCATCCCGCCGCAAAGCGGGCGTCGGGCCCGGCCCCGACGGCGCACACCGCCGCCGTGGCGCCGAGCGCACCGCCGCCGGCCGCGCCGGCCACCCGCCCGTCGTCCCGACCCTCGATCCCGGGGGTGTACATCGCTCCTCCCATGTCGAACGCGCCTGCGCCCGACTTCAAAGTCGGCGACAAGGCGGTTCACCCCGCCCACGGTGTGGGTGAGGTCACCGCCGTGGAGCAACGCGAGATCGGCGGCACCCGGACGACGTTCTACGTGCTGCGCATCCTCGACAATGCGATGAAGGTCATGGTGCCCACGACGGCGGCCACCCAGGTGGGCCTTCGGAGCATCATGAGCGATGCGGAAGCCAACGAGATCCTCACGACCATGAAGGCGCGCGAAGTCGCCGTCGACGTGCAACCGTGGAGCCGCCGGTTTCGCGTGTATACCGAGATGATCAAGAGCGGCTCGGCAACAGAAATCGCCAAGGTGCTGCGTGACATGAACCGCCTCAAGTTCGACAAGGAATTGTCGTTCGGCGAGCGGCGCTTGCTCGATCAGGCACGCAGCTTGCTCCTCAAAGAACTGGCGTTCGCAAAGAAAAAGACCGAGGCCGACATGGCCGAAGAAATCAAGCGCATCTTCAGCACCTAGGGCGTCGCTGCAGTATTCTTGGATCCATGTTCGATCCGAGGGTCCTCGATGACGCGCTGGCGACGGTGCGCCGAACGCTGGATCGGTTGACCGAGCGCGGGCAAAACGACGCCGCGTTCGCCATCGCGCGCGCTCAGTTCGCCGCGAGCATCCGAGCGTCGTGGCCAGCCAACGTTTCCGCGCTCGCGAGGGCTATCGATGACGCCCTCGCAAACTCCAGCCTTGCCCTCCCCGCCGAAGAAGAGGCCGAGCTGCGCCGAGCGGCCGCCGTTCTTCGCGGCGTGCCGCACGGCTGAGCCATGGCATCCATCAACCGGCTCAAACGGGAGCTCGTATTCAAGATCGTCTTCTACGGCCCGGGTCTCGGAGGCAAGACGACGAGCCTCAGGCACATCCACACGTCGACCAACCCCGAGAACCGCGGGAACTTGATCTCGCTCGCGACCGATACGGACCGGACGCTCTACTTCGACTACTTGCCCATCAAGCTCCTCAAGATAGGGGACATGGGCGTCAAGCTGCAGCTCTATACGGTGCCGGGGCAGGTCTACTACGCCGCCACGCGCAAGCTCGTGCTCAGCGGCGCCGACGGCATCGTGTTCGTCGCTGACACACAGACGGCCCGGTACGATTCGAACCAGGAGTCGCTCGACGATCTCAACCGGAACCTCGCCGAACAGGGACGCCAACTGAGCCGAGTGCCGCACGTGTTCCAATGGAACAAGCGGGACTTGCCGGCGCTCGTATCGGTGGACGAACTCGATCGACGACTGAACCTGTTCGGCGCCCCGGCAGTGCCGACGATCGCCACCTCGGGCGAAGGGATCTTCGACCTTCTCGAGCGCATCAGCCGGCTCGTCGTAGAGGGGTATCGGGCCGATTTACCCGGAGTCACACGCAACGACGGATTCCCGCTCTTTCTCGACGCCGAAGAAATGGGGCTCGCCCTCGCGATCAAGGGACTTGCCGACTCGCAGCCAGGCCGAGTGCCGGCGAGCGCGCGGCGCGAGGCAGCCTCGCCGGCCGTGATGGCGCACCTTGAGGGGACGTTGCCTTCGCACACGCTCTCGTCGGCTCCGACGCCAGCTCCGTTGCGAGCTCGATCTCCGCAGCAGCCGGCGGCCGGCCCTCCGGCGAACCCCAAGCCATCGGAAGCAAACGGTGTTGCGTTCACGTTCGCCGAAATCTGGCCCGACGGCGATCGCGACGTCGCGCGACGGACCGAACGTGCGCTGTCCACGAGGGACGCCGTGGCCGCAATCGCCGCCTGCGAGATCCTGGTCGCACGAGTCCTGGCGGGGGTGTGGACGCAGGTCGGCGACGAGAAGCGCTCGCTCGATCCCGCCACCATGGTGATGCTGCTCGGCTTGGATGGCCCTCGTTACCTCGAATTCCTGAGCGTCGTTCGCGCCGCGCGGTCGCAACCGCCACCGACGCTGCATGACGCGCTCGGGTCGTACGCGTTCGCTCTGGAAGCACGCCTGGCGTTCGACCGCACCCGGCGGGACGGGTGATGCTACATGCCGGTCACGTGCACGATGAGCTCGCGCCGATGGCCTTCGCGCCGGTGCTCCCATACGTAGAGGGCCTGCCAGGTCCCAAGCCCGAGCTCACCGGACACAATCGGGATCGATTCGCTCGAGCGCGTGATGGCGGAGCGCAGATGGCTTGGCATGTCGTCCGGACCTTCGTCGTCGTGTTCGTAGGCGCGATCTTCGGGCGCGACGGCATCCATCCATCGGCCCAGATCGCGCAGAACCGCAGGGTCCGCGTTTTCCTGAACGACCAGCGACGCGCTCGTGTGGCGCAAGAAGACCGTGCATAGCCCGCTGGTCACACCGGCTTCCGCAACGACGCGGGCGACGTCTGCGGTAACGTCGTAGAAACCGCGGCCGCGGGTCAAGCAGGCAACTGTTCGCTGGTGCATCTTCATGGCCCACCGGCGTCGATCGCACACATGGCCAAACTCGGAAAGACGCAGAACTGGCCGGCGCACACGGCAGGGTCAAGGCAGTCGAGTCCCTGGCTGACGTCGCACGGGTCGCCGTCCATCTCGGGCGGAAAACAGACGCCGTAGCACGTGGCGTCGCCGCCGCAGGTCGTGGGCGTCGACGACTCACCGCACGACTGGTTGTACCCAATGACATCGAAATCGGCGCAGCGCCGAGTGGCATCGCAGTATTCGGCGACATCGGCGCACGGGGAGCCGCCGGCGCAGCCCTCTTCGATGCCCGTGAGCGGGCCGCAGCCATTGCCGCAAGGCTCCAACGGCTGGGCGGCCGGCGCGCAGACGCGCTCTGCGGCACCGCCGTCGGACTCAGGCTCGCAATTGAAGCTCGCACAGTCGACCGCGGCGTTGCACGACTCGCCGACCGCGCGCGCGCAAAGGACGCCGGATGCGTCGGTCCCCGCATCGCAGTCTTGGCCGAGCGAACAACGCGCAGCGCACGGATCCGGCAAGCACGTGCCGCACACCCCCGAGCACACCCCACTCTGGCACGCTTCGTCGAACACGCAGGTGCCACCGCTGGGAGTCCGGCCCGAAGGCAGGCAGTCCAGCGGAAGATACGCGACCGACGAGCTGCACGAAGGCGGGTACTGGCACGATTCCAACGCCTGTTCGTTGAAGACCACGTTCGGATCGGACGCCACCAGTTCGCACAAGATCGTCGATCGCGCGACGCATTGATCCTGGCTGACCCACGGCGAGTAGGGTGGACAACGAGCCTCGTACGCGCAGACGGTCAGCGCCCACGCCCCGCAGGCGGATGCATAGCGGGTGCTTGGATCCCCGGCGTCCACGGGCAGGATAACGAAGCTAGACTGGCCGCTGCACCCCAGAAGCGAAGCGGACAGACCGAGGGCACGAAGACGGGCCCGCCGCGGCATCGACCCAGCGTATGACGTCCGCCGCAAGCGCTCCATGCCCGTGAAGATCGTGCAATCGACGTCGTCGACCGATTTGCGGCGACCAACGGCCAGGCCTTGTCGACTCGACACCGCGGAGCCATCGCGCCACACACACCGGGTGCGCCGTTGCTGGGCGGCGCCGACAGGCCTGGTGCTGTTGCTCGCTTTTCCCGTGCCGACCGCGACCGCGACCCCGACCTCGACTACCCCGACCGCGACCGCGACCTCGACCTCGACCCCGACCCCGACCTCGACCTCGACCTCGACCCCGACCCCGACCTCGACCTCGACCCCGACCCCGACCCCGACCCCGACCTCGACCTCGACCCCGACCTCGACCTCGACCTCGACCCCGACCTCGACCCCGACCCCGACGCCGACCCCGACCTCGACCTCGACCTCGACCTCGACCTCGACCCCGACCTCGACCTCGACCTCGACCTCGACCCCGACCTCGACCTCGACCCCGACCCCGACCCCGCGCGCGAAGCCGCCGGTTGCGCCTTCGTCTTCCGGCGATCCGGTTCAGGTCACGGTTCGTGGCACGGCACGGACCGTGGGGCCCATCGGCGCCGTGGAACTCGACGCGCGTCAGACGCGAGGCGTCGCCGGAACGTTCGGCGATCCGTTCGAGGCGGTTGCCGCACTGCCGGGGGTGGCATCGACTGCGAGCGGACTGTCTTATTTCTACGTCCGCGGCGCACCGCCTGCGGACACGGGGTACTTCCTCGACGGGATCCCGCTGCCCGCGCTCTTTCACATCGGCCCCGGCGCGTCGGTGGTGCCGCCGGCGCTCGCCGGCACCATCGACTTTTATCCGGCCACCGCACCTTCTCGCTACGGTCGATTCGTCGGCGGGATCATCGCCGCCACCACCCTCGTCCCCGATCGTGAGTTCCACGCCGACGGGGCAGCGGGCCTCTTCGAGGCGAATGCGTTGGTCGAAAGTCCCATCGACGATCGATCCACGGCGCTCGTCGCCGGACGTTACGCCTATCCGAACTGGCTCCTATCGAGGCTCGCGCCAGGGGCGTCGCTCGCCTATTGGGATTACACGGCACGGATCACGCGCTCTCTCACCGCCGCCGACACGCTTTCGATCTTCGCCATCGGCGCATCCGACCAGGAGCACGACGCCGCGGATGAAATCACCCCGGTCTCTTCACAGTTTCACCGCATCGACCTGCGCTTGGACCATCGCTTTGCCGAGGGCTCTCTGCGCATCGGCACGACGTTCGGGCTCGATCGAACGTTAGAGCAGTTCTCTTCCGGATCGAACGAGCTCGCCACCCAGGCCAGCGGCCGGCTGCGCCTCGAGTTGGAGCAGCGGCTCGGAGACGACAACCACCTGTCGGCAGGGATGGATCTGAACGCGACGCGCAACAGATTCCAATACAGCGGCAACGTCGACGACACCTTGCCCCTCGACTTCGAGCAGCTGGGCGGGGCGTACGTCGACCTGTCGCTCCACCCGGTGCGAGGCGTGGAGATCGTGCCCGGTGTTCGGATGGACGGATACCGCTCATCGAGCACCGTCACGCCGTCGGTCGATCCCAAGGTGGCGGCTCGGATGGCGCTCGGTCCAGTCGTCACGTCGAGCACCACGTTCGGCATCGTGCACCAAGAGCCCACCACGTACGCGATCCCCACCCCCGCGCTCCTGCTGGACGCCTCGGGCGGCTTGCAGCAGGTCATTCAAATCGCCCAGGGAGCGACGATCCGGCTTCCGTGGGACCTCACGACGAGCGTCACGGGGTTCTACAACATCGACCATGCCATGACCGACGTGCTTTTCGACTGCGGCACCTTCGCGTTGAACTGCAACGTCGTTCAGCGCGTGGACGGGCGCACCTACGGGCTCGAGGCGCTGCTTCGACGCCCGCTCACCCATCGGCTCGGAGGCTGGCTTGCGTACACGCTCTCACGCGCGCAACGAAACATCGGAGCGTTGACGTTTCTATCGCCGTTCGATCGAACGCACGTTTTGTCGGCGGTGATTCGCTACGATTTTGGAGCCGGCATCCACGCGGGCGTGCGCGCCACGTACTATTCGGGTCGCCCCGAGACGGTGAACGTCTTCCTGAGTGGATCGGAGGTCAATTTCGCGTTCGGCCCCGGACAGTTCGGTCAGCACCGGCTGCCCGATTTCTACCGCGTCGATGTCCGCGCGGAAAAGCGCTGGGAACTTGGCCGGCGCAGATGGCTTGCAGCGGTCCTGGAGTTCTTCAACGCCACGCTCTCCAAGGAGTCGGTCGATTACCAGTGCAGTCCGACGACATGGGTCTGTTCGGCTCGGGATATCGGCCCGGTCTCACTTCCCAGCATCGGCATCGAAGGGGGCATTTAGCTTGAGCCAGCCCGCGGGGACGCGCCGCCGCGGCAGCGACCGAGCCGGGACCCATCGCGGCGATCAGCGCGACTCGTACACGTGCATCGCGGGAAGCTCGAGGGCGGTCAAAAAACCTCCCTTGCCGGCACCCGTATCGAGCCCCACGCAGCACGGGCCAGCCCAAACGTCGAGCGGGTCCTCGGGGGTGTACGTGCTCAACTCCGGCGGCAAAAACGCCGTCGCAGTGTGCCCGAACACGACGAGCTTGCCCCGATAGTTGCGAAAGAAGTCGTCGTCGCGAAGCCAAAGCAGGGTCGCCCGGAGGGGCACCTCAGACGGATGAAGAAAGCCGTTCGGGCCGCGCGGCAAGCCCGCATGAACGTAGATGGCGTGCTCGTCCTCGTACCAATGCGGGAGCCCCTGCATCCATTCGACGACGTCGTCCGGAAAGAAAGCTCCTGCGAGTAAGGCGCGCACTTCGTCGGGCCGCGGCTTTTCGTCCGGCACGACGAGAGGGCCACCCGTAAACGATCGCATCGCGGCCAGACAGCCGTTGCCGGCCGGCGTCACGTACTCGGGCCAGCCCGTTTCGATCACGCGAAGCCAGGCGTCCTCGTGGTTGCCCCGGAGCGCGAACACCTTCGCCGGCCCTCCGCGCGCAAGGGTACGAATGAAGTCGATGACTTGAGCGGACCTTGGACCCCGGTCCACGTAGTCGCCCAGGAAGACGATGGTGTCGGTCGACTGCAACGGTGGTAGCCGCCCGAGCATGCACTCGAGCGCGTCGAGGTCGCCGTGAATGTCGCCGATGGCGAACGTGCGAGCCACAATGGGCGACTATAAAGCGAAGGCGCGCGGAACGAAATGGACAGCCGTTTTGAGCTTGCGCGCCGCGCGCGACCGCGATCCGGCCGCCCCAGAACGCGGGCGGCGGCGCAAGCGCGTCACGGCGCCGTCTCTCAGAGAGACGGCCTCAGGGGTTCGAAGTGCGCGCAGCGCCTTGGGCAAGCCGCTGCGTCTCGAGCCGTCGGACGACGTCGAGAGCGCTCTCGGCGTGTTGATGAAAGCGAAACTGCGAGACGAGCACGTGGCGAACGACCCCATCTCGATCGATGACGAACGTCGCGCGGCCCGGCAACAGGCCGAGCGTGGAGCGCACGCCGTAGAGCGCTCGCACCTTGCCATCGACGTCGCTCAGGAGCGTCATCGGCAAGCGGTGCTTGTTTGCAAAACGCTCGTGGGACCCCGACGAGTCGGAACTGATGCCGACCACTTCGGCGCCGGCCGCCACGAAATCGCCGTTCAGATCGCGAAACGTGCACGCCTCGACCGTGCACCCCATCGTGTCGTCCTTGGGATAGAAGAAGACGACGACGGTGCGCTTGCCGAGCAAGAGAGAGAGGGTGACGGACTCGCCGGTCGCCGAGGGCAAGGTGAAGTCCGGAGCTCGGTCGCCAATAGCAACGGTCATAGGGCACTCCCACCGCCTTGGATGATCCGAGCGAGCAGTCAGTCGCTCGCAGCGATCTTGTCCCGAAGCTTCTTCACGATATTGGGATAGCCTTCGTTCGGGTTGTGCATCTTCTTTCTGAACTGGTCGTAATAATTTTTGGTCAAGCTGGAGCCCTCGGTCACGATGTCGACCACCTTCCAGCCGGCCGGTGTCTGCTTGACGATGTAGTCGACGCGCACCGGAGGCTCGCGGGGTTTGAGGCGGTCTTGCGCTTCGGTCATGACGCGCGTATCCCCGGCGGCATCGCGCGAGCCGCGGTAGGCGATGTCGTAGTCGAGCGTTTTCGTCAGGTTGCGCTGGTACGTCTTGCTCACCAGCTGTTCGAGCAGGCCACGGACCTCGGATCGCTGCGCGTCGCTGTAGCCGGCCCATAGGTCTTCGCACGAAGGCTCGGCGACAGGACAGGGTTCACCGAACGCGCGGTGGGTCAGTTCGTCGTAGTCGACGAAGGTGCCGAGTGCGCGCTGCAGCTGGGCGTGTCGCTCGGCCGATTCGGGCTCGTGCAGCAGCTGCTCGAGGTGATGGTGCTCGCGTTCGACGAACGCATGGGGGTCTTCCGCGGCGGCCAGAGCAGGCCACATGAGCGCGACCGCGCTCAGTGCCGATGAGATCCGGGTGATGTGGCGGAACGACATGAGACTTGACCTCGAAAGCAGACAACAGAGCCTCGCCGGCGGTGCGAACGCCGCCAGGAGAACCCTGCGAGAACGTGCCACAATGACGCACAAGCCATCGTAGCGCTGCGGACATTCCATCGGTTGGATTACCCATTCACGATGCATCCGGCGAGGGGGGCGGAGGGCGCGTGCTCCGACGCAGGCCGCCGACATCGCGGCTCAGCGTCAGGCGAAAGCTCGCCCCGCCCGAATCCGACCGCTCGACGCGCAGAGTGACACCCATGGGCGCATGGTCTTCGACGATGCGCCGCACGACCGCCAGACCGATCCCAGCGCCGTGCGTTCGCGTCGTGAAGAACTCGTCGAAAATACGATCTGCGGTGGCATCGGCAATTCCGGGCCCCTGGTCGTCGACCCCCAACGTGACCTCGCGTTCGCGAATACGCAGCCACACCGTCACCGTCGAACCAGCCGACGTCGCCTCCATGGCATTTCGAACGAGGTTCCAGAGCACTTGCCGCATCTGGGAGCCGTCGCACCGTGCCCGGGTCTCTTCGTCAGGGCCGTCGTAGAGCACGCGCACGTCCGCGGCGCGCGATGCGTTCGTCGCGAGCGCCACCACTTCGCGGGCGAGCGCGCCGATATCCGTCGATTCGGCGGTGGGAGGGCGAGGCCTCGAGAGGTCGACCATATCGCCCACCAGATCGTTCAGGCGGATGGCCTCACGTTTGACGATGTCGCACAAGAGCCGGTCCTCGTCGGACAATGCCGACGAGTCGTGAAGCATCTCGATCGAGCCGGTAATCGACCCGAGCGGGTTTCGAATTTCGTGCGCGAGTCCTGCGGCGATCCGACCGAGCACCGCCAGACGCTCGGCGTCGTTCGCGCGTCGCGTCGCCACCTGCAGAGCGCCCCCCGTCAGTCGCAAGCGCTCCGCGAGATACCCCGCCAGCAGGGCGACGACCGCGACCCCGAGCGCGTTGATGAGCACGGGGAAAATCAGGTCGCTTGCGGTCGCTTCGTAGCTGGCCGGCGCCTGGTCCGGTGGAGCAAGCACCCAGCCAAAGTGAAACGCGACGCACAGCAGCGCATACATTCCGATGCCGAGCGCGGCCGCGACGAGGGCACCGCGCACGCCGACGAGAATGGCCCCCACGAGACACGTCAAGGCGTAGAGCGACGTCGCACCGCTCGACGCACCCCCCGTCACGTACACGATGGCGGTGCCCGTCACCTGATCGAGCGCGATCTGCGCCCATGCGAGGCCGAGCAGGTGTTTCGATCGCCGCAGTGTCGCCGCATAGACCGCAGCGAGCGCGAAGCCGGCGACGATCGTCACGAACACGACGCGCAGACTGAATGGGTAAAGAGTGAGCGCTCCGCGCAGATACAGCGTGGCCGTAGCGCCAAGCAGCAAGAGCAAAAAAGCGAGGCGAAGACCGGTGACCCACGCGAGCCGCGTCGCGAGACTGTGGTCGGGCGGACGGCTGCTCGACGACCTGCTCTTGACCGAGCCATCGTGCGCGCGCGGCCCCAAGGCGGCGGAGCGGCTGGCGGGCGCCGTCATCGATCTAGTCGGCTTTGATTTTGCCCGCGATGGCAAAGATTGGCAGGTACATCGCAATGAGCACGACGCCGACCGTTCCGCCGATGCCGACCATCAGCAGCGGTTCGATGAGGCTCGTCAACGCCGAGACGGCCACATCGACTTCCTCTTCGTAAAAATCGGCGATCTTGTTGAGCATCGCATCGAGGGCGCCCGTCTGCTCGCCGACGCCGACCATCTGCACGACCATCGTGGGAAATACGGCTGTCTCGAGCAGCGGCTGCGCCATCGTCTTGCCCTCGGAGATCCGAAGCCGGGCGTACATGATCGCTTCTTCGACAATGACGTTGCCGGCCGTCTTGGCGACGATTTCCAAGGCGTCCAAAATGGGCACGCCCGAAGACAGCAGCGTGCCGAGCGTCCGGGTGAAACGAGCCACAGCGATCTTTCTCAACACGTCGCCGACGACCGGCAAGCGCAGAAGCCACTTGTGGACAGTCTTTTTTCCCTTCGGCGTTCGATAGAAGTACACGAAACCGACCACCAGCCCGGCGAGCCCGAGCACAATAAACGGCCCGTTGCTGACGAACCCGCTCGAGATGGCCATGACCATCTTCGTGAGCGCCGGCAGCTCGTCCTTCGCGCCGAAGTCCTTGAACATGGTCTGGAATCCGGGGATGACGAAGATGAGCAAGATCGACAAGACGGCGAAGAAGACGACGATGACCACGCTCGGGTACGCCATGGCGCCGCGCACTTGGCGACGCAGTTTCATGGCCTTCTCGATGTAGACGGCCAGGCGGTTGAGAATGGTGTCGAGGATGCCACCGACTTCGCCCGCTTGGACCAGGTTCACGTAGAGATGATCGAACACCTTGGGATGACGCCGGAGCGAGTCGCTGAACGTCGCACCCTGCTCGACGCTGGCTTTGACGTCCCGCAATATGACGCCGAATGCCTTGTTGTCGGTTTGGCCCTGCAGAATGTCCAAGCACTGGACGATCGGTAGACCGGCATCGATCATCGTCGCGAACAGGCGAGTGAACGTGACGAGATCCTTTGGGCCAACGCCCGTTCCAAACCTGAACGAGAACTCTTTGCCCTTTTTCTTTACCTTCGTGGGCTGAAGCTGCTGCGAACGCAGGCGTTGATTGACCGCGTCCTCGGACTCGGCATCCATGGAGCCTTTGCGCACTTCCCCCGTGCGCGCTCGCGCTTCCCATACGAATTCGGCCACGATTTTCGCTTTGGAAAGAAGTGTACAGGTCGCGCAAGCAAGGGGTCAAAGACTCTTCGCGACCCGGCGCACGCGCCAAACGTGAGCTCCAGTGTGCTCTGCCCCTGCCCCAGCCGCGCGTGCCGCACCCGCACAACTCTGCTGATAAGCTCCGATTCCGCCGTGCCCCATCGAAAGTCGTCGCTTCGACCGCACGCAGGGGCTCCATCCGAGTTCCCGCTGTGCGTCGCACTCCGCAGGTCGTTCGCGCAGGGGTACTCGTTAGAGCGCTTCCGAAAGGACGCGCTTGCGGGCGTCGTCGTCGGGATCGTGGCGCTGCCGCTGTCGATGGCCCTCGCCATCGCGGTCGGGGTGGAGCCGCAGCGCGGTCTGTACACGGCAATCGTCGGGGGGGCCGTCGTCGCGCTCACGGGCGGATCCAAGCACCAGGTGACCGGGCCGACCGCCGCGTTCATCGTCATCCTGGCGCCTGTCGTCTCCAAGTTCGGAGTGTCCGGTCTGCTCACCGCCGGACTGATGGCCGGGCTTCTGCTCATCGCCATGGGTGCGATGCGCATGGGTCGGCTGATCGAGTTCATTCCGCACCCTGTGACGACCGGATTCACGTTGGGGATCGCGACCGTCATCGCCACGCTGCAGGTCAAAGACGTGCTCGGACTGCCGGTCTCGAAGCTACCGGACGCGTATGTCGAGAAAATCACGACCATGTGGGCGGCGCGCCACGGCGCGTCTACCGCGGAGTTCGTCGTCGCCGCCGCGACGCTCGGGCTGCTCATCCTCTGGCCGCGGTTGACGCGTTCGATCCCGGCGCCTCTGGTCGCCATCGTCGCCGTGACGCTCGCGACCACCCTGGCCACCCACATGTGGCCCGCATTCCGGGTCGCGACGATCGGTTCGCGGTTCCACTCCTTCGTCAACGGCCACGAGTTCGCGGGCATCCCGCCGGTCCCGCCGATGCCCACCGTGCCGTGGGGGTCGGGCGGCATCACGATCGGCACGGCGCGCGATCTCGTTTCGCCCGCGCTGGCGATCGCGATGCTCGGAGCCATCGAGAGTCTGCTTTCCGCCGTGATCGCCGACGCGATGACGGGCAAAAAGCACGACCCCAACGCCGAGCTCGTCGGCCTGGGAATCGGCAACGTGATCACGCCGTTCTTCGGTGGAATCGCAGCGACCGGTGCGCTCGCGCGAACGGCCACGAACGTCCGGGCAGGCGCGACTTCGCCGATCGCCGCGGTGGTGCACTCGTTGACCGTTCTCTTGGCCGTGCTGATCGCCGCCCCGCTCGTCGCTTATGTACCGATGGCCGCACTCGCGGCGCTCCTACTCCTCATCGCATGGAACATGAGCGACGCTCGCCACGTCGTGCACATGTTGCGGGTCGCGCCGGGCAGCGACGTCGCCGTACTGCTGACGTGCTTCGGCCTGACGGTTGTCTTCGACATGGTCGTTGCGATTGGAGTGGGGGTCGTCCTCGCAGCGCTGCTGTTCATGCAGCGCATGTCCGAGCTCACGAGTTCGCGCTTGGTCGCCGCGTCGTCCGAGCAAGACCGTGCGCTCGCCGTGCCGGCTGGCGTCAGCCTGTACGAGATCGCGGGGCCCTTGTTCTTCGGCGCCGCGCAGCGAGCGATGAGCACCATCGAAACGGTAGGAGGCGGCGCCCGCGTCATCGTGCTTGCGCTCGGCGCGGTCCCGACGATCGACGCGACCGGCCTCGTCGCGCTCGAGAGCGCTCTCGCGAGGCTGCATCACGCGAAAAAGATCGTCGTCATCGCCGGGCCGTTGCCCGAACCGAGGCGCGTGTTTGACAAGGCGAATCTCGAAACAGGCCACGGTCACGTCTTTCTGGCGGCCACGATCGAGGAAGGCCTTCGGCTCGCTCAGGACCTCATCCTTCTGACGCCCGCCGGCGCTGACGCGCTCAGCGCACCGGTCGGCGAAGGTTGACCGGGCTCGGCCGCCATCACGAGGCGGCGAGCGTGCGTGGCGGGACCCCCGAAAGTGGGGGGGGCATGCCGCTCTCGGGAGCGCCGGCGACGAACTGCGCCCGCAGCGCGAGGTGCGCGCGCGACGCGCAGAACGCGAGGAGATCCCCTCGTCGCTCCTCGGTCGACAAATCCGCGACGGCGCGCGTCTCGGCGCGCACGAGGCCCGCGGCGGTCGCCAGGTCGCCGCAAAGAAGCAGCCCGGCTCTCGCCGCGGTGAGTTCGACGCCACGCATCCACGCGCCGATTCTCGCCTGTCCACCGCGGGCGTCGAGTGCCTGAACCGCCTGGATGAGCGCCCGGCGAGCGGGTTCGTCGATGCGAGTCGCGAGCCGAGCGCGCAGGGCCCGAATTTCGGGGGATGCGGCCGCGGACGCGCTCTCGCGTAGACCGAGCTGCACCGTGGCAAAGAGGAGCTCGGTCAATTCGTCTCGCGTCGGGTAGTAGAGAAGGACGTGATGCTCGGAACGAAGGTAGGTCAGGTGCCGAGCCGCGAGAAATGCGAGATCCTTCGCTGACCGTCCGGACAGGACGGTCCGCCCCAGCGCAGTCGATGGCTCGCGGGCTTGGATGACCTCGATGCCCGGCACGTGGTCTACGGCGTAGAGATCCGGGCACCGGACCCCCAGAAACCGCGCCGCCCACTGAAAGGTGCGAACCACCGAAGCGGTGCTCGTCTCACTCAGCCGCTGTTCGCGATCCATCGACGGCAGCTTGCGGGCCTCGCGCAGGCTTTCGATCTTCACACGGATGGCCGCGTCCTCGATCCCGGCAAAGAGCGCCGCCAGCACTTCGTCGTAGCCGGGAGCACGCAAAAGCCCCCAAGCCGCCTCGTCGATCGGCGCACGGGCTCGGACAGGGCCGACCGATCGAGCGTGATCCACGAGAGTCCGCTGATCCGACGAGACGGCGCCGAGCTCCTCCAGAGCCATGGCCGCGAGCAGCGCGCCATCGACGCTTCCGTCGCGACGGTAGATCTCGAACGCCGTCGCGTAGAGCGGCGCGTGCGTTGGGGCCCGAGCCGCCGCGGCCTCGATCTCGTCCAGCGTATGGCGTTCGACCCCCGCGGTGCGGACGGTGGTTGCCGTTACCGCATCATCCGCCGCTGCCGCGCTTCCGACTGCGGCGTGCGACTCGCCGGTCGCCGCAACGATCTCAGGCGGCGGAACCGCGACCTCGCCAGCCGCCGAGGCCGCCCGGGCTTCCGAGACGGCGACCTCGTCCGTGACCTCGAGCGCCGCGAGCACGGGGACGACTGCCCCCTGCGTGACTGCCGCCGTCGATGGGCCAGGACCGACCGCGGAGACGCCGAGCGCGCCTTCGCTGGAATCGGCGCCGTGGCGGACGATGATGTGCTCGGCCACGGCGCGGCTCTCGGGAGAACCATGGGCCGCGGCGTGCATCGCCTGCAGCACCCAGGCGACCGGCACCGGCGCAGCTTGCGGCCCGAGCGGAGTCAGGGCCGCGGCCAGCGCAACCCGTGTGAAGGCGAAGCGCCCGGGGGAGTCGGCGGCCCGTCGCAGCGCACCCAACACCGCGTAACCGTGGCTCGCGGTTCCAAGAGCCTCAACGGCCGACACGAGCCGATCGCGCCCACTGGGCGCGGCGGGATTGTCCTCGTACGTCAAGTCGAGCACGAACGAGAGGTCGGCAGGGCATCTTGCCGCAAATGCCTCGGGGAGCAGGCGCAGGGAGGCGGATCGACCTCCTCCGAAGGCGAGCCCGTCGGTTCCGAGCAGGCGCCCGCTCACGTGAACCAGCACCGAATCCCCCGCGGTGATGCTCCGCGCGGCTTTTGCGACCGCGTCGTCTGGATTCTGGGCAGCGCCGACGATCACGACGTCGAACTTGGAACGCGCGAGCTGCCCGCGCAGCCACGCCAGCGCTTCCCGCCGAGACGCCGAATCGTCCGCCCGCGGATCCGATGGAGCGACCAGAAGGGCCAACCGCATTCGAACCGCTCTAGGGTAGAGGCCGCATCCAGCACGGGCGAGCGCGACGGAAAGCGCGACCGGACGCATTCCAGCTCCAGCGCAGGATTGCGACCTCCGTGGCGTTTATTGGCCAAGGGGTCGCGGGTCGGGGTCGCGGGTCGGGGTCGCGGGTCGGGGTCGAGGTCGGGGTCGAGGTCGGGGTCGGGGTCGAGGTCGAGGTCGGGGTCGAGGTCGGGGTCGAGGTCGGGGGGTCGGTTAGGACAGACTGGACACCCTGGCTATGCACACGGCGAAGCGACCGTCGCTGATCCATTCCGTGAGTCGCAAGCCGCCCCCGCAGAGCATGCGCTCGGCGCTCTCGCGCGTGAACTTGCGGCTGATTTCCGTGAGAAGGTGCTCGCCCTTCGTCAGATCGACATGCAGGTCGGCGAGGCGCAATGTGAGCCGTTGGTCGCGGGTCGACACGAGGTGCATCTCGACGCGTTGCCGCGCTGAATCGTAAAATGCGAAGTGCTCGAACGATTGCTCATCGACCTCGCCGTCCAGCTCGCGCGCGATGACCGTGAGCACGTTCCTGTTGAACGCGGCCGTGACACCCCGGGCGTCGTTGTAGGCCGCGCGAAGCACCCTCGGATCCTTGACGAGATCGAGGCCAAGCAAGAACCGATCGTGCTCGGTCATCAGCTCGGCAAATTTGCGCAGCAGCAGCGGCGCTTCGTTCTCGTCGAGGTTGCCAATCGTGCTTCCGAGGAATGCGAAGAGGCGCGGACCCACGAGGGCGTGTGTCGCGGCTCCCAATCGGTCGCAGTCGTGGGCGAAGTCTCCGACGACGCCCCGGACTCGGAGCGTGGGATGGGCCGCAAGAAGCTCGGTGGCCGAGTGCTCGATGACGTCCGCTGAGATGTCGAAGGGAACGTACGACGGCGCCGGGGACCGACCGCACATGGCTCGGAGCAGCGCACCGGTCTTTCGGGCCATGCCGCTGCCAATCTCAATGAGCGCGCCGGCACCCGCCTGGCGGACGATCGTGTCCGCATGCTCGACGAGAAGCGAGCGCTCGGCCCGCGTCAGGTAGTATTCGGGCAGATCGCAGATCTCGTCGAACAAGCGACAGCCGACTTCGTCGTAGAAGTATTTCGACGGAATCGAGCGGGGAACGCGAGACAGGCCGGCGCGCACCTCGCGCGCCAAGGTCGATCGCCGCTCCGCGCGGGGACCCGCGCTTACGATTTCGTATCGCTGTCCAACCTGCACTCGACGACTCCTAGCTCGTCCTGTGCCATCCCGAGGAGTCGTTCCCTCGAACGACCTTGATCCGGCCCAGGCGCGCGGTCATGTCTTGGCGAGGTACTCGGTCGGAGGTCCGATCTTCGGTTCGACCGGTTCGCGCTGCATGCGCCAGACACCCGAAGCGTCGATGACGACGTCTCGCCGATCGCCCTGATCGCTTCGAAGCACGACGCGCAGAGGCGGCGCAGGCGTCCAGCTCCATTCGACCACAGTCCAGATGTCGGGCCGCTCGTCGAGTTCGCGAGCGGCTGCGCTCGCTGCAAAAATCTCGAGGTTCTTCTTTCCTGTCTGCGTCGGGACTGTCGGGGGCATGCGGACCATCGGTCGGCACCGTGTGGCTTCGCACGCGCGACCGCAAGCGAATAGCGCGAAAGCCCGCGGCCCCCAACCCGGTGCGGGTGCGGAACGCCTTCGCGGGGAGCCGATCGGGGCGAAGTGGCGCGGCGGTGAATTCAACGGCGAAATGGGAACGAAAGAGCGTTGCCGCCCGGGCAACGGCGGCGGGGTGAGGGCCAGAGCCTGATGCCTTTTGCCCTCAGTTCGAACTTTGGGGCCATGCTTCGGGCTGTCTGCGCGACGCGCGACACCTCGGAATCGCTGGCGTTTCCGAGATTGGGTCACGGTTGGCACGATTCGACTATGAGCGCAGCGCGCGGATGTGCGAAAGCCGTCGGCGGACAAGGAGGTGTTCATGCTCGTGCCTGCGATCGCACTCTGCTGGTGGCTGATGTCGATTCCGGCGGTGTCCGCCGCTCAGCCCACGAAGGTCCTACGAGCCGATGCTTCGCGATGGGACAGCGTTGCATCCCAAGCGATCGCCGCCTCGACACGGCGTGCCCAGTTCGATCCGAACGACCCACCGGGTCGGGCGGGGGGCGCCGCGGCGGTCCAGGATGCGACGGAAAGGACCGCGGACCCCGTGCCCCCGACGGCCAACGACGCGACGGAAGAGACCAACGCCCGGGCGACGCCGACCGTCAAGGACACGACCGAAGAAAACGAAGCCAACGTCCCAGCGGCGGTCAAGGACTCCAACGAAGAGGCCGAGTCCACCGCGAAAACGGAGCGCACCGTCTATCGCGGGCTCATCACGCAAGAGATCGCGCGCGCCGCACGCAGCTTCCTGGATTTGCCGATGGGCGCGGAACGCGCCGGCGACGTGGAGGGCCGACACTTCCTCTTCGTTCTGGAGCGCCACTATCATCCGCCCGGGTTCGTGGGCGCCCCCAACGGGTGGCACAAAGGCGTCACGGTTTACGAAACGCACTGAATCGCGTTTCAACTCGCTCACACCGGGTCGCGCCGGCGCAGCGCGACCAAAACGACCAAAATCGTGAATGCGGTCATCGCAAATAGGATGGTCGCCGGCAGCCACGGAGAGCCCCACTCGGTAAAACCCCACGCGCCCGTGATCGAATCACTCGCCATTTGCGCGATGGCGCACTGGAAGCGACCCGCAAACGTGAAATCGGGCAGGCTGGTCAGGTCGGGCCTGTGCAGGTCGATGTTCCACGCGGGCTGCGACGCGATCGACGCGCGCTCGCTCGAGATCGCCGCCTCGAAGCCCCAGCGCGAAGGCATCAGGTACATGAGCGGCTTCAAGTTGGCGTTGGTCGTCATCGGGACCATCAGCCCGCCCAGAACGACCTGGGGGATGAGCGCGATCGGCGTCAGCGCCATGGCGGCCTCCGCGGACGTCACGAGCGCGGAGATGCCCAGGCCGAGCGCCGTCGCGCTCATCGTCAGGGCGACGAGGTTGCCGAGTTCGCAAACGAAGGCAACCGAGCCGCCGCTGAAGCCGAGCGCGAAGAAGACGATCCCGAGCAACGTCGCGCACTGGACGACACAAAAAAAGCTCAGCAGGACGTACTTCGACAGCACGTAGTTGAACAGCCCAAGATTGACCATCCGTTCGCGCAGGTAAATCGCACGCTCGGTGACGATCTCGCGCGCGGCGTTGCTCGTGCCGAACCAGATGCAGCTCACGACCACGAAGAACATGGCTGCGGTGTGGTCGGTGGTCGGCTGCATCGAGCTCAGCAAGTTGGTCGTCGTGGTCGCACTCGTGTTGTTCTTCGCGGACAGCTCCTGCAGCGCGCCGAGACACCAATACGGGACAGCGGCTTTTTGGGCACCGAACACGAGCCAAAGCAACACCCCGATGACGGGCGCTTGAAGGAACATGATCGCCGCCCCGAGACGGTCGCGAATTTTGACCTTCCAGTAGCGTGAGGTGAGAAGACCGAACTGCCGTGCGTGGGCCACGGCGGCGCGATGGGGCACGCCGCGGGCACCGGGAGCCGCGCCGATCTTGCGGCGCGCCGAGTACATTTTCTGAAATAGGGGATTGTCGTTGCGGAAAAACTCCGCCCGCCACGCCCTCGCGGCCTCCAAGCGAGCCTCGCCACGCGTCGTCCCAGGGTTCGCACGGCGCATCTCGTCGAGCACCAACCGCTCGCGGGCGTTCAGCATGTCGAACATGTCGCGCGGGTTGTCGATGCGCTTGTGCGGCGGAGTCGCGCGCGACGCGATGCCCCCGAAGAAATCGTACGCGGACTCGCCGGAGGGGCCGAAGTAGGTCGGCGTGCCGCCGTACCCCATCACGAGGCAAATGTTGAACTTCTCGAACTCGTCTTTGGCCGGCTGATGGATCGTCGTGATGATGGTCTTGCCCGTCTTTCGCGCCAGCTCCGACAAGAGGTTGACGAGCGCCGTCGTGTCGTCCGCGGCAAGCCCGCTGGTCGGCTCGTCGAGGAAAAGGATGACCGGGTCGGTCACGAGCTCGAGCGCGATGTTGACGCGCTTGCGCTGCCCGCCCGAGAGGACTTTTTTCTCCGGCTTTCCGATTTGCAGGTTCGCGACGCCTTCGAGCCCGAGGTCGCGCAGCGTGTCGTCGACCCGACGGTCTATTTCTTCTTCGGCATAATCGGGAGGCAGGCGGAAGCGCGCCGAGTACTTGACCGCTTCGAAGACGGTGAGCTCGGGGTGGACGATGTCGTCCTGCGGGACGTACCCGATGCTGCCGCGAAGCGCGTCGTAGATCGTGTACAGGTCCTCGCCGTTGATTCGGACCTGACCGCTCGTCGGCGGCAGGTAGCCGTTGAGCGCGAGCAAGAGGGTCGTCTTTCCGGCACCCGACGGGCCCATCAGAGCGATCATGTCCCCGGGAAGTGCCTTGAAGGAGACCTGGTCGAGCAGCACCTTCTTGCGCGCCCTATCGTCTCGATCCGGAACCTCGAGGGACAGGTTCCAGGCTTCGATCTCGTAAAGGGGGCGACCCACCCAGTTGACCTGGTCCTCGACGACCACGTTGACGCGACTGTCGCCGATTTGGATCAATAGCGGCATCGGGCCGATGAAGACCTTCTCGCCGCTCCGGACGGGCACGCGTTGCCCCGTCGCGAGCCTCTGGCCGCGCACGAACGTGCCGTTCGCGCTGCCCCGATCCTCCAGAAAGAGCTTTTCGCCCACCTTGACGATGGCGGCATGCTTCGAGCTCACCTGCGGGTGGTTGACGACGATCTGGTTGTCGGACGTTCGGCCGATCGAGACGACATCGGCGTGGAGCTGATCGAGCGACAGCTCGCCGATGACGGTCCGATGCTTTCGGGGCGCGTCGTTCGGCGCGGCGGCGGCGGGCCCGGGGGCCGATCCGGGCAGCGCCCCCAAAAGCGGCAGGTGCGCGAGCTGCGCGAGGACGGACACGGGGACCGGAACGGGTCCGAACGCGACGATCCCGTGCGGTTCGATGGGAGTCGGATGATCGGGTGCAAGCTGCTGGCCGCCGACCCATGTGCCGCTCGTCGACCCGTGGTCGATGACCACCATCTTGTCGAGCATCGCGGTGGCGTGCAGTCCGCTGACCGCCGCGTGGGCGATCACGAGCGAGACGCGGGCCGGATCGCGCCCGACGACGACGTGTCCTGCCGGCACCTGAAGCTGGCCTGCCGACATCAGCATTTTCGACAACGCCGGATGCGACAGCGGCACGGGCGCACCGCCCACTGCGAATGGGACGCGAAAGTCGAAGGGGACCGGCTGCTGCGCCAGCACGGGAACCCCGTTGGCGGTCGAGACGCCGACGCCCAGGTCGATGAAGAATAGCGGCCCGTTGTGCCGTGTGACCCGCGCGTGATGCGGCGCCACCCCCGACCCGGATACCACCACATCGTTGTCGGGGGCGCTGCCGATGGTGACGCTGTCGCGGCCGAGGGCGGCGTTCATGACACGCTCATCTTAGGCGAATCGGGCTTTGACCTTTCGCAGCACCGCGAGGTCGGCCGGAGGAAATTGGGCGGGGTCGAGATCACCGGCCACGGCCCATGCCAAATCGGCGACATCGATGGGCCGTGGCTCGGGTGAACCCGGCACACGGATCACCTCGAAGAACAAGAGCAAGACGGCTTTGTCGACGTCGCCGTACCGGTGAAATGCGACATCGACGATGTCGCCGACCTCGACGTCGACGCCAATCTCTTCGCGCAGCTCCCGGCGGAGCCCTTCCCTGGGATCCTCGCCCGCGAGCACCTTGCCGCCGGGAAACTCCCAGCTTCCACCCAGGTGCGTGCCGGCTTTGCGCCGTGTGACGAGCACCCGGTCGTGCTCGACGAGGATGGCGGCCGCGACCACGACCGTGTGCATGGCGGGCCAGTGTACTCCGAGCCGCGACCGGCAAACACGAGCCCGCGGAAACCTGCAGCCGCACCGCCCTTTTCTTTTCGGGCTCGCGGCACGGGCCCTTGCGGTATCGTCCGCGCTCGCAACGACTTCAGGCGGGTGCCGAACCTGCGTTCATTCGAGGGTGTCATGAATTACGGGGCCTTCCCTGCCGACGACGGCAATTTCAAGCGCGGTGCATTCAAGCCGATCGCCATTTTGATCGGCATCGTGCTGATCGTCGGGGCCGCGGCGATCGCTTTCTTGAGCATGCATACGGAAGCTCAGACGCTGACGAAAGAGCAGGTCAACCGCGAGATCCTGGATATTCAGCTCTTGCCGAAGACCGAGCAGACGCCTCGGTGGCGCAAATGGGCGGATGCCGAGAACGAGCCCAGGCTCTTGCAGGAAGCGTTCATTCACCTCGCTTGGGCGCGGGACAAGGCGAGCATCCCGTCGATCACCAGGGGCCTGTCGAATCTTGATCACGGCGTCCGAGGGACTGCGGCCATGGCGCTCGTGGACTTCGGTTCGCCCGACGCCGACTCGGCCAAGCCAGCCTTGATCAAGGCACTCGGAGAGGCGGACAGCAGCGACAAGCCACAGATCTCATGGGCGCTCGTCGCTCTCAAGGAGTCGAGCGCCTTCGACGCGGTCCTCGCGGAGTACCGGCTCGGTCACCTTGCTCAGGTTCAGCGACTCGATGGATTTCCAGCGTTCGACGCCGACAAGTTGGCTGCGCTGGTGTCGCTCGACAGGGTGGCGGCCCTCGCCGCCGACGACAGCAACAGCGTGCGCCAGCTCGTCGCAACGACTCTCTCGCGCGACGCGGACCCCAAATGGACCGACACGCTCATCCGCCTCGTCAAGGACAAGGACATCGACGTCGCACGCGAGGCCGCCGTGGGGCTCGGAAAGATTGGCAACGAACGATCGACCCAACCCCTGGTCGAGGCGCTCACCAAAGCCGACAAGGATTCCCGAGAGAAGTTCTTGCAAGCGTTACGAGACGGCATCGGCGCAAACGGCCTCGTCCTCGCCCTGAAAACGATCAATCACGACAAGGCGGATACGGAAAAATTCCAGACCAAACAGATCTTCGACATGCTCAAGGATCTCGAAGACCCACGGGGAGGCGAGGCGCTCTACGGGTACATTGCGAGCAACCCGAAGCCCCACTGGAAGGTGGAGGCCGCGATGCGCATGGCCGAAATCGGCGATGTCCGCGCAGCGGATGTGCTGGGCTGGCGCATGGAGCAGGACCCGCTCAAGCTCTACAACGAAGTCGACTGGCCGGAGCTGCGGCGCGACGACAACGAACGCGTCTTCGCGGCCCGCATGCTGGCCGATCTCGCCGTCATCCATCCCGACAAGCGCGACTACCTGGTGAAGACGGCGGAGCCCGGCGTTCTGTATTGGGTGGATCCCGACGTGAAGCCGCAGCCCCATGCAAACGGGATGCGCTTTCTCGCCGTGGTCGGCTCGCCGAAGGCGGTGACCTTGCTGCAGCGCTGGGCGGATCCCAAAGAGAAGCTCCCCCCCGAGGGGGCGCAACCGCCTTTTCCTGACACGTGGGCCACAGCTCAAAGCGCGCTTCGCTACCTCGGCTGGACGAAAACGCCGCGCGCCTGGGGGATTCTCGAGAAACAGCTTCATCGGCGCATGAAGAAGCTCGACGTGTCGTGGGACTCGCTGAGCCAAGGCGGCCTGACCATCCTCGGGATGACGTTGCGCGCGCTCGGCGTGGGCGCGTCGGACGGATTCGCGCAGTGGGGCGACCCCAAAGCGTACGACGACCTCGTCAAGTACATCGAGGAACCGATGGAAAACGAGCAGTCGCGCACCGAGGCGTGTTTCGCGCTCTCCTGGGTCGCGAGCGACGATCAGATGAAAGACGTCGTGAAGAAGATTCACGACAGCACGAAGACGGATCCAAAATCGAATTTCCTCCGCAGCTGCTACCTCGAAACGCTGATCCACCGGCCCGTCCCGGACGCGACGGCGGCCCTCGTGGATCTACTTACCCCGAGCGTGCCGGACATCGAAGTACGCCACCAAATGGCGCGCGCCATCGGCATGGGTGGACTGACTCCCGCCATGGTGCCGCAAATCTTCGCCAAGCTGAGCGACGTGAGCCTGAAGGCCGATGCCGCGCTCGCCTTGATACTCGGCGCAGACGCCGACACGGCGGCGCGAGCCATCGCGACCTACAACGATCCGGCCGCGCCGGCGGAGGCGATCGAAGAGCTGAAGGACGTCTACAACAAGACGTTCGGGTACTGGAGCGATCGAAACTTCGAAAACGGCGACATCGCCCGGTGGGTCGACAACGCCGAGGCCATCGCGCACGTCAAAGTGCACGACCAGCTCCAAGATTGGCCCCGGCTCATTCTCGGTCGCAATCTGGTCGAATCGGTCGAGATTGACAACGGACCGCATTCGATGACGCGCGTCCAGCTGCGCGCACGCCTCATCGCCGATGCCCTCGGGACCAACATTGCCAAGCGCACCCAAGCGATTCGCATCCTCAAGTTCACGAAGGAGAAAGGTGTCTTGATGGGGCTGCGCAGCCAGCCATCGCCGCTCGGCGACCTGGCGCGCCAAGCGTTCTTCGAGGTCATGAACCCCAAGGCCACCGCCGAAAGCGTCCCCGAATCACCGAAAGCGCAACGGCAAAACGACACAGCGCCGCCCGGGATGGGCGGCCCGCCGCGATGAGATGAGCCGTCACGTCGGGGCCGCGGTCGTCCTGATCGTGTCCTGTCGCCCGTGGGCATCGGCGCGCACGCCGCCGCCTCCGCACGAGGTGGAGGCCACGCACCTCGCACCGCCAGCGGGCACGACCCTCGTTCAAGCGTGCACGCCTACGGGGCCCGAGCTCTGCTTCAATGCCATCGACGACAACTGCAACGGCGTCATCGACGAAGGGTGCGGCGAAGCGACCGGAGTGCTCCAGTTCACGATTGCGTGGGGGTCGAGCCCGGCCGATGTCAACCTGACGGTCGTCACGCCGGGCCAAGAGCGCATCCCCAGCGCCCGTACGCGCGCTACGAGCAGCGGTTTCCGCCTCGACCGCGACTGTCCGGGCGACGACGGGTGCGGCGGCCAGAACGTCGAGAACGTGTACTTCGAGGGACTCGACCCGCCCCACGGCCACTACATCGCCGAGATCGCGCTGACCGATCTGCGAGGCGCAGAAACGCCCGTGGCCGTTCGGTTCGGGGCGCGGCTCGGCGGGCACGTGGTGGGCTTCGACGTGCAACTCGCTCCGGGAGTGGACGACAAGAAGACTTTCGGATTCGACCTGCCATGATGGCTTCGTTGCGGTTTTTTCCGTGGCCTCTCCTTTTCGCGTCGCTGCACGCGCAGGGCGCGTGGGGGGTCGCTTATGCCCCTATGGACGTGACGTCGGCGCGACCCGCGATCGTGTTCTTGCACGGCATGTGGGCGAGCCCGGAGGACTCGTGCGGCGTCTTCGAGCGAGGAGCGACCCGCTTCGGCTTCCTCGTTTGCCCCAGGGGCAATGCGCCGCTCGGAGACGGAAGGATGTGGGCGGGGACGGCCGCGGATGCGGAGCGGCAGATGCGCGCGGCGCTCGCAGCCGCCGAAGCCATGGCGCCCGGAAAAATGGATCGCAACCGCGGAACCCTCATCGGCTACTCGAACGGGGCCTACTTCGCCGCGGAGGTGGCTTGCGCGCAGCCAGGGCGCTGGACGGGACTGGTCTTGATGTCGATGAAGATCACCCTCGATCCCGTCTGCTTGCGAGGGTCTGCGGTGCAAAGGGTGCTCCTGGCCGCGGGAGATCAAGACGCGGCGCGCGCGCCGATGGTCGGAGAAGTCGATCGCCTCAAGGCCTTCGGGTTGGAGGCGAGGTTCATGAGCCTGGGGCCAGGAGGCCACCCGTTCCCGAGCGACATGGCCGAGCGGATGGTCGAAGCGATCGCTTGGGCGCGGGGAGACTAGCGACCCCGACTACCCGACCTCGACCCCGACCTAACCCCGACCCCGACCTCAACCCCGCCCTAAAACAGGGCGTCTCCGAGCCTTTTTCGAAGCTGGTCAAATGCGCCGTCGATCATCGCGCCGTACACCTTTTCTTCGAAGTCTTCGAGACTCAACCCCTGGCCCTTGATCTTCCACGACTCGGCCGCACGCCAGGTCTTCACGGTCGCTTTCCACGGCGGCCCGTCGGGCGTCGAGAAGGTCGCCGCAAACTCGAACGAGAGCCCCGCAAACACCGTCGGCGGCTTCGGACATGTGGTGTTGCCGCGAGACCACTCCGGCGCGTAATCGATGACGAGCGCAGGGACCGAAGACGGCGCCGGATCGTCCGCACCGAGCGGTTCGGCCGCGTGCGCGGAGAGCACGTCCGCCGGAAACACATCGGCGAACTGTTTGACGACCGAATCGATGACCCCTTTTTCGTTTTGGCGAAGCGAGTCCGCCGTCAGGTACCGCGACGGAAGGGCGTCGGGACCGGGATAACGGGGGCTCCTCATGACACTTCTGTCTGCATCGGCGAGCGAGGTCGACGGCCTCTCGCGAAACCGCACTTCGCATTGCGGTCCGTTCTGCTCGGTCCACGCGAGCAATCGATCCATCAGAGCTTCGGTCGGAGCGTCGGGATGCGCTCGCGCTCTCCACGTCGCCAGCGCGCGAACGAAAAGTGCGTGGCGCGCGGCGCGCAGCTCGGCGTCCACGACCGGCGCCGGGTACTCGCGGGCAAACGCGTCGAGAGCAGAGACCGTACCGGGCATTTTCGCCTTCTCGAGCTCGATGAGCAACGCCCGTCGCAGCGACGCGTCAATTTCCGACCCGATCTTCGAATCCGCGTGCTCCTCCGCAAAGGTCCGCACCGCCGCGACCGTCCCCTTCTCCTCGGCCTCTCGCAGCTGGACCCTGGGCAAGAGCACGTCGCGAACTTCGTCGGAGTGCTTGCCGCGCTGCGCGAGGTACTGCTCGTAGGCGCTCGCGCTGCCATCCTGAGTGACCGCCCGGTAGGCGGCAGCGTCGCTCCAGGCATTGCGCGCGGCCGCCACTCCCTGTCCGAGGGCGACGCCAATCACCGCGGCGATGGCCCAGTCGAAGCGGATCCAATAGGGTCTCTCGGGCTTCATCCGCTCCGTGGGACCGATTGGGCTCGACATCGCCCGGTCGTGCAGCGGATCGAGCTCCGCGACCGTTTGCAGATCGCCGCTCTCCAAAGCGAGCGCCAGGTCGCGGCGGCGCGGCTCCAGCGCGGCGGCCGCTTGCTCGGCTCGTGCCGCGCTCGATGCGCGAACCGCGACCCGCGACCCGTCGCGCATTCGGAACGCGAGTCCGAAGGCGGGCGCGGCGAGCCGATCGACCGATTCGACCGTCTCCATCGGCCACACGTCGAGCGTCGGACGACGCGCATCGACGACGCAACCGGGGAAAACGTAGAGACCCGGCCGCCACGGCAAGGCATCGAGCGCGGAGACGATGCCTAGCGCGTGCAGCACGCAGTACAGCGCGGTAGCGAGCAACACGACGTCGACCGCGATCATTTTGGGCCCGTGCAGCGCCAACGGGTTTTGGACGTCCGCCCAACCGGCACTCAGCAGGACGCCCTCGATCACGAGCAGCAGGGCGGCGGTGGCGAGAAACACCCACGCCGCCGTGCGACGCACGCTCTGAACGAGCAACGGTGCAGGGGGAGCCAAAAGGTGGGTTGCCGCGGCGAACCGGTCCTGAACCGGCCGCGCGAGCCCGTAGAAGTCGATCTTGCTCGGCACAGTGCGTGGCGACCATCGTACGCGCAATTGAATTCGCCCGCGCGGTCCGGCGCGCCGTTTGACGCGATCCGCCCCCACCGATAAAGCCTAGGCTTTGGCGATCCATCGGGCCGGCGTCCTCGACACGCCGGCCCCAACCCGGAGCGAACGGCGATGAGCCCGACGGCGATGCTCACCTTGATGTTCGCGGCGTTCGCAATGTTCGCCTGGTCCGCCAGTCGGCGGTGGCGGCTGCTCGAGGTGGGCCGACCCTCGGATCGGTTGGACCACGTGGCGGTCCGGCTGAGGGGAACGTGGCGCTACGCGTTCCGCCAAGAAAAGATGGACTACTACAGCCCCGCAGGAGTCGCCCATAAGCTCATCTTCTCGGGCTTCGTGGTCCTGCTCCTACGGACGCTGGTTCTGTGGGGCCGCGGATTCTATCCACCGTTCAACCTCTGGATCCTGACGCCCACCGAGCCGATTGGGCTGGTCTACGAGTTTGCGAAGGACTGCATGGCGGTCCTGGTGATGGCCGGCGTGCTGGTGTTTTTCTATTATCGCATTGTCGTCAAGCCGGCCCGAATGGCTCTTTCGGTCGAGGGACTGCTCATTCTGGTCATCATTTTCACGATGATGCTCGCGGACGTAACCTACGACGGCGCATCTTTGGTCTTGTCGTCCAAGCAAGTGGCATTCTGCAAGGCGTCGGGTCACGCCGGAACGGCGGCGACGTGCGCCGCCGTCGGGACCCTGCTCGCCCCACTTCAAGGCGAGCGGTGGGGCGGAGCCTGGTCGCCGTGGCCGGCGCCCGCCGCGTCCCTGCTCGCGTGCATGTTGCGCAACGAATCGCCCTACGCGCTCGTGTGGGTCGCGCGCGCCGGATTCTGGACGCATGCGACGCTCGTCCTCCTGTTTTTGAACCTCTTGCCGCATTCGAAGCATTTCCATGTCATCACGGCGATCCCGAATGTCTTCGCGCGCAGTTTGACGCCGGCCGGGCGGCTCGAGCCGATGGCCGAAAACGCGGAAAAATTGATGGAGAAAGTCGGTGCCGCCGGCGAGGCGGCCGATCCGCTGGCCGTGCCGATCGGCGTCGCACGCATCGATCATTTCACCTGGAAGTCGATTTTGGATTTCTACACGTGCACCGAGTGCGGGCGCTGTTCCGACAACTGTCCGGCGCACCGTACCGGCAAGGTCCTCAGCCCGAAGCACTTCACGATCGCGCTACGCGACTTTCTCTACGCGCACGAAGAGCAGCTGATTGCCCATCCCGACCTTGCGGAACTCGACCCGGCACATGACGCGCAGCCGGGCCCGCCCGATCCCCCTTCGAACCGACGCGCGGACGAGCCCGATCCCCGATCGGTGGATCTCGTGCCCAACGTCATTCACCCGGACGTGCTGTGGGCCTGCACGAGCTGCCGCGCGTGCGAAGAGCAATGCCCGGTCCTCATTTCGTACGTCGATAAGATCGTGGACATGAGGCGCAGCCTCGTCATGATCAAAGGCGAGTTTCCGCACACGCTCACGAAGCCGTTCCAGGGCATGGAATCGAACGGCAACCCGTGGAACCTCGCGCGCGCGGACCGCGCCGGCTGGGCGGACGGGCTAGGGCTGGCGAAGATGAGCGAAAAGCCGGGAGCGACCGTGCTGTTCTGGGTCGGGTGCGCGGCCAGCTACGACGATCGGGCCAAGCGCATCGCACGGGCGACGGCGAAGCTCCTGAAGCATGCCGGCGTCGACTTCGCCATTCTCGGCGCCGAAGAAAACTGCACGGGAGACCCGGCGCGCCGCGCGGGCAACGAGTTTCTATTCGCGACTCTGGCGGAAGGCAATGCCGCCACCCTCTACGGCTACACGCAACAGGGCGGGGCGCGCGTGGTGGTGACGACGTGCCCACACTGCTTCAACACCCTCAAAAACGAATATCCCGACTTCGGTCTGCGCGTCGACGTCGTCCACCATTCGGACTTTCTCTTGGGTCTGATGGCCGAAGGAAAGCTCGTCCCGCGCAATCCGGTCAAGGGCCGCGTCGTCTACCACGACTCCTGCTACCTCGGCCGCTACAACGGCATTTACGACTCACCTCGAGAAATCCTCCGCCGTATCCCGGGCGTAGAGCTCGTCGAACCGGAGTACTGGACCAAACAGCGCGGACTCTGCTGCGGCGCCGGGGGCGGGCAAATGTGGATGGAGGAGCAGAACCACGACCGGGTGAACATCCGACGCACATTGCAGCTCATCGACACCGGCGCGAAGACTCTGGCGAGCGCGTGCCCTTTCTGCATGACGATGCTGACGGATGGAATCAAGAGCAAGAACCTCGAGGACGAGGTTCAACAGCTCGACGTCGCCGAACTGCTCGAGAGGTCGGTCCCCGTCGACGAGCAGCGCCACCTCGAATGACCGACTGCGCGCGATGCGCGCGCTATGCTGCCTGACGATGGCTCATTGTCCAATCTGCGGACGGACGGCCCAGGCGCGCCCGGAAAACGCGGCGTCCCCGTTTTGCTCTCCGCGCTGCCGGCAGATCGATCTCGGCTGCTGGCTCGACGAGAAGTACCGCGTTGCCGTGTCGGACGAGGAGGTCGACGAAACGGTCGCCGCGATGCCGGATGACCCGAGCGGCACGCGCGACGGTTCGCCCACCGAGAAGCGATGATGCGCCGGCTTGCCGTCTCCGGTTGGTTTCTCGTCGCCGCGACGTGCGCACGGGCCGCATGGGCTCAAGCGCCACCGCCGCCGCCTCCCCCTGCAGCTGGGCCTCCACCACCGGGATATCCGTCGGCGATACCGGCCGCCGCTGCGCAGCCCGTGCCGCCTTCCGCCCCTCCGCCGGGCTACCCGCTCACCGTCCCGGAACCGGGATCCCCGACTACGGGCCCCATCTCGCCCACCGGCGTGCCAAGCCCTTCGGACGACGAATCACGCGACAGCGGGTTGGGGCTCGAGTGGGTTTGGATCCGGGCCGATCTGGGAGCCACCTACATAGGGCTCGAGTCGATCAATTCGAGCAACCTGCAAATCCAGAACTCGGCCAGCGGCGGCCCCGCATTCGGTTTCGCCGCCGGCGTTCGACTCTTGTCCTTCACCGTCGGCATCGCCGCCCGCGATCTGCAGCTATCGGAGTTCAACCTCTGGGAAGTGAACGGCGAAGTGGCCATTCACATGCGAAAGGATCGCCTGGATCCGTACTTCGGCGTGCGCGGCGGCTATGCCTTCGTCGGCACATTGAGCGCGAACGCCGTCGATACCCCAACGGGAGGTTCGGCGGGGGTGAGCGTCCACGGCTACAACGCCGGACTGATGTTCGGAGGCGACTATTACTTCAACCACTTCGTGTCATTGGGAATCGATCTGAACCCCGAAGCGCTCTTCCTCCAACGGCCGAAGGCCGCGCTACCGGCGGACTACAGCCTGCTCCCTGCGAGCGTGCAAATGGCGGTTATGGCGAACCCCTTGTACCAGGCGTCGGGATCGAGCGTGGGTTTCGGATTCGTGGGAACGGCCCACCTTGGGTTTCACTTTTGACGCGACGGCGGGCCCACGGCCTTGCAAGCGCCGTCGCGCCCAGAAATCGCCCTCGGCTGAGCATGGAGTGCGCAAAGACCTCCCGCCGAAGCAGGCCGAAACGGATCACTCTCGGGTCTTGAAAACGTTGTCTGGATCGTCGGACGAGACAGGCAAGGCCGGCTGCGACCTCGCGCGTGCTGGCAACGCCGGCCCAGCGCGATGCGACGATGCCGAATCGGAACGTGGGTCCTTGCGCGGCGCGACCGCTGCGGACGTCGCGCTCGAAGGAAGCGCAAGTGCGGGCAGGACATCGCGGGCGAGCACGGCCGACGTCATTTCGGCTCCCTTCGTCTCTCCCAGCCCGGGCGGATCGCGCAGTGTAACGGAGGGCGGGCGCACTCGCATCGAGCGGGCCAACGCAAAGGCGCCGCACACGAGCACCAAGGCCACCATCGCCACTCCGCCCAACACCCGCGAGCGCGCTTTGCGATGTGGGGATCCCGTATGGAGGGATCCGGTATTCAGGGTCGCGCTCACCACGGCCGACGGCGGGTCGCTCGACGAACGGTCGTGAACGGACGTCGGGGCGAAGTCCGCGCCGGTCACGCGGGTCACGTCGCTCATGGGTCCGCCGCCAAGCGTCAACGCCGTTCGCGTGCTCTCACCGGGGCCCGCGTCGGAGCCCGGCTGGGATTCGAGGGCCGCAACTTTTGCCATGCGATGGGTGAGCGATTCGATCGCAAGGGTGGCCACCCATTCGCCGACGGCGATCGACGGTTCCTCGCGGATGCCACACCGGCCGAGCGCGACGCACATTTCGCGTGCGGTGGAGAAGCGATCCACGGCCTTGGCGGCCAAGCCTCGCATGACCAGGGCGTCGAGCTCTTTGGGTACCTCTGCGACGAGCCGACTGGGGGGGTGGATGTCCCTTTTGAGCAAGTTGGCGACCAGATCGACTTCGCTCTCGCCCGTGACGAGACGCGCGCCCGTCAGCATCTCCCACAGAATGACGGATGCCGCATACAGGTCGGTCTCCCGGGTGACTCCGCTGCTCATGAGCTGCTCGGGAGCCATGTACGCGAGCTTGCCTTTGATCTGCCCTTCCTGGGTGGTCTGGGCTCGACCCGCAGCTTTGGCGACGCCGAAATCCAGCAGCCGAGAAACGCCATCGATGCCGACCAAGATGTTCTGGGGGGTCACGTCCCGATGCACGATGTTGAGCGGAACGCCTCGCTCGTCTCGCGCCTCGTGTGCGGCGTGAAGACCCTGGAGCGCATCGGCCATGATGCGCATCAGCACGGGCATCGGCACCCGTTCCCCACGCTCCTTGAGCCTTCGGGCCAAACGACTGAGCGTTTCGCCTTCCACGTACTCCATGACGAGAAACAGTTCGCCGCTGGCAGCCACCACGTCGAGCGTCGGGACCACGTTCGGGTGGCGAATGCGAGCGGCGAGGCGCGCCTCGTCGAGGAACATGGTCACGAACTCCGGATTCTTGGCAAACTGCGGATGCAGACGCTTGATGGCCACCGTTCGGGAGAAGCCGCCCGAGCCGATGATGCGTCCGAGGTAAACGGTCGCCATCCCGCCGGACGCGATCTCGTCGAAGATCTCGTAACGTCCGACGACGCGAGGCACCGCGTCCGCAGACTCGCCCATACTGGTTAGCGTACGGGCTCGATCGGCATGCGGCAACGGATGGAACGTCATACTGGCCGGGCGGGACCCGTCCGAGCCGACCCTAAAGTCCCGCAAACCAGGCGTACGTCTCGGCTATTCCGCGGCGCAGCGGGATCTTCGCGCGCCAGCCGAGCGCATGGAGCCGCGACACGTCGAGCAGCTTGCGGGGCGTGCCGTCCGGCTTGGTCGTGTCGAAGCGCAGTGCCCCCGAGAAGCCGACGACGTCCTTGACGAGCTCCGCGAGATCGCGGATGGTCACATCCTCGCCGACACCGGCGTTCAGGATGCGCGGGTCGTCGTACTCGCGCATGACGAACAGGCACGCGTCGGCCAAGTCGTCCACGTGCATGAACTCACGCCGGGGGGTGCCCGTGCCCCAGATGACCACCTCGGGGGCGCCGGACTGCTTGGCTTCGTGGAAGCGGCGGATCATGGCCGGCAACACGTGCGACCGGCGCGGGTCGAAGTTGTCGTGGGGACCGTACAGGTTGGTCGGCATCAGACTCACGCCGCAAAAACCGTGCTGGCGGCGATACGCGTCGATCATCTCGAGACCAGCGATCTTGGCGAGCGCGTAAGGCTGGTTGGTGGGCTCGAGCGCGCTGCTCAGCAGATACTCTTCTTTGATCGGCTGGGCGGCGTGCTTCGGATAAATGCAGGACGATCCTAGAAACAGGAACTTCTTCACGCCGTTGCGGAACGCGGCGTCGATGACATTCGTCTGAATGAGCAGGTTGTCGCGAATGAAGTCCGCCCGGAACGTGTCATTGGCCAAGATGCCCCCCACGCGACCGGCGGCGAACAATACGTACGCCGGCCGCTCTTCGGCGAAGAACCGCTCCACGGCGCTCTGACGACTCAAATCGAGCTCGTCGTGCGTTCTCAGGACGAGGTTTCGAAAGCCTTCGCTCTTCAGCTTGCGAGTCAGCGCGGAGCCAACCAGTCCGCGGTGCCCAGCGACGAAGATGCGCTCGCTATGGTCCATGCCCGGCAATTCCCATCCAGAAGAAAAGACCCCTGCATGCACGTTCGTGTTTCGTGCGTAGCGGCGGCCGGTTGATCCCCCTTGAAGCATTGTACAGCAGGCGCCCACGCGCGCAAAAGCGGCGACGCCCGAGCTCGAGCGGGCGGACACGCGAGAGCGCCCCGAGCAAGCCGGCACGACGCGACCCGTCGCTGCCGGATGGCGCCTAGCGCTTGACCCGGGCAATCCGTATCGACTCGGACTCCGTATTCTGGAACTCGTACAGAGTCTCCTTTTCGACATCCGGGAACGCCGCGAAACCGGGCAGCGGTTTGCCGGTCGCCAAGTCGACCTCCTGGACCAGGTAAATATCGCTGTACAGGTGCCGCGACAATTCGTAGAGCAGGCCGCGGTCGGCTGTCGAAATATCCTCGGCGCCGTAGTCCATGACCGTGAAGAGGCCCGGACGGTCGCTCAAGATGAGGATTCGTTTGGTCCCTAGTTTCTCGAAGAAACGCCACGTCTCCGCCGCCTGACGCGTGAGAATCAACGTGTTAATGAACCGGGCTTCGCTCGCGACGGGAACATACATCGCGAACAGAACGCCGCAGGCGAGCCACGTGACTGGAGCTCCGGACCGGCGGCCCAGCATCGAAAGCGGAACGGACAGATGCTTGCCGACGACCGTCAGCAGCCACGCTGCCGCGAACGCCACGAACGTGTCCAGCCAGACGAACAGGCGTGCGGAGGCGGCGTGCTCGGGCTTGCCCCAAGAGTACGAAAAGCAGATGACACTTTCCAGCCCGAGAATCACCACGAGCAGGGCACCCACCTGCACGAAACGCGGCGCGAGCCGTTTCGCCCGCACGTTGCGGACGAAACCGAACAGCAAGAGCGCACAACCAGCGGCCCCCAAAATCATGAGCAGAGGCGCGTGCGGCCCATCGAAATCCAGCGGATGAACGAACTGCCGGAAATAGTTGCGGGCATTCTCGCGGAAGCTCGCGAAGCTGAAAAGTGATGCGCTGAGCGGCTGTTCGGAATCGTTTGCCTTCGCGACCGATTGCCAGTAGCGCGGCAAAAGAAAGAGCGGCACCAAGGAGTAGACGAAGCCGAAGCCGCGGGTGTCGGCCCGCCTGACGGTGCGAAACGCCAGCAATACCCCGGCGACCGCCGCGAACAGCGCCCAGCTTTCGTATCGGACATACGCCAGAAAACACAGGTCGAGCGTGAGAATCGCGAGGCGACGGGGCGATCGCTCGGTCGTGTAGTCCAGAAAACTGTGAACGACGGCCAGCAGCAGGAACGTGGACAGAAAATCGAAGCCGGCGGACCGGGCCGAAAAGAGGGTGTTCGGGTTCACCGCAACCGCAATCGCGGCCGCGACGCCGAACACCTCACCCCCCAGCCGCTTCGCCAGTCGGTACGACGAAAATACGAATAGAACGAAAACGATCGCGTTCAGATGAAAGGCATTTTGCGGGTGGTAGCCACGGACGATGTGCACCAAACAGACGAAGAACGGAAACAGCGGCGGCCGCCGATCGGTCACCACGCCGAGATTCCAGTAATTGTCGAAGTACCATTTCCCCGTGACGGCAAAATCGGCTGTCTTGTTGAAATACAGATTCTTGGAGACGCCGAGCAGATTGGTCTCGTCCGCCAGCACCCGGAATGCCGGCGACACCGAGAACAACACGATGGCGGACACCACCGTGGTGACGACGATCCCGGCGAGGTTGTCTCTCGCCCAGGCTCGGAGCGGCGGCCCGCTCCCGAGACCCGAGAGCTGGACGCCCACATAAATCGCCAGCATCGCGAACAGCACGTAGTACGCGGTCGAAAGAAAGAACGGTTCGTTCCACGATCGATGGCGTAGCGTCGCACCCACCAGCCCTGCGGCCAACAGCGGTGGGACGAAGAGCAGTGCGCTGCCGAAACGCCAATTTCGAATGGAGAGGCGAGCGTTCAAGGGATCGTCCACATCGCGGATGGTACACGCTCGGGCGCCCCCGACCTGACCGGCGCGGGCATCGTGTCCGAAAAGCGGTCAGGTTGCCAAACGGAATTTTTTGAACGCAAATGCCGTCATCTCGAGGAGAAGCCAGCCGTGCGTGAAGCGGCTGATTTTCGTATCCCCATACGTCCGCGCGCGGTAGCGAACGGGAACGTCCACGATTTTTAGATTCAATCGCGCGGCTCCGAAGAGCAGATCGAAGTCTCCGAACGGGTCGAACTCCCCGAAGAAGACTCGGTTGGCGGCGATTCGCTCGTAATCGCGCCGGCTGAGGACCTTCGTCCCGCAGAGGGAGTCCTTAATGGGCTGCTCGAGAACCCACGAAAGCGCCACCGAAAAAAACTTGTTGCCGAGAAGATTCAAGAAGCGCATCGCTTGCCCCTCCATCGGGTAGACGAGGCGCACGCCGTTGATGAACTCCCCCTTCGACGTCACGAGCGCGTCGTAGAACTTCGGGAGATCCTCGGGCGGTACGGTCAAATCGGAATCGAGGATCATCAGCACCTCGTGCCGTGAGGCTGCGAACCCTTTGCGGACCGCATCCCCTTTGCCTTTGCCCTCGCCCTGTCGCACCAGTCGCAATTGGAGGGGGCCCGAGTAGGTCGCCATGGCGGCCTCGATCTCCTCGACCGTGCCGTCGGTCGAGTTGCCGTCCACGAAAATGAGCTCGGTCCGCGGCCCCATCAACGGCGTACGTTCAATCGCCTCACGGATATTGCCACGCTCGTTGCGGCACGGGCACACGACCGAAACGCCCAGCGAAGCAGAGGCGACCGGAGTGGCCACCGGCCTCGCCACGAAGTATTGTACGAGCGACGCGGCGCGCGGTCCCGGCAATTTGGCGGCGACCCGGTTCGCGATCTCCGAGACCAGCGGAATTCGGACCGGCGCGAGCACCTCGGTGCCCGTGCGAACCACCTGATAGTTCGACAGGTACAGCAGGTTCTCGATGTCATCCATCGAGAGCCAGTTCTGATCCGGCCAGGGCTGTTTGAGCTTGAGGTGCTCGGCGGCCTTCAACACGGGCTCCCAGACGAAGTTGTAATACGTGACGATGACCCGGCCGCCCGGCGCCAGCAGTCGGTGAACCCGCTCGAACGTCCGCTGCACGTCATCGACGTGCCCGACGACGTCGGCGAAGACGACGACGTCGAAGGGCCCCTCCGGGAGCGCATCTCGCTCGATGTCGACGACGCGCACGTCCGCTCCAGGATGGCGAGCCTTCGCGCGTTCGATGGTTCGGGGCGACACATCGATGCCGACCGATCGGCATCCCATCGCGTCGAGGCGAGCGACCAAGTCGCCCAAACCGCAGCCCACGTCGAGCACCCGCGTTCCCGGCAGGGCCACCGACTCGATGATTCTGTGGACCGTATCGTGGTAGTAACGGCTTTTTCCGAGCCATTCGGCCCGACGCCAGGCGAGAGCGTCGTACTGCTCGATCCGGCGCCGCTGCCGCTCGTTCTCGCGCCGTTCGAAGTCGCTCGACCGCTTGGCAGTCACCCGCAACCGCTCGGTTGCCTGCGTGCCCATGGGCTCTCCGCGTCTCGCGGCTGAGTCGGTGGCGTCGAGATGATCCAATTGAAATTTAATGTACCCCGAAGGGGGCGACGCAAGGCAATGCGTTCGTGTGCGAAACGAAGCCGGACCGAGGCTCCGAGCGCGCATCGATTTGGGCGGCAGCTCCGAAATGGGTACGCTCGAGTGTCCACTCGATGGCCGGCGCCGTCACCCTCGTCCTACTCGTCGCGGCGGGCGACGCCACCAACGCCACGACGCGTTCGATGGCGCGAGCCACGCGCGAGGCACTGGGGCCGAATCTGCACCTGGTCGTCCGCCCAACCAACGGCGAGCCAACGGACAGCGAAGCGCTGCGCTTCGAGCGGAGCGACGGGGCGGATGCCGTTGTCGAGCTCGCTTGGGCCGACGCCAAGCAGCGCCAGGCCACGCTGCGCGTTCACCTCGCGCGGAGCGGGCACTGGCTGCAGCGATCCATCGGTTTCCAGCCGTCGGACGCCGAGGCCGAGCGCGGGCGCACACTTGGATTCGCTGTGGCATCGTTCCTTCCGGAGCCCGCCGGCTCCATGGCCCCCGAAACCGAGCCGGTGCCGGCCGACCGCCCCGGGTCGAGTGGCGGGGCTTGGCCACCCACAACGACACCCGGGGCGACGTCGGCCGCGCCAAGTTCCAAACCTCCCTCGAACGCCGCACCGACGACGGTCGCCCCGGAGAGCTCCCGGCCGGATGTGACCCCGTCGAGCCCCCTGCCGGCCGGGGCTCCCCCTATGCCGCCGGCCGTGGCTGCCCCGTTGGCGCCGCCCGCCGTCGCTCCCGCTTTGCCGCCCGCTGTACCCCCCTCCTTGCCCCCCCTGACTCCGACCCCGCTGGCCCTGGGCGAACCATCCTCCGGCGCGACGTCGCCGAGTACGCCGCCGACTCCGTCCGTGAAGGCCCCCGGCGGGGCGAGCGCACCGGACCGGACGCAACCCTCGTTCTTGCTGGATTTGCTGGCGATCGGGATCACGCCGCCCTGGAGCTTCGGAGCCGAGGTCTCCGGACAGTGGTTTGCGATCCGAACGGCCGGCTGGATCGCCGTTCGGGTCGGCGCCGGGCTGAGCTTCGGCAACATCGAGGTTGCGCGACCGCCGACGAGCACCGCGCCGGCGACTTTTCCGTCGACAACGGCTATCGCGTCTGCGGGGCTCGTCGCGCACGTGTTGCGCGCATCGGCCCGGCGCCGGTTCGGGGCCACGCTTCGAGCCGACTGGTGGCTCGTCTACGAGCGGGTGGCGGACGCCACAGGCACCCTGCTCAAGACCACCCCCTTCAACGATGGGCCGGACCTCGTCGCCGACATCAACTGGTTGGTGTCGCAGGACGTGGAGGCGACTGCGGGCGGCGGCGCCCAGTATGCGCTCGAACCCGCCGAGGTAAGCGATGACCACCAAAACGTGGCAACGTTTCGCGGACCCAGCCAGTGGCGGGCCGTTTTCGAGGCGGGTCTGCGGATACGCTTTTGAAACGCCTGATCGCTCGGAAGTCGGGGTACTCTAGCAGCAGATCGTCATGAGTAGCGCTCGCAGTCAGCCCAAGTTGTGGCTGGTCCCGACGCCGCCGCCCGCGCCGGCGCCGCCGGCGCTCGACGACAGCGAGCTTCTCGCGGCGTTGCGTGCGGGAGACTCGGGGGCCGCAACCGCTCTGCACGACCGCGTCCGCCCGCAGATCGATCGCACGATTCGGAGACTCCTCGGCGGCCGCGATTTCGATCACGACGACGTCGCGCAGCAAGCCCTGATCGAGCTCGTCAGCACCATCGAGCGCTACCGCGGCGACTGCTCGCTCGATTCGTGGACCGGCACGATCACGGCTCACGTGGTTTACAAGCACATTCGTCGCCGCAAGACCGAGCGACGCATCTTCGGCGCACTCGACGCCGAGCTCTTGGCTCAGACGCGGTCGTCGTCCCGTTTGGGTCGCGAAGCGATCGCGCGCAACCTGATGGGCCGCATCCGAGACCACCTGAACGCGATGGACGAAAACAAGGCGTGGACGTTTGTGCTCCACGACGTGTGCGGGCACGATTTGCGCGAAATCGCGCAGATCACCGGGGTCAGCGTCGCAGCCGCACAAACGCGCCTCGTCCGCGGACGACGAGAGGTTCACGAGCGCATCGCCAGCGACGCGGAGCTCGCGAACTTGCTCGAGTCGATGGAGGGGGACCCATGACCGCGCCTCGATACGCGACGTTGGCCAGCAAGCTACTCGTTCGCCACGATGCGCCGGCGGGCCCAGGACCTTCGCCGGATGCGCGAGCCGAAGCCATCGCGCGCGTCGCGTCGGTGCTTTCGGCCAAGTGCCGCAGGCGCCGGAAAACGCGGTGGGCCGCGGTATGCGCTGCGGCCTTGGCTGCCACCGTCACGGTCGCGGGCGGGGCGCAGCACCTGCGCGGGCGAGGATTTTTCGTTGCAACGTCCCGGGCGCCCGCAAGCGCGCGGAGCGTCCAAATCGTCGCTCATCCGCTGGCTGGCGGCGCAAGCGTGGTCGTTTCGGGCTCTCCCGCGCCGCTCGCTGACGGACGGCAGCTGGCCGACGGCAGTCGTCTCGTGACCCCCGCGGGGGGTCGCGCCACACTGGCGTTCTCGACCGGAACCAGGGTCATGCTCGGCGAAGCGACCGATGTGACCGTCAATGGCGATGCGGCCATGCAGGTTCTTCGGCTCGGTGCCGGCTGGGTCGGCCTGCAAGTCGCGAAGGTCGGGCCCGGCCAGCGCTTCCTCGTCGATACCGGCGATGCGGAAGTCGAAGTGCGAGGGACGCAGTTTCAGGTCTCGCTCGTTCGGCCCGACCCGCAGTGCGGCCGCGGAACCCCGACGCGCGTGTCGGTCAGTGAGGGCGTGGTGACCGTGCGCCAGGGCGGGGCGGAAGTCCGCGTTGCAGCCGGAGAGCAGTGGCCGGCGGGGTGCGACCGAACCAGCGGCCCGGTCGGGGTCCAGGTCCGCGGAGCCGGCGCAGCTGCGCCGGTGAGGGCCAACGGGCAAGGGTCGGGTTCGAGCCTGGCCGATCAGAACGATATCTTTGCGCAGGCCCTTGAAGCCAAGCGACAAGGCGATGCCCATGCGGCTCTCGCCGCGTTCGATCGATTCCTCGCCAAGTACCCGTCCGGCCCGCTGGCGGAGAACGCTTGGGTCGAGCGGTTGCGGTTGGTGCACGTGCTGGCGCCCTCGCGCGCGGCAGTGGCCGCCGAGCAATACATCGCGACGTACCCTCATGGCTTCGCGCGCGCCGAGGCGGAGGCAATCGTCGCGGGGACTCCATGAAGCACGCCGGAATCGCGGCGTGTGCAGCCCTGGCATTCGCGGCATGCGTGCCGCAAACGTTCTCGTTCGAAGACGTCACGATGTCCGGCTTGCGGGTGTCGGACGCCGAGGCGGCCGACGTGGAGCCGGCAAGCGACGTGACAACGGCGTCCAACACGCAAGCGTCCGACACGCCGCCATCCAACAGCCAGGCGCCCGACGTGCAGCCGGCAAGCAACGCGGCGACGGCGTCGGACGCGAGCGCGGAGACCGGCGGCCGTCGGCCACCGCCCCGCAAGGACATGGACTCGTCGGCCGACGCCAACGACGCGAATCCTCTTCCGGACTGCGCGAACGATCCGAAGTGTTCGTCGTGCAGCGTCAACACGGACTGCTCGAAGGGCAGTCTGCCGGTTTGCGACATGATGTCGTTGCGGTGCGTCGGGTGCATCATGGATTCCGACTGCCCGGCCGACGGACGCTGGTTCTGCCTCGCCCAGCGGTGTGTGGCCGAGTGCTCGGGGGACGCGATGAGCTGTGGCAAGTGGCAGTGCATCGTGGATGCCGGTCCACCCGGCTTCTGCTCGGATTGCCTGACCGATGACGATTGCGACGGCCACCAGATGTGCAGCGGGGGGCTGTGCGTCGAATGCGTGGCCGACAGCCAGTGCCACGGGAACTATTGTTCGAAAAACGGGTATTGCGTGCAGCAGAGTCCGTAGAATCGATGACATGACTCGCGACGCCACGCCGACCCCGTCGGCCCCCCGGTTTCCGGCCCCTCGGTTGGAGCCGCTCGACTCCATCCTCCCCTCCGAGCCACTCCTGCTGATGGGTGCCGGCCCGGTGCCGATCCCCCACGCGGTCGCGCGAGCGAACGGTGTGGTCATCAATCACCTGGGCCAGACGATGGAGCACGTCATCCGCAACCTGAAGCGGATGGCGCAGTACGCCTTTCAGACGCAAAGCGACAAGATCATGGGGGTCGCCGGCCCTGCGTCGGCCGCCATGGAAATGGCCGTCACCAACTTGCTCTGGCGCGGACGCCGGTGCCTGTGCTTGGACACGGGGACGTTCAGCCACCGCCTCGGCGAAATGGCCGTCTGCGTCGGCGCCGACGTCACGTTCGTCGAACCGGAGATGGGCAAGCCCGTGACGGCCGACATGTTGCGCCGTGCGTTCGACCGAGGACGATACGACGTCGTCACGCTCGTCCAGGGCGAGACGTCCTGCGGAGTCCTCAACGCCGAGCTTCCCCAGATCGCCCGGGTGGTACGCGATCACGGCGCGCTGTCGATCGTCGACGCCGTCGTGACGCTCAGCACGATGCCGCTCGAGACGGATGCCTGGGGTCTCGACGCGGTGGTAACCGGTGGGCAGAAGGGGCTGTCGTCGATCCCGGGCGTTTCCCTCATCGCATTCTCCGACGCCGCGTGGCGCACGATCGAGACGCGCCGCGAGCCGCCCAGTCATTGGTGCCTCGACGCCATTCGGGCGGAGCGGTTCTGGGGCGCGCACCAGTATCATTACACGGCCCCTGTTCCGGGGATCTTGGCGCTCTACGAAGCCTTACGGCTCGTCTGCGAAGAAGGGCTCGTCGCTCGGCACGAGCGTCACCGCGTGAGCTCGCAATCGTTGCAGGCGGGACTCGAGGCCATGGGGCTATCGCTCTTCATCCCGCCGGAGCACCGGCTGAATTCGGTCATCGCCATTCGAGTGCCCGATGGGATCCACGCCCCAGACGTCCTTTCCTACATGTCCCGCAAGTTCAGCGTCGAAATCTCCGGTTCGTTCGGGCTCGACATCGTGCGCATCGGGCAGATGGGCGAACAGTGCCGGTCGCACAATCTGTTCAAAGTCCTTTATGCCACCGGGATGAGCTTTCGGCATTTCGGCGTCGAGCTCGACGTCAGCACGGGATTGGCGGCGCTCGAACGCGCACTGACCCGAGAACTCGAGTTCGAGTGAGATCGAGCGCGGCTCGCCGACTACCGACGGCCTCGCAGCAGCTGACTCACGCCGAACGCCGCGACCAGGCCCCCGACCACCATGAGCGGAGTGGACGTGCTGGTGCCCGGCAGGGCGAAGCGCCCGGTGGCTCCGGCGACGACGCCCACCAGCCCGAACGCAACGTTCCACAGCCCAGCTTTCATGGCCCACGAGCATAGCGCGTCGGCCCACGGCAGTGTGCCGACCCCCCCGGGAGCGTTCGCCCCAGTCCGAACTCGACGCAGTCGGAATCAGCGGTAAGTCGCGCGTGGACAGCGACGCTCAGAAGTCAATGCCCGTCGGAATCACCGCCGAGTCGTGCGTAGACAGCGACAATTCACGCTGATACGAAAATGTGTGGGCCCGCTTGGCATGCTGCGAGTGACGCTCGCACCACCAATTCGCACCGTTGCTCGCGGCGCGCGCGCGCAGACAATCCGGACACGGCGGCTCGATAACGGGCTCGTGCTTCTCCGGCGCGGGAGCGCGGGGGCTCGCGACCAACACCGGGCAGGGAGCGCTCGCGATGAGTTTCTCCGCGGTAGAACCCAGGACCCAGTTTCTCAGATGAGGGCCCTTGCGCGAACCGATGACGATGAGGTCCGCGTTGGCGTCAATCGCAAATTGGGCAAGCTCGCGCACGGGCTTGCCGGAGCGTAGGTGAATGCCCACGGTCATCCCTTTGAATCCGCCGATCGCCGCGGCCTTTTCGTTGACGTAGAGGCGAAGGTGTCCCACCAAATCGCGCGAACGCTCGATCGACGGCGCGGCATCGAAGACATGCACGAGGTGCAAGGCACTCTTCACCACCCGCTGGGCGATGCGGGCAGCCTGGTCGAAGGCAGGCCCATCGGCGTCGGTGAACTCGAGGCCGACCACCAAAGATAGCGGCGTTTGGGTCGTGGCGTTGGCTGTCGCGGTCATGACTGCCTCCGTAGGGGTCGCGAGAATCGATTCGCGCGTTGCAAACCGCCCGCTCAGTCGGCCGATACTACCCAATTTTTATGGCCATGGAGGCGCAATCGTGACGAAGCGCCAGCGCGAGCGTCCGCCGGAGCCCCGATCAGACGGACCACGAACGCTGCTTAAATCCAGCGCCGTTGCAGGAGGAAGGCCTTCACCCCCTGCGTCAAGAGCAGGTAGCAGAGCAGGGTCAGCGCGAGAAAGGGCCAGTAGAGCGCCGGCAGCGGAGTGAAGCCCAAGTAGCGCCCGAGCGGCAACGACGGAAGGAAGACGGCGACCGCCATGACAACGGCGCTCGTCACCATGACGGCGCCCGAAGCCATGCTCTGCAAAAACGGGATCTTGTTGGTTCGGATGACGTGAATGATGAGTGTCTGCGTGAGAAGGCTCTCGACGAACCAGCCCGTTTGAAACAGCCGCGCGCTGTGCCCTGCAGCCGCAGGCGTCGCCGTGTTCCAGCAGTGGAACACGTCGAGCATCAGGAAAAACGTCGTGTAGTCGAATATCGACGAGCAGGGACCGATGAACAGGATGAACCGGGTGAGCTCTTTGAAGTCCCACGGGCGGGGCCGTGCGATCTGTTCCGGGTCGACGGCGTCGGTCGGGACGCTCGTCTGACCGATGTCGTACAGCAGATTGTTGGTCAGAATCTGAACCGGCAGCATGGGCAGGTACGGCAGAAATACGCTGGTGCCGAGGACACTAAACATGTTGCCGAAGTTGCTCGACGCGCCCATGCGCACGTATTTGACGATGTTGGCGAAGACCTTGCGCCCCTCCATCACGCCCTCGTCCAACACGAGCAGCGATTTTTCGAGCAGAATCATGTCGGCCGCCTCTTTGGCGATGTCGACCGCCGTATCGACGCTGATGCCCACGTCGGAAGCGTGGATCGCCGGCGCGTCGTTGATTCCGTCGCCCAAAAAGCCCACGGTGTGCTTGCGCGACTGAAGGGCCCTTATGATCCGCTGCTTGTGGCCGGGCGACACGCGGGCGAAGAGCGTCGTCTTCTCCGCCGCCTCGGCGAGCTGATCTTCGTTCATTTGTTCGACTTCGTCGCCCAGCAGAACGAACTGCGTGGCGAGGCCGACTTCGGTGCAGATCTTGCGCGCGACGAGGTCGTTGTCGCCCGTGACGACCTTCACCGAAACGCCGTGGCGTCCGAGCGCCGCCAGGGCGGCGGTCGCGCTCTCCTTCGGAGGATCGAGAAACGCGACGTAGCCGTTGAGCACCAAATCGCACTCGTCGGCCTTTCCGTAAACCGCTGCATCGCCTCGCGCATCGACCTCCTTGCTCGCGATGGCGAGGACGCGGAAGCCGTCCGCGCTGAGACGCCGGTACTCGGCCTGCAGCCCCTCCACGTGCGCGTGATCCATCGGCAGCAGCGTGCCTTCGTGCTCGAACCGCAGGCATTTCGTGAAGATGGCCTCGGGAGCCCCTTTCGACACGATGAGATGCTTGCCGGCCGGCGTTCGGACTACGACCGACATGATCCGTCGCCCGAAGTCGAAGGGAATCTCGTCGACTTTCGAGAAATCCGCGATGCTCTCGTGTGCGTGCGTCTCCTCGTGAGCCAGCACGGCCCGGTCGAGAACGTTCTTCAGCCCCGTCTGAAAGTGACTGTTGAGGTAGGCGAGCTTGAGCACGCGCTCGTCCGCGCGCAAGGCCACGTCGCAGTACCGCTCGAGGATGACGCGGTCCATCGTGAGCGTGCCCGTTTTGTCGGTGCAGAGCACATCCATCGCGCCGAGGTTCTGGATCGAATTGATCCGCTTGACGATGACCTTCTTGCGGCTCATCGCGACGGCGCCCTTCGCCAGGCAAACCGTGACGATCATCGGCATCATCTCGGGGGTCAGGCCGACCGCGACGGCCAAGGAGAAGAAGAATGCGTCGACCCAATTGCCTTTGGTGAGACCGTTGATGACAAACACCAGCGGTGCCATCACCGCCATGAAACGCAACATGAGCCAGGTGAAGCTCGTGACACCGCGGTCGAATGCGGTTTCGGTCGTCTGCTGCGCGATCGACTGCGCCATCCCGCCGATGAGCGTGTCCTTGCCCGTCGCGACGACGACCGCGACGGCCGAACCGCTCTCGACGCTCGTGCCCATGAAGGCGATGCTCGTCAGCTCGATCGGCGATTTGGCGGCTCCGTTCGTCTCCGCATCGTGCTTCTCGACGGGGAAGCTTTCGCCCGTCAGCGATCCCTGATTGACAAACAGGTCCTTGGCTTGAACGACGCGCACGTCGCCGGGGAACATGTCGCCCGCGGCGAGCCGAACGACGTCGCCAGGAACGATCTGCGCCACGTCGATCTCACGTGGGGCACCGTCGCGGAGCACGGTGGCGGTCACCGAGATCATCGCTTTCAACTTGGCCGCCGCGGTGTCCGCTCGAACCTCTTGAACCAGTTTGAGGCCGACGCTCAAAAGGATCATCAAGGCCATCACCGCGGCCGATTCGGGATCCCCGGTCACGAGCGAAATCGTCCCGAGCGCCGCCAGCAGCACGACCAGAGGATTGATGACCGCGTGCCAGAGGAGTTTGGCGATCCCGACGCGCTGGTCCTTGGCCAGAACGTTCAGACCGCACTCAGCCCGACGCGCGGCTGCTCGGTCCGCCGTCAGCCCCCCGGCGCTCGTGCGCAGGTGCCCGTAGACGTCGCCCGCGTTCAGCGACGCCGATTCCACCACGAGCGGGGAAACCCGAATCACGCGCGGCGCATGGCCCTTGTCCGGGTGCGACGCCGGGTGCAAGAGAATCGGCGAAACCTTCAATGGCAGACCTCGGCGGCGCCCGCGCCCTACCGCGCGGGCAAGACCGGCGACGCGTCGCGCACGACGAGGACGGAACACGGTGCGTGGTTGACGACTTTCGCCGCAGTCGTGCCGAGCACGTGATCGAGCCCTCGGTAGCCGTGCGACCCGATGACCACGAGGTCGACGCCGAGGCGCCGGGCGGCGTGGCAAATGGCATCCCATGGCACTCCCACGACGACCTGGACGCCATCGGACGCGAGCAAATCGGCTGGGATCTGCGCGGCACGCTCTTGGAGGTCCGCCCGCGCGTGGCTGCTCAGAACGTCGAGCAGCGGCCGATCGGTCGTCTTGTAGAAGTCCTGAGGGACTTCGGGCGATAGCCCGATGGCGCGAAGCGCGACGATTTGTGCGCCGTGAGCGCGCGCCTGATCGACCGCGGCTTGCAGCACGCGCGCAGCGCGCGCCGACCCGTCCAAAGCCACCAGGATTCGCTTCACCGGGGACGCGCCGGCGCGCAGCGATGAAGGGACAGACTCCGCGTGACCGACATCCATGGGCTCTCCTCGCGCGATGAAGGCTGGGCCGGTGCTGGGTCGCCGGGAACGCCCCGGCCACTACGGCGCGCTGTTTACACCGTACGCCGAGCGCCGACAACGGAGGCGACGAGCGCGAGCGGCCGACTCGACACGACGACGGAATGGTCCTAGACGCGGGCGCATGGACATCCCTACCGCGCCGACGGGCGATTCGAGCGCAGACGGATTTGCCGAACTCGCGGAGTTGGCTTTCGACCTGCGGTCCGCGTGGAATCACCGTTCCGACGCGCTGTGGGAGCAGCTGGACGCCGAGATCTGGCGTGAGACGGGCAACGCGTGGCTGGTGCTGCAAAGCGCCTCGCGCACACGCGTGCGCGCGCTATGGGCGACCGCGACCTATCGCGCACAAGTCGAAGAGCTGCGGGAACGGCGCCGGCGCGAGGTGACCGAGGCTCGATGGTTTGCCGGCCAACCGGGTGCGCGCGAACTCGGAGCGGCCGCGTTTTTCAGTCTCGAGTTCGCCGTTTCGGAGGCACTGCCCATCTACTCGGGCGGACTTGGAAACGTGGCTGGCGACTACCTGAAGGCGGCAAGCGACCTCGGAGTTCCCCTCGTCGGGGTGGGTCTACTGTACCAGCAGGGCTATTTTCGGCAAGCGATCGACTCGGAAGGTCGGCAGCGCGAATTTTACCCGTTCAACGACACCCGGCAGATGCCGGTCGTTCCCGTCCGAGATGCCAAGGGCGACTGGATCCGCGTTCGCCTGCCGAGACCGGGGCCGCCGGTGTGGCTGCGCGCCTGGGGAGCCCGCGTCGGGTACGTCGGGCTCTACTTGCTCGACAGCAACGATCCGGTCAACGCGCCGGCCGATCGCGGCATCACGTCTCAGCTCTACGGGGGGGACTCCGAAGTCCGGTTGCTCCAGGAAATGGTGCTCGGCATCGGGGGATGGCGGTTGCTGCGCGCCCTGGGACACAGGCCCGAAGTCTGCCACCTGAACGAGGGCCACGCGGCGTTCGTCGCGCTCGAGCGCGCGCGCGACTTCATGCGCGACAGCGGCCAGCCATTCCCGGTGGCTTGGGCCGCGACTCGCGCCGGCAACGTTTTCACCACGCACACACCCGTCGAGCCCGGGTTCGATCGCTTCCAGCCCGACCTGGTAGCCGCGTTTCTCGGCGCCTACGCGCGCGACGAACTCGGCATATCGATCGATGACCTGTTGGCGCTCGGCCGCGCTCGGCCGGACGACCCGCGGGAGCCCCTGAGCATGGCGTGGTTGGCGACGCGGGGCAGCGGCGCCATCAACGCGGTCAGTCGGCGCCACGGCGAGGTGAGCCGTGCGATTTTCCAACCGCTCTTTCCACGTTGGCCTCGAAGCGAGGTTCCCGTCGGGTACGTGACCAACGGGGTGCACACGGCGAGCTGGGACTCCGCTTCCGCCGACGCGCTCTGGACCCAAACGTGCGGACGCGATCGCTTTCGCGGAGACATGACGGAGACGAAGAAGATCGGGGCGGCCTCGGACGCCGCTCTCTGGGCCGTCCGCGCTAAAGCGCGCCTCGATCTCGTGACGCTCGCGCGCGACCGGGTGGCCCTGCAACTCGCAGCGTCCGGCGCCCAGGGCAACGTGCTCGAAGTGGCCTCGCGCGTGCTGGACCCGGACACATTCACGATCGGGTTTGCGCGTCGATTCACGTCTTACAAGCGACCGACACTCTTGTTGCGCGACCCCGAGCGGCTCGCGCGCATCTTGAACCATCCCACACGCCCGGTTCAGATCGTGGTTGCGGGCAAGGCGCATCCGCAAGACCAAGAGGGCAAAGCGCTCCTGCAGGCATGGGTGCAGTTCGTTCGGCGCCCGGACATTCGGCCCCACGCCGTCTTCTTGGCCGACTACGACCTGCGGCTTGCCGAGCGACTCGTGCAGGGCGTGGACCTGTGGGTCAATACGCCACGCCCGCCCTGGGAGGCGTGCGGAACGAGTGGAATGAAGGTCCTGGTCAACGGCGGCGTGAACCTCTCCGCGCTCGACGGCTGGTGGGCGGAAGCCTATCGGCCGGACCTGGGCTGGGCGCTTGCCGGCGACGGATCCGACGACTCTACCGACGCGGCGAGCCTGTACGACCGGCTCGAGCGCGAGATCATTCCGGCCTTCTACACCCGCGACGCATCCGGCTTGCCGCAAGCGTGGTTGACGCGCATGCGAGCCAGCATGTCGGAGCTGACAGCCGCGTATTCGGCCAATCGCGCACTGCGCGAGTATACCGAGCGCTATTACGTGCCTGCCGCCCGCGCGTTTGCCCGGCGAGCGGCCGACGGAGGAAAGGCCGCCGTGCAGATCGTCTCTTGGGAGAACGAAGCGAAGGATCACTGGTCCGCACTACGGTTCGGCGAAGTGCGGGTACGAACCGACGGCGGGCAGAACTTCTTTTCCGCGACGGTCTACCTCGACGACATCGACCCCGGCGCCGTGGCCGTCGAGTTGTACGCCGATGACGACGGCACCCGTGGCGCGAGTCGCGTGGTGATGCGCCGGGACGCAGCCCTCGTGGGCGCCCGCGGGTACGTCTACCTCGCCGAGCTATCGGACGCGCGACCGGCCGGCGATTACACGGCGCGCATCGTGCCGGCTCATCCCTTGGCGAAGGTTCCGTTGGAGCTGCCCCTCGTGACGTGGGCCCGGTGACGAGCCGAGCGGAAGCGCCGCTCTCCGGCTGGGGTGCTCGAGGGGAGCGGCGCTCACCTCGACGGGGCGTGGCCACCGCGGCGGCGAGAGCGGAGCCGAGCGAGCGAAGCGAGTCGAGGCGGAGCGAAACGCTCGGGGTGACCGGGTGACCACGCCACGTGACTCCGTTAACCATGACCTTCCAGTTTCTCTTTCAACAGCCGAGTGCCGTCCTTGGACCAGCCTTGCAAGAGCAAGTAGTCCAGGCCGAACGGCCACCGAAGATGCGCGTACACGTTGAAGAGGTAGGCCGGCGCCCCGGCAATCGGGATCGTGGCGAGCGCCCGGCAGGCGCCACCTGGGGCGTGTGACGTCTCCACGAGGATCGGCCGGCTGGGCACCGCTCGCAACACAAGGCGAATGCTGCCGCCGTCGGCGTTGCGCGCCACGACGACCTGGCTCTCGACCCCGTAGGCGGCGAGCTCGCGCGAAAGCAGCGGCTCGGTTCGCGCCGGTCCCTTCTCGAACATCCGCCAGTACGCGACGATCGGATTGTCCGCGGCGGGGACGCAATCCGCGTCCACGCGAACGCCATATTGCACCTGGTTCTTGTTTTCGCTCTTGGCGATCGTAAATAGCGAAACGACCGACAGCGCAGCGCTCCGCGAATCGGCCGAGGCCGCGCCATCGTGCGCGACCACGAGCACGGCCAGGGTCGCAATTCGCTTCGGCCCCATCGCAAACCACCCCGGGGCCACACGCTACAACGGAGTCCGCCTCAGCGCCTCGTCGGGTTGGATGTCTTCGGACCCGTCACGGCAGCGGACGCTCGCGATCGCCAGAGGGCACGCGAAAAGCGCACCCAACCGCCACGCGCCAGCCGAACCGATCAGACCACGGCGTCTTTGATCGCCTTGACGGGCCTGGCACGCACACCTTTGCTGGCGGGCTTGGCCGCGAACTTTTGCTTCTCTTTGGTGAACGGATTGATCCCCTCGCGAGCGGGCCGCGCAGGCTTCTTCACCACCACGAATTTGGCGAACCCGGGCAGCACGAAGATGCCGTTTTTCTTCAGCTCTCGATGGCCCAGATCCACCAGGGTCTCGACCACCTGCTTGACCTGCTTGCGGGAAATCTCTTCCCCAACGGCCTCGGTCACTGCTTCGAGGATCGCGCTCTTCGAGAGCGGCTTGTTGCTCTTCTTCTTCGCCGTCGCCATGTTCGAAATCTCCTCTTCTCTTCGCATGCTTACGGCCGTACGCCTCGGAAAGGCAAACTTTCGCTCAGATTTTCGCCCCGCAACGCCGTGCGCAGTAGCCACCTCGTGACGTGTCCGGGAGTGGGCGAGATCCACCGGCACCCTGTCTCAAACCATGCGTTGCCCAACGATGCGTGAGGATCCGGTTTGCGTTCGAACGCCATGGCCACGTCGCGTGGGCCGCGGTGGCGCCGGTGCCGCAGCAGCGGTTGCGGTCCGCCAAGCGAACCCATCCAGCACAAGGGCGATCGCCTATGCCGGTTCGCGGCACTCGCGGTAGGGTTTCGCCACGAATGGCACGTTCGCCGTTGCCGCCGCGTCCAGGTGCCGGAGGAATCTTCGTCGGCGCCGCATTTGGCCTGGCCGCCGTCGTCGTGCTCTTTGGGGGCGCTTTCGGCGCGTATCTCTCGGCCGCGGGCTGGGTCGATCACACGCTCCAAGTTCGCCAGGTGGTCGCGGAATGGATGGCGGCGGCCCGCGACGCCGAAAGCGACGGGCGGGACTACGCCGCCACGGATCAGCCCATTTTCCGCGAGCGCTACGAGGCGGCACTTGCCCGGGAGAGAGCGACCGAAGGCCACGTCATCCATCTGCTCGCGGACAATCCTGCGCAAGCTCGAAACGTCGATGCGACGGACCGAGAAGCGCGGGCCGCCATGGATGACTTGCGCGACGTGGTCGCGCTGGCCGTGGCGGGACACCGCGATCAAGCGCTCGCGCGGTTCGGGTCGAGCGAGCGCAAAGACCGAATGGAGCGGTTTCGCACGGATGCGCATGGCATTCGCTCGGAGGAGGAACGGCTGCTTCTCGAGCGGCGTGCAAGCGCCAAACGACGGGGAGGGATCGCGCTCGTCGGTGCCATCGGACTGGCTCTATCGTCCTGCGGTCTTTTGGCCCTCGCGTGGAGGCGCGAGGGAATGCACCGCCGGTTCGTTGCCAATCTTGCCACCGAGGCTCAAGAGCGACTCGCGGCCCTGTCCGGTCTTGCGGCGGCCCTTTCGGACGCGCGCACTCGGCCGCAAGTCGCGGGGGTGATCGTCGATCACGGAATGCGTGCGGTTGGCGCCGACACATGCACCCTTTACGAGCTCGACGAAGCCGGAGAGCTCCTCGAGCTCATCGGCCACCGTGGAGTCGCGCACGATGTGCTCAATCAGGTCCGCCACATCACCGAAACGGCGGGTGCGCCCGCAACGTTCGCGGCCATGAGGGCCGGCCAGGCCACGTGGGCCGAGTCCGAAGCCGACTATGCCCATCTCCATCCCGCGCTCGCGACGATGAAGACCGAGGGCCGCAGAGTCAAGGCGTTCTGGAGCGTTCCTCTCGTCGCCGAAGGGCGGACTCTGGGCCTTCTGGGCGTCGGCTTCTATGCGCCCCGGAGGTTCTCCGAGGACGAGAAGGGGTTCGTCGAGACGCTCACCCGGCACTGTGCGCAAGCTTTCTTGCGAGCCTTGCGGCTCGAGCGGATCGATGAGGCCAGACAATGGTTTGCCACCACGCTGCGCAGCATCGGCGATGCCGTGATCGCCACCGACGCGGAGGGGCGCGTGGCGTTTCTCAATCATGTGGCGGAGATGCTCACGGGCTGGACAGAAACGGATGCACGAGGGCGCCCCCTCGACGAGGTGTTCTGCATTTTTCCCGAGCAGAGAAGCGCCATCGTGGAAAACCCCGTGACCAAGGTGCTGCGAGAGGGGACGGTGGTAGGACTCGCGAATCACACGATCCTGCGGTCGCGGCGCGGAATCGACGTCCCGATCGCCGACAGCGGCGCACCCATCCGCAGTGAAGGCGGGCGCATACTCGGGGTCGTGCTCGTGTTCCGCGACGTCACGCGCGAGAAGCGTGACCGTACGCGAAGCGAGTTTCTCGCCAAGGCGGGCGAGGCGCTCGCGGCGTCGATTGACTACCCGTCCACGCTGGCCGCGGTCGCGCGCCTCGCGGTCCCCACTCTCGCCGACTGGTGTGCCGTCCACCTCCAAGAGCCGGGAACGACGACGTTGCGACAGGTGGCCGTCGCGCACGTGGACGAGGACAAGGCGCGCTTCGCCCGCGAACTCGGGCAACAGTACCCGCCCGATCCGAACGCATCGATCGGCGTGGCTCATGTGATGCGCACGGGCGAGGCGGAGCTTTATCGGGAGATCTCGCAAGGCCTTCTCGAGGACTCGGCACGGGGCCCCGAGCACCTGCGAATGCTTCTCGACCTCCAGCTGAAGTCCGCCATCGTTGTACCCTTGCGGGTTCGCGGCCGGCCGCTGGGTGCGATCGCATTCGTGTATGCGGAGTCAGGGCGGCGCTACGAGGAAAGCGACCTCGCCTTCGCCGAGGACTTCGCGCACCGCGCTGCCATGGCGGTCGAAAATGCCTTGTTTCTCAAGGAGACCGAAGAGGCGCGGGCTCAGGAGCGCGTCCTGCGCCGCGAGGCCGAGCTCGCCAGTCGCGCAAAAGACGAATTTCTTGCCACCGTGTCCCACGAGTTGCGAACCCCGCTCAATGCCATCCTCGGTTGGACGACGACGCTCCGCCGACGAGCCCTGTCCGACGACGTGGATCGCGCACTGTCCATCGTCGAGAGGAATGCACGTCTGCAGACGAAGCTCATCGAAGACGTGCTCGACATTTCGCGTATCATCAGCGGCAAGCTCGCACTCAGCCTCGGCGCCACGAATGTGGCCGAGGCGGTTTCGGCGGCGCTGGAGACGGTCACTCCGGCCGCGGAAGCCAAGGGCATCAAAACATCGGTGGACGTGCCCGACGCGACTCTGACGATCACGGCCGACAGCGATCGCCTGCAGCAAATCGTGTGGAATCTTCTGTCGAACGCCGTGAAGTTCACGCCGAAAAGCGGTCACGTCGCGATTGCCGCGTACCGCGATGGATCGGATGTCTGCATCCGTGTGAGCGATACCGGTGAGGGCATCCGTCCCGACGTGCTGCCTGTTGTGTTCGAGCCGTTCAAGCAAGCGGACGCCTCGACGACACGGCGTCACGGTGGGCTCGGGTTGGGGCTTGCCATCGTCAAGCGGCTCGTGTCGGCACACGGCGGAATCGTTCACGCCGACAGCGAGGGCGACGGCAAGGGGGCCACGTTCGTCGTACGCCTTCCGGCGCGATCGGCGGTGCCCGCCATCAGCCGTGGGTCGCGCGCGTCCACGACGATCCAAACGGCCGCGACACAGGAAGATGCGCCGAGACTCGATGGCCTGCGGCTGCTCGTCGTGGACGACGAGGAAGACGCGCTGGGACTCGTGAGCGAGGTCCTTCGCGAACAGGGAGCCGACGTGCATGTCGCCGCATCGGCACGCGAAGCGCTGGAGAAGTTTGCAAGAGTGAGGCCCGATGTCGTCGTGAGCGACATAGGAATGCCGGAGGCCGACGGGCTTTCCTTGATCCGGAAGATACGAGCGCGGCCACCCGACCAAGGCGGGCGCACACCAGCCGTGGCGCTCACCGCCTATGCGCGGGCGGAGGACGCCCAGCGCGCCTTCGCGGCCGGGTATCAAATGCACGTGACGAAGCCGGTCGAGCCCATGCAGCTCGCGACCATCGTTGCAAACCTAGGAGGCCGCACCCTCGACGCATGATCGGCCAGATTGGCCGAGACGCTACGACGTTGGTAGTCCTCGACCTCGACCTCGACCTCGACTCAACCTCGACCACGACCTCGACGCGAGTTTGTCGCGCGCAGAGGATTCGACCGTAACGGAAATGGCATCGAGATTTCCCATCGCCGTGCGCGGCGCGCCATGCCCGCCGCCTACCTAGGCGGTCGACAGTCGCATCCACCCAAGGCAACAGGAGAATCTCATGCACACGCGCACCGCCCTTTGGGCTTTGTGCCTTCCATTCGCAGTCGGTTGTGGACCGAGCTCGGCACCCGAATCATCGGCATCAACGGCTCAAGCCGAGACGTTCTTGCAAAGCGAGCTAGGCACGAACGAGGTCAGCGAGAGTTCCGAGCGGGCGCCAATCGCGGCAACCGAACGCGTACTTCTCATCAGCGTCGACGGCATGCACGAGGTCGATCTGGCCAACTGGATCGCAGCCCATCCGGCCTCGACACTCGCCCGGTTGGCGAGCACCGGAATCCAGTACGCCGCTGCGCGCACGAGCACACCCTCCGACTCGTTTCCGGGCACCCTGGCGTTTGCCACGGGAGGGACGCCGAAGTCGACGGGCGTCTATTACGACGACAGCTACGATCGCACGATTTATCCACCCGGCCAGGGATGCACGGGCAACCCCGGCACCGAGGCCATCTTCGACGAGAGCATCGACTTCGACAGCACGAAGCTCTTCAGTGGCGGGATCAACGAGGCGTATTTGCCCCACCAGAAGAACGCCCAAGGAATTTGCACCGTCGTCTATCCGCACGATTTCGTGAAGGACAATACGATCTTCGAGGTCATCAAGTTCGCGGGTGGCTATACGGCATGGTCCGACAAGCATCCTGCGTACGAGATCCTCAAGGGCCCGTCGGGCCTGGGTATCGACGACTTGTACACTCCGGAGCAAGCGTCGCTCATCAGCAACGCGCCCGCCGGCACCGTCAACGGCGTCGATCTGGGCGCGACCCTGGCGCAATGCAACGGCACGACCAACTCGCTGCCGATAGCCGAGCTCTCCGACTACACGACGTGCGAGCCGGCGGCGTTCGCCTACGACGAGGTCAAGGTCCACGCCATCCTGAATGAGATCGAAGGCAAGCGATCCGACGGGTCGGGGCGCGCGCGGGTGCCTACCCTCTTCGGAATGAACTTCCAGGCGGTGAGCGTCGGCCAAAAACTGACCGTCGGCGGATACATCGACGCCGCAGGGACCCCAAGCCCGCTGCTCGGGAGTGCGATCGCGTTCGTCGACGAGTCCATCGGCAAGATGGTCCATGCGCTCAGGGCGAGGGATTTGCTCGACTCGACGCTCATCGTCGTCACGGCCAAGCACGGGCAATCGCCGATCGACAAGACCAAGCTGCACATGGAGGCCGGCGGAAACGGGATCGCGACCGTACAAGACCCGATCTCGTTCATCGATTCCGTGGACGACAACATCGGCAACCACCCGTCGACCTTCGTGAACCCCAACAGCGGCATCCCCTACGACACCGACGGTCACCTGACGACCGACGACGTGGGCATTCTCTGGGTCCAGCACGCCCTCGATGCGACCAGCACATCGAGCCTCGTCGTAGCCCTCGAAAGCAATGCGACGGCCATGTCGGCCGATACGTTGCCGCCCGGCACGGTGTTCAGCTCGAACATCACCTCCGGGCCGCTCCTCGCCGCGTTGTTCGGAGACCCGAAGTCCGCCGATCCGGTCGCGGCCGCACGAGCTCCCGACGTATTCATCCAGCCCAATTGGGGGACGATCTACTCGGGCAGCTCGAAGAAAATCGCCGAGCACGGCGGCGGTACGATCGACGACACGCACGTGGCGCTGCTCGTATCGCTGCCTGGCTTCGGATCCGGCCGGAGCGTCTCCGAGCCCGTCACGACCACTCAAATCGCTCCGACGATCCTGCGGGCGCTCCACCTCGACCCCGCATCTCTGGAGAGCGTCAACAAGGAAGGGACGCGGGTACTGCCCACGTTATTCTGAGGGCAGGAGCACTCTGAGCGCTTCGCTCCCCTCTCGGCCCGCGCGGTCGGCTCGGCTCTCGCCGACCCGGGCACTCGCGCCACGTCGAGGGGAGCGAAGCCGCTCTCTCGAACGGGAGGAGCCAACAGAAGAGGTCCCGGGATCGTCGCTCGGGCCACTGCTCCAGGGCCGGTCCGCCCGCGCGACGGCTCGCCGGCTCACCTTCTTCGGAACCGCCGATCCATGAAGTTGGTGTCGGCCGGGCTCGGCATGCCGTCTACGCCGCCGAGAGTTCCCGAGGGGACGCCTAGGGTGTGGTCGGTCGGCCTGAAGAGAAAGTATCCGCCGACCGCTGCGCCCGCAGCAAGCGCCGCGCCGCCGGCGACCCAGGGCCAGATCACGCCACCCTTCTTTTCGCTCACGAGAGTGATCTCGAGCGTGCGAGTCTCGCGTTCGCGCAGATCGATGTCCGCTTCGTAGGCAACTTTCCCGGGCGCGGTGACCGTCACTTGGTGATGGCCGGCATCGAGCTTGCCATCGAACCTCCCGGTCGCCGAGGTGCCACCGTCGATGACGATGGTCGCGCCGGAGTCGGCCACGATCGACAGCTGTCCGGTGTGCACTTCGGGCACGAGAGTGAGCGTGGTGGTCGACGATGAGCCTCCGGTCATTTCAACCGTCGCAGAGGCCACCTCGAAGCCGGCCTTCTGAACGGAGAGGGTGTGCTTGCCGAGGTCGACGACCAGGGGTCGGTCGAGCGGTGAGGTGCCCGCGACTTCCCCGTCGACCTTGACCGTGGCGCCAGCAACGTTGGTCACGATCGTCAGCGAACCAACCAGATTGGCGGTGGCGGACAACGCGGCGTCCGCAGAGGCCTTGCCCTCGGCGCTGATGTCGGCACCCGCCTCGCGCTCGTATTGCTGCAAGTAATTCTGCATGCGGGCGTACGCGCGGAGGTTTTTTTCGCAAATAGCGATATTGAAGAGCAATCGAGGGTCGGCCGACAGCTGGTGGGCCTGTTCGTACTTGGCGGCGGCGCCGGTGAAATCGCCATTGTGAAATAGCAACGTGGCCGACGTGTATGCCTCTTTCGCAGCTCCGCTGAGGGCCTGGGCCAGTGGAACGTCATGACGGGGCGAAGTGGCTTGCGCCGACGCGACGTCGGGGACCAGCAGCAGCGCTCCGCATAGGGACCAAGACCGGAAACGGTTCGTCATGGCGCTCTCACATCGGCTTGAGAGCCGAGAACGGATCTTTCACTCCCTGCCCGGCCGGGGGAGGGGACGGGACGGCGGTCCCCGATGCCGCCGGCGACGGGCGGCGGCGAGGCGACCATCGACTCGCGGTCTGCGAAGGCGCGGCGGCGGGCCCATCCCGCAGCTCGGATCCGCGATCGATCGGAGGCGCTTGCGCCGCGATTTCGTCTTGGACGGCGGCGCTCGGAACCGCCGGGGCCTGCGCAGGAGGGAGGTTCGCCGCCGGCGCCTGAACCGGGGGAGGATCGACCCGCCCGGCGGTAGGAGCCGTCACGGCAGAAGCCGAAGCGGTCTCGCGTTCGCTCTTTCCCGCGAACCGACCTGCAAAGAGCGACGCGACGACCGTCAAGAGGGCGACCCCGACGATGGCCGCCAACGCCAGGGCCACGCGGCGGCCCGACTGACGGCCCGGTCTCGTGTACCCCAGTGCGGCAAAGGTTTCGGTCGATGGCGGCGGCCCTGAGTCCGGAGCCAGACCTGTCGTGTCGACCGCCAGCGCTGTCGACCCCGCGTTTGCGCGCTGGAACGTTCGCACGATGCGGTCGATCGAATGGCGCCCTCGATCGGGCCCGAACGGGGCCACGGCCATGGCGAGCTCCGCTACGCTGCGAAAGCGCCGTTCGCGATCCTTTTCCAGGCAGGTGAGGATCGCCAATTCGATCTCTTGCGGGGCGTCGGGGCGCACGCTGCGGAGCCGAGGGGGAGCCAACGTGGCGATGCGCATGCACACTTCCGGCAGCGTCTCGCCGATGAAAGGAGAAGTCCCGGTGAGCACTTCGTGAAGAATGACGCCGAGAGCCCAGATGTCCGTGCGGGAGTCGACCGTGCGAGAAGACGTCATCTGCTCCGGGGACATGTATAGGGGCGTACCCATCAGGGCCGCGGTCCGCGTCATCGCGACGTCCGGCGTGGACCCGCGCACGCTCGTCACTTTCGAAATTCCGAAATCGAGCACTTTGACGCACGGAAGCCCATCGGGCCGAATCGTGCAAAACAAGTTGGCGGGCTTCAAGTCCCGGTGGACGATTCCGAGTGTGTGTGCTTCCGCGATGGCCTCGCACGCTTGCAGCAGGAGCTCGACGGCTTCGGGGATCGGCAGTGGCCCGCTTTCTTTGAGGCGCGTGGACAGGTCGGCCCCATCGAGGAACTCCATGACCATGTACGGCGAGCCGCTTTCGAGGGTGCCGACATCCAGAACGCGAGCCACATGCTCGCTCGCGATTCGCACGGCCGCGCGGGCTTCCCGTTCGAAACGGGCGACAGCCTCGGGGACTTGCACCATTTGGGTGGCAAGAAACTTGATCGCGACGCGCGTCTCGAGCTGCAAATGATGGGCCGCCACGACGACGCCCATGCCGCCCACGCCCAGTACACGATCGACCCGGTATTTGCCCGCGAGCACGTCCCCGACGCGGACCCCGGAAACGAGTTCGCGATCGGACAAGCACTCCTCCTGATTTCAGTCTCGAGACGGCGGCCGAGATTCAGGCCGTACGTGCCCAACCCGGACTGACTGTGCCCGGGGGCTCGGCGGGCGTCAAGACTACGAGGTTTCCGGGAGACAGCCGCGCGACTCGGGGTCGGGGTCGCGGTCGGGGTCG
>JBEKOY010000013.1:0-73814 GCA_049521295.1 Polyangiaceae bacterium | reverse complement strand
GAACTCGCGCGTGCCGGTGATCACGGAGCGGCGATGGTAGTCGGTGGAAAGGCCGCCGCCCCAGGCGAGGTAGGGGATCGTGACCATGGACCAGCCGAGATACAGCACCACGATCCAGACCAGCAGAAACAGTGGGCCGGCGCCCGGTGGCGGCGCGAACACGTGGCGCACGCCCATCACGGTCAACAGCGTGCCGGCCCCAAGCGTCTGGACCGTCGTCGGGACCCAAGGATGCAGCGGGCAAGGCCCGGTGCAGTATCCCGTGGTCGTCGACGACACGTTCTCGCACAGCCCACCGAACTCCGTGAAGATCACGGGCGGCGATTCCTGCGGACCCGTGATGCTCAGCCGCAGCGCATTCTCGAACCTCGCGAGCGCCACCGACGTCTATGGTCGCTTTTACCTCCGTCTCACGAGCACCAGCATGACGTTCGACCATAGCGTCCTGATGACACTGGCCTTCTCGGCCGACGGCGACGGCGGCATTAACTCCAGCGATCAGAGCACATTTCTGCAACTCGCCTCCGAGGGGGCCGGCAATGCCACGAACGTGTTCATGTGGCAGACCGATGACAGTCACGTGTTGCCCGACAAGAATGCCACCGGCGGGGCGCTGTCCACCTACCCCATGGCCGCTACGTGGACGTGTGTCGAGTTCCATACCTCCAGCGCATCGAAGGCCATCGAGACGTGGGTCGGGTCGCAACCAGTTGCCGGACTGACGTTTCCGCCGGGGGTCTCGATGGTCACCGACCAGTGGGAAGCGGGTCTCCCGACACTGCCGGCGTTTACCTTCGACAGCCTCGGCTTTGCTTGGATCGTCTTTAGCGGCCCCGCCATGACCCTCTGGATCGACGACGTCGCACTCTCCGCAACGGGCCGAATCGGCTGCAACTGACGCGCGTGACGCGGCCTGCGCCGATTCCTTCAAGTCGCGCACCCGCCGGTCAGGGCCCACGGTCGCGGTTCGGCGTCGAGCGCCACCGCAGGCGCTACGACGATTTCAAGAGCTGTCGGAGCACGTACGGCAGGATTCCCCCGTGCCGGTAGTATTCGCGTTCTTGGGGCGTGTCGATTCGCAGCGTGGTGGAGAACTCGAACAGCGTCCCATCGACCCGTCGGACGTGAACCGTCGCGCGTCGCGTCGCGATGGCCTCCTCGACGCTCGGGATCGAGAAGGTCTCGCGGCCGGTTAGCCCGAGTGACGCCACGGTGTCGCCCGCTGCGAACTCCAGCGGCAAAATCCCCATGCCCACGAGGTTACTGCGGTGGATGCGCTCGAAGCTCTCGGCGATGACAGCGCGGACTCCGAGCAGCTTGGTGCCTTTGGCCGCCCAATCGCGTGAAGAACCCGAACCGTATTCCTTGCCCGCAAGAATGACGAGAGAAACCCCATCTTTCGCGTACCGCGTGGCGGCATCGAAGATACTGATGACGCTCTGGGTGTCGACGCTTACCCCATTGCTCTTTGACGGCCCGAGGTACGTCGTGACCCCACCCTCGGTTCCCGGCGCCAGCAAATTGCGCAAGCGCACGTTCGCGAACGTCCCGCGCACCATCACTTCGTCGTTGCCGCGCCGCGATCCGTACGAGTTGAAGTCCTTGACGTCGACCCCGCGTTCGATGAGGTATTGACCCGCCGGGCCGCTTTTCTTGATTGAACCGGCGGGTGAAATGTGATCGGTCGTGATGCTATCGCCCAGCACGGCGAGGGCACGGGCGCCGACCAGATCGGCGATCGGTCCCGGATCCCGCGTCATCCCGACGAAGTACGGCGGGTTCTTTACGTACGTCGACTGCGGATCCCAGGCATAGAGATCTCCGGTCGACACGGGTAGCTTCTGCCAGGATGCGTCGCCGTCGAAGACCCGTCCGTACACGCGCTCGAACATCGCACGGTCGATGCACTGGTCGATTGCCGCCTGAACCTCGACGCGCGACGGCCACACGTCTTTGAGAAACACCGGCTGGCCGTCGGTCCCGGTACCGAGCGGCTCGCGGTACGGATCGAAGTCGACCGTGCCGACGAGCGCATACGCGACGACGAGCGGCGGGGATGCCAGGTAGTTGGCGCGGACTTCCGCGTGAATGCGCCCTTCGAAATTGCGGTTGCCGCTCAGCACAGCGGCCGCGACGAGCCCCCCCTGCTCGATCGCCTTGGACACGGCTTCGGGAAGCGGGCCGCTGTTGCCGATGCACGTCGTGCATCCGTAGCCCACGGTCTGGAAACCGAGTCGATCGAGGTACGTGGCCAGACCGGCCTTCGCGAGGTACTCGGTGACGACCTTCGATCCGGGCGCGAGGCTGGTCTTCACCCACGGCTTTCGGGTAAGGCCTTTTTCGACAGCCTTCTTGGCGAGCAGACCGGCCGCCACGAGGACGCTCGGGTTCGACGTATTCGTGCAGCTCGTGATCGCGGCAATGACCACCGCTCCGTGCCCGAGCTCGGTGCTCGCGCCGTTGCCGGCCACGGCGCCCTTCGCGTCCCCCGCACCTGCCTTCGGCGCCTTGGCGAGCATCTTCTCGAGCGAGGCGCGAAAGCTCACCTTCGATTCGGTGAGCTTGACGCGGTCCTGAGGGCGCGTGGGTCCGGCGAGGCTCGCGACGATCGACGCGAGGTCGACCTCGATCGCTTCCGAGTACACGGCATCCTTCGCTCCCGGCGCGACGAAGAGCCCCTGCTCTTTGAAGTACGCCTCCACGAGCTTGATGTGCGCCTCGTCGCGGCCCGTAAATCGCAAGTACCGAAGCGTCTCGACATCGACCGGAAAGATGCCGCACGTCGCGCCGTACTCGGGGGCCATGTTCGCGATCGTGCTTCGATCGGCGAGCGACAGCTGGGCGAGCCCGTCGCCGAAGAACTCCACGAACTTGCCGACCACACCCTTCTTTCTCAGCACCTCGGTCACGGTGAGAACCAGGTCCGTCGCGGTCGCCCCTTCGGGCAAGGCGCCGGTGAGCCTCACCCCCACGACTTGCGGGATGAGCATCGACACGGGCTGGCCCAGCATGGCCGCCTCGGCCTCGATGCCGCCCACACCCCAGCCGAGGACACCCAGGCCGTTGATCATGGTCGTGTGCGAGTCGGTGCCGACCAGGGTATCCGGATAGACGGTAGTGCCGTCCTCGCTCTTCATGACGACGCGTGCGAGGTACTCGAGGTTGACTTGGTGAACGATCCCCGTGTCCGGGGGCACGACTTTGAAGTTGCGGAATGCGCTCTGCCCCCATTTCAAGAATTGGTAACGCTCCTTGTTGCGCGCAAACTCCAGCTGTGCGTTCAGCGCGAACGCTTGGCTCGATCCGAAAGCGTCGACCTGCACCGAGTGATCGATGACGAGCTCCACCGGCTGCAACGGATTGATCCGTTTCGGGTCGCCCCCGAGCTGCTTCATCGCGTCGCGCATGGCCGCCAGATCCACGACCGCGGGCACGCCCGTGAAGTCCTGAAGCAGCACTCGCGCAGGAGTAAACGCGATTTCTCGGGTGGGCTGGGCCTTCAAATCGACCGTGGCGAGCGCTTCGATGTCCTCGGCGCGCACGGACACGCCGTTCTCGGTGCGCAGCAGGTTCTCCAGCAGAATCTTGAGCGAAAACGGCAACCGCTCCGCTTGCGGGTGCTTGGCATACACGGACGCGAGTCGAAAGTAGGAAAACCTGGATGCGCCGACGGACAGAGTGGACTTGGCGCCGGATGTGTCGGACATGGGAATCAGACGTAGCCCTCGCAAAAGGCGACAGCAAGACTCCAAAGAGGGCGCACGTCGGGTCCTTGGTGGCAGCGAGCGCCAAGCGGTCGTCGCCGGCGAAAAGCCATGTCCTTTCCGGAAACGGTGCCGCCATCCCACGGAAGGCGGAATGGCGCTATGGTTGAGCGAGCATGTGTCGTTTGTTGGGCATCGCGTCGAACGAGCCCACGGAATTTCGAGTCGTCTTGCGCGAGGCCCCGCGCTCGCTCGCTGCTCTCTCTCGCGAACACCGCGACGGCTGGGGCATCGCCGTCTTCGACGCCCAAGCGCATTGCTGGAAGATTGACAAGGGCGTCGAGTGTGCAGGGGAAGACGAGCGGTTCCACCAACTGGCTGTTGGAAGTCGCGGCGAGATCCTTATTTCGCATGTTCGGCAGAAAACCGTCGGCGACTCGACGCTCGCGAACACCCATCCGTTCGAGCATGGCCGCTGGGTCTTCGCGCACAACGGAACGGTCAAGGACACCGCCTGGCTTCGAGCCCATACCTCGTCGCATCAGCTCGCGGAGATTTCCGGTCAGACCGATAGTGAGCTTCTCTTCGCGTGGCTGCTCACCCGCCTCGACGAGATCGGAGCGACCGGATCGCTCGCGTCGCCCGAGACCGACCGCGCTATCGGGTCGGCAGCGCGTGCAGCGCGCGAAAGACCCGACTTCGGCGCGTTCAACTTCCTTCTCTCGGACGGGTCCACGACCTACGCGCATCGCTTCGGCCGATCGATGTTCTTGCTCGAACGCGGGCCCGGCGACGCCGTCGTCCCCAGCCGCACGAGTCGCGATGGCACGACCTACGAAACTCCGTGGTCTGACCAGCGCACGGCTGTATTTGTGGCCTCGCAACATGTCACCGACGAACCCTGGGCGACCGTCGACGACGGTACGCTTCTGCGCATCGAACGCAGCCCCACGCCTCATTGGAGGCTTGTGCCGAGCTGATCGGGGCACCACCCGCACGCTCACGCCGCGTAGGCTTGGACGCACGCTCTCCTGCCGCGCTTCCGCGACCGATCACTCGTCGTCGTCGTCGCCGCTGTGGGACTTGATCCACTCGCATGCCCGTAGATGGCCCAGAGCGCACGCGCGCGACATCGCCTGCATGCTCTTGGTTTCGTCGCGCGCCAACCCGTCCGGTCCGTCTTCGTACATCACGCCGACGAACGCGCAGGCGCGAGCGTCTCGCGCTCGCTCGCACGCCTGGGACCATTGCGCGAGTGTGCGGGACGGATCGCTGAAAGCCCCGTGTGCCGCGACCACCATCTCCGAGTGCAGGCAGCCGTACACGTCTCCGGTCGTGCACGCATCGCGGTAAAGGGCCAGGGCCCGCGACGGGTCGCGCGAAACGCCCTCGCCGTGCTCGGCCATGTAACCGAGGTTCGCGCAGCCGAGAGCCTCTCCGAGATGGCACGCCTTGTCGAAAAGAGCCGCGGCGCGCGCCACGTCGCGCGCCAGGCCGTCGCCGTACGCGAGCGCATCGCCCAGGTTGTTGCACGCGCGCGAGTCGCCCAGATCGCAGCCGCGCCCGTAGACGCGGGCTGCGAGGGAGCGGTCGCGCGGAAACGTTTCACGGCCGAAGTAGAAAAGCAGCCCAGCCCGATAGCAAGCATCGGCTTGTCCACTCCAGCACGACCCCACCAGTTCGAGTCGACTGCGCAGCTCCGCGCCTTGCTGGACGCCCTCGTTGAGAGGGTCCGCTAGACGGCGGGCACCGAACGCGCAGGCCGGCGCGTCGCCGCTGTCGCAAGCTCGAAGCAGCATGCCGAGGCCGCGCTGCACGTCACGCGGGATCCGGCGTCCGTCGAGCCAGAGCCGACCGGCGAAACCGCACGCACGAGGGTCGTTGAGCGCACACGCTTCCGAGAGCATCGCCGCTACACAGTCGATGGGCCGATCGTCCGGCAATTCGCCCCATGCCGAAAGGGCCCGTGCGGTGCACTCCTCGGCCGGCGCGCCGCCGCACGGAGCACCGCCAACGGTCGAGCAAGCGTCCCGGGGTGCGCGCTGTTGCTCCGAAGCCGCCGAAGGCGGCCGGCAGCCCCCGACGGGACAGGTCGGCTGTGGCGGGCCAAGGGGTGAGAGATCGAGGGGCGCCGGCCGACAAGCCGTTCCCCCGAGCAGTGCGATCCCCCCGACCATCAACGCAATCGAGCCGAAGCGTCGGGGCACGAGCTCATGATCGCATGCGTCCTCGCGGTGTCACGCCGCCCGAATGATACAGTGGCGGCCCATGGCGCACGACGACGTCGCCCTGCTCGGCTATGGCCGGTTCGGACGCGCGCTCGGCCAGGTTCTGGTCGAAGCGGGGGTTCCCTATCGCGCGTACGATCCTATCGCTTCAGTGCCGTCACCCGTTCGCGTCGAGTCGCTGGACCACCTGACGCAGGGTGCGTCGTTCGTGGTCGTCGCCGTCCCCGTTCCGCGCATGCGACAGGCGCTGATCGATCTTCGACCTTACCTCAACCCCGGTCAGGTCGTGCTCGACGTAGGGAGCGTCAAGGTGCGTCCCGCAAACGCTCTCGACGACGTGTTGGGCGACGCGATCCCATGGTGCGCAACCCACCCCCTGTTCGGGCCGGTCAGTCTCGCGTTGGCCGAACGGCCGCTGCGTGTCGTCATCTGCCCGGCGCGCCAGCACCCCGCGGCGGCCGCTCGCGTCCGTGCGCTGTACGAGCGGATCGGGTGCGAAGTGATCGAGCAGACGCCCGAAGGACACGATCGGGTCATGGCGCACACCCACGCGCTCACGTTTTTCGTCGCCAAGGGCATGATCGATGCCGGAGCCGGAATGGAAGTGCCGTTCGCACCTCCGAGTTTTCAGGCGCTGTCGCGCACGATCGAGACCGTCCGGTCCGATGGGGGTCATCTCTTCGCGGCGATCGCGCGCGACAACCCCTTCGCGGCGGAGGCGCGCAAAGAGCTCGTCCAAGCCCTGAGCGCGATCGACCGCGCGATCGACGCGCGGGCCGCTGAAGGCGATACGGCACCGACGGATACGACGAGTTTCGCCATTCCGGGTCTCGGAGAGCGGTCGCCCGAGCTGAAGCAAACGCGCGATCATATCGACGCAGTCGACCGCGCGATCGTGCACCTTCTGGCGCAGCGATCGCAGCTGCAAGAACGTGCAGCCCAGGCGAAGGCTGCGCTCGGGGCGCCCGTGCTCGATGGCGCGCGCGAGGCCGAAGTCCTCGGCACACGCCGCACTTGGGCGCAAGAATTGAAGCTCGACGTCGAGGGCGTCGCCGACGTCTTTCGCGCCGTGCTCACCATGTCCCGGCGCGGGCAGCGTCCGTAGCCGGCTGGGCCCGCCACGTTGGCGTTGGCGTCTCCGCGGATGCGTCCCCTCCGCGGTGCGCTACATTGAGCTCCGCCATGATGAAGCACCTCGCCACCGGTGCCGTGCTCGCGTGCTTGATCGCCCTCGCCACCGCCGCCTGCGATACGTCCGGGGACGACTACCCCCAAGGAGTCAGCGCCTGCAGCGCATTCAGCTCATGTGAAACGTGCACGCCCGTAAACGGGTGTGGCTGGTGCTTCAACTCGGACGGCACCGCGAACTGCGCATCGGGGCCCGGGGGCTGTACGTCGACCACGTTCGAGTGGGCATGGGATCCCAGTGATTGTCCGACCGCCGACGCCGGAGTCAGCTCTGACGCGGCATCGACGGCCGACGCCAGCGAGACGGGCGCGCCTCTGGAGGCCGCATCGACGGCAGCCGACACGGCCGCGACCGACGCCGTCGGGGCGACGAGCGATTCGGAGTCGGCCGACGCGGACGCGGCTCTCGACTCCGGAGCACCCGACGTCGTCGCCGACCAATCCGAGCCGGTGGATGCAGACGCCACCCCGGGCTTGGCCGTCGCGGACGGGGGTGGCTGCATCCCGAACGACGGTGCATTGTGCGGCGAAAGTCAGCCCTACGGGTTCACCTGCACGAGCCACGACCCGGCCGATTCCGCCATTGCCGCCCCGGCACCCTCGCTCGAATGCGCCGTCGCGTCCGTGCCGACGCCCACGGGCGTGCTCTTCTATTGCTGCGCGGGTCCGTAGACGCTCGCTCGTTGAGCGGCGCATGGTCCGCAGTCACTCGCCCGCGACGCAAAAAAAAGTGCTTTAACCGGGGGTACCCCCATGCCGGATTTCGACAAGCTCGCCGCCGCGTGCACGATTGCGCGCGGCCTCGCCATGGACGCCGTTCAAGCGGCCGCCTCGGGACACCTCGGCCTCCCCTTGGGAGATGCCGAGATAGGAGCGGCCCTTTTTGGCGATCTCTTACGGATCGATCCGGCGGATCCGGAGTGGATCGCCCGCGATCGCTTCGTCCTGTCGGCCGGCCACGGGAGCATGTTTCTTTATGCGTGGCTGCACTTGAGCGGCTACCCGATTTCACTCGACGATCTGCGGCACTTTCGGCAGTGGCGATCGAACACCCCGGGACATCCGGAGTTCCGAATCGCCGAGGGGGTCGAGGCGACGACCGGTCCTCTGGGTCAAGGCGTTGGCAATGCGGTCGGCCACGCCATCGCGGCCAAGATGTTGTCGGCCCGTTTCGACACGGCAGACTCTCGACTCTTCGACCACACCGTTTGGTGCCTGGCCGGAGACGGGTGCATGCAAGAGGGCGTCGCTTCCGAAGCGTCCGCGCTCGCCGGCCATCTTCGGCTCGACAATCTGATCATCATTTACGACTCGAACGATGTGACGCTCGACGCGATGGCGGCCAAATCTCAAAGCGAGGATACCGGCCGGCGGTACGAGGCGTACGGCTTCGAGGTGACGCGCATCGATCACGGCAACAATCTGCGCGAAGTGCACGCGGCGCTTTTGCGTGCCAAGACATCGAAGAGTGGACGTCCACGTTTCATCGTGGCGCGAACGCTCATCGGTCGTGGCATCCCCGAGATCGCCGGAACGCAGAAGGCCCATGGCGAAGCGGGCGTCAAGTTCGTCGCGGAAGCTCGGGAGCATCTCGGCCTGCCCAAAGAAACGTTCTTCGTGAGCGACGAAGTGCGATCCTTGTTTGCCGCCCACCGACTGAATCTGTCCGAAGCGCACGCGCAGTGGCAGACCCGCTTCGAGGCGTGGCGCGCCGAGGACCCCGACCGCGCTCGCGCTCTCGACCGAGCCCTGGCGCGGACCGTACCGGCCGACCTCATCGACCGAATTCCGACCTTCCCCGCCGACGCCAAGCTCGCAACGCGAAAGGCGGGCGAAGCGGCGCTCCAGGCCGTTGCCACGCAGGTGCCCGAGCTCATGGGTGCCAGCGCCGACTTGTACGGCTCGACCTTCAACTATATCGCCGACGGAGGCGACTTCGACGCGGACCACAGGAGCGGCCGCAACATTCGCATCGGAATCCGAGAGCATGGCATGGGCGCCGTACTCAACGGTATCGCCTACCATGGCGGACTGCGCGCGCACGGAGCAACCTTCCTCGTCTTTGCCGACTACATGAGACCGACGATCCGCCTGGCCGCGCTGTCGCACCTGCCGGTCATTTACGTCTTCACGCACGATTCGATCGGCGTGGGTGAAGACGGGCCGACGCATCAGCCGGTTGAAACCCTCATGGGGCTTCGCGTCATTCCGAACTTGGACGTGATCCGCCCCGCTGATCCGGAGGAAACGGCCGGTGCGTGGGCCGCGGCCGTGGAGCGCCTGGACGGGCCGACGGTGCTGGCGTTGTCGCGGCAAACCGTGCCCATGCTACCCGGCGAGGCCAAGGCCAAGCGCGAGGGCGCGCGTCGCGGAGGCTACGTGCTCGTGCGTGAGACGGCCGCGCTCCAGACCCTTCTTATCGGCACGGGCAGCGAGGTGCAGCACGCCGTCGCCGCGGCGCGCGAGCTCGGTGCCGGGACGCGCGTCGTGTCCTTGCCGTGCTTCACGCGCTTCGAGCGCCAAACGCGGGCGTACCAGGACGAGGTCCTGCCGCCGTCGTGCACACGCCGGGTGTCCATCGAGGCGGGGGTCACCTTCGGATGGCAAAAATTCGTCGGCCCGACTGGGCGTTCGATCGGCGTCGACGCGTTCGGCAGCAGTGCACCCGGCAACGTGATCATGGAGAAGCGCGGAATCACAGCCGCCGCTGTAGCCGCGGCGGCTCGTTCGATGTGACGGGGGTAGCCCCTCCGGCCGTTCGGATCGGGCTCATGGGGGCGGTGGCTCGCTTCCCGTGAGCATGCGCTCGATGCGTTTTACGGCTTCGTCGAGCACGTGCATCGCGGGGCCGAACGAGAACCGCACGTACGACCGGAACCGCGACGCCCGCCCATGGCGCCGTTTGCCGGGATTGACGTCGAAAAATTCGCCCGGGACGACGATGACCTTCTCCTCGAGCGCCGCTCGAAAGAATCCCATCCCCTCGTTGAACGGCGGGGCCAGCCGCTCGACGTTGCCCCAGACGTAAAAGGTCCCGTCCGGCACCCGATCGATTCGGACCCCGAGCCGGTCGAGCTGCGACAGCAGGTAATCGCGTTTCGCTCGGAAGGCGATCTGGATCGCCTTCGTCTCGACGACCACATGCTCCTCGGCCAACAAGGGCACGGCGGCCCGCTGCAGCGGTTTGCTGCCGCCGCCATCGAGGAACGACCCGGCGCTACCGAGCGCATCGACGATGTCCTTCGGTGCAAGCGTCCAAGTGACGCGCCACCCCGGGTAGCGCCAATTCTTCGTGAGTCCGTCGAACAGGACGACGGGGTCGCGGTCGACGTCTTCGACGTATCGGGCCGCACTCTCGACCGGCAGCCGCCCGGAAGCGAACCGATACACGTAGTGCGAGTAGAACTCGTCGAGCAGCAGCGTGCAATCGAGTTCGCGAGCCGTCGCGACCCACTGTGCGAGATCCTCGCCATCGACGAGCTTACCGGTCGGGTTGCACGGATTACTCATCAGGATCGCGCCGAAGCCACGGCCCAGAATTTCTCGGCGAAGATCGTCCGCGCTGAAAGCGTAGCCACGCTCGCCTTCGAGCAGGATGGGAATGGCGGTGAACGCTTTGAACATGTCGAGAAGCTCTTCGTACGCCGTGTAATCGGGCAAAAAGTGTCCGAGATTGATTGGACCGAGACTGGCGGCGGCCCTCGTCAGGGCGGCCCGGCCACCGCCCGAGATGCAGACATTCTCGGCCGAGTACTGAGACTTTAACCCTCGACGGTAGAGCGCGTTGTAGAGCGATGCGACGGCTTCGCGCAGCTCCCAGATACCCGTCACAGGGGCGTACTCTTGGTCGTCGACGGCAATCTCCACGCGCCTGACCCGGGGCGGCGCGAGAGGAAGATCGCCGGTTTCCGGCTGTCCCTGGCCCAGATTGCACCACGCCGGATCCGCCGACGAAAACCCCCGACGCTGGGCCTCCGTCGTCACGTAGATGACCCCCGTGCGCGGGACGGAACGAAACGCGCTGTGCTCGTGCGACATTCGACACGAAGCTTATAGTGCGATCACCGTGAGCGTGACTCGTGCGGACGCAGTCGTCATCGGCGGGGGAATCGTCGGGCTGGCCACGGCGCTTGCTCTCCTTCGGGTTCGCCCGAGCTTGTCGGTCGTGGTGCTCGAGAAGGAGCCCTCGCTCGCCGCGCACCAGACCGGCCGCAACAGCGGGGTCATCCACGCGGGCCTTTATTACAAGCCAGGTTCGCTCAAAGCCCGGACGTGCGCACGCGGTCGGGCGCTCCTCGAGCGATTCTGCGAAGAGCACGGTGTCCGATTCGACCGATGCGGCAAAGTCGTGGTGGCCGTGGGACCGGAGGAGGTTCCGCGTCTCGAGGAACTCGAGCGACGCGGTCTGGCCAACGGGCTCACCGCGATTCGGCGCCTCGGCCCGGGCGAACTCCGGGAGCGTGAACCGCACGCCACGGGGGTGCAGGCGCTCTTCGTCCCCGACACTGGAATCGTGGACTACCGCGAAGTGGCGCGATCGGTTGCGGCCGAGCTCGCGCGACGCGGCGCCGCGCTGCACACGGGCTCGCAGGCGACGGCGATCGAGCGGCGAAATGGGTGTGTCGTCGTCACGTCATCCGCGTTGGAAGTCGAGGCCCGAGTGCTCGTGGCGTGCGCCGGTCTCGAAAGCGATCGGGTGGCGCGGCTCGCAGGCCTCTCGATCGATGTCGCGATTCTGCCGTTCCGGGGCGAGTATTGGATGCTCGCCCCCGATCGCCAACACCTTGTTCGAAACCTGATCTATCCCGTTCCCGACCCGTCGTTTCCGTTTCTCGGCGTCCACTTCACGCGCCGGATCGGCGGGGGCGTCGAGGCCGGTCCAAACGCGGTGCTCGCGATGGCGCGCGAAGGCTACGGCCGTGCAAGCCTCGACGTGCGCGACGCCTGGGACGTCGCGACGTGGCCCGGTTTCTGGCGCATGGCGAGACGGCATTGGCGAGCCGGGATGTCGGAGCAATGGCGATCGCTCAGCCGAGGCGCATTCGCCCGGGCGTGCGCGAGGCTCGTCCCCGAGATTCAGGCATCGGACTTGACGCCCGGAGGTGCCGGCGTGCGCGCCCAGGCCGTGACCCGCAAGGGCGTGCTGCTCGACGACTTCGAGATCCGGCATGCCGAACGCATGGTCCACGTCCTGAACGCTCCCTCGCCTGCGGCGACCGCGTCGCTCGCGATCGGCGAAGAAATTGCGACGCACGCGTTCAAGTGGTTGTAAATGCTCCGAGGTCCCGTGCCGCCAGGGCGATTTTGGTTCAGGAACTTCAGGTTAGCGGCGCTGCCGCCCTCACACGACGGGGTGACGGGGCCAATACGTCCGGACGAAGAAGTACGCCGTCATCGTCCAGGCCACGACCAGCACCATCGTGCGCACGTGGGCAGGACGGATGCGGCGGGCCACCGCGGCACCGGCATACCCTCCGAGGATGCCTCCGACGATCATCACCGCGGCCGGCTCCCAGGCCACGGCGCCCGCCACGACGAACGCCACGACGGCGACGCCGTTGATGAGCGTAGCAAGAAACGTCTTCAGCGCATTCATCCGGTGAATGTCGGTCATGCCTCGGAGCGAAAGGACGGCCAGCATCATGATTCCCATTCCCCCGCCGAAGTAGCCCCCGTACACGCTGATCACGAGTTGCGTGGCGACAGCGACGCCGACCGAGGCACGAGCGCCGCGCGCGAGGCGCCGCGCCACCGTGCCACCAAACGAGAATAGAAGCGTGGCGAACAACAGCAGCCACGGGATGAGCAGGACGAACGTCTGGTTGGACGTACCCAGCAGAAGCAGCGACCCGACGAGGCCACCCGCGAGACTTGCGATTCCGAAGGGAACGAGTTCCCCGCGCACCTCAGCGAGCTCCCGCCGGTACGCGAGGGCACTCGCGACACTGCCGGGCCACAGCGCGATGGTGTTCGTCGCGTTCGCGGGAACCGGCGCAACCCCTGCGAAAAGCAAGGCCGGAAACGCCACGAAGCTCCCCCCGCCCGCGACGGAGTTGATGGCTCCGCCGATGGCGGCAGCCACAAAGAGGAGTGCCATCGTCGCGAGGGTCACGCGGATGGGATCCGTTCGAATAGCAGCAGCTTGTAGTCGGACAGAAACGACAACCACGGAGCCGAGTCGAGGAGCGACTCTCCGGCGGAGAAAATCGGACGGACAAGGGAGCCGGGAAGATCGCGGACACTCAGCACCGCCCGGACCGGTACGAAGCCCATTCGATCGGCCGCGCGAAGCAGCAGGCCGGCGCGATTCGCGGCCGCGATCCATTCTTCGACGCCGAGGGCCAGGACACGCCGCAACATCGGCGAACGATGGATCGGCTCGAGCAACAACACACGGCCACCGCCGCGAACCAATCGCGCGACGTTGCCGATCGCGCGCTCGAGCGACGCGGCGTCGCAGCACGCGACCGACAGGCAGCCCAGGACCACGGCATCGTCGAACTGACCGACGCCGATCGCGTCGAGACCGGCCACCACGTCACCGCGCTCGTAGCGCACGAGCCCCGAAGACAGAAGGGCTGCCGATTCGTCGCGCGCGGCTCCGACGGTGGCCGACGAGAAGTCGACTCCGACCACGTGGGCGGCCCCGCACTCCTCGGACATGAACCGGACCATGCGTCCCGTACCGCACCCGATGTCGACGACGCGCTTGCCTTCCACCGACCCGAGCGACCGGACGAGAAGCGATCGTTGCCGCACGTCCCACACGACGTTGAAGGCATTCGAAGGCCAGAGGGATCGCGCCATGCCCCCGCGGGCGGATGCCCGCGAATCCCAATACGACGCGACGCCGTACAGAGCGTCGCGCGAAGCCCGCTCCCTCAGGAGCTGCCAAACACCGGGAGAGCCGGTCCCGTTGGTCTGGGTCGTCAAGCGCTTGCCCCCGGGCGCGGTTCCTCGCGCGTCTCCATGCTGAGAAGCGCGAGCGCATCGTCGGCGCGTGCCATGGCCTCTCGCCGCGACGAGCCATGCACCAGAACGTATCCCGCACGCTTCGCGCTGTCGGTCAGCGGCAGCACCCGGCCTCCTACAGGGACGAAGCACTGCGCGTCCTCGACGCCCGATGCCGCGCGCGCGGCGTCGAGGCCGCTCACGGCGCGCACGATGCCCGGCCGGGCGACCAAAAATTGAGCGATCGCGGCGGCGCGTGCCGGGCCGGTCGCGCCCTGCCGCTCCAACGCAGGATCGTTCAACGCCACGCCGAGCACCCGATCGTAAAGATCCACCCCAGAGAACAGACGCGTGACGTCGCCATCGAAACCGCCTCCGAGTCTCGCGGCGGTCTCGAACAAGACGCACCCTCGCCGGCCCAACGCGACCTGCGAATAGCACGGGCCGCGCATGTGCCCGAGTGCGGCCGCACCGCGCCTTGCCTCGTCCACGACCCGCCCCTCGTCGCTCCGCGTGAGGCCGGACGGAGCGATTTCCGCGATCATCACGCCCAGAGGCTTGCATCCGGGCAAAGTCACACGCTCCGTGACACAGTAGCTTTCGAGCCGGCCGTCCTCGATCCATCCGTTGACCGAGAACTCGCGACCCTCGAGCCATTCTTCGACGATGACGACGGGCAGACCGGCACGTGCCGAATGCGCACGGGCTTCGCCGAAGGCGCCGTCAAGCTCGCTATCGTTCTCGACGCGGGCAACGCCCCGTTGGCCCCACCCTCGGGAGGGCTTTACGACCAGCGGATAGTCGGTGCGATGCGCAAAATCGCGCGCCTGCTCGAACGACTCGCACCGGGCATACGAAGGCACAGTCAGCCCGGCCGCCGCGTACGCGTCGCGCATGGCATCCTTGTCCTGGCACCGGCGCACCGTCTCGGAATCGGCGTAAAACGGCAAACCCAGGCGCGCCGCGACCGACGCCGTCGTCTTGAGCGACACTTCACTGCCCGTCGTGGTGATGGCGTCCGCCCGCGTTCGTCGCACCAGGTCGAGGACGGCTTCGACATCGCTCGTAGACACTTCGAAAAACGCGTCGCAGTGAGCCACCGCCACCGCTCGGGGGTTGGCATCGGCCCCGATGACGAAGAGTCCCCGTCGCTTGGCCTGCCGCACGAGAGAGAGCTGCGGGAATCCGCATCCCACGATCACGATGCGAGTCAAGACGCCTCATCCACGAGCGCCGTCGACGGCGACGCCAGAGTCTTGCTCAAAGGCGAAGTCGGGGTCCCGGCTGGATCAGCCAATGGATCCTTCGGGTTGACCGAAGCCCGCTGCAGCTCGTCGCGCGCGTGAGACGGATGAAAGTTCAACCTTTCTGCTACATTGTAAAGGGGTCGCGCCTGGGCCTGAATGTAGATGCGCGCGATGTACTCGCCGATGACGCTCGTCGCCATCAGTTGCATGCCGCCGAGAATCACGACGGCTGCGAACAGCGAAGGCCAACCCATGATGCCGTAATCCCAGAGCAGCTTGCGCGCGATCACCCAACCACCGAGCGCCAGGCCGGTGACGGCAAACGCCAGGCCGAGCGAGCCGATGTAGCGAAGCGGCTTGCTCGTGAAGCCGACGATGAGGTCAAACGTATGGTTGAGGAGCTTGGTGAAACTGTAGTGGGTGGCGCCGGTGTGCCGCGGCGCATGCGCGACCTTCACCGAGCCGATTCGCGCACCGCTCCAGACGATGAGGGCGCTGAAGAACTTGCGCCGTTCCGGCAAGGCGGCAACCATTCGAGCGATGGGTGCGCTCATCAAGCGGAACGTCGACACGTCGTCGGGAAGCTCGACTTCCATCATCGATCGCATGCCCCACTGCATGGCACGCGAAGCCGCGACGCGGAAAATCGAGTCCTGCCGGTCCTGGCGCAAGCCGTAAACGACGTCGTAGCCCTCATCACGCTTGGCGATGAGTTTCGGGACCTCCTCGGGAGGGTGCTGCAAGTCGCCATCCATCTGGATGATCCAGCGGCCCCGAGCGTTCAGGTAAGCGGCCTCGACCGCCGCCTCCTGGCCGTAGTTGCGTGTGAATCGGACAACTTTGACTCGTGGGTCTCGGCCCGCAAGCTGCCGAAGCCGCTCGGGCGTCCGATCGCGCGACCCGTCGTCTACGAAAAGCAACTCGAACGGGGCCCCGACTTTCTCCATCGTAGCGACGACGCGGGCGGCGAGAGCCTCGACATTGCCCTCTTCGTTGAAGACGGGCACGACGACGCTGTACGTTAGCGGGCTCTCGGAGACGGGCGTGATCAACGTGCCGGCGCGGCACACTAGCACGAGCCTCGCGAACGACCGCGCCAATGCGGCACGGGGGCGGTACGCTTGGATCCGACCCCGCCCCATTCGGCATGCGCCGATGCGGGCGCGCCGGCTCGCCTGCCCATGCGTACCCTCGAGCGGTTCATCGAGAAACCTCGCCCGTGCAGCTACTTACCCGATCGGCGGGCGAGCCTGGAGGTGCGCGTGATGCTCGAAGTGGGCGTCCACGAAATGGAGGGTCTGCTCGAACGCGGATGGCGTCGATTCGGACCGATCTACTTCCGCCCCGCCTGCGCCGCGTGCGCGGAATGCGTGAGCTTGCGCGTCGACGTGGCGCGCTTCGCGCCCACCAAAGGCCAGCGGCGAGCCCAACGCGCATGTTCGCGGCTCCGCCGGGTGGTGGGCGCTCCCCAAGTCGACGACGCCCGCCTCGCGTTGTACGCAAAGTGGCACTCCAACCGCGAGGGCGCGCGTGGGTGGGAAGCCAACCCGCAGACACGCGAGCGTTACGAGCTGGAGCTTGGTTTCCAGCATCCGTGCGCTCGCGAGGCGGCCTACTACGACGACGACGCAGGCGGCGCGCTGGTCGGCGTCGGGCTGTTCGACATGACGGCGCGGGCGATCTCGGCCGCCTTTTTCTTTTACGATCCGGATTATGCCCGTCTTTCGCTCGGCACGGCCAACGTGGTCGCGCTCATCGACGACGCAAGAGCCGGTAGCCGAGCGCACGTCTACCTCGGATATCGTGTCGCTGCGTGCGCGTCGCTCGCGTACAAAGCCGCGTTCGCGCCGCACGAGTTGCTGCACAACCGCCCCGGCCCCCTCGACGCTCCACAGTGGCATCGCGAGGGCCACTTCTAATGCAGGTCGGGGGTCGTGGGTCACGCACGGTCGCGGTCGCTTTGGAGGTAGAGGAGCTTGACAGGCGGACGAGGCCCACGTAGTTTCCGCGGCCCTTCGACTTTCGTGGGGGTTCACGAGCGCCCGCCCACAAGCCACCGGTCGAGCTTCCATGGATTCCACGCAGCCGCAATCTCCGTCGCGCGGTTCCCAGCGAACCTACGTTATGACCAAAGCGCAGGCCCAAGGGTCGCGTTCGTGGTGGGTGGTCGATGCGACGGGCAAGCCTCTCGGTCGCCTCGCGAGCCAGGTGGCGCATGTTTTGCGGGGCAAACACAAGCCGCAGTACACGCCGCACGAGGACACGGGCGACTTCGTGATCGTCGTGAACGCCGACAAGGTGGCGCTCACCGGCGGAAAGCTCGACAAGAAGTTTTATTACCACCACTCGGGCATCCCGGGCGGCTTCCGGAGCGAGAGCTACCGGCATCTGCTCGCTCGAAATGGGACGTTCCCGGTCGAGAAGGCGGTGCGCGGCATGCTTCCCAAGGGGGTTCTCGGCCGCCAGATGCTCACCAAGCTGAAGATCTACACGACCCCTGACCACCCTCATGGCGCGCAACAGCCCAGGCCCCTGACCGCGGGCCCGCAGCCGTCGGCGACGCGACCGCCGCAATCGTAAAGCGAGTGAACATGGCCACAGCAGACACCCGCACGTACGCCACCGGCAAACGCAAGACCGCCATCGCACGCGTCTGGTTGAAGCCGGGGACCGGCACGATCGTCGTCAACGGCCGGCCGGTCGACGAGTACTTCGAGCGCGAGACCTCCCGAATGGTTCTTCGGCAGGCGCTCGAACTCATCGAGGCGCAGGACCAGTTCGACGTGTGGGCCACCTGCGCGGGCGGCGGCAAGAGTGCACAGGCCGAGGCGATGCGCCACGGTATTTCGAGGGCACTCATCGCGTTCGACCCGGAAAAGCGGGGTGCGGTCAAACGCGCCGGCTTCCTCACACGGGATGCGCGAAAGAAGGAGCGCAAGAAGTACGGGCGCCCTGGCGCGCGCAAGCGCTTCCAATACAGCAAGCGATGACGGAGCCCCCGTCACGGGGAACGACCATGCCCTCCGTGAAGCTCGCTCGGCTCCTCGCCGCGTTGGCCATGGCGGCCACCCTCTTCGGTGCCGGGGCGGCCCATGCCACGATCGTCGAGCGCGTCGTCGCCGTCATTGGCGAGCGCCCCGTTCTCTGGACGGACCTCTTGCACAGGGCCCAGGCCGGCCGGGTTCAGATCCGCATGCAGACCCACGACACGAACGTGATCAGCGTGCAAGAACAGGAAATGTACAAGGAGGTGCTCGATCGCATGATCGACGATCGCCTCGAGGAGCAGCACGCCGACCGATCGCACATCGCCGTCACGCCGGAAGAGATCGATCGAGGTATCGAGAACATCGCGGCGCAAGCACAAGCTCAGCAAGGTCGCGCGGTGACGCCGGCCGATGTCTTCGAAGAGGTGCACCGGCGGGGCCTGAGCGAGCAAGACTTCCGCGACGAAATTCGAAGGCAAATCCTTGAAGGAAAGCTTGTCGAACTGCGAGTGCGCCCGCGGGTTCGCGTCACCGACAACGACGCGCGGTCAGCGTATCAACACTGGGTTCAACAGCTGAGAGACCAGGAGCCCGTCGACGTCCGGATCCTTGCGCTTCGCGTACCGCCTATGGCGACGAAGCTTCAGCTGGAAGCGCGGACCGTGCTCGCGCAAGAGATCGTTGGACGTGCGCGGGACGGGGAAGACTTCTGCCGGCTCGTGGCACAATACAGCGACGACGTTTCGACCAAGGACGCCTGCGGATCGCATGGGGCGCAGCCGATTGCCAATCTGCTGCCTCCCATTCAAGAGGCGATCCACACGATGAAGCCGGGTACGATCTCGGACCCCATCCCCGTGGCCGCTGGCCAGGAGGAGGTCATCGTGATCCTGATGCCGCTCGGGGAAGCGCGCGTGCCGCCATTCGAGGACGTCAAGAGTGACATGACGCAGCGGGCATTGCTCGAAGGCCTCGAGCGCGCCCGCAAACAGTGGCTCCAGGAGTTACGCCGAAACGTCTACATCGACGTTCGCTTGTGAGCGACGCGCCGGCAGCGACATCTCGACTCCAAGAGGCCGGGCGGAGCACTCGGCACGCCGTGCGGGCCGTCCGCATGGTGTGGCAGACGTCACCCGCGTTGACCGCGACACTGATGGTCATGACGGTGGCCGCGGCGCTCGTGCCCCCGGCCACGGCTTGGGCCGGAAAGCGCATCGTCGACGGCGTCGTGGCGCGCAGAGCCCACGACACGATGGTCTGGGTGTCCGTCGAGCTCGGCCTGGTGGCCGCACAAACGCTCATTCAGCGAGCACTCGCCCTCGTGACTCAGATCCTCGGACTGCGCTTGGGCATCGACGTCAACATCGCGATCCTCGAGAAGGCCGTCGGACTTCCGTTACCGGCCTTCGAGGACTCGGAGTTTTACGACAAGATGACGCGCGCCAGGCGCGAGGCGTCGACCCGGCCTCTTCAGCTGGTCCGCGAGAGTTTTGGGTTGGTGCAGGGGATGGTCACGCTCGCGGGATACGCGGCTTTGCTGCTTCGTTTCAGTCCATGGGTCGTGCTGGTGCTTCTCGCGGCGACGATACCGGCCACGGCCGCCGAGATGCACGCGTCGAAGCTGACGTTTCAGCTGAGGAATCGTCGCTCCCAGGAATGGCGGAAACTCGTCTATCTCGAACACGTCCTCGCGAATGACGAGCACGCGAAAGAGGTCAAACTCTTCATGCTCGGTCCACCGCTCCTCGGTCGCTACCGGGATCTCGCAGGCCGATTGTTTCAAGACGACCGGACGGTGGCGGTGCGACGGGCGGCCGGGCAGCTCCTGTCGTTGATCGCGACCGTGGCTTTCTACGGCGCGTACCTGGTCATGGCGCTCGCCGCGGCGCGCGGGCATATCTCGATCGGCAACCTGACGCTCTACGTCGTGGCCTTTCGGCAGGGCCAACAGGCCTTTCAATCCATCGTCGGCTCGATTGGAAGCATCTACGAACAGAACTTGTACATGTCGAATCTTTTCGATTTTCTTGACTCGCGGCCCTCATCTGCGCCTTCGCGGCCGCCTGCCGAAACGGTGGCTGCGCAAGGCGCTCCGGGCCTTGCGTTCGATCGCGTCTCGTTCCGTTACCCCGGCAAAGCGGATTGGGCGATTCGCGACGTGTCTCTCGTCATTCCACGCGGCACAAGCCTCGCCCTCGTCGGCGACAACGGGGCAGGCAAGACCACTCTGGTCAAACTCTTGACCGGGCTGTACGAGCCCACCGAGGGGCGAGTGCTGCTCGACGGTCGCGAGATCGCGAGTTGGGACGAGTCGACGCTACGCTCCCGCTTGGGCGTGGTGTTCCAGGACTTCAATCAGTATCAGCTGTCGGCCCGGGACAATGTCGGACTCGGCAGCGTAGACCACCTCGATGACGACGAGCGCATCGCTCGGGCCTCCGAGGAAGGCGGGGCCGCCGAGGTGATCGCGGCGTTGCCCCACGGCCTGCAGACCTCTCTCGGTCACTGGTTCAAGGACGGAATGGAGCTGTCGGGCGGACAGTGGCAAAAAATCGCGCTCGCCCGTGCGTTCATGCGGCAAGAGGCGGACATCCTCGTGCTCGACGAGCCGACCGCGTCGCTCGACGCGGACTCCGAACACCATGTGTTCGAGCGCTTCCGAGCCCTCGCCCGCGGCCGGACGACCATCGTCATCTCGCACCGCTTTCCGACGGTCCGAATGGCCGATCGCATCGTGGTCTTGAACCATGGACGCATCGTCGAGCAAGGCACCCACGACGAGCTCGTCGCCGCACGCGGCCGATACGCGCACATGTTCGAGCTCCAGGCCAGCGGGTATCGGTGACGCCGGTCGCTCGATGGGAAGCGTCCGCGCTACCATCCCCCGCATGATCCTCGCGGCACCCGACGTCCGCCTGCCGACACGTGCGGCGATCGAGCGCGCCAAGATCGACCTCGAGCGGCGCCTGGGTCCGTCCAAAGTGCTCACGAGTCCGGAAGCATGCGCCACGTACGCCACCGACGACAGTGACGTCGATAGTCGGCCACCGGACGTCGTCGTTATCGCACGATGCACGGCGGATCTCGCGATCACGCTCGCCATCGCCGACGCGTGCGACGTACCCGTCACCCCCCGCGCGGGTGGAACCGGGCGCACCGGCGGGGCGGTGCCCGTCGCCGGTGGCATCGTGCTCGCAACCCATGCCTTGGACCGGATCAAGGACATCGACCGCGCCAACCTGATCGCTGTGGTCGAGCCGGGCGTCATTACCGGCGACCTTCATGCCGCCGTCGAACGCGAGGGTCTCTTTTACGCTCCGGACCCGAACTCGCTCGATAGCTGCCGGATCGGTGGCAATTTGGCCGAGAACGCCGGCGGGCCGAGAGCCTTCAAGTACGGCGTGACCCGCGACTGGGTGCTGGGCGTCGAAGCGTGCCTCGTCGGAGGGCACATCGTCCGTGCCGGCAAGCGCACCGTCAAGGGCGTAACGGGCTACGACGTGACGGCTCTGCTCGTCGGCAGCGAGGGGACTCTCGCCGTCTTCGCCGAGGCGACACTGCGGCTCATCCCGAAGCCGCCGATCATCGCCACGGCGCTCGCGCTCTTCTCGGACGTTCGGGGCGCGGCCGACGCCGTCGGCGCGCTGGTGGGCAGCGGCATCGTTCCGCGCTGCCTCGAGATACTGGATCGCAGAACGCTGGACGCCGTCCGCGCAGCCGGAGTGGCGGTCGACGCACGCGCGGGCGCGATGCTGCTCATCGAGGTCGACGGCGAATCCGCCGAGAGCGCTCTGTTGCGTGTCGGTGAGGTCGCCAGCGCATGCCCTGGGTGCGTCGACGTCGTCGTGGCCAACGACGGTGCGCAGCGCGACCGACTGTGGGCTGCTCGTCGGATGCTGTCGAAGGCAACCCGGCGTCTCGCCCGTCACAAGCTAAGCGAGGACGTCGTCGTGCCGCGGACACGGATCGCCGATCTGCTCGCACGGGTGGACGACATCGGAGCCGAAACCGGTGTGCGCCATCTGGCCTACGGGCATGCGGCCGACGGCAATCTGCACGTCAATTTTCTCTGGGACGACGACTCCGAGCGTGCAGCCGTGGACCGCGCGATCGATCGCTTGATGCGCGCGACGATTGATTTCGGAGGGACCCTCAGCGGCGAACACGGAATCGGGGTGTCCAAAGCGGCCTATCTGCGTCTCGAGCAGAGCGACGATCTGATCGCGCTGCAGCGAGGCATCAAACGCGCGTTCGACCCGAAGGATCTCCTGAATCCCGGAAAGATATTTCCGAGCGAAGGCCATCGCGCCTGTTGAGGTCGCGGTAGTCGCGGTAGTCGCGGTCGAGGTGTCGCGGTCGCGGTAGTCGAGGTCGCGGTCGCGGTCGTCGTGGTCGAGGTCGCGGTCGCGGTCGTCGTGGTCGAGGTCGCCGCGGCGACCGACCGGCCCTGCTAGTCGAGAGGCAGCATCCACACCTCGTCCCCCTGCCCCACGCGCAAAAACCCGGCGACGTCCCGCGGGAGCGCAACGCCCCCGACATCCGCGTCCCAGCGGGTCGGAAGCGCTCGGAAAAACGGCGCCTCGCTGCCTTCCACTGCGACGAGGGCACGAAGCTTCCAGACGTGGGAGGCGTCGAGCAGTCGGCTGATGGGGGTCTGGAAGCCGCGCTGGATCAACGTAACGTCATCGGTTGCTGCCGTAAAGTGAGGCCCTCCGTCGAAGGGATCGACGCGCCACGCGTAGCGGAAGCCCACCCGCCGCAACAAGCGTTCGACACCCTTGGTCCGTGCGCCCACCTTGCCGATGACGTCTTGCGCATCTTGCGGCAGGAGCGACGCGTAGATCGCCCCTTCGGGGAACAGTCCTTTGACGAACTCCTTATTTTTTTTCGATAGGCGATCCGCTTCGGCGTAGGTCATTTCCGTGAACTTGCGGCCGAGCGCGTCCCATAAGTGCGATGTCCCATCCGGCTCGAGCGGGGGCAGCAGCTCCGCCAGGAGCTCATCGCGAAACCACTCGCGATGCATTTTCAGATAAAGAAAGCGCACGTAGGAGATAAGCTGCCCGAGCCGTTCCGGCTGCTTGCGGTATTCGGGGTCGACGATGAGACCGCCAATCTCCGTCGGACCGTTGTACGAGTAACCGATCTTCAGGACGACGTGCCGGAAGTGCTTGTCGAGGGTGGCCGAGTAGCGTTCCTCCTCGGAAACGTCGACATAGATGTACGGAGCGTCTCGGCGGCCGAGCTGGGCGACGATCATCGACGCGCCGACGATTCGATCCTTTGCGAGATCGACGACGACGAACACGTACTCACGCCGACGCGGATCCTTGATGGCACCCGTAAAGCTCTTCTGGGCATGTTCGAGCAACCCGCGGATCTCTTCGCGGTCTGCTGGAAGATTGACCGTGTTCAAGTGCTGCGCAACTCGCAGAAGCTGGTCTTCGTCGGCGGGTGTGGCGCCTCGGATCTCGTAGGGCACGATCATCTGGCGGACACTCCCTTAGCAGTACGGGCCGTTTGCCGGGCCCGCGCCCTCGCCATGGTCTCGGCGGCGGTGCTGGTCTCCCGGGCCATGCGTGGTACATTTCAGTGTGACTCGACGCGTCGGCCTTCGTGCATAACTTGAGCGCGGGAAAGGGCGGCGAAGCTGCCTACCTGGGCTTTCTACCGTAAAAGCCGTCCTGAACGACCCATGCGGACGCGAGACGTCACCATCCCCCTCGGCCTATGGATCTGCGCGGCGATCTGCGCGCACTTCTTTTTCGGCACCGGCGGACTCGTCATCGCCAAGGTCCACGACGATCGTTCGGAACTCTGGAGGCTTTCGCGCGAGGCAAGCAGCCTCGCCAAGCAAGGCGAGCAGACGTTCGAGGTCTCCTTGGGTGAGCCGACCGACGAACCTCCCGGGGAGCCGCCGCCTCCTCCGCCCATCGCCACCCCACCTCCCCCCAAGCCACCGCCCGCGCCGACGACCAAGCCCGAGCCACCGAAACACGAGGACAAGCCGAAGGAAGAGAAACGCGTCCTGCTCGTCGAGAAAAGGGCGGACGAGAAGAAGCCGCCCGTCCACCCGGACCCCATCAAAGATCGGCGGATTGCCGTCGTTCAGCATACGAAGCCGAACCAGGACGACAACCCGACCGCCAAGTTCATTGCCGATCAGGCGAACCGGGTCAACGAAGAGACGCGGGCGACGATGACCTCGCACGATCGCGACGACGATCGGCCGACTCCCGCAAAAAACCACCCGGGGAGCGAAAACCAACCGGGCGACAGCGAAAGCAACCACCTCGCCAACAGCGAGGATCAGAAGGGCGAAAAGAAGCGCGCTCCCGGAGAGCGAGGTGACGACGTCGACGTGCAACACGAGCCACGGCTTCCCAAGCCCGAGCCGCGCCCCACGATGACTTTGGCTCTCGCCGCGAAGCCGGCGGCCGGGTCGCCACGGAATACGGCGGACGAACCGAAACCGTCCATGCCACAGGCCACACCGAACGAGCCCCAACCAGCGCCCGGCGGGGCCGTTCCGTCCTCACCGGACGTCGAGACCTCGCCAAACGGTGGCTGGACCTTCAACCCGGCCCAGCAGGGAGGCGCCGATGGGCTCGCGACGCGCCCGAACGCAGATACGCCCAGACCGACGCTTCCCGGAGGTAAGCTTTGGACCATGCCGGGCCTCGGCCAAGGTGCCCCGGCCGGCTCGTTCAATACCAATCTGAGCCAGGGGCAGATCGCGTCGGTCGTCGGCTCGGACAGCCTGCGCAAGCTGCGCCTCGCCGACGGCGAACGACGCAGGAGCGAGCATCGAGGCTCCTGGAGCGCGTCGAACTTCGAGCGCTGGCGCAGCGCGATCGAAAACTATGTCTCGAGCGTCAAGCCAGGCAACCAGACGTCGTTGAACGCGGCCGCCGTGCCGTTCGCCACCTACCTGAACGGGATGCACAATCGCATTCATCCCATCTTCGCCGAGTCATTTCTCGAATCGCTCGACGGATTGCCCCCGAGCCACCCCATGAACGATCAGCATCTCGTGACCCGGCTCGAGATCGTTCTCACGAAGGACGGGCGCCTAAAGAGAATGGGCATCGTTCAAACGAGCGGGATTACCGCCTTCGACATCGCCGCGCTCGACGCGGTCGACCGGGCACAACCGTTCGGGCCCGCACCGAGTGCCATCGTGTCCCCGGACGGCAACGTGTACTTGCACTGGGAGTTTCATCGCGACGAGGTGTTCGCGTGCTCGACCATGGGTGCGTCGCCGTTCATCCTGAACGTACCCGCGCCGGCCAGCGAGCCGGCACCGCAGCTTCCGACGACGCCCGCGCCGGGCCCGTCGAAGGAACGAGGCGCTCCCCCGCCCAGTCCGAACGACGCGCGCGAAGGGCTCATTCTGCACCCGCCGCCTCCGCCCTCGACGCAGCAATCCAAGACCTAATCGCTTGTCCCTGCGCTAGGCTCGGGCGCTGTGACGACCGCCGAGGTGACGCGTGATTCCCCCGCGGGCGAGCGCCGCGCGTTGCCGCAACCCGCTCGTGTCCCGCCGCGATCGCCGTTGCTCTCCTCGGCATGGCTTTTGCGTTCGGCGGCGTATGCTGCGGTCGCGGCCGGCATCGCCGGCGTCATCATCGCCCCCGGAATCGCCGGCAATGCGAGCGAGCCCGTGGTCGTCGCGATCGATCGGGGGTCGAGCATCCTTGCCTACTTCTTGCTCGGGCTTCTGGTCACGGTCACGCTCCGAGGATCGTTCGACCTCGTGCGCGCGAGCGAGGTACCGATCCTGCCGCGCGTGGCACTCATCGGCGGCAGCGCGGCCATCGTGGCACTTTCGGCACCCGCCCTTCATGGTCGAATCCCCCCGCAGCTCGCTGTCCTCATCGCGTCCATTGCTGCGGTCGTATGTCTGGCGGGCGCCTATTGCGGAGCGCGCACGCCTCACACCCGCGCGGTCGCTGGCGTACTTTGCGCATTCGCGTTCGGCGCCGTTGCGCGGCTCGGAGCATGGGAGCTCGCCGCGCGAGCGGGAGAGACCGCCAACATTTCCCTTTTTGGTACGAGCCGGGGACTCGCCACGGCGAGCATTCTTTTCGATGCGGCCGGGCAACTGGTCGCGGTGACTTGGCTCGGGACGCGCGGCAAGTGGGGAGGGCAGCTCGCGTCATCGGCGGCGCTTGCAACGGCGTTGGTCATTACGTGGGGCGTCGCGAGTGGCGTGCACTCCGGCGCCTCGTTCTGGCAAGCGATCCTGCATTCCGCTCTGGCCGACGCTCCCGGCGTTCCTCCGCCATTGGGGCTGGACGCGTTGGCGACGTTTCTGGTCCCGGCCTCCCTCTTGCTAGCGCTCGTTGCGGCTGCGCAAACCCGCCAGATCGTCGCGATCGTATCCTGCATGGCGCTCGCTTTGGTCTGCCGGGGTGCCTTCGACGCCCCACTTTGCGCGCTCTGCGCGGTGGCCGCGGCACTTTGGACCGCGCTCGCCAGTATGGACGAGCGCGCCATGTGGCGAACGCTCATCGACGATCGAAGTCGGCGCGCGGCGGAGGAGGCGGCCTTGGCCGTGGAGGGAAACGGCACGCGGGGTGGCGGCCCCGTGTCTTGACATCATCGCGGGGTGGCTGTAGCCCCGGCGCCCTGATGTTCGGCTTCGCCGGCCCAACCGGGTGTGCCGCTTGCCAAGCGGGGGGAGCCGCCCTACATGGGGATGGGTCCGGAGCGAGGTTCCTGCGAGCGTGGCGCATACGGAATTCCCAGTGACGGTAAAGGCTTCCGCCCCGTGGGAAGTGCCGGTGTCCAAAACGAGCGTGGCGCCGTCACGCGGTCGCTTGGGTCCGTTCGTTCGCGACTTGATCGCGCTTACCAAACCGCGCATCACGGCCCTCGTTCTGCTGACGGAGGCTGCCGGGATGCAGCTCGCGCCGGCAAGCGCCGGACCGCGGGCGCGTTGGCTGTCGATCATCGGCACGGCTCTGATCGTGAGCTCGGCCAACGCTCTCAACATGTGGTGCGAACGGGACGTCGACGGGCATATGAGCCGCACCCGGAACCGGCCCCTGCCCGCGGGCCGTTTGCTGCCGGACGTCGCGCTCGCGTTCGGGCTTGCGCTCGCATTCGTCTCGGTTCCGATGCTCTTTCTCGTCAACGTTGCGACGGGCCTTCTCGGCCTCATTTCACTTGTGGCGTACGTCGCGGTCTACACGCCTCTCAAGCGACACAGTCACCTGGCGCTCCTCGTGGGGGCGGTGCCGGGAGCCATCCCGCCGCTGTTGGGATGGACGACAGCGACCGGAAGGCTCGGCCTTGGAGGCCTTTTGATCTTCCTGTTTCTGTTCCTGTGGCAAATCCCGCACTTCGCCGCGATTGCCCTTTTTCGGGTCGACGATTACGGCCGCGCCGGGCTTCAGGTCGTCAGCGTCCAACATGGCGAACGCGCGGCACGTGAGATGATTGCGCTATGGACCGTGCTGCTCGTGACGTCGTCGCTCTTGTTCGAGCCTTTCGGAATGGCCGGGCCCGTATACGAGCTGGCAGCTCTCGCGGCGGGGGTGGGGTTCCTCGCGCTTGCCTTTCGCGGGCTAGGTGGCGGACCGCTCTTCGACGCGAGACGGTGGGCGCGGCGGGTCTTTGCGTTTTCGATTCCGTATCTGGCGGTGCTTTTGCTCGTTCTAGTGGTCGACCACGCGCCCAAGTGAACCCGAGAAACCGGGAGCCATTCGAGCGACGATATGCCCGTCGCGTCGACGACGAAAGGATGCTGCCCAACGGCGCCCACGGGCCCTTCGTTGGGCGACTGACGCATTGAGAACGAAAGGGCGTTGAACGCGCTCTCAGGCCTTCGCTTCGTCTTTGGGGGTGGCCTTCTCAGGCAGCTGCTTCGCCGCCTTCGAACTGTCTAGCTCGTCCGCCTCTTTCAAGCCCTGCTTGAAGTTCTTGATGCCTTGCCCGAGGCCTTTGCCAATGTCGGCAATCCGACCCGCGCCGAAGAGGAGCAGCGCGACAAGCGCAATGAGCAGAATTTCAGTAGCGCCGACGTTGCCCATGGCTTTACACCCTTGAGTGTGTGCTAGCAGCTCGAATTCGGATCGGCAAGCGCTGCAGCTGCGAGGCGAGCCAGGCCGCGAGGGGTGTACATGCGGCGCTCCCAAGGGGCACCACGACGAACATCGCAGGCCCGGCGCCCGCCCTTTCGAGGATACGCATGAGCCCGAGCGCGACGAGCGGGCCGGCGGCGCCGAACGCCAGCACACCGAGCCGATTTCGAAGCGCGCCTTGCAACACGCGATACGCGCTGAGCGACGCCGCGATGCAAGCGCTCAGCGCGAGCACGACCGCGCGCACAATCGGCGGGACGCTCGACGCTTGAGCCCATGGCGCCATTCCGTGCACGGCGAGGGACGTGACGCGCACGGCCATCGACGGCGGGCCAGGCAACAGCACGCGCGCATCGTTGAGCTCGACGGCTCGAAAGTCGCCCGCGATCCGGGCGTCACGGGCGGTGAGGATCGCGGCGGACATCGGACCCGGCAGATTCCCCACGAGGCGAGGTGGCTGTCCTTGGACGCACAGCCAAGTGAAGTTTGTGAATGGAACGGAGTACGTGGTGGGCACGCGGACCGCGGCGCAGGAAACTCGCGCCCGCTCCAAAAGGTCCGTGGCAACGCGTCCCGGCGCGCTCGCGTCACGCCCGTACTCGAGCGCGACCCCCCCGAGCACGATCGCGAACGCTGCGCCTTGCCACGCGAGACGCGCCACGGTGGTCCGCGGTCTCTCCCCCAGCGTTTGCAGCGTGAGCGCCTCACCGCTTTCGACGAGCCGAAAGCACGCCAGAGACCATCCGATCGGCCAGCCCAAAAGCAACGCCGACTCGATCGCGACTGCGGCCAAGCCGCGCGCGAACGGCGCCGCAACCGGCCACGGCACCGCCGGGTCGAGCAACCAAGGCAGAACGCGGACAGCCCCCGCGACCACGCCCGCCAATCCAATCGCGAACGACGCGACCATGACCGCTCGGGCCGAGGCGTGCGCAAACCGAATCACGAGACCTTCAAGACGACTTTGCCGAAGACTTCGCGCGCCTCGAGCGCACGATGGGCTTCGCGCGCATCCCACAGCGGCAGGACCCGGTCCACCACCGGCCGAAGCCGGTGCGTCCGCACGTGCTCGAGGATGGTAAAAAGCGCGCTCTTGGGCCCCATTGTCGACCCGAGGATCTCGATCTGACGGAAGAACACGTGACGCAGATCGATCTTCGCCTCGAACCCCGACGTCGCACCGCAGGTCACAATCCGCCCACCGCTCGCGACGGCCATGACGCTCCTCGTCATGACGTCGCCCCCCACGTGCTCGATGACGACATCGGCCCCACGCTTTCCCGTGAGGCGGCGCACCTCGCCCACGAAATCCTGTGTCGTATAGTTGATGACTTCGTCGGCCCCGACGCCGCGGGCGCGCTCGGCCTTCGCGTCGCTTCCGGCCGTCGCGATCACCCGTGCACCGAAGAGTTTTGCGATCTGGATCGCCGCACTCGACACACCGCTTCCCGCCGCGTGCACAAGCACCGTCTGGGCCGGCTGAACACGGGCCTTCTCGACGATCATCTGCCAGGCGGTGAGAAACACGAGCGGCACGGCGGCGACCTCCGTGAACTCCATGTCGCCCGGCCACGGCAACACGTTCGTGTCCGGCACGACGACATGACGGCTGTAGCCCCCGCTCACGTGCTCGCCCAGAATGGCGTATTCGCGACAAAGAGTGTCCTGCCCGCCCAGGCAGCGTTCGCAAACGCCACACGATAGGCCAGGACTTATCACCACGCGATCGCCCACGGACACGTGACGCGCGCCCGGCCCGAGCGCTGCGATCTCGCCGACGACGTCGCTGCCGAGCCGATGTGGATAGTCGAGCTTTCGATTCGGCAGACCGCGTCGCACCCAGACATCAAGATGGTTCAGCGCAACGGCGCGTACGGCGACGAGCACCTCGCGGGGGCCCGGATCAGCGAGATCGAGGGTCTCTCGCACCAACACGTCGATGCCGCCGTGTGCGCGCAGGACGACAGCCTCGGTCTTCATCGCGCGTGGAGGGCGAGGGCTGCGGTCTTCATCGCGCGCGGAGCGCGCGCGGAGGGGGTGGCGCCGATCCGCGTGCGCGACGGCCGGCTCGAGCGTCCTTCATGCCATGAGCTCTCGGCTGTTGCGCGAGGCGCCGTCGAGCGCCATCACCGCGTGCGATAGACAAAGCGTCAGCAGCACGACTCCACGATAGACGACCTGAACGTCGTCGACGTCGACGTCTCGGCAGGGCGAAAGCGAATCGCCCTCCCGCACGACAGAATCGACAGCGGCGTTGACATGTCCGTGGACGAAAGCCAAAAGGTTTGGCTGTTCGATCGACACAACATCATCCAAATCAAACGGCTCATCGCCCTGCGCCCCGCGCAGCTCTTCCTCAAGCTCGATGGCCTGCTCCGTGGCCTCGAGGACATCTTGCGACACCTCGCGCAATCGCGTCGATCCAAACGTACGCTCGAAAGCGAGCCAGACCGCGATCGTCAAAAAGTATCCGAGCGCCAGCGCGGTGTCGTCGAGCGGGCGAGACAGTAGCCGCGACAGCGCGTCAGCGAGCTGAGGCTGCGTCGCCTCGAAGCGGTTGAATGCGCGATCCAGTTCCTCGCGCGCACCCGGCGAGTCCTCCGCGAGCTCCCTTTCAATGTTTTGCAACGTGTGGGCGTCGAGGACAGCGTACCGCGGTACCGGGCGGATCGCCGCACCTCTCACCCACATGTCACGCATGCTAGCAGGGCAGGCGCTCTCAAGGCGACGGTGATTGCACGGCAGCTCGGCCGCCACGAGCAAAGCTCGACCGGGGGGCCCTGTTGGCGATCGAACCGTCGTCCCGAGCCTCCCCACTTCTCAGCCGGGAGCGTCGTACGTTCTCAGCTGGGAGCGTCGTACCCCATCTGCATCAGAGCTCGCACCGTCCAGGCGATCCCTGCCGCGACGAGGATCCCCATGAACAGCACGCCCCTCCCGAGAGCACTCGCCGCAATCGGCTCGGTCCCGAAGTGGCCGTGGAATTGCGCAAATGTGCCGCTCACCGAGAGCCGGTGAATCACGAACGGAAGCGACACCGTCGCGATGCCGCCGGGCACGGCCATCAGGGCGACCAGCAAGCCGGTGCGGCGCGTTCGGACGGGGCCGACCGCGAGCCAAAAACCTGCCACCACCGCCAGCACCGCGAGCAGCACGAGCCCGAGGTCAATGGCGCTCGGAACCTGCCGGGGCGACACGAGGTAGAGATAGGACCAATCCCCATGGAATGCGGCGAAATATCCGACCACGGGGAGCCAGACGAAACTCGCAAAGGCCACGACGACTGCAAAGGGACGCGACAGCACGATCGGACCCTCGTTCGAACCCAAGGTGGGCGAGGCCACCCAGGCGAGAGCGGCACCAATGACGAGCCCGAAGAGGTGAGCGAAGACGATCGGCATGCCGCGGCGACCCTTCGAAGGTAGGTCGGGCGGCATAGCGCGTCGACTGCGCCGGACGCAGTGCTAGGCTCGCGCGCGGATTGCGATGAATCCTCAAAAGCTTCGCGAACTTCTCGATGGCGTGCGCCAAGGGGCGACCAGCATCGACGATGCGCTCGGCGAGCTGCGCGACTTGCCGTACGCCGACCTCGGGTACGCGGCCGTCGATCACCATCGAGGACTCCGGTTGGGCTCCCCCGAAGTGATCTTCGGTCAAGGAAAGACGGCCGCGCAAATCGTGGGGATTGCGCGCGAGCTGGCGCGCACCGGGCAGAACGTTCTCGTCACACGTCTCGACGCCGACAAGGCGAGCGAAGTGCGCGTCGCTCTGCCCGAGTTGCGCTACGCGGCGCTCGCCCGCGTCGGCACCTTGGAGAGCGGCCCGATCGTGCCTTTGGGCGCGAGACCCGTCGCACTCGTCAGCGCCGGGACGGGCGACATGGGCGTCGCCGAAGAATGCGCCGAGACGCTTCGCGTGCTGGGCGTCGCCGTTGAGCGCGTCTACGACGTCGGGGTCGCCGGCATCCATAGACTCCTTTACAGGCGCGACGTGTTCGACCGAACGAGCGTCGTCATCGTCGTCGCCGGGATGGAGGGGGCCTTGCCGAGCGTGGTCGGCGGAATGGTGGCCGGACCGGTGATCGCGGTGCCCACATCGATTGGGTACGGGGCGAGCTTCGGGGGCTTCGCCGCACTCGCAGGCATGCTGGCGAGCTGCACGTCGGGCATCGTCGTCTGCAACATCGACAACGGATTCGGGGCGGCGTACGCGGCCGCCCGCATCCTGCGCACGCGAGAGCGTTACTAGGGGCCGACCATGGGCCACGAAGGGCACGACCACCCAAGCGGAGATCCCAACCGCGAGCACGAGCACAATCCCGAGCACGAGCACCATCCCGAGCACGAGCACCATCCCGAGCACGAGCACCATCGCGAGCACGAGCACGACTCCTTCGATTCGAGGCACGATCCGGCGATCGACCCAGAGCTCGGGCGCGGATCCGGCCGCGGCAAGGTGCTCTTCTTGGACGCCCCGAGCGGACTCGCAGGCGACATGATCATCGCGGCCCTCGTGGACCTCGGGGTGCCGGCCCAGACGATCTCCGAAGCGATTGCGGCGCTACCGATGGCCGGATTTCATCTGCACTTCGGCACCCGGACCCGCAGCGGCATAGTCGCGACGTCGTTCGACGTGCACGTCGATCGGTCCCAACCGCCTCGCACGTACGCGAGCATTCGAGCGATGCTGGAGAACGCTCCGCTCGACGACGACGTTCGGGCGCGAGCCATGCGCACATTTCATCGGCTGGCCGTCGCAGAAGCAAAAGTTCACAGGAGCCGCGTCGACGAGGTCCACTTCCACGAGGTGGGCGCCGTCGATGCCGTCGTCGACGTGGTCGGAAGCGCGGCCGCGCTCGCCTATCTCGCAGCGGATCTATTCGTGTCGCCGCTGCCCATGGGGCGCGGCTTCGTCCAAGCCGCTCACGGCGCATTGCCTCTGCCCGCTCCGGCGACCGTCGAGTGCCTCGGGGGTCTGGCCACGTACGACGCCGGCATGGACTTCGAATTCGTGACGCCCACCGGCGCCGCCATCGTGGGTGCCCACGCTCTCGGCTCGTCCCGATGGCCGCCGATGGCGCCGGAACGCACGGGATGGGGCGCGGGAACCGCCGATTTGGCCGATCGGCCGAACCTACTTCGCGCCGTACTCGGAACGTCGCTCGCGATCCCCCGAGCCGCCGAGACGATCGCCACCCACGCCGTGTTGGAATGCAACATCGACGATGCCACCGGCGAGTTGGCCGGCAGCTGGATCGAGTCGCTGCTCGGCGTCGGCGCCGTTGACGCGTGGGCGGTTCCGATCACGATGAAGAAGGGCAGGCCCGCATGGACGATCTCGGCCCTGGCTCCCATCGATTGCGCCGACAGCGTCGCCCACGCCATGCTGCGCGAAACGACGAGCCTCGGCGTGCGGCGTTACGATGTCGCGCGCGTCGAACGGCCACGAACCCACCACCGAGTCGACACGATTTACGGCCCGATCCCGGTGAAGGTCTCGGGCGGACCGTTCGGTCCCGCCCTGGTGAAACCCGAGTTCGAGGCGTGCGCCCACGCCGCACGGACTCACGGCGTCCCCGTGCGCGAGGTGCTGCGTGTGGCCGTACTCGCCGCCTCCTCGCTGGCGGAGCGCTGACCCCTGCCCGATCCTCGAATGCCGTGGGTCGTGCCGGCCTGCGGCTCGCATTTCCCCTTGCAGGTTCGATATGCTGTCGTTCGCGCGCATCCACCGACCCGAGTGGTAGAGCGGTCCAACGCGCAGAAGGCAACACAGGCGACACCATGAGCGCATGCACGCAATGCGGCACCGTCGTCAAATCGTCCGACAAGTTCTGCAGCGTCTGCGGTACGCCCATCCCTCGGTCGAGCGCGGCGGTGGATCCGATCGCCTACGGAGCGGGCGCGACCGCGTACTCGGCCGGGCAAGGCGGCCCGGCCGGCGGCTATCCGGCGACGGGTCAAGGCGGTGCGGGTGGTGGCTATCCGGCGACGGGCCAAGGCGGCGCGGGCGTCACCGTACCGGCACGCTGCCAGCTCGGCCACGAGGTCGCACCGGGCGCGAGCTATTGCGGACTGGGACACCCGATTGCCCTCGAGCCGATGCACGTGAACGACGCGTACGGCGGATACGGGCAACCTGGCGCCGCTGCCCCGCCTTACTCGCCCCAACGGCCCGCCGCCGGCCCCTATGGGACCCCGGCTCCGCCCCCCCCCTACGGTGGGTCCGACCCGGGGTTTGCGGTTCCGCCCCCGCAAGCGGCGTACGCGTCCGCCTTCGGGACGCCGGCGGCGCCGCCGGCCGGCCTAGCGCCCCTCGCTGGATACGCGCCGGGGGCGTCCTACGGCGGCCCCGCGCAGCCCTTCCCGTCTCCGTACGGCGGACCGCCACCGCCGGCCCCGTATGCGTCCTTTCCCCCCGACGTCGCGCGTGAACCTGCGCCGCCCAAAGTCCTCCGCGGCTTTCTCGTCGCGTACGGCGCCAACCCGAGCGGCGATTTTTGGCCGCTGACGGCCGGGCGCCTGACCGTCGGGCGTTTCGGGACAGGCGAGGGGCTCGATATCGCGCTGCAGGATCCGACCATCTCTTCGCGCCACGCAGCGTTCGTGGTCGACGGCGCAAGCGGTACGATCACGATCGAAGACACGGGCTCCACGAACGGCACATTCATCAATGACGAGCACGTCGGCTACGGCGGTCGGCGCGAGCTGCGAGATGGCGATCGCATTCGCTTCGGCGGATTCACCACCGTCGTAAAGGTGATCGGCCGCGTTTGAATCGAGAGTACCGTGCGTTGTCGAACCGACGAGGTCTCGAGGAGATGACCCGACGACTTTCCCGTTTCGTCCTGCTCGCCCTGCTGTCGGTGCTCTCCGTCGCCCTGGCGAGTGACGCGTTCGCCACGCCCGAGGCGCACATCTTGCGCATCGACCCGCGGGCCGGAATCAAAGACGGCAAGCCCACGCTGACGACGGTCGTTGAAGTCGTGCAGTTCAAGCGACTGAGCGACGCCCTTCAGCCGTGCGCAAACGCTACTGGGGCAGCCACGCTTTCTTGCTGGAGCGATCAGCTTGAGAGGGCCGGAGCGCTCTGGGAGCCGTTCCCCTTCCCCGAGCAAAACGCGCATTTGCTCGTCAAAGTCTCGGGAGAGGATCAGCTGACCAAGTTCGTGGACAAGACCCCCTGGGGCAAGTCGAAGGACCCGAACGTCGGCACGGCATGGCTCGTCGCCGTGGACTCGTCGAGCAGCATGGGTGCGCGCTTCGGAGATGCCCGCGCCATCGCTCACGAGTTCATCGAGCAGATGCAGCCGAACGATCTCATGGACCTCATGTTCTTCGACGACGTGCAGGTCGTTCGCGACACGACCTGGAAAACGTTCAAGCAGCGCGCCGAGCTCGGAAACGCGCTCAACGATTTCAAATCGACGAGCATCTCGCACGGACGCGATCGCGCGCTCTTCTCCGAGATCAAGAGCATGACGGTGGACGCGTTCGGCTCCCTGGGCAACTCCGATCAGCCGGCGACCGTGCCACTTCACCAGGCGATGGTCGTCCTGTCGAACGGCGCAGGAAGAGGAGACCCCGAGAGCGCAAGTCCGAGCGCCGACATCTTTCACCAGTATCTCGACCGGGGGCGTTTCCCCGAAGACAACACGTCGCTGCCCAAGACCCCGCTGCCGGTCGTGTCCGTCTGGCTTCCGAACAGCGCAAGCCTCACCGAGAGCATCTATCGGAACAACGAAGCGCAGTTCATGCAGTCGCTCGCGAACCCCGAGATCGGGGGATTCTTCGACATCGTCCAAGAGGGCCAGGGGGACAAAAAAGCGAAAACCATCATAGGTTTGGTGCGATCACGCTTCAACGCCATGTGGCTCGTTCATTGGACGATGAGCTGCATCAACCCGAGTGTCGAGCAAACGTTCAATCTCGTCTTCGAGAACACACACCCGACGATCGCGCCCGACGGCACGTTCCGAGACGTGCCTATCGGGATCGACCCGACCCAGTGGCCTCTGGACGTCGACGTGGTCCGAACGCTCAAAGCGGCGCAAAGCGCGCCGCTTTATCCGGGCGGGCAGTTCAGCGTGTACGGCGACTTCTGCTGGGGCGGAGACAAGCAGCGAGCCGAAGCGTACTTCATCCCAGCCGGAACGAGGTCGGTCGCGCAGGCCAACACCCGAGACCCCGAAGTCGCGAAGAAAGCCATGCGAGAGCTTCAGGCCGAACACATGCTGGGCGCGGCGGTCACTACGGGCGACGGGTTCGCGACGTTCGTCGTACCCGACGACGACAAGGTGCTCGAAGGGGCCGGTGACAACGTCGTCGCACGATTGGTGGTCTACGACAACAAGGCCCACCGGGCCTCGGCGGTCGACAACAAGAGTGTGCTGACGCTCAAGGCGACGAAGAAGCCCCTATCGGCGCCGCTCATCGCCGGGATCGCGGGGCTTCTCGTCGTCATCGTTCTGCTCTCGATCGTGCTCGTTCGCGGCGGAGGCGGCGGGCGAAGACGATCCGCCATCACGCCGCCGCCGGTCGGCTACGGTGCCATGCCACTCGGCTATGGGCCCGCGCCAGGGAGCGGAGCCTCGGGGGGCTATGGGCCCGTCGTACCGCATGGCGCCGGTGCCCCCCACGGAGGCTACGGCACAGCTGCGCAAGGCGGCGGTACGCCGGGCGGCTACGCCCCGGCGGTCCAAGCCGGATTGCCACCCGGATACGGTGGACCGGGAACCGGGTACGGAATGCCTCCCGCCGACCCGTTGGCCGCGACCTCCGCGCTCCCGAGCGCGGACCAACCGGTCGGCCTGCAGGGCTTCATGCACGCGTCGGCTCCCATGCCGGCACCACCTGTCGCTGGGCCGCGGGACCCGGCGGCCCACGGCGCGGCGCCGAATCTTCCGATCGTGCAGGTGCGCTGTCCCTCGTGCGGCATGACCACCATGGCGACTCCGGGCCAGCCCTCGGTATGCTTCTCATGCGGACAGCCTCTGCCTCTCGAGGTCATCAAGGCGAGCGCCGGCGCCCAACCTCAAGGCTTTCCTCCCACGGGAGCGCTCAGCGCTCAACCGCTCGTACCCCCGCCGAATCCGTACGGCGCGACCCCCTTCGCGGCGACCGGCGCCACGCTCCGAAGTACCCATTCCCAGTTCACGATCCGCGGCGGATCGGAGGTTCGCGTCGGCCGCGACCCGGCTCAGTGCTCCGTCTTCCTCGCCGAGCCGCGTGTGAGCGGAGTGCACGCGACGCTGAAGTTCGAAAGCAGTCTACTCATCGTGCGCGACGAGAACTCAAACAATGGGACATGGGTATCCGGAAGCCGGATCCCGCCCGGCGTCTGGACCCCAGTGCCGCCTGGGACTTCACTTCGCTTCGGTCCCCTCGAGTTCAACGTACAGCTCGATGGATGAAGGAGCCTGCCATGCAGCCGGTCCCGACCCTTCCGGCGGTCGATTACGGCCAGCGCTCGGACCCGGGTCGCGACCCTCTCAAGCAGATCAACGAGGACGCGTGCGGTCGAAGGGAGACGCGCTTCGGGCACTTGTGTGTCGTGTGCGACGGGATGGGAGGGCATGCAGCGGGTCGCGAGGCGGCCGAGCTGGCGCTGTCGACCATCGTCGAAACGTTCGATCACGCGGCGGACGGATCCCGGCCGGCCGAGGTCCTTCGCGCCGCGATCGAAGAAGCGAATCGGCGTGTGCATGTCCTTCACACGAGCGAGATCGGGCTAGGCCGCCCCGGCTGCACCGTCGTCGCGACCCTCACCCACGGCTGCGGGACCGAGATCGCGCACGTCGGAGACAGCCGCGCGTACCTCGTGCACGAGGGAGAGATCTTCCGGCTCACGCGGGATCATTCGATCGTGCAGGAGCTCGTCGACCGGGGCCTGCTCATGCCGAATCAAGCCATCCATCATCCCGAGGCGAACCGCATCACGCGTGCGCTCGGCATTGGACCCGACGCGGACGTCGAGCTTCGCACCGAACCCGTCCATCACGTGGCCGGCGATACGTTCGTTCTGTGCTCGGATGGTCTATCCGATTTGGTCGACGATGCCGAAATCCTGGGCGTTGTCGCCAACGAACCCGCCGCGCAAGCGGTTGGCCGGCTTGTCGATCTCGCCAACGCACGGGGAGGACACGACAACGTTACTGTGCTCGTCCTGCGCACCCGCGAAACCGCCGGCCCCGCTGCGGCCGGCGTTTTGCCCACGATCGCGGACACGACGACCACCCTACCGTTGGCCGTCGCTCCCACGGCGCCCCAACCCGCTACCCTCGTCCAACCGATACCGTCCGACCGAGCGCCCCGTTCGCCACCGGTGCGGCCAGTCGTGCTCGGCGCGCTGGTCCTCGCGTCGATCGCGATTGCTCTTCTGATCGGCGTGCTGACCGTTCGCGTGACCGAACGCAAGGGCCAGCGCAACACCGCGATCGGTCCGCCCAACGGACTCGGCGGAGGCGATACGGAAGCCGAAGCGCCGGCGGCGCTTTCACCCGAGCACGTCGTCATCCCTGCTTTGCCGGTCGGCGAGCCGATCGCCCCGCTGGAGCCAACCCCGTCGGAACGCAAGAAGCGAACGCGCGATTAGAGAAACGGTCCCCCGCCGACCTCAGAGGCCTCCGTAAAACTTTCCGAACGCCCTTGCGAGCATAAGCGACATCAGCAAGGCCCCGAGCCCGAGCCCAACCACGTGCCTCGTCGGGCGCAGCTGGAACGGGCGGCCGTCGCGCGAGTTTGCCCGATCGCGATCGACGTCCGCGCCTAGACTGTAGCGAATGTTCTGCCGCGCTCCGCTGGCGTTCGCTGTCGCCGCGCTGTTCACCGCTGCCGGTTGCCAGGGGTCGAAGCACACCCGAGTCGCATCCTTCATGAGACCCCAGGTTCCGGCAGGTTTCACGGAACAGACGGGCAGCGGCTGGCGCATCGCCGTTCCATCCACCTGGACCAACGAACCTCAGCCCGAGGGTAGCCCGAGCGGTCTCTGGGTGGCCGCCGATCCCCAGGCCGTCGACGACTACCACGCAAACGCGATCGTGGTCCGAGAAGCATTTCCAAGTGAGTCGTACGATTATGCCCGCGCCAGCGAACAATTGCTTCGGCGCGATCCGCGAGCGACCATCGAAAGCAACCACGACGACGTGGTCGACGGGGACACGACGATGGTCGTCGAAGCACGGTGGGCTCCTATTCCGCCCGCCTCGGTCGCCTATCGCACCATGCAGGTCGACCTGGCCTCTCGCGGCACCGGTTACGTCGTCACGTGTTCGGTGGCTGCCACCGCGTTCGAGCGCTACCGATCGACGTGCGACGCGATCGTGCGCTCGTTCGCCATCGAGCGCTGACGCGACCGTTCGGCGTCAGGGTCGCAGCACGCCGACACGGGCGACGCCGGGCGAACGGACAAACTTCGGGCGGTCGCGTTAGACTCGGGACGTGAACAGCGCGCTCCACCTTCTCGTTGCCCTTTTTGCCCTAGATTTCGGAATCGGTTGCGTGGGTCTTCAGCTCACCACGGTCAAGACGGCCGAGCAGCGGCCAAGCAACGTGGCAGTCTATTTCAAGGTCCAGACCGAAGTGGGCGGTCCCGTTGCTGGACTGACGGCCGACCAGTTTCACATCTACGAGGACGGGCAGCTCGTTTCGCGATACGAGAGCAAGCAGACGATCGTCAACCCCGAGGTCGCGGCGGCGCACTACACGTTGCTCCTGGTCGACATGAGCGGCAGCGTGAGCGGCAGCGGTAGCCTCGAGAGTCTCGTGCAAGCGGTCAGGACCTTCACCGATCGGATCGAGAAGCAAGAGAAGGTCGGAGTCTATGCCTTCGACGGCTCCCCCGACCTGTATCCGATCGTGCCATTTACCGACCAGCCGGGCAGCGCCAAAGCGGGGATAGCGCAGCTCTCGACGTTTAAGCCGCGGGACCCGAGCACCAACTTGAACGGAGCCGTGGTCAAAGCACTCGACGAGCTGGACGTTGCGCTGAGCCGCGCTGCCCAACCGTTGAGATTCGGTACGCTGGTCGTCTTCACCGACGGTACCGATCGCGCGAGCCGCGTTCCGGAGGCCACGATGCTCCAGCACGTTCGGGAAATGCCCTTCGACGTCTTTGCGATCGGTCTGGGGGGCGAGATCAAGCCATCGCGCCTCGACGCGATCGGAAAAAGCGGCAAAGCCATGGCCGCCGACAACAATGCCATCGTCAAAGCGTTCGATGAGATCGGAGCACAGATCGACGGCCGAACGCGAAGCTTTTACTTGCTCTCGTATTGTTCGCCGTCACGCGCCGGCAAGCACGACGTGCGCATCGAGGCGGCCCTCCACGACGCAAAGGGTCACGAAGTTCGATCGGGGAGCGTGACGAGCGAGTTCGACGCAACGGGATTCGCCCCCGGATGCGATCCGAGCACGCCACCGAGCTTCGACGTCTCAAAGGGGGACGCGCTGAACGCCGCTCGGCCGCCTGCGGCTCGCGAGCAGCCAATCCCCGCCGAGAAGGAGAGCAAAAAGGAGGCTAAATCGTCGCACAAAGACGCGTTGCCCCCGCAGCACGCGCCCCCGGTAACGCCCCCGCCGAAGGCGGCTCCCGCTTCCAAGCCGCACCCGGCCAAAGCTCGGCCCACCGATTCGACGCCGACCGAGTCGCGCCCCGCCCCGGTGCCGACGCCGCCACCGGACTTCAACCCGTGAACGATTGAACGGCATCCGCCACGACGTCCCCGGTGATCTTGGACAGCAGGATCCCGTTGCGATCGTGTCCCGTCGCGAGAAATAACCCAGGCAGCGGCGAGGCCCCGACGAGTGGCTGGCCCGATTCCGGCCGCGGCCTAAAGTTACACCATGTGGCTGCCAATTGCGCCAGGCCTAGCGACGGAACGCACGCCAACACCCCCGAAAGGATGGAGTGCACCCCCGCGGCGGTCACCTCCCGGCGAAACCCCACGTTCTCCGTCGTCGACCCGCACACCACGCGGCCATCGCCACGCGGAACCAGGTATGAGCCAGCGCCAAAGACGATCGTACGGACTCGAGGGGGCCGTTCGTCGAGAAGCACGAGCTGCCCGCGATTGGGGCGCACGACGGGAACTGCCGAAGGCACGCCCGAGACCAACGACGACCAGCTTCCGGCCGCAAGCACGGTCGCATCGGCCCGCGTCTCTCCATCGTCGAGCCGAACGCCCACGCAGCGATCGCGCTCGACGAGCAGCCTATCCACGGTTGTCCCGCTGCGAAGGGTCACGCGGTCGCTGCGCGTGAGCATCACTGCCAGCGCGCGCAGAAGGGCGGGCGGGTCGACCTGCGCGTCATCGGGGAAGTGCGCGGCCGCTGCGAAATCGGCGCCCAGCTCGGGTTCGATCGCGCGCGCCTCCGCTCCGCCGATCAACGACGCGGTGAGCCCTCGCTGCGTTTGCCACGCGACTTCACGGGCCAGTTCGCAGTGCTCCGCTTCGTCGCGCGCCACGCAAAGCACGCCCGAAACGCGGTGCCCCACGTCGATGCCGGTTGCTTCGCGGAGCGCGCGAGCCCAGGCCGGCCAGGCGTCGCGCGCTCGAACGAAGATCGCCGCGTCGGCTTCTCGCCCCTTCAGCTCGGCTTGTGCACCGAGGATTCCCGCGGCCGCACTCGACGCTTCGGCCCCCGGCACCGCACGCTCGAAGACCACGACGTGCACGCCTCGGTCGGCGAGCGACAGCGCTGTCGTGCATCCCATCACGCCGCCCCCGATGATCGCGACTTTCACGGAGCGGCTCACTTCACAGGTCGAGCGAGCCGCGCCAGAACGACGGCGTTCCACGCGGCGAAGCCCAAAAACATCGCCCAAAGCAGAACTGCCCAGCGCTCCTGGGTGGGCTCTTCCCCATCGATGAGCAGAAACGCGCTCGCCCCGACCCGCATCCGCGTCGTCTCTTCGATCGCGCGGGCGATGCCGCGATGACGTGGCCCGACCTCGTCGAAGCGAACGAGCCGCCCGACAAAGGCCCGAGGTGGTTCCCATCGACCGCTTTCTTGACCCGACCGGACTCGGACCTCAACCCACACGCCGTCGCCTTCGGTACGGCCGGCGATGGGCAGGGCTCGAAATGTGTCCTCTCGAAGCGGTCGCTCGTAGCGAATCCCCCCCGCGGCGCCGAGCAGCCCCTCCGCTCGGATCAGAGCGTTGTCGTGCGCGGCCAGCGCTTCTTGCGTCGCCGTCCGCAGATCAACCACCCCGGACGGGGTTGCCGACGCAAACGCATAAGCAGCGTCGCGCCGCAGCAGGACCGCCATCGCAACGGCAGCGACGGTCCCCGCGACGAGCACGAGCATCGCGAGCCACTGCCTGACCCGCGGAGGATCCGGCAAGCTGACGAGCTCCGGGTCGACTTGTTCGCCCTGGCGGGAGCCGCCGATCTCGAACGGGGACGGAAGAGAGGGCATTTCGCGCGGCACGCGGGTCGCTCCAACATAGCCGACACCGTCTCGATCCGGTTGTTCCCAAGACCCGAGCAGTCCGAAGGGGGGACCCGGGGTCGCGAGTCGGGGTCGAGGGTCGCGGGTCGGGGTCGGGGTCGCGGGTCGTGCTCGAGGGTCGAGGGTCGAGGTCGCGGGTCGGGGTCGGGGTCGGGGTCGGGCTGCCGATGGATCGCGCTTGAAGGCTGCGTTGCCGAGATCCGATTCTTCGTCAGCGAAGGTTCATTCTGCGAGCGATAGGGTCATCGTCCTCGCGGATCCCTGGGGCCGCGAGCCCGCTTCGCGTTGACATGCAGGGTACCGCATGCTTTAAGGCGCCCTCCGGATTTTCCGCTGGCTTTCCAGCCGGATGCTCGGTTCTTTGCCATGAACACGTCGCCCACCATTGCCGCACTCGAGTCTTCGCAGTTGCGAGCGGACCTGCCCGACTTTCGCGTCGGCGACACGGTCCGGGTTCACTATCGAATCGTCGAAGGCGACAAAGAGCGCACGCAGGTGTTTCAAGGCGTCGTCATCAAGCGGCACAGGGCGGGCGCGCGGAGCACGTTCACCGTTCGCAAGGTAAGCTTCAACGTGGGTGTGGAACGCATATTTCTCTCCCATTCGCCGCGGATCGAAAAGGTCGACGTCGTCAGCAAGGGCGTCGTGCGCCGGGCGCGCCTCTTCTACCTGCGTGACCTTGCGGGCAAGGCCGCGCGCGTTCGCGATCAAAAAGACATCTGAGCCAAGAGGGGCCGCGGCGGCCTATCCGCTGCGAGGGGGGAAGCGCTTTCGCATCTCCCGCGCCCAGCGCGCGTCTTCGTCGAAAACATCGCCCGCCAACATTGATGTGATGGCCCGGCGCAAAAACGGGTGCTGCGGCTCCGCGAAAATATACGATACGAGGTCGGACGCGTAGAACGCTTGGACCGCCCCGACGAAGAGATCGACGCCGGTTCGCAGTTCGCGCTCCCAAGCGGCAAACCGTTCGGGGCCGAGATCGCCGGCACGCAGGGACTCGTCTATGGCATCCGCGGCTCGCAGCGCCCCGGTCATCGCGAGATGCGCCCCAGTCGAAAAAAGCGGATCGATGAAGCCCGAGGCGTCGCCGAGCGCCAGCCACCCCTCCCCTCGTATCGATCGCACGCGAAAGCTGAAATCCGCGGTTGCGAGCGGCGGAAAAAGCGACTCGGATCCCTCGAGCATGCGGGCGACCGCCGGGGTACTCGCAACCGCATCCCTGAAGAGATCGGCCGGGCCACCGATGGAACGACGCTCACGCACCCAGGCCCCCGACACGACCGCACCCACGCTCGTTCGGCCGTCGGCAAACGGAATCAGCCAGAACCAGCCGCGGTAAGCGCCCTCGCCGAACACGACGATCTGGATGTCGCCTTCCCGATCACCGACGTCGCGCCAAGCACCGCGCACTTGAGTGTAAAGTGCCGTTCGATCGAGCCCTGGGATGCGCTCGAGAGGTCCCGCTGCGCGCGCGACCATCGCGTCGCGTCCGGTGGCATCGACGACGAACCGCGCTTCGATCGATCGGGCCACCCCATCGGGCCCGCGCGTCTCCACTCCGACGGCCCGGGATCCCTCCACCAGGACGCGCGTAACCTCCCACGCCTCCCGCGCATCCGCCCCACACGATTCGGCGCATCGGAAGAGAAGCTCGTCGAACTGGTCGCGCGGCACCTGGAAGGCGTGGTCCCATCTCGCGTCGAACGCTTCCGCAAAGGAGTATCGCACCGGTCGCCGTGCGTCCGATCCATCGACGAAGCGGGCCCCCCGTTTGATGAGGAAGCGACCGGGCATTCGGTCGAGGATGCCGATGGCTTTGAGAACACCGAGGCTCTGGGGCAAAAGCGACTCGCCCAAATGAAACCGCGGATGCCGTTCTCGCTCGAGAAGCACGACGTCGCGCCCCAACGCAGCGAGGCGCGCGGCGCATACGGAGCCGGCGGGGCCGCCTCCGATGATCGCGACGTCGACGGCCGTCACTCCGCCGGCTTGGGGGGCGGGCCAACCTGGATTCGCTCGCCCATGTAAGCGCCGATCAACGTCAGCAAAATGCCGATCGCGGCAAAGATAAGATACAGAAATACCGGCATCGTACGAACCGTCTGGCTCTGGATGAGCAAGAACGTCGTCGGGATCGCCACGAGCAACGAAGCGACGGCCGGCTCGACGAACGTCCGACCGGGCGACACCATCCCGACGAGCAAGCCCCCGAGAAACCATACGGGAACGCAGATCAACATGCCGTTTTGGCCCTCGAAGTCGAGCATCGGCATGACCATGGGCAGCCCGAACACGAGAGCGCCGGTCAGGACACCTTGGACGAGAAACGCGATCGCGAGCCAGCGAACGCTCACGCCCTCCTGCTGGTAACGACCGGCGAGCTCATCTTCGCGCGAGCGCTTTGAACGGGCCAGCTCCTCCATCTTGGCGCCGCAGGATGCACACCGCGACGATCCCGGTGGGTTTCTTTGAAAGCCACACGACAGGCAGGTGACCGGCTTCGCGACGGGCATTTGCCATCAGGGTACCGCCGCGGCGCACCACCCGCCAAGCGCGAATCGGCTCAGGGGGGTTGCCGAACGACGACCCCCGGCCCCGACCGCGAACCCCTATCCCTGCCCCCCCTACCTTGACGGATCCGCGGCTGGAGCTATCGTTGGCGCCCGCCTGAAGGAGCCGTGGGCCCTCGAACGCCCACCCGTCCGTTTCGCTTGTGGACGGCGCGCACCGACGGGCCAATGAGCCGCGGCTTTCGAGCAAGCGGCACGAAACGCGCGAGCGAACGGGAGCGCAGATTGCATGAACATCCAGCCTGGCATTTTCGGCCGCAAAGTCGGCTCGACGCAGCTCTTTGAGCAAGACGGAACCGTCACCCGGGTCACCGTCATCCAGGCCGGCCCCGTCGTCGTCGCCGGCAAACGGACGATGGAGAGGGACGGCTACACGGCGTTGATCCTCGGCTTCGAAGAGCGCAAGGACAAGCACACCAGCAAATCGGTCGCGGGGTTCTTCAAAAAAGCAAACACGTCGCCGAAGCGCCTGCTCAAAGAGCTCCGATGCGACGCCGAATTCGCGGCCAAGTGGGAGATCGGTCAACCTCTCAAGCTCGATGAGATTTTCCAGCCGGGCATGAGGGTCGATACCCGGGGCACGACCCGCGGCCGCGGCTTCACTGGAGTGGTGCGTCGCTGGGGCTTCGCCGGCGCAGTGACCACCCACGGCACCCACGAGTACCGTCGGCATCCGGGATCGATCGGAACGAACATGACGCCGGGGCGAACCCTGCCAAACCTGAAAATGGGCGGACAGTACGGCAACGAGACCGTGTCGATTCTCAATTTGAAGGTCGCGCGAGTTGACGCGGAAAAGCATCTGCTTCTCCTTGCGGGAGGAGTTCCCGGAGCACGCAACGGCTTCGTTCTCGTCCGCCAGGCCGTAAAGAGCGCCAAAAAGTCCACGAAGCGCTAGCGCGCCTCGATTTTGCGGTCCGATCTCGGAATGTCGGCAGCAACGGGGATTTCGACGAAGCGTCTAGAACGTTGACGCGCGCGCGCGGGCCGTCAGACTCACCGTTGCCATGCCGGCGCGCCGAAACCTGTACGCCAAGCCGGACCACTTCACGAGGGCTGCGAAGCGAGCGGGATTTCCGGCACGCAGTGTGTTCAAACTCGAAGAGATGGATCGGCGCGCACGCCTGCTGAAGGCGGGCATGCGCGTGCTCGACCTCGGCGCTGCTCCCGGCAGCTGGGCGATGTATGCCGCGGAGCGCATCGGTCATGGCGGCAAGCTTCTAGCGGTCGACCGCGAACCGCTGGCGATCGCGCTCTCGGCAAACTCCTCGTTCGTGCAAGGCGACGCGCTGTCTTTGACGAACGAAGACCTCGGCCGCTTCGCACCCTACGACGTGGTGCTGAGCGACATGGCACCCAATACGACCGGCAACCGCGTCACGGATCAGGCGCGCAGCTATGAGCTCTTCATGCGGGCGCTCGCGGTGGCATCCGCCCTCGGCGCGGCTGGGGGCTCGTTCGTGGGCAAGATCTTCATGAGCGACGACTTGCCGGCGGCGCGGGCGGAGGTCCGCCGATGGTACGAGTCGGAGCGGCTCATCCGTCCCGAGGGGACGCGTGCGGCGAGCACCGAGATTTTCGCTCTTGGCTCGAGGAAGCGGTCATGACTGGCGCGAGACCACCGCTGCTCGCGCAGCGATTCGTACTCGAGCGCGAGGTCGGCCGAGGTGGAGTGGGCATCGTGTACCGCGCTCACGACCAGATGAGCGGACAATCGGTCGCGCTGAAGGTCATTGCGCTGCCCGGCATCGACGCCGGCGAAGAAGCACGCTTCCGGCGCGAGGGGCGATTGCTCGCCGCCCTGCATCATCCGGCCATCGTGCGGGTCGTTGCGTTCGGTCAACTCGACGAAGGACAGCCCTACGTCGCCATGGAGTGGCTGGAGGGCGAGGACATCGCACAGCGCCAGCGGCGCGCTCCCCTTCCGCTCGGCGATTGCCTGGGGATCGTCGCGCAGGTCGGAGATGCGCTCGCGGCCGCGCATGCGGCCGGGATCGTTCACCGCGACGTCAAGCCGTCCAACGTCATCCTTCTCGGCAGCGCACCGGGACAATCCGGCCCGTTTCAGGTCAAGCTCGTCGACTTCGGCGTCGCGTCGGCCGCGGACTCGAAGCTCACCCGCACCGGTGCGATCGTCGGAACTCCCGCATACATGGCGCCCGAGCAGGCGCGCGGTGACGGCGAGGTCGATTCGCGCGCGGATCTTTACGCCCTCGGCGCGACCCTTTTCGAGATGATCACGGGGCGGCCCCCGCATGTGGGCCCGACCCCCATTGCGATCCTCGCGCGTTTGGTCACGACTCCCGCGCCCCGGCTGGCCGACATCTATCCGGACGTGCCGCGTCGCCTCGACGAGCTCATGGCGCGATTGCTGGCGACCGCCCCTTGCGAGCGTCCGTCCTCGGCCTCCGAGGTCGGCCGCGAGCTGCGCGAAGTAGCCGATGCGCTCGGCTCCGACTCGAACCGGCGACCCCAGCTCGAAGGCGATTACCAGGCGACGGCGGCGAGCTTGGCGACGACGGGCAAAGGCGGTGGCACGCGCCTGGTGACGACGATTGTCGCCACTCAGGTCCCCAAGGGCGCACCGCGCGCTCGCCTCCTGACGCATCTGCGAGCGCGCGGCGCGGACGCCACAGAGCTTGGCGGCGACGCGATCGTCTGTCATTTGGGGGTGCGCAAGGCCCAGGGCGATGAAGCCGGGCGAGCGCTCGATTTGGCGCTGCGCATCGCCCGATTGAGCGCGACGGTAGGCGTTGCTACCGGGCGCACGCGCATCGATCGGACGCGACCTACCGGCGAGGTCGTCGACCGGGCGGCGGCGCTCGCGCGCGACGCGCAACGCGGCCAGGTGCTGGCCGACACGACAACGACGGAGCTGACGAGGGGACGCTTCGAGTTGCAGCTGAACGACGACGGGAGCGCCGTGGTCGGCACGCCCGTGCGCGGCCGGCGCGAGACGGCCGGCGGCGCGCCGTTCGTCGGACGGCAGGCGGAGCTCGCGCAGATCGTCGCGGCATTCGAACGCGGCGTCGACGACGGTACCCCGATCGTCGTTACCATTACCGGGGCGCCCGGGATCGGGAAAACACGCTTGCAGCGCGAAGCGCTCTCGCGCATCGCAAGCCACGCGTCCGCCCCCCGCGTGCTGCTCACCCGAAGCGAATCGTTCGCCCGCAACCACGCCCTCGGAGCCGTCGGCGACGTGGCCCGCGGACTCACCGGAATGGCGCGAGGCGCCCGAATGGATCAGGCGCTCGAAGCGACCGACGCCCTGCTCGCATGGACGCGCGTGCCCTGCTCGGTCGCCTCGCGCGAGCTGCTCGCACGCCTCGTTACGAACGAGGTTCTCCCGCATCTGGACGACGCCCGTGGCTCGAGAGACGCGCTGTGGCTGGTGCTCACCGACATCACCCTCGGCATGGCCAAGCGCACCCCTCTCGTTCTCGTCCTCGAGGACGCGCAATGGGCGGACACCGAAAGCATGGCTTGGATCGATCACCTCCTGGCGCGAGCGAGCGGCCGGGCCCTTTGCGTGATCGCGGCGGCGCGCCCGACTCTCTGGCGCGACGATCCCGCGCGCTTCGAAGGACGCGACCACGTGCGCATCGAGCTGCGGCCTCTGTCGCGAAGGCACGCGAAGGCCATCGCGGTGTCGATCCTCGGCGACCGCGCGAACGGCGACCGCGGCGAGGCCCTCGCTGACTCGATTGCCCAGCAATCCGGGGGACTGCCTCTCTTCGCCGAAGAGCTCGCGCGGCTCGCCGCCGCCGGACGCAATGCGTCCGACGCCCCGACCATCGAGGCCGCGATGCAGGTGCACCTTGACACGCTCGACGATTCCGGACGGGACGCGGCGGCCAAGCTTGCGGTCTTCGGCCACGTGGGCTGGGACGTGGGCCTTCTGGCGATCGGCGTCGACCGCGCGCCCGACGCCGTGCGCGATCTCACCGCCGCCGAGATCCTCGTCGAGCAGGCTCACGCGCGATTCCCAGGGACGCGAGAATTCGCATTCAAACACGCGCTGATGCGCGAGGTCGCTTATGCATCGCTCGGCGAGGATTTACTGCGCGAATGCCACCGGCACGCCGGGCGGTGGCTCGCAACGATGGGCGAGGACGACGCCGTCGTGGCGCGCCACCTCGAACTCGGGGGTGACGGGCTCACCGCGGCAGGCTACCTCGAAAAAGCAGCCCGACGATCTCTCGCAGCGCACGCGCTTCCGGAGGCCGTGGCGTTCGCCGAAAAGGCGCTCGCGTTCGCCGAGGACAAGCCGACCCAGTTTGCGCGCGCGCAGCTCCTCGACGAAGCGTGGAACCGGCTCGATTTGCGTGCGGCAGAGCGTGACACCGCGGTGCGGGCGATGGAGGAGTCCGTCCACGACGCCGCGAGCGAGGTGCGAGCCCGCGGCGCGCGCGTGCGTTACCAGGACGCCGCCGGAGGCGGACCCGACACGAGCGCCCGGCTCGATGAAGTGCGGCGCGCAGCCCGAGATGCGTCCATAACGGATGAAGAAGCGCGGTGCGCCGCAGCCCTGGCTGCCCGTTACGCGTACGCGGGCGAGCTCGATGCCGCCGAGAATGTTGCGGGGCTCTTGCTGACGCTTTCCCGGATTCACGCCATGCCGAGCGCCGAAGTCGACGCGTGGCAGACTCTCGCGGTGGTGCGGCAGGCCAAAGGCGAGGTCGGGGCCGCGCTCGAAGCTCGATGGAGCGCGGCGCGTACCGCCAGTGCCGCGGGGCTCAAGACCCGCGAGGCGATGCTCACGATCAACGTGGGGTTCGCGCTGACGACGGTCGGCGCAAGGGCGGAGGCCCGCGCCGCGATCGAAGGCGGCATCGCGCTCGCGCAGGCCATCGGCTCGCCGGGTGTCGAACGCCACGGCAAAATGATTGCTCTCTGTTGGGCGGCGACCTTCGGCAGTGACGCGGCTCTCGACGCCGCGCTGATGGAGACGCGCGCAACGGCCGACGCGGCAATCGCCGGGAGCTGGGTCCCTCACGACCGCGCCACCTTGGGAATCCTCTTTTATCGGGGCATGGAGATCCTGCGATCGAACGCGTCGGAGGCGGACGCTCGCACGCTACTGCGCACTGCCACGCAAGGGTATCGGGCGACCAAGATGCTCGACGTTCTGCCGGTGGCACTCGGCCTCTGGGCGGAGTCGGAGCGGCGATGCGGCAATTCGGAACAGTCGCGGGCACTCGCGCGCGAGGCGTCCGGGCTGTTCGACGGCGGATCGCCGAGCCTGCTCAACGAGACGCCGGTATTTCTCGCACTTCATGATGCGTGCGTCGACCTCGGTGACCTGGCCGAGGCGCGCCGCGCGATCGCGCGCGGAATGCCCCGGCTCGTGACGCGCCTGCGGGGCCTGCGGGCGACGCCGTACTCCAGGGCATTTCTAACGCAACTCGCGCCGAACGTCGGGCTCATCGCGGCGGCGGAGGCGTATGGCCTGATTCCGGAAGAAGTGAACGAGGCTATGGTCGCGGATGTGACCCGCTCGGAAGGCCCCCGGGGCCGAGCAGACGGCGCTACTATCGTCACCCGATGACCTCGACGAGAGCGATCCCGCTGTTGCTGCTGCTCCCGCTCGCCGCCTGCGACCAACCGGACACCCGCGCGCCGTCGCCCTCGACGACGGCATCGGCCGCGCCCTTGGCGAGCGTGCCTCCGTTGCCGACACCACCGGCGCCCCCTCCCGCACCCATTTGGAAGAAAAAGCTTGCCACCGAGTGCCCGGCGCATCCGGCCACCGTCGACTTCGGCGACGACGCGACGCTGGAGCACGAAGTGCGGCGCAAGCTCGGCAAGGACAAAGGGCCGGTCACCGTTTCGGATTTGGCACTCGTCAAATCGATCAACCTGTCGAGCGCGCAGGGCAGCGTTCAAATTCACCAGATCGACCCGTGCATTTTCCCGATGTTCACGTCGCTCAAAGACCTCTTCTTCGGACCGGGCGAATACGAAGATCTGACGCCGATCCAGAAGCTCACGACACTGGAGTCGCTTCGTGTCGCGAGCAGCCCGGTCAAGGACCTGCGACCGATCGAGGGGCTCAAGCGCCTCGACCGATTGGATCTGGCTCACACGCTCATCGGAGACGAAGAGTTGAAGTCGGTTGGATCGCTCGTCAACCTGACCGAGCTCATGCTGGACGAAGATTCGATCTCGGATTTGACCCCCATCGCGAATCTGAAAAAGCTCGAGCGCCTCAGCATCAAAAAAACACAGGTGAAGAACCTGGCGCCGTTGGTGTCGCTCAAGAAGCTCAAGTTTCTCTACATCGCCGACACGCCGGTGAGCGACATCACGCCCGTGCAACCGCTCATGGCGGGCGGGATGAAGCTCGTGCAAAACTGAACGGCGGGCTCCTACGATCGCGCGAGAGCGCGAAGAGCGGTCGACACCACCCACACGTCGACGGCGCCGAATCGCACCCGGGTCGACGTGCCGCGCTCATCGATCACCTCGACGAGCGCTCCCTCGGGGAGCGAGGTTGCGCCGGCAAGCATGATTCCACGTTCGTCGGTCGGTCGGACTCCGGGCGCAACGACCACCGCTTCCCTTAGCTCCAATCGGTCGTGGCGCGCCGCAAGCGTCATCGCGACCGCGAGCGCGAGCGCCGGCACCGCCACGCCGGCCGTGACCCCACCGCCGACGCGCAGGCGGGGCCCGCCGACCCGAAAACGAATGAGCAGCCCCGCGGCGAGAGCCATGGATGCCACGACGCACAGCACCGCCCACGCCTCCTCGCTCGCGAGCCCCGCGACCGCACGAGCGAGCGACCGGCCGGCATCGACGTCGGCGGGTTGCCCTGCGCGCAGCCGGCGCCGCGCCACTTCGCTGCGAACGGCATCGAGCGCGCGCGAGGCGTCGTCGATGGTCCGTCGATCATGCGACAGCCCTCGGGCTTCCTCGAAACCTTGAGCCGCGCGGCCGAGATCACCGGGCTGCTCGGCGCCGATGTGCACGCGCAGTGCGTACGCCAAGCCCCGATCGTAGCTCGCGGTCGCGTCGACCCCGCCCTGATCCGCAAAGGCCTCGAAGGCGTTGATCGCATCGCCCGCGCGCCCGTCGTGTAACGCCTGGATGCCCTGAGCGAAAAGGCCAGCCGCTTCGTCGTCGGAGTTCTCGGTGGCGTGGGCACTTCCCGGAGCGAAGGCGAGGCCGGCCCCGACAATCAAGACGATCAGTACGGGGCGAGTCATGCGATCCTCTCGAGGTGTCGGATCGCCTGTTGGGCCCTGTCCCAACGTTCGCGCGCCTGGGCCACGTCGACCGCCTCCGGCGCAAACCGGGCCGCTTCGCACTCTCGCAGTAGCTCGGCGACGCGCGACGCGGAGCCGCTGTCGACTCCGGCACTCTCGAGCCGACGGACGACCTGGTCGCCTATGGCGCCGCGGATGCTCACTCCTGCGCTGGCGACGGTCGCTGCCTCGAGTGCTCGCGCGATGGCCGCATCGGCGCCGCGCGCGTCCTCGCCGCGGCAGGCTTGGCGCGCCGCCGCGATGCGCTCGCGCAGCTCCGCCGCGGGTGAGGTCGCACGTCCGCGCAGTGCGAGCGTCAATCGCTTCCCTGCCGCGGTCGCCCCCATCGTGGCTCCGAGGAGCAAAGGCCAGCCGAGAACGGCGGCCAACCAGAAGAGGGGCGAGTCGTCCCAGTGCCTGCGCGCAGCGGGCGTTCCTTCGAGGACGTCGTGCGGCGAGGGCAACCCGGGCAAGAGGTCGGGCGCGGACGCCACCGGCTGGTCCTTGGCCGACGCCGACGGGGAAACGTGCACGACGCCGAGGGCCGCGCGGGCCAGTTCGTACTTTTTCTGCTCCGGATCCCAATACGGCCATGTGAGTTGCCCGAGCTGGATGTCCCCGGCCCGCTTGAGGCGCACGACGAAGTCGAAGGATCGCTTCCCCCCATAGGAATCATGCCCGACGGTTCCCAGTTCGTCGTGGATCTCCGGAGGAAGCCACTCGGCGCCGTCGGTCGCCGGCGGAGTCAACGCGCTCGGCGGGCTGCCTGTACCGGCCAGTTCGACGTGGACTCCAATCGCGCCACCCTGCGGAACGTCTCGGGGATCGACTTGGGCCCGCAGCGAAAATCGGCCCACGTCGCCCAGCGCATAGCCCGGCGGCCGTCGTGCCATCGGGGGCTCGCTCACGCGCACGTGCAAGGCCTCGCTCGTCCGCTTGAAGGCTCCGTTGCCGCGTTGGTGAGCCGGGCTGATGGTCACGCTCATCGGACCGATGACGAGATCCCCCACCTGCAATGGGAACAACGCCCAGCGCCGGGCGAGATTGACGCGCCACGTTCGCCCGCCGATCGACGCATAGCCGACGAGCGGCGCATCCTGATCGTCGCGAATGAGCGAGTGCTTCACGAAATCAGCGACCTGCGGGTCGTGGTCCTCTTCCCGCTCGAAGCTACCGCTGGAGATGTCAAGGTATTCGTAGACGTTGAGCGTGACCTGCTCGCCCACGACCGCCGCCGCCTTGTCGGTGGTGGCGCGCAGAAAGTAGACGGGGTCGCGTGGAGCGTCGAGCGCGAGCTTCGGGTCAACGGCGACGGGCGGTGCCGCAGGCTCGGGGGCATTGCCGAAGTCGGGAAACAGCCCGCGCCAAGGATCGAAGGGCGACAAGCCGAACGGCGACTGTTGCGGAGCGGGCTGCGTTTTGCGCGCCGGGGCCCGGCCCGCAGCTACCACACGCAGCGCGATGGAACGCGAGGCGTAGCGCGCTCCGTGAATGGCAACGGTCGGGGGCCCGATTGAAAACAACCCGATTCGATCGGCCTGGATCAGCCAATCGACGATGAGCGTGTAGCGTTCGGTCGCCGTGCCGCCGATGTTGATTTGCGTTTGCGACGACTGGTTTTGGCCTCGAACGACGAACCCGGGAGTCGCTCCCAGCCGCGGATCGCCCGGCATCGCATCGGAGCTCGTCGCGCTGAGCTGGACGTGGATCGTGTCGCCCACACCCACGACGGATTGGTCGACTTGCACCTGCACCAGCGGCGCGCTGTCGGCCGAGGCGGAGTGCGTCAAGCCGGTGCCGAGGCCGAACGCCAGGAGCACGGGCCACCACTTCATTTGTCGACCATACCTCGCACTCGCTTCTTGCCGGCACGCTTCGCCTCCTCTTGTTGAAGCGTCGGCGCGTTTTCCAGCTGGTCGAGCATTCGCTCGTCCTGGTCGGTGGCGGGCGGAGCCGCGCCCGCTTCGGGGGGGTGGTCTCCTCCGTCGGGACGTGGCGGGGGTGGCTCGGCGGCGTCGCTGCCCCCGTCCGGACCCCCGCCGTCATGGTCGTCCGATCCGCCTTCGTGACCGGCGTCGTTGGGACGATCCTCGCCTCCATCGCGACCGGCGTCGCCCCTTGGCGATGCGTCGCCGGACGCGTCCGGAGTGCCGGAGTCCAGCCGGTCTTCGATGCGGCGCAGGGCGATCGCGCGGTTCCAGGCGGCGTCTCGTCCGACCTGCTCGCCTCCGTCCACCTGACCCGGTGCGACGACGAGGGCTCGGTCGTAGGCCCGGACGGCTTCCTCGTATTCGCCATCGAGGAACGCGAGATTGCCTTCCAGGTAGCGGGCGCGCGCACGCAGTTCCGACCCGTACTCGTCGGCGATCGCTTCGACGAGTCGTCGTGCGCACGTGATCTGGGCATGTCGCTGGGCTCGGGCCGCCTCGCTGACCCCCGCGTCGACCTCCTCGTCGCCGAAGCGACGCCCAAATTGCTCGCCGATCCGGAAGAGCGCGATCCCGAGGTCGAACGTGCCGTCGGGGCGCCGCGCGAGACCGCCCGGCGTGCCGATGCTCCCATCCTTGCACGCTCCGGTCGACAAATACTCCTCGAGCTTCGCGGCCGCCGAAGCGGCGTCGCCCGCGTCGAGGGCGGCGATCGCCTCGACCACGGCCGGCGCCTCGCGTTCGAACGGTCGAACGGGATTGAGCGTGCACGCGCCCGTCATGAACGCCGATGCGGCGAGCGTGGCCCGCGCCAGGCGCCTCATGCGGGTCGCCTCCGCCGAGGGGCCTCCGCGACCAGCGCCTCACACAGGAGAAGCGCGACGGCGAAACCGAGCGGCCACACGTACTCCTCCGCATACACGGTCTGCACTTTTTCGCTCAGCTCTTCGCGCATCATCCTCTGAAGCTCTCGCGCGACTTGGTCAATGCCCGTCTCGCCGTGCTCGGCACGCACGATCGTTCCGCCCGTCACCTGGGCGACGCGCGTCAGCTGAGCTTCGCCGTCCGCGGAGAGCTCAGTCGTCAGCGGTTTGCCGTCGTCGCCGCGGCGAATGCCGCTGACCTTGCCGTCCGCCCCCACGTCGGGAATCACCTCCGGGGTGCGGCCGCCAATCTGAACGACGTCGATCCGGGTCCCTTCCTTGGCGCAGCTCTCGGCAACCGCCGCCGGATCGCCCTCGAGATCCTCGCCGTCGGTGACGAGCACGATCACGCGTACGTGGTCCCGCGACTTCGGATCGCGAGCGAAGACCTCACGCGCCGCTTCGAGCGCCCGGGCGGTCGCGGTTCCTCCGACCGGCATGTCATTCGGTTCGAGCTGCCGAAAGAACTGAGCGATGGCCGCACCGTCGCTCGTCAACGGGAAACTCATCGGTTCGCCGGCAAACGCCACCGCCCCGAAACGCGCCCCCGGCAAGTCGCGGATCAGCCGGGCCACCTCGGCCTTCGCTCGCGCAATCCGACTCGGCACGATATCGCGCGCATACATGCTCTTCGAGTAATCCAACACCACGATGACATCGAGATTGGTGGCCGGAACGATCTTGGTGCCGCTGCCGAACTTGGGGCGCGACAGCGCGACGAATGCGCACAGCATCGCGAGCACGAGGAGCACCGCCTTGACGGCGCGCCGGCCCGTGGCGTCGTACGTCATCAGTGGAGCGACCACCTTGGGCTCGCCGAACGCCCGCACTGCGCGCCCATGCTGCAGGCTCGCCCACCCGACGGCGCCTGCGTAGGCGACGAACGCAAGCGCGCAAAAGACGGCCACGGCAATGCCCGCCGCGGATCCGAAGTCGTGACCCCACCTCACGGAAACCTCCGCACGAGCGCGAGCCGCACGAGGGCTTCGAAGGCGACCAGGATGACGGCGGGCAGTAACAAGAAGGGAAAGAGGTCTTCCATGGCCGCGGCTTGGGATTCGAACTTCGTCTTTTCGAGGTGGTCCAGGATGGAATGCATGCTGCTTTCCAGCCCGGACTTGTCGGTGGCGATAAACGCCTCGCCGCCGGTCTCGTGCGCCATCGACCGGAGCAGATCGGGATTCACGGGGAAGCGGACCCGCGAGAAGGCAGGTTGTCCGAAGAGATCCGTACCTGTCTCGAGCTCGGCGATGTCCCCGTTGCCGATCTGAACGGTGTAGATGCGCACGCCTTCCTTTTTCGCAAGGTGGGCGGAGTACTCTGGCGAAATGATTCCTTCGTTCGAGTCGCCATCGGTCAAGAGCACGATCGCTTTGCTTCGCGCATCGCTCCGGCGCACACGCGCCACCGCCGTGCCGACGGCGTCGCCGATGGCGGTCTTGCTGCCGTCGATGGCGCCCATCTCGATGCGAGACACGAGCGACGCGATGAGACCGTAGTCCAAAGTCGGCGGGGACAAGACGAACGCTTGCGTCGCGAAGACCACCACCCCGATGCGATCGGTTTTTCTACGCCGGACGAAATCGATGAGCACGTCCTTGGCCACGTCGAGGCGCGTGGGGCGTTTGCGCGCGCCGCCGCCGCCACCACCACCAGGTGGCAGATCCGCCCGAGAGGCGTCCATGATGGCCCTCATCGAACCGGACAAGTCGAGCACCAGAACGATGTCGATGCCCTTCTCCTCTTCGGTCTCGCTGCGAAGCACACTTTGGGGACGCGCCAGCGCCATGACCGCGAGAACCAAGGCCGCGCCCCGCAGCACACCGGGGGCGTCGCGCAAGGGAGTACGGATCCCCCGCGGTCCGAGCGCCATGGGAGCGATCATCGGCATGCTGAGACGGGGCACGCGTGCGTCCGCGCCGAGAGTCATGCGCCAGACGACGTAGGGAACGGCAAGCAACGCCGCACCGAGGACGGCGCACCAGCCGACTCGCGCGAGCCAAGCGAGCGCATCCGCCGTCGAAGGGTGCGGGCCCAAGCCCCCGGGCCACGCGGTCCAGCGCGACGATTGCCACGCTTCGCCGCGCGCGATAGCCGGCCAAGCCAACGCGAGCAGGAGCGTCGCAACCGTCGCGAGCGCGACGACGCCCCCACGCGCCCAGCGCGCAGGCACCCTCATGCGCGAGCCTCCATCGGAACCGTGGACAGGTCGCGCGCCGGCGGCATGGTCGTGCGCACGATGCGCTCGGCTTGGAGCAGCGTTCGCTGACACTCCTCGAGCGCCGGCGTCCAATCGGCGAACTTGACGAGGTCGCACTGTTGCAAGAAGGCCGCAAGCTCCGGAAGCGGTAGCGAGAAATGCGGGATGCGGCGCAGAGCCACGAGGATCTCGTCGGTCGTCGACTCGAGCCCATCAAATCCGAACCGCGCCCCAAGGTACTCGCGCACGGCGTCGTTGACCCGGTCGAAGAAGTCCGAGAACCGATGCGTCTCGAGCAATCCGGCGTGGCGTACCTCGTCCAGCCTCTCGAGCGCGAGCTCCCAGGGAACCCGCGGCGGCGGAGGCGGGGGCACGGGCCGGGGTCGTTTGACCCATCGAACGACGAGCCAAGCCAAGAGCGAGCCGACGGCCACGCCCACGATCCCCCAAAAGAGCGCGCGCTCGAGGACGACCCATTCCTCCCGCTGAGCCCGCGGCGGCGGATTGGGCCTCGGCTGCGCGTTCGGCGTCGATGCGGTCGGATCGTCGACGACGAGAGTATGGGGAGCCGTGCAGAGAGTGACGACGTCTCCGTTGGCGCGGGCAATCGCGACCGGAAGCGGAGGCAGCGTGAGCGTTCGGCGCCCCGGCTCGCTCGGCAGCGCGAGCAGTGGCAGATCGATCGTGGTCCGCCGGCGACCGGTCTTGCCGCCACTGCCTTCGGCGTCGCCGCTCGACAAGCGTGCCCCGGCGCCGGCTTCTTGATCGGGCAAGGCGAAACCCGCGACCCTCAGTGTTCGCGCGGCGTCGCTCTCGCTCTGCAGCTCGAGCCCTCGCGGCAGGACCGTCTCGCCGCGGCCATGCGACACGACGACATGCAACGTGGCCGAGTAGCCGCTCGTACCGCGACTGGGAAACGTATCGGTGAGCTGCGGCCGATCCGACCCGGAAGGCGCCGTTTCGACGCATTCCGCACGAGCGACCTCGGCGGCCCCGAGCAGTGCCGCGCAGGACAGAGCCGCGGCGATGCGCGCACGCCGGTTCATCGTCGGATCCTCCGGGCACGTCGCGCAAAGAGATCGCGAAGCGGGCGCACGAACGAACCACTCGTTTCGATCTGAACCGAATCGAGGCCGAGCTTGTGGAATATCGCTCGCTGCGATTCGGCAATTTTCTTCATGGCCGCCGAGTACCAAGCCCGGACGGCTGGGTCGGCCGTGTCGACGACGACGCTCTCCCCGCTCTCGAGGTCTTCGAAGCTGGCGAGCCCGACGTTCGGAAGCGTCGAGTCGCGGGGGTCGATCAAGACGACCGGAATAACGTCGTGCTTCGCGGAGGCGAGCGCGAGAGCGCGCTCGTACCCCGTGTCGTAGAAATCGCTCACGACGAAGGCGATGCTGCGGCGTCGCGAAACGTGGGCAAGCGACTCGAGCGCGGCTTTGAGGTTGGTACGGGCGCCGATCCGAGGGCGATTCGGAGGGCCGTCGTCGAGCCCCAGGCCGGGATCACCAGCCGGACGCGCGGTGGGCTCGAAGCCCAGAATCTCCCGAACCACGCGCATCACGTGCTTCTCGCCCTTTTTTGGCGCGACGATCCGCTCGACCTTGTCGGTGGACACGATGAGCCCCACGCGGTCGTTGTTTCGGATCGCGCTGAAAGCCAGAAGAGCGGCGACCTCGCTGGCGACTCGAGTCTTGGGCGCGCGCCGCGTGCCGAACCGCTCGCTCGCCGACAAGTCGACGACGAGCATGACGGTCATTTCTCGCTCCTCGACGAACACTTTCACGAATGTGTCGTTCATCCGCGCCGAAACGTTCCAGTCGATCACCCGGACGTCGTCGCCGGGCTGATAGGGGCGCACCTCGCGAAAAGCGAGCCCCTGGCCCTTGAAACTGGAGCTGTAGGTGCCCGACAGCTGCTCGTTGGCGAGGCGCGCGGTGTGGATCTCGATGACGCGGAGAGCCGCGAGGAGCTCCTTCGGAATCACGGTTCCTCTAAGCGCGTGGCCGGGATAGGCAATTCGAGAGCCGAACTCAATGTTTCGAACCACTCGACCCGAGATCGGCGCCGAGAGGCGGCCTCTTCTAGCACGGCGGTCCGACAATCGGGCGAGTCTCGGTATTCCTGGCGCCGGTCGCTTTCGGTGCCCGCGATCGGCTGCTTAATCGACCGCGCGACCGCGCCGTACCTGTGCCCAGGGGTATAGGACCCCATTGACGCCGGATGACCAACGCCTTTCGCTCCCTACCGAGACGCGTGGCGCCAGCGTCCGGCCGCCACGGCGATGAACGCAACTCGCTGATCGGCCCGGCCCCGTTGCCGAGCAAACGGATCGCGCTCGCGACGGACGACGACGCTTGGGCGCGCGAGCTCATCGAAAAATTGCAGTCCTTCAACCTCGTCGTCACCGGCTTCGAAAACCTCGATGACGCCGCGGTCGTCGTTATCGACGCCCGTCAACAGCCCCACAAGCGCATGGCGGAAGTTCGGCGGATGACCCGCGCGGACGCCGCCGTAATCGGCATCGTCGCGTCAGCGGAGGGAGCCGCAGAGGCGCGCCAAGCGGGCGCGTCCGGGTGCGTGCAACAGCCTTTGGACGTCACCGAGCTCGCCGACCTGCTCTCGGCCGCGCTCGAGACGCGCGATACCGACCTTCCTGCGGCCGAGCTCGCGCACGTCCTCGACTCGGACGTGCACATCTCGTCGGTGGGACGCATCAGCGCGGGCCTCGCCCATCAGCTCGGAAACCCTCTCGGCATCGCGGCCATGAACCTCGACCTCATCCGCGATGACGTGGCACGTCTTTCGCGCGAGGGCCGGCTCGACGGGTCGGTCATCCGGGCGGCGCTTCAGGACCTCGACTCGAGCGTCACACGGATGCAGAAGCTTCTGGCAAGCCTCGGACCGTTCGTCAACGGGTCGACTCCCGAGCTCGACACCGTTCGCGTGGCCGACGTTGTGGCCGGGGTCATCCACCGGGCCTCCGAAGCGCTCCGTGGCGTCGAGGTCGAGAGCTGCATCGAGCCGCTCACCGCGCGTGCAGATGCCGCGATGCTGGAGCAAGTGGTCTTCCAGTTGACGACCAACGCCGCGCAGGCAGCAAGGTCTCTGCCCGCCGCGCGCGTCCGCTACCATGTCTACCGCGCGGGCGACCGCGTCATCGTGTCCGTCCGGGACAACGGCCCCGGGATCGCGGCCAGTGCCCGCCACAAGATTTTCGAACCATTTTTCACGACTCGCCGCAGCGAAGGGGCAACCGGCATGGGGCTGGCCTTGTGCCGCGAGTACGCCCGCCGCATGGACGCCACGTTCTCGGTTTGGAGCGCGCCGGGCCGGGGCGCCTGCTTTCGAGTCGGCCTGAGCGCGTAGGGCGCGTCGGGGGGCGAACAGCCCCTCGCTGCGCAGTCCCGCCGGTCGGCCCACTCGCTACGCGTGCGCGTCGACGCGACCGCGCGGCCTTGCCCACCCGAATCGCTCGCGACCTCCATCGAGCATGCGCTTAGGGAACTTCGACCACCTCGAAGACGCGCTTGACGATCTGCTCGCTCGTGACCTCCTCCGCATCCGCCTCGTAAGTGAGAACGAGGCGGTGACGCAGGACGTCGGGCCCGATGGCCTTCACGTCCTCGGGCGTGACGTAACCGCGATGACGCAAGAAGGCGTGGGCTCGGGCCGCCAGATTGAGCGCAATGCTTGCGCGGGGACTTGCGCCGAACTCGATGAGCGGCGCGAGATCCTTCATGCCGTGCTTGCCGGGTTCTCGCGTCGCGAAGACGACGTCGACGATGTACTCCTTGACCTTGTCGTCGACGTAAACCTGCTTGACGATCTTGCGGCCGTCGAGAAGCTCGTTGGGCGTGACGATGGGCTCGGCGCGCACCGTCTCGGGCTGGGTCATTCGGTCCATGATTTTGCGCTCTTCTTCGCGCGTCGGGTAGCCCACTTTCACCATCAGCATGAACCGGTCGATCTGCGCTTCGGGCAGGGCGTATGTTCCCTCCTGTTCGATGGGATTTTGCGTGGCCATGACGACGAACGGCTCCGGCAGCGGATACGTCTTCTCGCCGATGGTCACCTGCCGCTCCTGCATCGCTTCGAGCAGCGCACTTTGCACTTTGGCCGGGGCACGGTTGATCTCGTCGGCCAGGACGAGGTTCGCAAAGATAGGCCCGAGCTTTGACGTGAACTCGCCGCGTTGCTGGTTGTAGACGACCGTCCCCACGAGGTCTGCGGGCAGCAGATCGGGGGTGAACTGAATGCGCGCAAACTTCGCGTGGATCGCCTCGCAGAGGGTTCGCACCGTCAGTGTCTTGGCGAGCCCGGGAACGCCCTCGAGCAGCACGTGCCCGCCCGTCAAGAGGCCTACGAGGATCCGTTCGACCATGTACTGTTGGCCGACGATGACTTTGCCCACCTCGTTGAGCAGGCGGTCTACGAATGCACTCTCTTTGGCAACGAGATCGTTGAGGGCTCGGACGTCGTACATGGCCATTCCTCAGGGGCACGTCGGGGTGGCACGCGAGCAATTTGCGTGAGCGGAGGGACGCTGTGTAACACAGCCGCCCGGCCGTGCGCGCGGCAGAGCCGCGTTCGGACGCAGCGCATCACGCCGCCCACGGCCCATGCATCGGAGCGACGTCTTGACGTCCGACGCGGCCGCTTCATTCCCGGGTCGTGCGGCCCTTGACGCGGGTGGGCGCGGTCCCCGATCCTGCTCGGCGTGATCCCAGGCTCGAGCGATCCGAAAGCCGCCTTCCAGGCACGCGTCGGTCGCGTCTTGAACGGCAAGTGGCGACTCGATCGACTGATCGACGTCGGGGGAATGGGCGCAGTCTACGAGGCGGCTCACCGCAACGGCCGACGCGCAGCCATCAAGATTCTTCACCCGCATTACGCATCGAACGCCCTGGTCCGGGAACGTTTCTTGATGGAGGGGTACGTCGCCAACAAGATCGATCACCCGGGTGCAGTCGCCATTCTCGACGACGATGTAGCTGAGGACGGCTCTCCATTTCTCGTGATGGAGCTGCTCGATGGCGACTCCCTGTCGACCCTGCTGTCGAGAGCGGGCGGAAAGCTGCCGGTGGCCGACGCGCTGGCGATCGGCGGTCAGGTCCTCGAAGTGTTGACGTTTGCCCATGCGAATGGAGTCATTCACAGAGACATCAAGCCAGCGAACGTCTTCGTGACGCGGACAGGCCACGCGAAGCTCCTGGACTTTGGACTCGCGCGCGTGCGCGACGGCGCCCCTGCGCACGTCCCGACGGCCGCCGGCATCGTCATGGGTACGGCGGGGTACATGGCGCCCGAGCAGGCACGAGGACAACCGGACCGGGTCGACTCGAGGACGGACGTCTTCGCGATCGGCGCGGTGCTTTTCCGATCGCTGACGGGTCGGCGTATCCACGAGGCGGAGAGAGAGTTCGATCTGACCATCGCCGCGATGGTGGAGCCGGCCCCCTCGCTTGCCACGGTGTTCCCACACGCGGGATCGGCGCTCGTTCGAGCGGTCGATCGAGCGCTTGCCTTCGAGCGCGAAGCGCGCTGGCAGACCGCACGCGAGATGTTCGAGTCGCTGCGCGCGGCCTATCTCGAGCTCGGAGCTCGCGCGACGCTGCCGACGATGCCGGAGGCGCAGTTCGATTCGGCGAATCTGCCCGAAGCCGATACCCGAAGCAGCCTGGTCGTGGAAATCGCGTTCGGCGACGAACACGACCCGGCCATCCTGGTCGAGCGGCACCGAGCACGCGAAGTCGGCGAAGCGCTCTCGGGCATTTCCAAGGGCCTCAACGGAGGACGCAAGCCCCCCTGACCCAGGGTTCGTGGCTTGTCGAAAGCCCGGTCCAGCTCCGGCGGCGGAGGCCCAGGCGCACCCGAGTCTTCATCCCAGCCTGAACGCCACTGTGTTGCTTTCCGACACCAGCGCGGGCACCCCACTGCCCGCACGGATCGAGCGTCGATCGAAAATCGGTGAGTGCAGCGGGATGACTGTCTTCGTTTGTCCTGATAGGTAAGCCCAGCACACCTTTTCGTTCATCGACCGGGGAGCGCCTTCGCGACCCCCAGCAGCACGGCTCCAGCCGCACAGATCAATGTCACGATGCCGAGAACGCCAACACCCTGGGCGGACGTCACACGGCCGGCGGCGACACGTTTTGCCCGCGCGCCAATGACGTGATGAAGGACGATGACTCCGAACGCGAATGTGAGCTTCGCGTGAAACCATGGGGCGTGCGCATACAGGAGCGGCGAAAGCGCGATGTTGACCGCACCGGCCCCGAAGCTCGCGAGAAACGCGGGAACCGCCAGGCGCGCGTGCACCCGACCCGCAAGCCGCGCGACGTCGGCCGGATCCAATGCCGAGTCCGCTTGGGAAATCAGCAGCGCCACCGCCAAGAGCGCTCCGATCCAGACCACGTTGGCCAGCACGTGCACCGCAATCAGCGCCGTCGCAAGAGAGATCCACGCCACGTGCGAAAGCCTAGTTCGCGTCGCCGACCGAAGCGAGGTGGACTCCTCGTGAGCCGGCGCAATGGCCAATGCCGCCGCGCGGAGCCCGGATTCTCTCCGCAGCCCAATGAACTACGTGTTAGCTTGAGCCCCTCAGACGGAACGAGGTACGGAGAAGACCATGGCCTTGCACCGCACGACATACCGGCCGGCCGCCATTGCGACCGCCGCGCTTTTTGGTGTCGCCGCGATGACCACTCCCCTGAGAGAAGCCCGAGCCGAGTCCCCCAACGTCTCACCGGATGGAAAGGGGGTCGTCGGTGGCGGACTGCTTGGCGCGGAAGTGGTGACGATCACCGAGGCGTTAGCCGGCGCCCGTCCGGGCTGGGCCTACGCTCTTGGCGGCGGCCTTGGAGCTGCGGGCGGGGCGACTGGAGGGTACTTCATCGAGAAAGCGAGTACCAACGGTACCGTGCCCATGTACATGTTGGCGGGCGGCCTCGCGCTCGTCATTCCCGCTATCGTGCTCATGCTCAACGCGACGCGCTACTTCCCCGAGGAGGGGGCCGTCGAAGATCAGCCCCCGACCGGTGCCACGCCCGAGCCTGGCGCTCCCGGCGGCAGTGTCGTCATTCCGACGCCCGGGACCACGCCAGCTTCCGTCACTCCCCCGGCTTCGTCCCCACCCGCATCCACCCAACCCGCGCCGCCCCCACAGTCGTTGCTCGACGTTCACGGCGGTGCGCTGCGCGTCGGCGTCCCGGTGCCCGATGTGCGCCCGGTGTACTCCGTCGCGGAGCAACGCGAGTACGGTATCCGATCGGCGCAAACCGAGCTCCGGATGCCCGTCCTGCACGTTGCGTTCTGAGAGAGCTTCTCGGCGCCTTGCAAACGAATCACGATCCAGAGCGTCGGCGCGGCGTGTACGAGCCCTAGCTCGATCGAGGTCGACAGAGCGGATCGGCGTTGTGCGATCGGCCGCCCTCGAAGTTGGGCACTCGTGCGCCCGGGAAGACGTGGACGCGGATCGAGCCCGATGCGGGTGTGGGACGTAGGGGGCCAATGGGGACCGTAGCGGCTGGATGTGGCACTCGCTCAGCCGCGTCGGCGCGCCGCCGGTCATGAGGAAATACGCCAATACCCCGATCCACGTTCCCCGTCTGGCTTCGGCGCTGATACGATCCGGGCGTCGATGCCCGCGTAGTCCGCGAGCGGAGAGAGGCGAATGCAAGGCCCACAGCGAGTTGCTCAACCAGCGAAGCCCGCGGACCCGATGCTCAATCGCGTCATCGCCGGCCGCTATCGCCTCGAAGCCCGAATCGGCGAAGGCGGCATGGGAGTCGTCTACCGCGCTCGACACGTCCTCATCGACCGAGTCGTCGCGGTGAAGTTGATCCGCCCCGATCTGCGCGGCGAAACCCATCTGCGTGCGTGGATGCTGCGCGAAGCGCGCGCAGCCAATCGCGTCGACCACGCGCACATCATCGACATCCATGACATCGGCGAGACGGAAGAGAGCGAGCTCTATCTCGTCATGGAGTATCTGGTCGGCACGTCGCTCTCGAGCGAACTGGCCCGTGGGCCGATGCCGCTCGCGCGCAGCGTCGACATCCTCGAACAAATGTGTGCAGCCCTCGCGCGCGCTCACGACCTCGGCGTCGTGCACCGCGACTTGAAGAGCGACAACATCCTTTTGACCACGCGGGGCGGCCGCAAGGACTTCGTCAAGATTCTCGACTTCGGTCTGGCTCATCTCGCCATGGACCCGCGCCTCGCTCCGAAGGGCGCCGTCTTTGGAACGCCCGAGTACATGTCGCCCGAGCAGGCACGCGGCGAAGAAGCGACCGCGCAGAGCGATCTCTATGCGCTCGGCGTGCTCTTCTTCGAAATGCTCACCGGGCAGCTCCCGTTCCGGAGCGACGACCGTGAGACCCTGCTCGACATGCAGCGAACAGCGGTCGCACCCCGACCCCGATCGATTAAGCCCGACGTTTTGCCCGCCGCCGAGAGCATCGTCATCAAGCTTCTCGAGAAAGATCGGCGCAAGCGCTTTCAAGACGCGCACCACATGCACGAGGAGCTCAAGGCGCTGCAGCGCAGCCTACCGAGCACTCCGTGGGAAGTCGCCACGACCGGCGAAAATGCCGTTCCTCCTCCGCCGCCCCCGCCGCAGTCACCCGGAGTCATCGAGTGGGCAAGCCGCGCCGCCCTGTTCTCGCGGATGGTGTCGCGTGCCTATCCCGGCAGCAACACGCCCGCCGACGTGCAAACCGCGTCTTCACAAGCATGGGATCTGGCGTCGCGGGCGAGCCGGCTGGAGGGTGAAGTGGCCAGTCATACCCGACGGCTCGAAGCCCTCGAGCGGCGAGGCCGCGCCCTGCGCGCCGAAATCGGGCGCAAGGTCGAAGAGCTCGCGCACGAGGAATCGCGCGCCCTACGCGAACTTGCTGCCGAGCAGGCTGAGGTCGTTCGATTGCGCGAGGCCGTTCAGCAAGCCGATCGCGCCGCTCTGCAGGCCAAGCAATCGGCCGATCAAGTCGCCGGCACGGCCGCGCAACTGCGCGCGACGTTCGAACGCGCTGGCGCGGCTGCGGCACTCGTCGAGGCACGCCGAGAACAGCACAAGGAGCACGAGCAAAAGGCGCAGCTCAAAGAGGCCCAGGCCCGCGACCTGCGGCGTCAGATCGACGAGTTGCGCGCGCAGCTCGCGCGATACGCAGAAGCGCTCGAGGAAGACCTAGCGAGCGGGCGGGAGAAGGTCGCGGCTCGCACGCGCGAAGGCATTGGGTTCGAAAAGGCCTTCAGCGAAGTGTCACTCCTGTTGCTCAATCACCTAAAAACCAAGCCGGAAGCTCGCGATCTGCTGCAGGAGCTGCTCGCCGTCATGCACGGTCAGAGCCACAGCGGAGGCAACAGCAACAAGGCCGACAGTCGCACGCCGTAGTTACGATAGTTTGGCGCTGAGAAAGGCCTTCAGCTTGACCAGCGTCTTCGGATCCCTCGTGAAGCGAGGGACCTGATACGCCGCCGACCAAGCCCGTAGGTCGTCGAGAAAGCCCTGGCGGACAGGCGCATGAACGACGATCTCTTCGACTGTGCGCCCTCTTGCGGCTCCCTTTCGGGCGCCTTTCACATAGGCTTCCAAGCGGGCGTAATCGTCTCCGAGAAACTCGTGCACCGCTCGCGCATCCGCGGCCAGGCCCGCGAGCACGCCCTCGTTGAGCTCGGGTCGTGCCGCGACCGCGAACGAGCAAGACACGCGGATGACGAACGCATCATCCAGAAAGCCCAGGTCTTCGATGCCGTCGGGAATGAGATCGAGTGACTTGAAGACGTAGTTGACCCCCGCCACCAGGGCCCGCGTCGCTTCGTCGTCGGGCCCCAGCGCCTCGATGGCGCCACCGACGGCCGCCACGTCTTCGCCGAGACTGCGGAGCCATTGCGGCAAAACTTCGAGATAGCGCGCATCGATCGCGGCTTGGGTCTGGGTCATGGGACGCTCCGGATGAGCAGACCGTATCAAGATAGCGAGGAGCCCCTCAAGCGACCTCGCTCGCGATCGGCAGGGATGCGGGCGATCGGGTTCGCAACCGACCGTGCTCAGGGCACTCTCCATCGACCCAAAGACCAACCGAGCAGAAATCCCACTGCGAACGTGCAGGCGGCGACGAGGACCACTAGTTGCAAGGGGATCCCCCTCCGCAGATGCGCGCGGATGTAGCCCGAACCGTCTTTCGACGGCATCGTTCCGTCGAGCGGAGACGCGGCGATCGCCACGACCGCAGGCGACGATTCGATCGTGGCGCGCTGAGCGTCGGCGCTGGCGAGCGTGGCCCCGGGAGCGCGCGGCTTCACGCCGGACCCTCGCGCCGGCGACGGAGTTCCCAAGACCGGGGGTGAGGTCGGGGATGGGCTCGCACGCAACGAGCCGGGCGCGGCGACCAGCACAGACGCGACGTCGGGGAGCCGACTGAACGCCCCGGCTTCCGCCGGCTCGCCGATCGAAGGATCCGACCGCAGCGTCGCGCTGGGAACGAGCGAGGCAAGCGCCTGCGCCATCTCAACGGCCGTGGCGAAGCGTTCGTCGCGATTTTTCTTGAGCGCACGCTGAAGAAACGGCGACAGCGTCGCGAGCGCCGGATCGATTTTCTCGATGGGCTCCGGTTCGCTCGATAGCAGCGCGGCGCGGCGCGCGTATTCGGTCGGAGCGGGAAACGCGACGCGCCCGGTCAACATCTCGTAGAACAGAACGCCGGCCGACCAGAGGTCAGCGCGTGGATCGACGTCTCGCGCATTTCGAGCCTGTTCGGGGCTCATGTACGCAGGCGTTCCCAAGAGCATGCCGGTCCGCGTGCGGGTGCCCATGCCGCCGGCGGCATCCATGACCTTGGCTATCCCGAAGTCGAGGACCTTGACACCGAATCCCCCCTTCGCGTCGCGGCTCAAGAAGACGTTGTCGGGCTTGAGGTCCCGATGCACGATGCCGTTGGCATGCGCGCACGCCAAGCCGCTCAAGATCCCTTGGACGATCGGAGCCGCGCGCGCGAGTGGGACCCTCGCCCCGTGCCTCATGTAGGCGCCGAGCGAAACCCCCTCCAAGAGCTCCATCACGAGATAGGGCGAGCCGTCTTCGGCCTGGGCACACTGGAGCACGCGCACGATATTCGGATGCACGAGCCGCATGCACATCCGGGCTTCGTCGAGGAAGCGCGTCAGGACGTCGCGTGACGCAAGAAATTCACGACGCAAGATCTTGACCGCGACCCGTGGACCCCCGTCGATTGGATCGGCGCCGTACACCTCGCCCATGCCACCCTCGCCCAGCCTCGCACCAAGCCGCCAACGGCGCGAGACGACGGCGCCGACGAGCGCGCCGGCGGAGGTGGGCGGCGACGATGCCATGGGTCGACCGAGTGGTGGCGCCTTTCAACTTCTCAACGTGGCGCCGAACCGCTCTTCGACGGCAGCCACCACCGCCGCGTGCCGATCGTCGACTTGGGGGTCGGTGAGCGTTCGATCCGTAGCCCGATAGACGACATGCAGCGCCAAGCTGGAATGACCGGCCGGAACACTCCCTCCGACGAAGCGGTCGAAGAGCGCCACACTCTCCGCCAGATCCCCGGCGGCCTCGCGAACGGCACTTTCCACCTCTCCGGCCGCGACCCCGTCGGCCACGACGACCGAGAGGTCCCGCGTCGTCGCGGGAAACCGCGGCAGCGGCGAGAACTGGAGGCCACGTGGACCGATAGCTTCGATGGCGCCCAAATCGAGGTCCACGAGCACCGCTGCGCTGCCGAGCTCGAACGCGTCGGTCACGTCGGGGTGCAACGGTCCGAGCGATCCCACGCGCCGACCGCCGACTTCGATCCATGCGGCCCCGCGTGGGTGCAGGGCGCCCGGACGATCGCCCGCAACCGCGAGAGTGACGGTCGCCTCACGGCCGAGCAGCCTCAGCACGAGCGCGCGCGCCACGCCCTTGGCATCCCAAACATCGACGCTTCTCGGCCTGCCGAGCCACGCACTCCGCTCGCCGACCATCAAGGCCGAAAGCGCCAGCCGCTCCTCGGGCAACGGTCCGCGAGCCGCCAGAAAGAGCGGGCCAACCGAAAAGAGACACGCGTCGCGCTCGCGGTGCCGGCGGGCGTGGGCCACCGAGGCGAGCAACCCGGGCAGAAGACTCGTACGCATGACCGATTGCTCCTCGCGCAGCGGATTGCGCAATCTCACGGTCGCGGCGGGTGCGCCGACCTGGGCGAGGTCGCTCGGACTGACGAATGCGTAGGTGACGGCCTCGAGTAGACCGATCGCGATCGCCGCCTCTCGCGCGCGCCGGGCGAGCGCTTGACGAGGGCCCGCATCGCGGCAAGCTTGGATGGCCGGCATGGTCGTTGGAATCGCGTCGTAGCCGCGCACGCGACCGACCTCTTCGACGAGGTCCACCTCGCGCGATACGTCCGGGCGGAAGCTCGGCACGTCCCACACGTCGCTGTCGGCATGCGCTGCGCGACACGCGAATCCGAGCCGCCCGAGGATCCCGTGCATCGCGGGGACGTCGACTGCGGCTCCCAGCAACGCGCCGACGCGATGGTGGCGGAGTGTGACAGACCGTTGGGCGAGCGCTTTGGCTTCAACCAAGCAGGCGGGGACGATGGCCGCGGCGCCCGCGTACTTCGACATGAGCGACGCTGCGCGAGCGAGCGCAACGCGCGTATCGCCCCAATCCACGCCACGCTCGAACCGATGACTCGACTCGGTGTGGAGCCCGTGACGCCGGGCCGAGCGGCGAATTCCTCGCGGATCGAAGTACGCGCATTCCACCAGAATGCGCTCGGTGCTGGACGTGATCTCGCTGTTGCCACCGCCCATCACCCCCGCGATCGCGACAGGAGCATCGCCGTCGGCGATGACCAAATCGTCGTCCGAAAGGGTGCGTTCGACCCCATCCAGGGTGCGAATCGGTTCGCCTTCGCGGGCGCGTCTCACCACGATGGATCGTCGGCGAACGCGGTCCAAGTCGAACGCGTGCATCGGATGCCCGAGCTCGAGCATCACGAGGTTGGTGACGTCCACCACGTTCGAGATCGGGCGAATGCCAAGCGAGTGCAGGCGCCAACGCACGTCGAGACGCGACGGGGCGATCCGCGCGTCGATGAGCACGGCCGCCCCATAGTGTGGGCAGCGCTCCGGGTCTTCGATCGCGATGCTCGCGTACCGTGCGAAGTCATCGTTGAGCGTGCGCTCGGGATCGGTTGGATCCGGCGAGGTGAAGCACACGTCGAAGAGCGCTGCCGCCTCGCGCGCGAGGCCGACGTGCCCGAGACCGTCCGGCCGATTGGGCGTTAGCCCAATCTCCAGGATCGTGTCGCGCGCGGCCGGTAGGGCATCGACCAGGCACGTGCCGGGCCGCGCCGTGGCGTCGGGGAGAACGAGCAGCCCATCGCCATCGTCGCTCAGACCGATTTCCGCTTCGCTGCAGAGCATGCCCTCGCTCGGAACGCCGGCGATCGATCGCCGCTCCATCGTGAGCCCCTTTGCCGGAAGATGGGCCCCGAGCGGCGCCAAAACGACGAGACCCCCGGGATCCGGCACGTTGGGCGCGCCGCAGACGACTTCTTCGGACCTACCCCCGCGGTCGACCGTTACCAGCCGCAGGCCGCTGCGAGACGGGTGCGGCCGCACCGACACGACGCCGGCGACCAGGCATGCTTCGGCGCCGAGCCCGAACGCGGCCGTGCCCTCGACCTCTAGCCCCGCGGCGGTGAGCCGCTCGGCAAGCGCCGCCGGATCGTCGGGAAGCTGCGGACAAAGCTCGCGAAGCCAGCGGACGGAAGCCTTCATCGTGTGCGCGCAGGCGTAGCGCAAGGGCCTCGCAAGATCGAGAGCAGGTCGGCGTCCCTCGATGCGGACACGGAGATGCCGACGGAGGTACCATCCGCCGGTCATGAACGTTCTCTTCGTCGGAGGAACCGGCATCATCAGCTCGGCGTGCGCGCGATGCGCCCTGGCGCGCGGCATCGACCTGACGATCCTCTGCCGCGGCAGAACGGACCGTCATCCGGTGCCCTCGGGGGCCGAGTGGCTTCGGGGCGACGCCCACGACACGCGATCGCTCGACGCCGCGCTGGGAAACCGACGGTTCGACGCGGTCGTCCAGTGGGTCGGCTTCACCCCCGATCACGTCGAGCGCGACATCCAGGTCTTTCGGGGACGCACGCGTCAATACGTGTTCATCAGCTCCGCCTCGGCGTACCAGACGCCGCCTTCGCGCTTGCCCGTGACGGAGTCGACGCCTCTCCACAATCCTTTTTGGGGATATTCTCGCGATAAAATAGCCTGTGAAGAGACCCTGATTCGGGCCTATCGGACCGAGGGCTTTCCGGTGACGATCGTACGCCCGTCGCACACCTACGACGCGGCGTCGCTCCCCGTGCACGGCGGTTGGACGGTCGTCGACCGGATGCGCCGCGGGCGGCCGGTCATCGTTCACGGCGACGGGACATCGCTCTGGACACTCACCCACCACGAGGACTTCGCGCGCGGATTCGTGCCTCTTCTCGGACAGGACGACGTGGTGGGCGACTCCTTCCACATCACCTCCGACGAGACGCTCACCTGGGATCAGATTCACGGGCTTCTTGCGAGCGCGATCGGGGCTCGCCCGCAGATCGTGCACGTTCCTTCCGATCTCATCGCCGCCTTCGATCCCGCGTGGGGGGCCAGTCTGCTGGGCGACAAAGCCCACAGCATGGTATTTGACAATACGAAGATCAAAAGGGTGGTTCCCGACTTCCGCGCGGTGATTCCGTACTCGCGCGGAGCCGCGCAGCAGGTGGCCTGGTACGAAGCCGACGCCACCCGGCGCGTGGTGGACGAGTCGACCAACGCGGCCATCGATCAAATGGTACGGCAATACCAACGGGCCTGGCCCGGCTGAGCGTGGACAACACCCTTGCTCGACCGAGTCGCGGCAGGTAGCCTCTCGCGCCGTCGTTCCACCCGAGGACTGCTCATAATGCTTATGAAATCGCATTTCGCATACATCGCGCTGGCACTGACCCCGACGCTCGTGGGCTGTCACAACGAACCGCCTCCCCAGTCGAGCGCGAGCCCCGCACAGGCGGCGCCGCCTGCGGCACCCGCCCCCGCGGCCGCGGTCCCCGCAGCGCCCAACCCGGGCGCCGGCGGGAGCGGAGTGGCGGTGGCCGGACCGGCTCCGGGTCCGGCCACCGTGCCGGACAAGGACTGTACCGAACCGGATTACGTGATCGATGAATGCGAAGACAACAACAACCAAGTGAGCACGCAGGGCGGGCGCAACGGGTATTGGTATACGTTCGTCGACAAGCAGGGCTCGACCATCACGCCTCCGGCGCACACCAAGTTCCTGATGTCGCCCGACGGCGCAGGCGGGTCTAAATATGCTGCACACATGCTCGGCAAGATGTCGGCGAATGGAGATCCGCTCTTCGCAGGCCTGGGATTCAGCTTTACCGATCCGAAAGGGCCCTACGACGCCTCGAAGTACACGGGCGTATCGTTCTATGCGAAGCTCGGTCCCAAGTCGACCAAGACCGTTCGCCTCAAGGTCCCTGACGTGAACACCGATCCGGACGGCCGGGTTTGCAAAGAGTGCTTCAACGATTTCGGCGCGGATCTGACGCTGACCGAACAGTGGAAAAAATACACGATCCCGTTTGCGGCCATGAAGCAAATGAAGGATTGGGGCGACCCGAATCCTGCGGCCATCAACAAGGCGAGGCTTTACGGAATGCAATGGCAGATCACCGAGACCGGCGTCGACTACGATCTTTGGATCGACACGGTGCGGTTTACCGGCTGTCCCTGATCCGTCGCGCAAGGTGCGCGAACGCGAGTTTGCCCGGCTCTCGGGTTCAGTCCGTGGTGGCCGCGTCGGCGGGCGCGTCCGGACCCGCATCCGCTTGAAGAGTGGACGCTTGGTCGGGCGCCAAACCATCGACGGGCGTCGCCGCGTCGCCCGAGTCGGCCTCCGCCCCGCCCGCGTCGGTCCCCGTTGTGCCGGCGTCGGTTTCCGTCGTGGCCGAGTCGGATCCTTCGTCGCCGACGCTCGAGTCCAGCGATCCGCCCGTAACGCCCGAGTCGATCCACGATTGAGGGGCCGGATCGCTCATCAG
>JBEKOY010000012.1:0-129072 GCA_049521295.1 Polyangiaceae bacterium | reverse complement strand
AACACGTATTCTTCGTCGCCCCCGAACGTGCTGTCCGGCAAACGCAAGACGTAGTCGCGATCGACGAGCTCACCCAAGCGCCGTCGCAGTCCAAGAACGTCGTCGGCTTCGCCACCCTCCCACACCTCGGGGGCCGACTCGCCTTGACGATGAATCGCGACCAGGCCGCCGAGCCAGAACACTCCGCCCATCGCCGCGGCACGCTCGAGCAGCTGCCTGTCGTCCCGCGCGAGCGCGGCAATTCGCGCCTGCACCGCGTCCTCGACGGTGAGCGGCAACCGGACGCCCGCGAGCTTGTCCGCGCGGATGATCCAGCGCTCGTCCTCGAAATCGTCGGTCGCCTCGAGCACGCCGGCGTCGTGGTAGATGCGTACGATTTGTTCGAGGAGCGCAGGATTGCCGCCCGCCAAGGTGACGGCCGTATCCACCAGCTCTTCGATCGCGGGTGCATCGCCGCACGGCGTGAGCAGATCGCGCACGAACGTGGCGGCGTCCGATTCATCGAGAGGCCCCAGTTCGGTCACGACGTGGCGATCGCCGCCGTAGCGCCGCCACCCATCGTGCCGGGTCAGGATCTCGGGGCGCGACGCACACAAAAGCAATATCGGCCCACGCAGATTCTCGACCAGATAGGCGAGCAGCTCGAGCGAGTCGTCGTGAGCCCACTGCAGGTCGTCGAACACCAGAACGAGCGGGTCGGTCGCCTTGCTCGCGTCGGTCTCGAGGAAATTCTTGATGACAGCACGACGCATCGACCGCATCGGCTGCGGATCGCCGACGACCGCGCGAACGAGCGGAGAGTCCTGAAACCCGAGTTCGAGCAGTTGGCCCAGGAAATAAGCGACGTCGCCGACCTTCCGATCCTCGAGCACGGCGGCGAGCTGCGTTCGCACTTGCGCCTTGGCCGCCTCCTCGTCCATGCCTTCGACGATTCCGAAACGACCGCGCAGGATCCGTGCGAACACCTCGTACGCGGGGCCTCCCTCGCGAGCGGACCCGCGAAAGACGCGTGGCGTTCCACCGAGCTCGCGGGCGCGGACCAAAAACTCGCGCACCAGGCGAGTCTTGCCGATGCCCGTCGCGCCCAATACGGTCACGGTCCGCGCCTGGACCAGATCGCGCGCAAAGGCGTAAGCGCGCTTGAGTTCAGCCATCTCGGATTCTCGCCCCACCAAAACGGTGCGGCGCTCGGTAGCTGAGAAGCGAAGGGCCGGGAATAAGCTGTCGGGCGACACGGATCCCTGAGAATAGCCTAGGCGCATCATCCGGACCGTAACGTTACGCGCAAAGAGCGACGTCGCGGCAGAGGTTCCCGCGCAGGGTCGGCAAAACTTGGCCGTCCGAGACCGGGCATGCTCTCCCTCGACGTCGGGCCGACCGGCCGCAGATGCGCCCCGCGCCGTAGTGGTCCATTCGACTCCGATGCACCCCAAAACGATTGCCTTATCCGCCCTCGCGGCGATTCTCACCGCCGCCACTGGGGCCCTGCCGGGGGCGACAGCGCGGCAAGCGACCGCGACGCGGATGAGTCTCGGACCGGCCGCCCTTCGCTTCGGACGCAGCCTGGGGTCGCCGACCGAGGGTCGTCTGGTAGGGGGGACACACCTCGACGAAACCGTTTACATCCGCGTCATGCCGGCCGATGCGGCCGGAGACGTGCGGTGGGGACTCGAGCCGCTCGTCGAGATGATCGATCGTGCCGCCCGCACCGTGCGCAGGCAATTTCCAGGTCTCGTGACCTCGGTGGGTCACCTTTCGCGCGAAGGCGGGGGCGACGTGGAACGCCACCGTTCGCACGAAAGCGGGCGAGACGCCGACGTCGGCTTCTTCGTTCGTTCCGAAAACGGCCGGCAGCTGCTGCCGACCCATTTCGTGCCGTTCCGGTCGGACGCCACCGCGACCGGATGGCCGGGAGCGTACTTCGACGATGCCGCAAACTGGGCGTTCGTCGCCGCACTCGTGACCGATCCCGAGGCGCACGTGACGCACGTGTTCGTCGCCTCGCCGCTGCGGGCGCGCTTGCTTGCGTACGCGGAGCGAAGCGGTGTCGCAGCGGCCCTCCGCGTCCGCGCCGCCGAGGTCATGCAACAGCCGCGGGGCGCACTTCCCCACGACGACCACTTTCACGTGCGCATTGCGTGCCCCGCGCACATGAGCGGGTGCGTGGAGAACCCGCTCAAGCGCAACGTCGCGTCCACGCGAAAAAGCAAGACGACGCGCCGGCCGGGCGCGACCCCGCCGACGCCTGCATCGAGTTCGACGCCGCCGTCGTCTCCGGTCGACCCGCGACGCGAGGAGTCGGGCGTCTTGCCGGCGTCGATGCCCGCCGCGGTCGACGACGTCGACGGTTGATGGCGCGGGCGCTACGTTATCGGGCGATGAAGAGGCAGGTATGAACAAGCTGGTCTCGACCGCCGTCGAGGCCGTGCGCGACATTCGCGATGGGGCGACGATACTCGCCGGGGGCTTCGGGTTGTGCGGCATTCCCGAAAACTGCATCCGCGCACTGTGCGAACTCGGAACGAAGAATCTGACGGTCGTATCGAACAACTGCGGAGTCGACGATTTCGGCTTGGGCTTGCTGCTACGCAATCGCCAGATCGTCCGAATGGTCTCGAGCTACGTCGGAGAGAACAAGGAATTCGAGCGTCAATATCTGTCGGGCGAACTCGAAGTCGAGCTGACTCCGCAAGGTACGCTCGCGGAGCGCCTGCGGGCCGGCGGCGCCGGCATTCCCGCGTTCTTCACCCCGACCGGCGCCGGCACGGCCATCGGCGACGGAGGCCTACCCATTCGGTACGGAGCGGACGGGCGCGTCGCGCAATTCTCGGCCAAGAAAGAGACGCGCGAGTTCGGCGGCCGCGCATGCGTGCTCGAGCCCGCCATTACCGGGGACTTCGCCCTCATCAAGGCGTGGCGAGGAGACCGCCTCGGCAATCTCGTGTATCGCCACACGGCGATGAACTTCAATCCGATGATGGCCACCGCGGCCAAGATCACGATCGCGGAAATCGAAGAGCTCGTCGAGGTCGGCGCGATCGAGCCGGATCACGTCCACACGCCGGGCATCTACGTGCACCGGGTCTTGGTCGGCGCCTCCTTCGAGAAGCGCATCGAGCGACGCACGACGAGAGACCGCGTCCGATGAGTCCGCCGGCGCCCGAGGGGGCCCGCCTGGCGATCGCGCGCGACCGGATCGCGCGCCGGGCCGCCCAAGAACTGCGCGACGGCTACTACGTCAATCTCGGCATTGGAATGCCGACGCTCGTGTCCAACTTTGTGCCCGACGGCATCGAGGTCATCCTGCAGAGCGAAAACGGCCTTCTCGGAGTCGGCCCGTATCCGACCCCCGAACAGGTCGATGCGGACGTCATCAACGCCGGCAAAGAAACGGTGACGATGCTTCCGGGGGGCGCGATTTTTTCGAGTGCCGAGAGCTTCGCGATGATCCGCGGCGGACACATCGACCTCGCCATCCTCGGCGCCATGCAAGTGAGCGCGAGCGGCGACCTTTCGAACTGGATGATTCCCGGGAAGATGGTCAAAGGGATGGGCGGGGCCATGGATCTGGTCGCCAGCGCGAAGCGCGTCATCGTCATCATGGAGCACACGGCCAAGGACGGCAGCCCGAAGATTCTTCGAGAATGCACGCTGCCGTTGACGGGCCGACGCGTAGTGCACCGCGTCATCACAGATCTGGCCACTCTGGACGTTACGGCCGAAGGGCTCATCTTGCGCGAAGTGGCGCCCGGCGTGAGCGCGCGCGAAGTGCAGGACAGCACCGAGCCGACCCTCAAAGTCTCCCCTGATCTGGTAAGTATGCGCTTCTGAAGAAGCATGCCCTGGCCTGAAAAGAAACCTCCCGAAGGCGATGCCGCCGAGAAAAAGACCCTCGGCAAGGGCGTCTTTCGCAAGTGCGACGGCTGCGGGGAAACGCTGCCCTCCGACGCTCTCGCTTCGAACTTCGAAGTCTGTCCGCAGTGCGGGCGCCACCACAAGCTCAGCTTCGTGCGGTGGCGGCAGCTGATCCTCGACGACGGGTGGTTCGACGAGTGGGAGGCGCACCTCGCGCCGGCGGATCCGCTGGAATTTACCGACGGAAAGACGTACCCGGAGCGGATTGCGGCCGCCCAGCGCTCCTCTCATGCCAAGGAAGCGATCGAAACCGGATGCGGACGCATCGGCGGCCACAAGGTGGCGTGGGGAGCTTTTCTCTTCGCTTTCATGGGCGGATCGATGGGCAGCGTCGTCGGCGAGAAGGTGACGCGTCTCTTCGAGCGAGCGACGCAGCAGAGGCTTCCTGTCGTTTTGCTGCACGCGTCGGGGGGCGCGCGCATGCAAGAAGGAATTCTGAGCCTCATGCAGATGGCCAAGACCGTCGGCGCGCTGGAACGATTGAAGGCGGCGGCGCTGCCCTTCATCAGCATCCTGCTGCATCCGACGACCGGCGGAGTCGCAGCGAGCTTCGCTCTGCTCGGCGACGTCAACATCGCCGAGCCCGAGGCGCTCATCGGCTTTGCCGGACCGCGCGTCATCGAAAGCACGATCCGACAGAGGTTGCCTGCCGGATTTCAGCGAAGCGAGTTCTTGCTGGCGCATGGAATGATCGACCGAATCGCCAGCCGGCTCGAGATGAAGCGCGAGATTGCGACTCTGCTCGGGCATTTCATGGGGCGGGCGGGGCATGCAAACGGACACGCGCCACCCGGAGCATGAATCCTTCTTGTCGCTGCAGTCCGCTCTATCGGACCTGTACGCACGCGTTTCGCTCGGAATGCAACTTGGCCTCGAGCGGATGCGGGCGGCGTGCGAACGGCACGGGCATCCGGAGCAGGCACTGCGCACCGTCCACGTCGCCGGGACGAACGGCAAGGGCAGCGTCTGCGCGATGCTCGAGTCGATCGCGCGAGCTCACGGACTTCGAACGGGGCTGTACACGTCGCCGCATCTTTGCCGATTCGCCGAGCGGATCCGGATCGACGGCGAGCCCATCGACGACGCGAGGCTCGCGCGCGTGCTCACCCGCGTCCTCGCATCCGAAACGGATCTCTCCTTCTTCGAGGTCGCCACGCTTGCGGCGTTCATCGCGTTCCGCGAGGCGCGCGTCGACCTCGCCGTGATCGAGGTCGGCATCGGCGGCCGGCTCGACGCGACCAATGTCCTGCCTCTGCCGGCGGCGGCGGCGATCACGCGCGTCGCGATGGACCACGCCGATCGCCTGGGCCCGACTCTCGCGCACATCGCCCGGGAGAAGGCCGGCATCGCCAAGCCCGGCCTCGACATCGTGCTCGGCCCCATGTCGGACCCCATCCGGACGACGGTCGATGAGGTCGCGCGCGCCTGCGGGGCGACCACGAGCCGGCCGGGCCCGGCGGCCCTTCCGCGCGCCATCGGGCTCGCCGGCCTTCACCAGCGGCACAACGCGCGGGTCGCGGCGGAGCTTGGCGCACGCACCGGCGCTTCGCGAGCGGCCATCGATCGGGGCCTCGCCCTCGCCCGCTGGCCGGCAAGGCTCGAACGCATCGGCCCTTACCTGATCGATGCCGCACACAACCCGGACGGCGCTCGGGCGCTCGCGCGCTACGTACGCGCTCTTTCATTTCCTCCGGAACAGGTCGCACTCCTGTTCGGCACGCTCGCCGACAAGGAATGGCGACCGATGCTGAAGGCGCTCGCACCTCTGGCCGCGACCCGCATTTACGTGGCCCCGGAGGGATCTGCTCGATCCGCGGTCGACCCGCACGAGATGCGTGCCCTCTGCCCGGGGACCGTCGCGGCGAATCTGGACGATGCACTCGCTACGGCTTCGGCCTTCGTCGGCGCCGGCCGCGGCGTCCACGATGCGGCGCCCTTGCCCGAGGGCGGCAACGGGCTCGGCGGGGCCGACACGGCCGGCCGCGGCACGGCCACGCACCGGATCGTCATCGTCGCCGGTTCCATCGTCCTTGTCGGAGACGTTCGCGGCAGGCTTTGCAACCTGCCGCGCGACCCTCCGGTCGCGCTTTGAACGCCCCGCCGCGAACGGCTAGCATGGCCCTCGATTCCCGATGCCCAGTTTCGATGTCGTCTCGAAGGCGCAGCTGAACGAAATCGACAACGCGTTCAACCAGGCGCAAAAGGAAATCGCGCAGCGCTTCGATTTCAAGGACACCGATACGGCCCTCGAAAAGACGCCGGAGGCGATCACCATCCGATCGGCAAGCGAGGACCGCGCCAAGGCAGCGCTCGTCGTCGTGCAGGAAAAGCTCGTCAAGCGCAAAGTCTCCCTTCGGTTCCTCGACATCGGCAAGGCGGAACCGACCGCCAAGGGCGGCGCCCGTATTGTCGCCACGATCAAAGAGGGCATCGAGGTCGAGAAGGCCCGGGCCCTCGTTCAGATGCTGAAGGAATCCAAGCTCAAGGTGCAAACGTCGATTCAAGATCGGCAAGTGCGGGTAACCGGCAAGAACAAGGACGACTTGCAGGCGGCCATTCAGTCGATACGCGAGCGCGACTTCGGTATCGAAATTCAATTCGTCAACTTCAGAGATTGAACCTTACGAATGAAAAAACTCGTCGGCAGCCGCAGCAGCGTGACGAAGACGAAGACGAAGACGGCGCACCCCGAGGTTTCGAACGGCGGACCCGCGAACGGCGCCGCCGCCCGCAAGCTCTTCGGCACCGACGGGATTCGGGGCATCGCCAACGAATACCCGATGACGCCCGAGCTTGCCTTGCAGCTCGGGCGCGCCGTCACCTTCGTCGCCGGACGCGGCAAGGCGCATTCCCCCCGCGTTCTCATTGGCAAGGATACCCGACTGTCCGGCTACATGCTCGAGCAAGCGATCGCCAGCGGCGTCTGCGCGATGGGAGGGCGCGTGATGCTGTGTGGCCCGATGCCGACGCCCGCCGTCGCACACTTGACGGTGAGCATGCGTGCGGACGCCGGAATCGTGATCAGCGCGAGTCACAATCCTTATCAGGACAACGGAATCAAGATATTCGGGTCCGACGGCTTCAAGCTACCGGACGAAGCGGAGAGCGAAATCGAGCGGCTGATGGAAAACCATGAGCTGCTCGGCGCACGCTCGACCGGTCCCGGAATCGGCCGCGCCGAGAAGCTCGAGGACGCGCGAGGCCGGTACGTCGTGTTTCTCAAGCAGACTTTTCCGTCGGACCTCTCGCTCGACGGGGTGCGCGTCGTCGTGGACGCTGCGCATGGGGCTGCCTACCGCGTCGCTCCGTTGGTCCTTCAGGAGCTCGGCGCCCACGTAACGGCCATCGGCGTCAAACCCAACGGCTTCAACATCAACAAAGACTGTGGAGCGCTCTTTCCCGAGCACGTGCGGGCCGAAGTCGCCAAGCGCGGAGCCGCCATCGGAGTGGCTCTCGACGGCGACGCCGACCGGCTGATCGTCGTCGACGAGAAGGGCCAAATCGTGGACGGCGACCAACTGCTCGCGATGTGCGCGCGGCAGATGTGCTCGGACGGGAGCCTCAAGAAGAAGACCGTCGTCGCGACCGTGATGTCGAACCTCGGGCTCGAGCACGCCCTGACTCGATTGGGCGCCGCGCTCATTCGCACCCAAGTTGGCGACCGATACGTGGTCGAAGCGATGCGCAACGGTGGCTACAACCTCGGAGGCGAACAATCGGGACATCTGGTATTTCTGGATCACGCGTCGACGGGCGACGGCGTCCTCGGCGCCCTGCAGGTGCTCGCGCTGATGTTGCGAACGGGCAAGCCGTTGAGCGAGCTGGCCAACGAGTCGATGCAGCGCGTTCCTCAGGTCCTCGAGAACGTCACTCTGCCCGCCCGCAGGCCTCTCGGCGACATGCGACGTCTCGGGCAAATGACCTCCACCATCGTGCGTGCGCTCGGCGATCAAGGCCGGGTCCTGGTGCGCTGGAGCGGAACGGAGCCGAAACTCCGAATCATGCTCGAGGGACCCAGCGAACCGCGGCTCAAGGAGTGGGCCAAGGACCTCGCCGAAGCTGCAAGGCTCGAGTTTTAGTTGGTTACAGGGCACCCGAGAGCGGAGCCGAGCGAGCGAAGCGAGTCGAGGCGGAGCGAACGCTCAGGGTGATCCGAGTACCCTCTAATTACAAGCTCCCCCCTCGTTCCTGCTGGGGTGCTCGAGGGGAGCGGCACTCGCTCCCCTCGACGTGTCGCGAGTGCCGGGTCGGCGAGAGCGGAGCCGAGCGAGCGAAGCGAGTCGAGGCGGAGCGAACGCTCAGGGTGATCTTGGTTAATACCGATAATGCTCCGGCTTGAAGGGGCCCTCTGGCGAGATGCCCAGATAGCCAGCTTGGTCCCCGCTCAACTTGGTGAGCTTCACGCCGAGCTTCGGCAGGTGCAGCGCGGCGACCTTCTCATCCAGCCTTTTCGGCAGGGTGTACACTTTGCGCTCGTACTTCGAATAGTTCTGCCAAAGCTCGATCTGCGCGATGGTCTGATTCGAGAAGCTCGACGACATGACGAAGGAGGGGTGTCCGTTCGCGCAGCCAAGATTCACGAGTCGCCCTCGAGCCAGCAGCGTCAGCCGCTTGCCGTCCGGAAACACGAACTGGTCCACTTGCGGTTTGACGTTCACTTCCTTGATTTCGGGGTTCTTCTCGAGCCAAGCGACGTCGATCTCGCAATCGAAATGACCGATGTTGCAAATGATGGCCTGGTCCTTCATGGCGCGAAGGTGCTCCTGCCGGATGACGCCGAGGCAGCCGGTCGCCGTCACGAAGATGTCTCCGAGCGGGGCGATTTCCTCCATGGTGGTCACCTGGTACCCCTCCATGGCCGCTTGCAACGCGCAGATCGGGTCGATCTCGGTCACGACGACGCGCGCGCCCAGCCCACGAAGCGACTGGCAGCACCCCTTGCCCACGTCGCCGTAGCCGGCGACGACGGCAACCTTTCCGGCGAACATGACGCCCGTCGCGCGCTTGATCCCGTCCCCGAGCGACTCGCGACAACCATACAGATTGTCGAACTTCGATTTGGTCACGCTGTCGTTGACGTTCATCGCCGGGACTTGCAACGTCCCTTTTTTCGCCATGTCGTACAGGCGATGAACCCCGGTGGTGGTCTCCTCGGTGAGGCCACGGATCGGGTCGGCCCCGGAGAAGAGCCGGGGGTGCTTGGCGTGCACGATCTGCGTCAAATCGCCGCCGTCGTCGAGGAGCATGTTCGGTCCCTTGCCCCCGCTGAACGCGCGAAGCTGCCTCTCGATGCACTCGTTGTATTCGGCTTCGGTTTCACCCTTCCAGGCGAATACGGGAATCCCGCGGTGGGCGACCGCCGCCGCCGCATGATCCTGGGTCGAGAAGATGTTGCAGGTCGTCCATGTCACCTCGGCGCCCAGATCGACGAGCGTCTCGATGAGCACGGCCGTCTGAATGGTCATGTGCAAGCAGCCCGCGATGCGCGCGCCCCGGAGCGGCTTGGTCGAGCCGAATTCGCCGCGCAGCGCCATGAGGCCCGGCATCTCGCTCTCGGCGATTTCGATCTCCTTGAGGCCCCAATCCGCGAGCGTGATGTCTTTGACCTTGTAGTTATGAGCCATTTGTCGGTCCTTTCCCGTCCGGGTGATTCGGCTTATTTGCCACGAGCACCTGCCACGGCAGGTGCCGGTCCGGTCCATCTCCACAAAGCACGGATGGAATCCGTGCGACCACTGCGCCCTCGAGGCCGGCGGCGCGCGCAAATCGCCGGAGCGCCGCCGGGGCGAAGCCGAGCCACGCGTCGGCCTGCTCGCGCATCGACTCGTCGTCGTGCGCGGCATACTCGATGACGACGACCGAACCGCCCGGCGCGCAGAGCGACGCCAGCTGTCCCAATCGCTGGGCCGGCTGCGGCGCGTGATGCAAGACGCGCGAAGCGAACACCGCATCGGCACCCAGATCGGATCCGCTCCGGCCGGCGATCAGCCCCAACGCACGAAGCACCTGGGGCGAATCGATCTCGGCATCGATCAATTCAACGTTCGCGAAACCGCGCATCGCGATCCTCTCTCTCGCGCGCTCGAGCTGTGCCTTCGACCGATCGACCGCGATGACGCGCTCGTACACCGGGGCAAGCACATCGAGAAGCCGTCCGTCGCCCGTTCCCGCATCGACCGCCATCGAACGGCGGGGAAGCAAGCACGCGAGCGCACAAAGGTAGGCCCCCGTCTCCGACGGCATCGCGTCGAGCCGCACCTTGCTCGGACGCCCGAAGAACTCGCGCGTGGGCGCTTCGCGCGCGCGCAGCGTGTCGGGAATGCGAGAGAGACTTCCGTCGCGCTCGCAGAGAGCGCGCCCGCTCACCAAGGCATCCGCGACGACCGGATCGCGCGATGCTCCGGCGGCGGTCCGAACGAGCGTCCGGGTTCCTTCCCGCCGGTCCTGAAGCAGACCCGCTTGCCGCAACGCGGCCGCATGACGGGAAATGTTGGGCTGGTTCTCCTCGAGCAGGTCGGCAAGCTCGCCGATCCCGAGCTCCTCCTCCGCCGCGAGAGCCAGCAGGCGCAACCGCACGGGCTCGGCGAGAAGCCTGTAGAGCTCCCAGCGCCGGGGACCCGCGAGGTTCACGTCCACGAGGGCTAGTTTATGCAGGCATGTGTATGGATGCAAGAACGTCATTCCATGGCACTATGAGCCGATGCGGCACCGCGCCGGCCAAGGCGAAGCAAGTGAGGCCGAAACTCTCCCGATCGCTTTGCTCGACGAAGCCGAGGTCGAAGAGGACGCCGTCGCCGATGCCGCGTCGATCGACCACCTCTTGGCGGTAACCGACGACGGATGGGACATCGACGACCAAGTGGTCACGCTGCAGCGGGCCGCCGCCACGACGCACGCCGCCGTCGATGCGTCGAACGTCTCCGCGCGCGACTCGTCGCGCGTCGCTCGGCCATCGAAGGGCCCTCCTCCCCTGCCGCGAAAAGGGCCGCCTCCTCTGCCGGTCCCGGGCGGGCGAACCCCGGAGCCGGCTCCGCTTCGCACGCTCGCGGATATTCTTGCGCCGAGCGGGCTGGTGGACGTTCTTCAGGCGCGCGCGGCGCGCTTGGAACCGTCGGGGGACAAGGTCGGTCGAGCCCGCATCTGCGTCGAGATCGCGATCGCCAGCGAGATTCTGCTGGCCGACGACAAGCGGGCCGCGACGTGGGCCGAGGCCGCCCTGAAGGTGGACCCGAGCGCCGTGGCGGCCCACAGCATCTTGCGGCGGGCGCATCACGGCCGCGCGTCCCTGTCGGCCATGCTCGATCACCTCGACCCGGAGCTGTCGGCCGCGACCCACGAAGCGCATCGCGTCGAGTTGCTGTCGGAACGAGCCAGGCTACTCGAAGCCGTGGGAGCCCGGAGCGACGAGACGCGCACCGCGTGGGAACAGGCGCTCGCGTATTCGCCGGAGAATCCCGCCGCGCTCAAAGGCCTGGAGGCCGAGCTCGTCGCCCGCACCCTGTCGAGCGGCTCTCCCGGCGACTGGGAAGCGCTCGCGGGACACCTCGGCCGGATGGCCGACGCCTATGCCGCGGATCCCGCGCTTGCATCGTGGTTGCACGTCGAGCGTGCACGCGTGCTCGAACGCAAGCTCGATCGGGTCGATGCCGCTCGATCGGCGCTCGAGCGAGCGGTCGAACTCGACCCCAATGCCGGGCCCGTCCGAGACGCTTTCGTCCGGCACGTGGCCGCCCAGAGCGACTGGGGAGCGCTCGTGCACTTGCTCGACGACGAGGCGCGTGTCGAGCCGAACGACGCGCGGGCGGCACGCCTCGAGCTCGACGCCGCGATGATCGCGACGTGGCGACTGGGCGAGGGACCGAGAGCGCGGGTGCTGCTCGAACGCGCGGCCGCACGCGGACCGACCTCGTCGAGCGTGGACCGACGAGTCCTCGACGAGCTCATTCGACTCGCCGAGGCGGAGGCCCGCTGGGCGGACGCCGCCCGAGCCCGCAGGGCGCGTCTGCGTTTCGTCGCCGAGCCGACCGCGCTCGCGTACGAGCTCGCAGCGCTCGCCGCCATCGCGGAGCGAGAGGGCGAGATCGACACGGCGATCGCAGACGTGCAGCGGGCCCTCGCCGCGGACAACGCGGATTCGGCCTTGGTCGACTGGCTCGATCGCCTCCTTCGCGCGGCCAACAAGCCCGAGCAGCGGGTGGCGACATGGCTTCAAGAGGCGGCCCGAACCCCCGACAGCGCGCGGCAGGCGCGGGCGCTCGCACGCGCCGGGCGAGTGTGCGAAGAGATCGGACGGCCTGCCGATGCACTGCGGCACTTGCGGGCCGCTTGGGTCGCGCACCCCGGAGACCCCGACGCGCTCGACGGGCTCACGCGGGTGCTGGCACCGCTGCCCCCGGCGGCAACCGAAGGCGGCGCGCGGTCGCTCGTCGAAGTGTATGCGCAAGCGGCCGAGGACGCGCGCGAGCCGGGTCGAAAGGTGGCCTTTCTCGAACGCGTTGCGATCATTTGGGAAGAGCTTCTCGGCGATCCATCGCGCGCATCCCGCGTCTACGAGCAGATCCTCGCGATCGACCGCGATCGACAGAGTGCCATGGTCGGACTGCAGCGCACGGCGTTGCGGACCGGCGACGACCGAAATCTCGCCCGAGCGCTTCTCGACGAAGCTCGTGTCGTCGTAGACCGAGGCCCTCAGCTCGCGCTACGGGTCCGTGCCGCCGACGTGTTGTCCAAGCACGACGCGGCCCGGGCGATCCAGCTGGTGCGCGAAGTGATCGACGAGAACCCGAGGCTCGTTTCGGCTCGCGAGCTCGAGACGCGTCTTTACGAGGAGGCGTCCCGCTGGGAGCTCGTGGCGAAGTCGCTGCGCGCGCGAATCGACCTCGCCACGACCCCCCGCGACAAAGTCGCGCTCTGGCTGTCGTTGGCCCAGATCCAGAGCCTGAGACTTCGCGCGCCGGCCGACGCACTCGCGTCGCTCGAGCGAGCCCGCGCGATCGATCCGAGCCATCCGGTCCCGGCGGAAGAAGCGACCCGCGTTCTGGAGGCCCACGGAGACGCGCGCGGCCTGCGCGACATGCTGGAGCGTCTCGCCTCGAACGCCGTCACGCCGGAGGAGCGTGCCAGACGACTGGCGCACGCGGCCGAGATCGACGAACTGCGTCTGGGCGACGACGCGAGCGCGGTACGGACCTACCAGCGGGCTCTTGCCGAGACACCGGACGACGAGTGGCTGGCCGACCGTCTCGCGCGCCTCATGACGCGCCGCGCAAGAAGGCGCGCCGGAGGCGAGCTCGCCGAGCTCGCGTCGTTGCTGGGAAAGCGCATCGAGCGCGCTCCCTCGGTTGACGCCAAGCGCGTGCTCACGTTCGAGTTGGCGTCGCTTCTCGTCGAAAGCGGACAAGAGCCGATGCGCGCGACCTCGTTGCTCGAGTCGCTGGTGGCCGATCGCAGCGACCACGTCCCGGCCCTTCGGACGCTCGAATGGCTCCGACGCCGGGCCACGGTTGACGTGGCTTCGCTCGCGCGCGTGCTCGGGCGGCAGGCAGCCGCATTCACCGCAACGAGCGCGCGGCTTGGCGCGCTCTGGAATCTGGCGGCGCTCGAGGAATGGGTGCTGCCCTCCGGCGATCCGGCCGCGACCTACCGCGCCATCCTCGATCTCGATCCCACCGACCCCGCGGCACTCAGCGCGACGTTGCGCCAGGACCTCGCACAAGCCCGGCGCGGCGAGCCGGGGGCCAAGAAACATGCGATCACCGCTCTGCGCGCTCTTATCCCGTTCAGCGCGAACGCCGACACGCGCGTCGCGCGCGAGCTTCGCCTCGCACTCATGCTCGAATCGGCCGCGGCGGACGCTCCGGAGCCGGAGGAGGCCCGGGAGCTCTTGGGCGAAGCGCTCCACTGGTACCGCGACACGCTCGGCTCCGACGAGCGATCGCTCACAGCGGCGACGGGTGCCGCCCGGCTCAGCTCCTCGCTCGGCGATCCCGAGGCGGCGCTCGCCGCGTCGATCGCCCTTGCCGATCTCGCCGACGAGCCGCGGCTACGGGCCCGCTGCCTTCTGGACGCGGCCGAACTGCTGCTCGGTGCGGCCGACGATCCTCGCCTCGGCTTGCGCGCGGACCGCCGACAGCGCGCGGTCGGGTTGCTCGAGCGGGCTCTCGACGCCGATCCGGACTCGATCCCGGCCGCCGGGCGGCTCGCGACGGTCCTCTTGGAAGACCGCCAGGGCGAGCGGCTGCTGACCCATTTCCGCACGGCGCTCAACCGATCCAAGTCGCCCGAGGCCGTTGTCATGTTCGGCTCGGAGATCGCACGCGTGGCGCGCGACGACCTGCACGACCTGCCCGTGGCCATCGACGCCATGCGCCGTGTCCGGACGCTGGCCCCCCAACACATCCCGTCGCTGCTCACGCTGGCGGAACTGTGCATCGCTCAACGCGTCTGGCCGGACGCCGTCGATGCTCTCGAGGCCGTCGTATCGACGAGCCGAGAGATCGCTCCCAAGCTGACGGCGCTGTTTGCGCTGGCGAGCATTTACGAGAAGGTCCTCGCCCGACCCGCCGAGGTCGATCGCGTCTTGCGCGCGGCGCTCGCCATCGAACCGTCCAACGTGCGGGCCCTGCGTGCGTTGCTGCGGCGAATGACCTCCGAGCCCCCCAAGGCGGCCGAAGACGCGGCGCTTTCGCGGCGACGCGAGATCGCCGAGCTCCTCAGTCGTCTGGCCGACGCGGAGAACGACCCAGAGATCAAGAGTGGAATTTTGATGGAGATGTCCGAAGTGCATCTGCGTATCCACGATCCGCAGGCCGCCGAGCGGGCGCTCGTCGCCGCCGTCGCGATCGCACCGTCGAATGCGCGCGCGTTCGCGAGGCTGACGGGCATGCTCCGGACGGACCCCGCTGGGCAAGCTCGCGCGCTGGCGGGCGTAATCGCGATCGGAGAGCGGATCGGCCACGCGGATGCGCGGTGGTTTGCGGCGCTGGGTCGCACCGAGATCGGCTCGCTCAATCGCCCGCGCGAGGGGATCGCTCACCTCGAACGCGCGATCGAGCTCGACCCCACTCTCTTCGAGGCGCGTTTCGAGCTCGCGAGCGCCTACGCCGCGTCGAACGCAAATGACCGGGCGTCGCAGGTCCTCGTGGGGATGCTGGATCCCACGCCGCACCCCTTGCTCTCGCTCTCCGACCCCTCGATGGCCCTTGCGCTGTTGGAACAGACGCTGTCGGCGAGCGATCGCGGCGAGGAAGCGACCGTGGTCTCGGAGCTGCGCAGCGTGGCCGGGGATCTGGACGACGGACGTCGCGCGTGGTTGCGCGCGCGTCGCTCCACGCCGGATGCGCAACACGCCGCACTGGACCGCGCGACGCTCGTCACCCACGTGTTGCCGAGCGAGGCTCGTCACGTCCTTCTGGAGGTTGCAGCCGCAATCGCCGGCGCGGAGTCCAAGATGCTCCGATCCGAAATCGCCGATCTCGGGATCTCGCCGCGCGATCGGATCCCGTCGCGCAGCGGCCATCCCGTTCGGTTGATGCTCGACCGCGTCACGCGTCAGCTCGGGGTGAGCGAGGCCGAGCTCGTCATCTCGCGCAAGGTCGCCGTCACTCGGGTCTTGGCGCAGGACACGCCGTGGGTGGTCGTTCCGGCATCGTTGATGGATCGGTCGGAGACCGTGCAGCTTGCCAGCCTGGCTCGCGCGGTCGCTCGGATCGCCTACGGAGTTCCGTGGCTCCGGGAGCTCAGCCCGGAGCATGTCCAAGCCCTGCTTGTGGCTGCTGCCCGGCAGGTCGTCGCAGGCTACGGCACCACCGGGACGCTCACCGCCCCGTACGAGACGAGCCTGGCGCGGGCGCTTACCCGTCGCCAGCGCAGGCTTTTGGAGGAGCTCGTTCCGCATCTAGGGTCGACTCGATCGACGCTGCCGGATCCTCGCAAATTCGTCGATGCACTGGTGTCCGCGGAGTTGCGGACGGCGTTCTTGATCACCGGCGACCTGCTGGCTCTCATCGAGAACATCGCCCTCGAGGACGACCCCTCCTTGGTGGACGTCGCCCGATCGAACGGATCCTCCGACGCTTTCGCCACCGTGCTCAACCACCCGCGGGCCGGTGAAATCATTCGTTTTGCGCTCACACCGGCAGCGACCGCTCTGCGTGTCCGTCTCGGAACTGTATGGTCAGGGACGTCGGCGTAGTACCTCGCCGCGGCGTGGCATTTTGCTCCGTGACAACGCGGTCCTTTCGGTGTCCACTTCAAAGGTGACCTCGAATCGTCCTGGCCACTTGCGAACGCGGAATAAAGCGGCACGCCCGCTGCTCACTTGATCGCCGATGTCTGGAGGACCGCGCCGACCCCCGTCTGGAACGAGGAATCGTGTGGCGCGCGTCCTCGTCATCGACGACGAATTGCTCGTGCTCGACTCGATCCGGCGCATCCTCTCCGATGAGTTCGACCTCATCGGAACGACTCGCCCCGAGCAAGCGCTCGAGTGGATCGCAGCCGGTGAGTACTACGACGTGATCTTGTGCGACGTCATGATGCCGACCCTCAACGGCGTCGAGCTGCGCAACCGCATCGAAGCCATGGCGCCCGAGCAGGCAGCCCGGATCGTATTCGTCACCGGAGGGCTTCTCTTCCCGCACGTGCGGGCCATGCTGGACGGCATCGCCAACACGGTGCTCGAGAAGCCGATCGACATCGATGGCCTCCGTGAGCTGATTCGAAGGCGCGTGCGCGGCGCTTGGCAAGCGCCCGGCCACGCGATATGAGCGCTGGATGCGAGGCTTTCTGCGACCTGCCGTCCAATCCCAACCCAGCGCGCCGCAAGGCGCGTTCCGCGCTCTTTCGCGCCATCGTCGCTCGAAGCTCGCTACCGCGGCCCAGACCACCCTGGTCAAGGCCGATCAGTGGGCCCGCGGAGATCACGTAGTCCCCGAAGTCGCCGCCGCGTTGGAATCCGCATTGAAAGCGCTCCAATCGAAGGGTGCCAAAAAGGCGTGACGGGGCGGTAAGGGGTTCGAGGGGGCTCACCCGTTTCGCCTCGCGAACTCCCCCATGAACGACACGAGGGCGCTGACCCACTGCGGATCCACCGCATTGTAGAGGGAGGCGCGGATGCCTCCGACCGAACGATGTCCGCGCAGGCCGACGAAGTCATTTTTCTTGGCCATGTCGAGGAATTTCCGATCGAGATCCTCGCTCGGGAGTCGGAAAACGACGTTCATCCGCGATCGGCTCCCGATCTCGACCGGGCACCGGAAGAAGCCCGCGTGGTCGTCCATCATCGCGTAGAGCTCGGCGGCTTTTGCGCGGTTTCGCTCCTCGATGCCGGCAAGCCCCCCCTGATCGCGGAGCCACTCGAGCACGTTTCGCACGAGGTAGATCCCGAAGGTCGAAGGGGTATTGAGTAGCGATCGCGCCTCGGCGTGCGCGCGGTACTGAAGGATCTTGGGCAAGTCCTTGCGGCCCCGATCGAGGAAGTCGCGCCGAGCGACGACCAAGGTGACACCACTCGGGCCCATGTTCTTCTGTGCCCCCGCGTAGATGAGCGCGTACTGCGACACGTCGACGTTGCGCGACAAGATGTCGCTCGACATGTCGCAAACCTGCGGGGCGCGCCCGAAGCGCGGCAGGTCGAGGTACTGCACCCCGTCAATCGTTTCGTTGCTCGTGAAATGGACGTAGGCCGCCGCTTCATCGAGCGAGGTTTGGGCGGGCGGCAAAGCACGAATGTACCCCTCGGGCTTCGCCGTCGCCGCCAAGCGCACCTTCGACCCCGCCACAGTCGCCCACGCGGCGCCTTCTGCGTGCGCCTTTTCGCTCCACGTGCCGGTCACAACGTAGTCGGCCGAAGCGCCGGGCGGCAGGAAATTCATAGGGACGAGGGCGAACTGCATCGACGCCCCACCCTGCAAAAACACGACGTCGTAGTCGCTCGGGACCGCGAGCAAATCCCGCACGAGAGCGAGGGCCTGATCGTGAACGATCTCGTACTCCTTACCCCGATGCGAGTGCTCGATGACGGACATGCCGGTGCCGGCGAAGTCGAGAAACTCCGCTCGCGCGCGCTCGAGTGCGGCGAGCGGCAGCGTTGCGGGACCGGAGTTGAAGTTCATCGGACGGCGCATGGGGCAAGAGTGTAGCGAAGAGGCACGGGCGCGCCGTCGCCTCGACGCGACGCGGCCGCGACGTACGGGCGAGGCCGTGGTAGTGTCCAATGCGTTCCATTGCGAGCGCTCTTCTTCGGATCGCCCGCCTTCGCGGTCCCGTCGCTCGATGCTCTTCATGGGATCGCCGATGTGGTGGGCGTCGTCTGCCAACCGGACAAGCCGGCCGGGCGCGGCCTGTCCCTGCACGCTCCTCCGACCAAAATTCGCGCGGCGGAGCTCGGCCTTCCGGTCGTCCAACCAGCCAAGTTGAGAACCGGCGAGTTTGCCGCATGGATGCGACAACACGCGGTGGACGTAGCGCTCGTCGTGGCCTACGGGCGCATTCTTCCGCCCGACGTTTTATTCTGCCCACGCCTTGGTTGCGTCAACGTCCACGCGTCGATCCTGCCCAAGTACCGCGGTGCCGCGCCGATCGCGTGGGCCATCGTCCGCGGCGAGAGCGAGAGCGGAGTGACGCTCATGAAGCTCGACGAGGGTATGGACACGGGACCGACGTTCGCGACCGTCCGTACCTCTATCGGGCCGGAGGAAACAGCCGGGCAGCTCGCCGAGCGACTCGCGATTGTCGGCGCGCAAGCGGTGCGCGAATGGCTTCCGCGGTTCGTGGCAGGGACCTGTTCGATCGTAGCCCAAGACTCCACCCAGGCGACCGCGGCGCCGATTCTGCAAAAGGAGCATGGGCGCATCGCATGGACCGATAGCGCCCGTGCCGTTCACGACCACGTTCGGGGCATGAATCCGTGGCCCGGCGCCTTCACCACTCTGGGCGATCGCACCCTCAAGGTTCACGCGACGCGCGTCGTCGACGGCGCGGTGGCCGCAGCACCTGCCGGTCGGGTCATCCTCGCGGACAAGTCCCGCGTGCTGGTCGCATGCGGATCCGACACCCTGCTGGAGCTCGTGACCGTACAGCCCGAGGGCCGCCGCATCATGCGCGCGTCCGAATGGTCGCTGGGACGCGCGGTGCACGAGGGCGACTGGCTCGGCCGAGCGCACGCCTGACCGGCAATGCGGCCGGTTCGCGGCAGAATCGTCGGCCGGTCACGATCATGGGCCACTAACCAAACGCGCCGAAACACCGGTCCCCTTTGTCGGTGATGAACGTGCACCACACGAAAATCGAGCCGACCGCCGTGAGCACCAGAGCCTGGACGATGATGACTGCGCGGGCGAACGCGAACAGCCGGCGAAGCTGAGCCAATGCTTCGACGAGATGATCGATGTCGTGCCCGCGAGTCCGGAGAATCGCCGAAAGCGATCGGCCGGCCGACATGGCCCACCAAGCCGACGGCGTGTAGACGGACGCCACGCCGACGAGCCCCGCCGCAACCCACGGGAAGCCCGTGGACAGGGCCACGACCGCGAACGCAGCGAGCAAACCGCCGAACAGCATCAGACAGACGCCCACGAAGCTCATCGAAGCTGCAAGCGATCGAATCGATTCCTTCGTCTCTTCCAAAAACTCGAACGTTCTGCGCTGCTGCGGAGCGGCCGAGGGCGAGGACTCGTTCGGAGGGCCTTGCCGAGTCGCGTCGCTCATCGGCCCATAACGTATCGCGCGCCGGACCGAATCGTGAGCGGTTCGGCAACGAGTCGAGCGGTGCCGTGTGCTAAAAGGCACAGGCGTCGGAGTGCCCGCTCAGCCGCTCGACTCCTTTCTTCCGCCCGTTGCCGACTGGTTTCGGGCCGCACTGGGGGCACCGAGCGACGCCCAGGTCCTCGGATGGCCGGCGATCCGCCGCGGCGACTCGACGCTCCTGTTTGCGCCCACCGGATCCGGCAAGACCCTCGCGGCCTTCCTGGTCGCCATCGATCGCCTGCTGCGCAGGGGGGCTCCGACACCGCGCGCCGGGCGGGTGAGCGTCGTCTACGTGTCGCCGCTCAAGGCGCTCGCAGTCGACATTGAGCGCAACCTGCAAACGCCCCTGTCGGGCATCGCCCATTTCGCAGAGCGTGCCGGTGTCGAGCTCTACCGGCCCACCGTCGACGTTCGCACCGGTGACACGCCAAGCGCGCAACGGGCACGGATGCGGCGCAGGCCGGCCGACATCCTCATCACGACACCCGAGTCGTTGTACTTGATGCTCACGTCGGCCGCGCGCGACGCCCTCGAGTCCGTTGAAACGCTCATCATCGACGAAGTCCACGCGCTCGTGCCGACCAAGCGCGGCGCGCACCTGATGCTGTCGGTCGAGCGGCTCGCGGCTCGGAGACGACCCGACGCCGCGCCGCTTCAACGCATTGGACTGAGCGCGACGCAGCGGCCGCTGGACGAAGCGGCGCGCTGGATCGGCGGATTCGAGCACCGGATGGCCCGGCCCGTCACGATCCTCGAGGTGGGGGCGCGAAAAGAGCTCGACCTGACCGTCGAGGCCACCACCCCGGCACGGCTCGGCGGCGCGCACAGTCCGCCCGATCGAATCGATGCGACACCGACTCCGCCGGCAAGCGTGTGGCCCGATCTGCACACCCGCATCATGGACCTGGTGCGCGCACACCGGGCGACGCTCGTCTTCGTGAACAGCCGCCGCCTGGCCGAGCGGCTCGCGTCGGCGGTGAACGACCTTGCCGGCGAAGAAATGGCGCTCGCCCATCATGGCTCGCTCTCGAGAGAGAGAAGGACGATCATCGAAGACCGGCTGAAGCGCGGACATTTGCGAGCGATCGTCGCCACGTCTTCTCTCGAACTCGGAATCGACATGGGTGCCCTCGATCTCGTGATCCAGGTCGAGGCCCCACCCAGCGTCGCGTCGGGGCTGCAACGCATCGGCCGGGCGTGCCACGGCCTCGGCGGAATTCCGCACGGCGTCCTGCTCCCGAAGCATCGGCAGGATCTGGTCGCGTGCGCGGCCGCAGCGATCGGCATGCGGACGGGTCAAGTCGAAGAGACCTTTTATCCTCGCAACCCGCTCGATGTCCTCGCCCAGCACATCGTCGCGATGGCCGCGATGGATGACGGTTCGGTCCCGGACCTCTTCGATCGCGTGCGGCACGCGGCGCCCTTCGCGGATCTGCCGCGATCGGCCTTCGATGGCGTGCTCGACATGCTGAGTGGGCGCCATTTTTCCGACGATTTCGCAGAGCTGCGACCGCGCATCACCTGGGATCGCAGCCGGGATGTCATCACGTCACGCGTGGGCGCGCACAGGATCGCCGTAACGAACGGCGGAACGATCCCCGACCGCGGATCCTACGGAGTGTTCGCGGCGGCACCCGGCGGAGACCTCGGCGCCCGCGACACGGGGCGTCGGGTCGGCGAGCTCGACGAAGAAATGGTGTTCGAATTGCGACCGGGCGAGGTCTTCACGCTGGGCGCGTCGTCGTGGCGCGCCGAAAGGATTACGGCGGACCGCGTGATCGTCACGCCGGCGCCCGGCGAGCCGGGAAAGATGCCGTTCTGGCACGGCGACCGACCCGGCCGCGCACGCGCCTTCGGGCTGCGCATGGGAGAGCTCGTCCGGCGCGTGGCCGACGGAGACCTGGCGCCGGCCGATCTTCGATCGACGTATGCGCTCGACGCGGTCGCCGCGGATGCACTCATCGGCTACGTCCACAAGCAAGTCGAGGCCGGACAAGTCCCACACGATCGCGCGGTGGTGATCGAGCGGTTCGTGGACGAAGCCGGCGACTGGCGCATCGTGGTCCTCTGCCCGCTGGGCACGGCCGTCCTCGCACCCTGGACGATGGCGATCGCCGCGAGGCTGCGCGAGACGTACGGCCCGGTCGACTACCACACCACCAACGACGGATTCGCGCTTCGGGTCCCGGCGTGCGACGCACCGCCCTCCGCCGAGCGCATCGTGCCGTCACCCGGGGAGATCGAGACCATGGTCACGGCCTGCCTGCAGGGCACCGCGCTCTTCGCGGCACGATTCCGAGAGTGTGCCGCGCGCGCTCTTCTTTTGCCACGCCGCGACCCCACGCGCCGAACGCCCCTGTGGGCGCAGCGCAGGCGGGCCGCGAACCTGTTCGCCGTGGCGTCACGCCATCCGACGTTCCCGATCGTTCTGGAGACGTACCGCGAATGCTTGCGCGACGTCTTCGACCTGCCAGGACTCGTTTCAACGCTGCGCGACATCGCCGAGCGCCGACTCCGAGTCACGACCGTGGACGCCCGAGGGCCGTCTCCGTTCGCCGCCAGCATCCTGTTCTCGTTCGCCGCAACCTTCGTCTACGAGAGTGCCGCCTCGTCGGCCGAGCGGCGCGCACAGGCGTTGACAATCGATTTCGATCGATTGCGCGATCTTTTGGGCGACGCCGAGACCCAGCGGCTCCTGGATCCCGAGATCGTTGCGGACTACGAGCGCGGACTGCAGCGCATGGCCCGACCGGCAACGAGCGCGGACGGCATTCACGACATGCTGCTGGCGATCGGCGATCTGTCGCTGCCGGAAATCATCGCACGCACGGTTCCCGCCGACCGCGCGCAAGCCTGGGTGAGTGATCTGCGGGGCGCGGGCCGCGTCGTCGCGCTCCGGGTGGGTGGCCAGGATCGTGTCGTCGCGGCAGAGGACGCTGCAAAGTTTCGAGACGGCATCGGCATCGCCTTGCCCGACGGCATTGCCGAGGCGCTTCTCGATCGCGCAGAGCATGCGACGCGTGACCTGGTCGCTCGCTTCGCGCGCACGCACGGCCCGTTCCTCCGCGACGAGGTGGCGATGCGACTCGGTCTGGACGGCCCGACCGTCGATTCTGCCATCCACGCGCTTGCGCGCGAAGGGCGGATCGTGCGGGGCCCGTTCTTGCCGGCCGGACCCGACACACCCTGGTGCGATGCCGACGTTCTCGATGCGATCCGACGCACGTCGCTCGCGCGCCTGCGGCGCGCCGTCGAACCGGTCGACGCGCGCGCACTCGCGCGGTTTCTGCCCGAATGGCAAGGGATCACGAGCAAGCGGCGCGGGCGCGGCGCGCTTCTCGCCGTCATCGCCGAGCTCGAAGGGTGCCCGCTCGTCGCATCGGCTCTGGAGACGGAAATCCTGCCCGCACGCCTGCAGGAATATCGGCCGTGGGATCTCGACGCACTGTCGGCGTCGGGCGAAGTGGTGTGGGCCGGAATCGACGCGCTGGGAGCGACGGACGGACGCATCGCTTTTTACCTCGCAGAACGAGAGGCCCTGCTCGCCCGCGCGATCGTGCCGGTCGAGGGTGCGATGGCGAACGCGCTACGAGAAACGCTGGCGCAACGCGGCGCAGTCTTCTTCTCGGATCTCGCGCGCGCGGTCGGGGGCTTTCCCGGCGAAGTGCTCGAGGTCCTTTGGCAGATGGTGTGGGCCGGGGAAGTCACCAACGACACGATTGAGCCTTTGCGCAGCCGGGCCCTGTCGCCGCGCCGGCATCGCCCGCGCCGACAACCGCGCCCGCCGCTTGCATTCCGGGGCGGCGAAGGACGGTGGTCGCTTCGCGCATCGCGCTGGTCCTCACGTCCGAGCGACGCGGAGCGCCGAACGGCTCTGGCGCAGGGGCTGCTGCAACGATACGGAATCGTGACCCGCGAGGTCGCGCGCGCCGAGGCCGTCGAAGGCGGATTCTCGTCGGTGTACCGAGTGCTCAAGGTTCTCGAAGACCAAGGGCGCGTGCGCCGCGGCTACTTCGTGGAAGGGCGCGGCGGGGCCCAATTCGCGTGGCCGGGAGCGGACGAACGCTTGCGGGATCGACACGAGGGGCAAGCCGCCTCCGCACCCCTGGTGCTGGCGGCGAGCGATCCCGCCAATGCATGGGGCGCTGTCGTCGATTGGCCAGCCGGCCGAGGCGACGAGCGCCCGCAGCGAAGCGCCGGAGCACTCGTCGTGTTGCAAGACGGCACTCTGCTCGGATGGCTCGGCCGCCGGGACCGCTGCCTGCTGACGTTCATGCCCGAAGACCCCGACCGCCGGTCGGAGGCGGCAGCGGCGCTCGGGGCCGCTCTCGCGGGCTTGGTCGACGGATCGCGCAGGCGAGCGCTGCTCTTGTCGAAGATCGACGGCGTCGATGCCGCACGAAGCGACATGGCGCGATCGTTGGTCCAAGCGGGGTTCGCTCCAACCGCAAGCGGGTTGGTGCGGCGCCGGACACGGCTGCCCGACGCGCCGTGACACGAGGCGGCCGATTTCCGGCCGTAGGCCGGGCGCTCGAGCGCTTGCCGCCGACTGCGGGCGGTGCCAAACTCGGATGCAGTCGCACGGCCGATCGCTCCCAATCTCTGCTTGCCGAAATTCATCGCGAGTTTCCCGACTTCGGGATTGTCCCGAAGCGAGACAGTGCGCTGCAGCGCGCGATCGCGATCGCGCTCCGCGTCGTCACGATCGGCGGGCAGCGGCACTATCTAACGCGCTATCACACCGTGCTCTTCGGGCGACTCTACGTCCCGGACGCGTGGTACGCGATGAGCGACGATGCGCGCTACGTGCTCCTCCGTCACGAGCGCGTTCACCTTCGCCAGAGCCGACGCATGGGGCAGGTGGCGATGGCGTTCGTTTACCTATTCCCATGGTTGCCCGTGGTCTTATCCTGGGGTCGCGCACGCCTCGAATGGGAGGCGTACGTCGAAACGATTCGGGCTACGGCGGAGATCCACGGGCTCGACGCAGCCCGCGACTTGGAAATAGAAATCGTCCGGCGATACGTCGGTCCGGACTACGGGTGGATGTGGCCCTTTCCGAAATCGATACGTCGCTGGTTTCATCAGGTGATTGCAGAATTGGAGACCGAATTGGAAACCGAATCAGGCTCCGTCGATCGAGATGTGGTAAGGCGATCGTAGATGGCAGTCGTCGGAATCGACCTCGGAACGACGAACACCGTCGTCGCCTCGGTGCGCGGCGGCCGCGTGCAAGTCATCGCCGACGATCACGGGCGACGCCTTCTTCCGAGCGTCGTGTCCTTCCATCCGAGCGGCGAAGTCCTCGTCGGATACGCCGCAAAGGAGCGAATAGCCATCGACGCCAAAAATACCATCGCCAGCGTCAAACGGCTCATTGGACGCGCATGGGATAGCGACGAGATAAGGCGGTCGCGGCAGCGTTTTGCGTTCGATCTCAACGAAGGCAGCGGCCAGGGTCCTCTCGTGGTCGCGCGCGGTCACGAATACACGCTTCCGGAGATCAGCGCGTTCGTTCTCAAACGGGCAAAGCAGATCGCCGACAGCGCACTCGGCGAGCCCGTCGACCGGGCCGTGATCACGGTCCCGGCGAATTTCAACGAGCTGCAGCGCGCCGCCACGAAAGTCGCCGGGCGCATCGCGGGGCTCGATGTCCTGCGCATCATCAACGAGCCCACCGCCGCCGCGCTGGCGTACGGGCTCGGGCGGGCGAATCGCGAGCGGATCGCGATCTACGACTTCGGCGGCGGCACGTTCGACTGCACGCTCCTTCACCTTTCCGGAAGCGTCTTCGAGGTCCTGGCGACCGCCGGCGACAGCTTTCTCGGCGGCGACGACATCGATCTCGCCATTGCCGAACGCATGGCCGACGCGTTCGTCCGAGCCCACCGTTACGACGCTCGCGCGCACCCGCAAGCGTTCGAGCGGCTGCGATCCGCCGCGGAAGGCATCAAGATCTCGCTTTCGATGCACCCCCAGGCGGTGGTGAGGCTGCGCGAGATCGCGTTCGGAGTGGGCGGGTCGCAACTCGACCTCGACTTCACCATGACCCGAGACGAGCTCGATGCCATCGCGGCTCCGCTGGTCGAGCGCACGTTCATGGTCTGTCAAGAAGCGCTATCGATGGCGCGGCTTCCGGTCGCGGCGTTCGACAAGGTCATCCTGGTGGGCGGCACGACGCGCGTGAAGCTCGTGCGGCGGCGGGTGGAGCACTTCTTTCGCAGAGCTCCGCTCGACCGCGTCAACCCGGAGGAGGTCGTCGCGATGGGAGCTGCCATTCAGGCGGCCGCGCTCACCGACTTGTCCCGACGCCAAAGTGTCCCTCCGCCGCCCACGACCTCGACCTGGAGAACGCCGCCGCCCGAGGCCCGCTTGGACGACGACGACATCACGCTCGCCACCTCGGTTCCCGCTCAGATTGCAGCGTTGCATCGGTCGTCGCGGCCTCCGGCGGGCGATTTCGAACCCGTGCGGCCCAGCTCGTCACCGCCCTCCTCGGGGGCGGGCGGCCTCGTAGGCGCTCCGGTGCTGGTCGACGTGACGCCGCGCGCCCTCGTCGTCGAAACCGTCGGCGGTTGGTGCGACGTCATCGTCCCCCGCAACGCGAAAATCCCGTGCGAGCATTCCAGAGCATTCGCGACGTCGGCCGATGGCCAAACGGTCGTGCGGGTGCGCGTGGCGCAGGGCGAGGAGGCGTTCTTTCGCCACAACACGTTTCTGGGCGAGGTCGAGTTGACGGGCCTTCGCGCCGCCGCGCGCGGCGCGGTGACCATCCAGGTGCGCTTCGAGGTGGACGAAAGCGGGACATTGCAGGTCTTTGCCACCGATGTAGCCACCGGCCGCGAGGCTCACGCGCTCCTGCAGCTCGTGGGAATCGCCGGAGCGCAGAGCGTGGCCGAGATGCGCGTGCGCCACGCTGCGGTCCAGGTACGTTGACGGGCGGAGACGATCGATGAGCAGCTCCAGCCAATCCAACGAGTATATCCTGGCATGGGCCGAATTGCTGGATGATCTCACCTATTACGAGCTTTTCGGCATACCCCCCGCCGCCAGCGAGGACGATGTCCGCACGGCGTTTCATCGGTTCTGCAACGCATTTCATCCCGACAGGCATTTTGGCCGGCGGCAGGAAGAGCGGGCTGCACTGTCGAGGATCTTCAAGCGCGGCACCGAGGCATGCCTCATCCTCTCGGACGCGGGGCTTCGCGCTCAGTACGACGGACAGCTCGGCACGACCGCGGAGCGCCGGCCGCCACGCATGCATCAGGCCCAGCGAACCCGCCCTCCGAGCCAGGCTTCCGCCCTACCGCGTCTCGAAGAGGCGGCCCGATCGCCCTCGTCTCGCCCCTTCGCTCGACGCGCCGAAGAGCTCATGCAGATCGGCGACTTTCGGCAAGCCAAGCTGCAGCTGGTCATGGCCAATCATCTCGACCCGGACAACCAGGTGCTCGAAGCCGCACTCAAGCAAGTCGAAGCCCGGTTGGCAGGGCCCAAGTAGGCGAGCTAGCGTGCCTTGGACATGACGCGCCAGCGATCCCGGCCGGTCGACGTCGTCGCGCTGACGTTGGTGGCCGCGACGGCCATCCTGTTCGTCTGCGAGATCCTGTTCATCTTCCTCGTCGCGCCGATCGAAGCTCGAATGGGCATCGTGCAAAAGATCTTCTATTTCCACGTACCCAGCGCTTACGCCGTGTACATCGGAGCCGCCGCGTGCTTCGGCGGATCGGTCGCGTACCTGGTCCGCCCATCCGACGTCGCAGACGCGATCGCGCGGGCAGGGGCCGAGGCGGCGGTTGCGTTCGGTGCCATCGTCTTGACGACCGGACCGCTCTGGGGCGCCAAGGCGTGGGGGGCGTTCTGGACGTGGGATCCGCGCCTGACCACCGAGCTTTTGAGCGTTCTCATCTACGTCGCGTACCTCGTGCTCCGCACGTTCGCGGGCGACGGACCGGGCGAGCGCCGGTTCGCCGCGGCGCTCGGCGTTCTCGGCGCGGCCAATCTACCGATCATTCACTACAGCGTTCAAAAGTGGGGAGGGCAGCACCCGATGGTCATCACCGGCCGGGGGGGCGGACTTCAACATCCGGATATGAAAATTGCCATCGCATTGGGATTCCTGGCATTCACGCTTCTGGCCGTTTTGATCATCTGGATGCGCGCGCGGGTGGAAATCGCCTCGAGTCGATTGCGGCAAGCCGAAGAGGACGCCGTCGATCTCGGCCTGGACACGAGGACGGAAGCATGACCGAACCATCGACGGCGCTGCCGCAAGGACCCGACGACCGCGCGACGTCGTTTCAGGCGGTGCAGGGGCCGGCGGAGCCGCACTACAGCGGACAGGTCCTGCTCGTGACCGCCTACGCCATCGTCTGGGCCGTCGTCATCCTCTGGGTGGCGCTCATCTGGCGAAAGCAGAGCGGTCTGAACACCCGGCTGGACGAACTCGAGCGGGTGATCGACAAGGCCGCTTCGCGAGCCCCGGCCGGCGTTCACGACGTCGAATGAACCGATGAACGCGCCGGGCTCGGAGCACTTCATCTTCATTCCCGGGGTGCTGCTCGTGGGCCTCGTGCTCGGCTACATCATGGGCATGCGCGCGGCCAAGTCCGAAATCGAACGCCGCCGTCGACGCGCGCGGCAATGAATGCCATCGGTCGGTGCGACCGCCGAGAGACGAGGCCAATGCCATGTTCGACTTCGAGCCAAGCGACGAGCAACGCGAGCTCGTCGACACCACGCGCCGATTCGTGCGAGAGCGCGTCACCCCGATCGCGGCCGAGTGCGATCGCGAATCGCGCTTTCCGAGGGAGGTCTTCGAAGAGGCGTACGCCCTTGGCCTGGTCAATCCCACGTTACCGGCCGAGTATGGAGGCACGGGGCTCGGTGACGTCGACGACTCGCTCATCACCGAAGAGATCGCCTACGGCTGCACCGGCATCCAAACGAGCTTCACGGCCAACACGCTCGGGATGACGCCGATCAAGCTTGCGGCGAGCGCGGAGCAAAAGAAGAAGTACCTCGGATGGCTCGCGACCGAGCCCATCCTCGTGTCGTACGCGACGAGCGAGCCCTCGATGGGCAGCGACGTGGCGGGAATGCAGTGCCGAGCGATCCCGGACGGCGCCGGTGGCTACGTGATCAACGGCACCAAGCAGTGGATCACCAATGGGACGCTCGCGAGCTTCTACGTGGTGTTCGCGACGCAGGATCCGGCGCTGAAGCACCGCGGCATCGGCGCGTTCATCGTCGAACGCAGCCAATCCGGGGTGAAGCCGGGCCGCCACGAAGACAAGCTCGGCCAGCGCGCGAGCGACACGGCCGCGGTCGTACTCGAGGAGGTCCGCGTCCCCGCGCATCAGGTGCTCGCAGCTCCGGGTCACGGTTTCAAACTGGCGATGGAAACGTTCAACCAGACCCGGCCGGCGATCGGCGCGAGCGCGGTCGGCCTCATGCGCCGATGCCTCGACGAGTGCCTCCGCTACGCGCGGGAGCGAACCGCATTCGGAGTCCCCATCGGCGATCACCAGCTCGTTCAAGCGATGCTCGCCGAGATGAAGATCCGGATCGAGGCGACCAGCCTGTTGGTCCGCAAGGCCGCGTGGAGCCTCGATCGAGGGATCCGCGACCCGGTCATCTCGTCGTGCGCGAAGGCGTACGGCGCCGATAGCGCGATGCAAACTGCGATCGATGCGGTCCAGATCTTCGGCGGCTACGGGTACGTGAAGGAGTTTCCGGTGGAAAAGCTCATGCGCGACGCCAAAGTCCTCCAGATCTACGAGGGCACCGCCCAGATCCAGCGGCTGCTCATCGCACGAAACGTTCTCGGACGTTGAAGCCCGGGGCCCGCGCTCCGTGGCATGCGCGGCCCGTGCCGTGGGTCGCCCTTGCTTGCTGGTCGTGCTCGGCGAGCGCCCGCGACGTCGTGCCGGCATCCCGCGACGAGGTCGTCGAACTGCCGACGTCGGCTCGCTCCCCAGGGGGATACGACTACGTGGCACGAGGGCCGCTCGCCGTTGTCGCCCTCGCTGAAGCGCGCGGAATCGCCGCGTCCGCCGCGCGCGCCGCGGTCGATCGACTCGCCAGCGCCCTCGACATGTGCGTCCGAAACCGCGAGCGTGGGTCCGACCCGATCCACGGAGCGGCGCGGGTGATCGCCCAGATCGCGCAGGACGGCACCGTCGCCGCCACGAGCATTCGAATCGATCCCGGGGCCGCACCCGTCGATATCGCCGTGATCTGCCTGCTCGCGCCGACCCGCATGTTGACGTTTGGGCCGGCGGACGCGGGTGCGAGGGGCCTCGCGATCGAAGCGATCTGGGGGCCCGGCACGCCGTAAGCCGTTCGCGACATCCAGGCGACCGGAGCAACGGGCGCTCTCAAGCCCGGCCGACCAGCTGACCGCATGCGGCGCCGACGTCGCCGCCGCCGCTGTAGCGCAGGTGAGGACGCAGCCCGCTCGTAACGAGGTGCTGGATGAACCGAGCGACCTCGCCTCGCGTGAACGGATCCTTGTCGACGGCGTCGATTGCGTTGTACGGAATGACACTGACGCGCGGCCTGACCCCCGTCCGACTCTCGAAACCGAGCGCGAGAGCGGCCAGGGCTCGAGCGTCCTCTTCGGTGTCGTTCACGCCAGCCAGCGGCGTGACCGCCCACATGGGCGCAAGCCCGGTGAACCGGGCGTGATCCTCGACGGCGTCGATCACGTCATTTAGCGGGTGGGTCCGATCGATGGGCATCAATTTCCGGCGGACTTCTCGGCGCGCGCTCGTGATCGACAGGCCGAGGCGCACCTTGGGCAGCTCGCGCGCCAAACGCCGGATGCCGCACGGAATTCCTGCCGTGCAGACGGTGATGGCTCGGCCGTCGATCGCGAGCGCGCACGGCTCGGTCATGACTTGGATCGCCTCGATCACTCGTTCGACGTTCGCGAGCGGCTCGCCCATTCCCTGGAAGACCACGCCGTGCACGCGCTGCCCAGGGCCGAGCGTGCCCCGTAGCACTCTCACTTGCTCGACGATCTCCCAGGTCGCAAGGTTTCTCATCAACCCGAGGCGTCCCGTGGCGCAGAACGCGCAAGCGAGCGCGCAGCCCGCTTGGGAGCTCACGCAGGCGCTGAAGCGCCCGGCCCGTTCGAGCGGGATGCGCACAGCCTCGACGACGTGCCCGTCGGCGGTCCCGAGCGCCAGTTTGACGAACGGATCGACGGCGCTGCGCCGCACCGACCGCACCTCGAGCGCCGGCACCTGTCCCCTCGCCCGCGCCGCATCGACGGCAACGCGGCGAACTCCCTGGCAACCCGGCACCCCGGTCCAGTGACCGCGATGCACTGACGCTATAATCTTTCGCGCCTCGGCCAGCGCGATTTGCAACGTGTCGGCCAGGACATCGGGCGTCACGGCCTGAAGGGCAAGCACGCAGCTGGTTAGCATGCGACGTGCTAATCTGCTGACGTGTTCGGCCTTAGTTTCGGCGAGATGATCATGGTGCTCGGAGTCGCCATGGTCGTGCTCGGGCCCAAGGAGCTACCTCGCTACCTCCGACGGGCGGGTCAACTCGCCGGTCGACTGCGCCGGCTCGCGGCCGACATGCGCGAAAAGAGCGGGATCGACGAGGTTCTCCGAACCGAGGGCATCGACCGCGACATCGCCGAGATCCGCAAGCTCACGAGGGGTGAACTCGCCGGCATCGTCACGTCGGTTCGGTCCGTTCCGAACGCCGTCCGCTTCACCAATCCGCCGGCAACCCCCTATGCCCCGCCGCCGGCCCCTGCCCCTCCCGAGCTCGCGGCCCCCATCAACCGTCAACGCGAGTACCCGCTCGAGGGCGCCGACTCGTATGGAGCGCTTCCGGACACGGCACCGGTGTACGACGGTTCGATCGTTGCCGCGCCGATCCCGAGTGCCCCAGCTCTGAGCGCGATCCCCGAACAAAGTGCCCCGGCTCTGAGCGCGATCCCCGAACAAAGTGCCCCGGCTCTGAGCACGATCCCCGAACCCGAGGGCAGCGCGCCTCCCGCACGCGCCTCCGAGGTACCCTCGTGAGCGCCGCTGCACCCGAGGCGCCGCCGCCTCCCGCTACGGGGGCGCCCCCCACCGACGCAGCGCCCCCGCCAGCGGAACAGCCGGCCGCCGAGGCCCGAATGACGATTTGGGAGCACCTCGACGAGCTCCGCCGCCGAATCGTCCTCGCGGCCATCGCAGTGGCCGTGACCACCATCGGGGCGTGGGCCTTTCGTGAACGACTGCTGGCGTGGCTGGTCACTCCGTATCAGCGGACCTGGATCCAGCACTTCCACCGGCCGCTCGTCCTCCAGACGCTGCGGCCGGCGGACGCGTTCCTCGGGTATTTCGAGCTCTCGATCATGACCGGAATCGTCGCGGCCGCGCCGATCATCTTCTATCAGCTCTGGAGCTTCGTCTCGCCGGGCCTCTATCGCAAGGAGCGGAGGCTCATCATTCCGTTCGTCGTGAGCTCCACGACGCTCTTTCTCTCCGGCGTAGCGTTTGCGTATTACGTCGCGTTCCCGTTCACGTTCAATTATTTCCTGTCGCTCCTCGGCACCGTCAAGGAGGGCGTCGAGCTCACGCAGATCGTGACCCTCGAGTTCTTCCTGGACTTCACGACCCGATTTCTTCTGGCTTTCGGTGCCGTCTTCGAGCTGCCGCTCTTCATCGCGTTTCTGGTGCTCGCCGGGATCGTCACTCCGAAGCAGCTCCTCGGATTCGGCCGGTGGGCGACCGTCCTCGCGTTCATCGTCGGAGCCATCGTCACACCGGGACCGGAGGTGACGAGTCAACTCGCCGTCAGCATCGCTCTCATAGGGCTGTATTTCTTATCCATCCCGCTCGCGTACGTCCTCAAACCACGCGAATCCGCGAGCGATCCGCCGAAGAGCCCCTGAAAGGCGCCTCCGATCGGGCACCGTCGGGCCACAGGACAAAATTGCGCCGGCGGGCGTTGTCGTGATCGAATCGGGCCACAGCTGTCCCCCCCGAGATCAGTCCGAGGGCGCGGCCGCGGGTACCGCTACCCGCTGGGCGTCGAGCCAAAGACCCTCGATATCGTAGAGTTGGCGCGTGTCGTCCTGGAAGACGTGGACCACGACGTCGCCAAAATCCATGAGGACCCATGTTCCGTGCGGCAGCCCCTCCACCGCGACCGGACGAACCCCTTTCTTTTTCAACGCCTCCTCGATCCCGTGCGCGAGCGCCTGGGCATGCCGATCGCTGCGCCCGGTCATGATCACGAGGAAATCGGCGTAGTCGACTCTCCCCGCGACATCGAGGATCTCGAGACCGACGGCCTTCTTGTCGAGCGCGGCCACCGCGATGGCGGCGGCCGTGTCGCGCGCCGACTCGCTTGCGACGCTCCAGGGCCCGCGCGGGTCGCGCGTCTCCTCGGCCGAACGAGGCTTTTTCACCGTTCGGCTGCGCACCGGTGACACCTTCGGGGAACGAGCGCGCGCCGGCGGGGGCACCGATCGCCGTGTACCGCGATCGGCCTTCACCTTTTCGTGGGAAATCTTGATTCGCGGCCGAGAACCTTCGCCCGAACCGCCCGCACCGTACCTTCGCGTCGCCAACCGCGTCCCTTTCTGATCTTGCCCGCTATCGATGCCTCATCGTAACTCACCCCCGCTCGATGCCGGCATGACTTCGGTTCAGTTTCGAACCTGCCCGTCGCCGTCGAGAACCCACTGAAATGTCGTGAGCCCCTGCAGGCCCATCGTGCCACGCCAGTGGATCTTGCTCGTCGCCGTGCCGATCTCCGCACCCATGCCGAGCTCTCCGCCGTCGTGCAAGCGCGTACTTGCGTTGACGATGACGCACGCCGAGTCGACCTCGCGGCGCCACCGCTCCGCGTGCGCGGCATTTCGTGTGCAAATCGCATCCGTGTGACCCGAACCGAAGCGCGCCACGTGACCGAGCGCACCTTCGATGCCGTCGACCACGCGAACCGCCAGAATGCGATCGAGGTACTCGCGCCCCCAATCGTCATCGGTAGCAGCCTTGGCTTGGGCCACGAGCGATCGCGTCCGTTCGCAGCCGCGCAGTTCGCACCCGCCTGCAAGGAGGGCGGCCGCGATGGGGGGTAGCACCCGGTCGACGTCGCGAACGTCGACGAGCAGACACTCCAGCGTGTTGCACGTCCCTGGGCGGTGCAGCTTGCTGTTGACCGCGAGACGCACCGCCATGTCGACGTCGGCGCCGGCGTCCACATAAAGATGGCAGACGCCTTTGGCGTGCGCGATGACCGGCACCCGCGCCGTCTGCTGAACGAACCGAATGAGCGCTTCGCCGCCGCGCGGGATCGCAAGATCGACGGTATCGACCTGCTCGAGCAGTTCGCGAATGGCGTCGTGATTGCCGGGCGGCACCATTTGAACCGCATCGTTCGGCAGGCCGGCGGCCTGAACGCTCTCACGCACGACCGAAAGGATGGCGGCGTTCGAACGCGCTGCGTCCGAACCTCCCCGCAAGACCACCGCGTTACCCGCCTTCAGGCACAGCGCCGCCGCATCGGTCGTTACGTTGGGGCGCGACTCGTAAATCACGGCAATGACGCCGATGGGAACGCTCACGCGACGCACGCGCAGGCCGTTCGGACGCGTCGCCTCGAACAGCACACGACCCACCGGATCGTCGAGATCCGCGATTTCGGCGACGGCATCCGCCATTTGCGCGACGCGCTTCGGATCGAGCCCCAGCCGATCGACGAGCGCGTCGCTCGATCCCGCCGCGCGGGCGTCGTCCACGTCGCGCGCGTTGGCCTCGACGATCTCGGCGGACCGGGTCCGAAGGCCCGCGGCGACGGCATGCAACGCGGCGTCCTTGGCTGCGCGGTCGTACGGCGCGAGCTTTCGCGCGGCACCCCGCGCTCGACGACACATGGCTGCAATTTCGGACATCGCAACGGGTGACAATTAGCACGCGAGAGGCAACGCGTCCCGCAGGGCTCGGACCCCCCGACCCCGAACGTGCAACGCCCGATTCGATCGTCCGTGTCTCCGCCGGCCGTCGCGCGACGTCTGGGTTATGCTTGCGCGCCAATGGCCGGATACCGCGCTGTTTTCCGATGTTTCGCAGGGTGCGCCGGGGAACATCCGCTGACCGAGGCCCTCTATCGGTGCCCGACCTGCGACGGCTTGCTCGAGGTGGCCCACGACATGACCGCGCTGCGCGACCGGAGCGCCGCGTCGTGGATGAAGCTCTTCGAAGATCGGTGGATGCGAACGGAATGGCCGTACGGATCCGGCGTGTGGGGCAAGCGCGAGTGGGTAGCCCCCGGCGTACCCGACGAGTGCATCGTCTCCGCGGGGGAGGGGGGAACGAACGTCTTCTGGGCGGAGCGGCTCGGCCGAGAAATCGGCGTACCGGACCTGTGGGTCAAGCTCTGCGGCAATTCGCACACCGGCAGCTTCAAGGATCTCGGGATGACTGTGCTCGTCAGCGTCGTCCGGCAGGCGATCGCGGAGGGCAAACTGACGACCCGAACGCTTTGTTGCGCCAGCACCGGCGACACGAGCGCCTCGCTTGCTGCCTACGGGGCCGCGGCAGGCTTGCCGGTCGCCGTTCTTCTGCCCCGCGGCCGCGTGTCGACGGCGCAACTCGTCCAGCCTCTGGCGCACGGAGCGCGCGTCTTTGCGCTCGATACGGACTTCGACGGCTGCATGGCGGTCGTCAAGGAGCTGGCCCGCCGCGGCCTCGTGTACCTCGCGAACTCGATGAACCCCCTGCGGATCGAGGGACAGAAAACCGTCTCACTCGAAATCGTGCAGCAATTCGATTGGGAATCGCCCGACTGGATCATCTTGCCGAGCGGCAATCTGGGCAACGCCGCCGCGCTCTACGCGGGGTTCAAGATGATGCGCGAGCTCGGCTTGGTCGCGCGCATACCGCGCCTCTGCGTCGCGCAAGCGGAGCGCGCGAACCCGATGTACCGAGCCTTCAAGGCGGGCAGGAACGTGGTCGAGCCGATGGCAGCCGGGCAAACGCTGGCGAGCGCCATCCAGATCGGAAATCCGGTGAGCGCGCCGAGGGCGATGGCAGCGCTGCACGCGATGAACGGAGTCGTCGAGCAGGCCACGGAGGAAGAACTCGCGGACGCTTGCGCACGAGCCGACAGAACGGGTCTATACACCTGCCCCCACACCGGCGTAGCTCTCGCCTGTCTCTTCAAGCTGCGCGAGCAAGGACTCATCGATCGCGATCAGCGCGTCGTCGTCGTATCGACGGCCAACGGGCTCAAATTCACGGAATTCAAACTTGCCTACCACGAACGGCGGATTGCCGGCGTGGACAGTCGACGCGCAAACGATCCCATTTACATGGATCCGGACATCGATCGGGTCGCCCGCGCGATCGCGGAAATGGATTGAGCGCGCGCGACATCGACCCCGACCCTGGCCGAATCGCGTGCGGTCAGTCGCTCGCGTCGTCGTCCCCGCCGTCGGGCGCAGCCTCCGCGGAGTTGGCAGCGTCACCGGCCTCGGCAGCGCCGTCGACCGCAGCGTCCGCCGATGCGTCGGCGCCAGATGGTCCAGCGTCGCCGGACCCCGGCAGCGCATCCGCCAGAGCGTCGGCGCCGCCCTCTGCTGCCGTTGCATCCGGGCCTGTCGCCTGAGCATCGCTCCCGGCGTCGGCGGCGTCCGCGACGGGCGCGCCATCCGAAGCGTCCAGCGAGGTGGCGACGTCTTGGCTTGCGTCCGATCCGGCATCGGCAACGGGCGCGTCCGAGGGGACAGAACCGTCCGTCACGGCGACGTCGGACGCGCCGTCCTCGGTCGTCACGTCCTCGGCGGTCACGTCCTCGAAGGCGGCGTCCTCGGACCCGCCGTCGCCCGCAGGGATCAAGCTGCGATCGAAGTTGACCAGCAGCTCACAGCCGATCCCTCCGCAGCAGACTGCGCCGAGCGCCGCCGCCACCAGCCACCCTCGCTTGCCGGAAACATTCATGGACATTCGAATTTTTCTCATCGCATCGCCGCCGATCAAAAGCTCATGACGAGACCGCCACCGCCCCAGTGGGCGCCGACGATGGGAACGGGACTCCAGCTGACGCCGTGCTCCGTCTTGTCGCGCAAGTGTGCCGTCTTCGTCTTCGAACGCGCCGAACTCATCGCAGCCGGCGCTTCATCCTTGGTCGCGAAGAGCACGACGCTCGTCACGCCGAGGGTGATCGCGACCCCAAAAGACATATCCGCGATGAGCGCGTGGGTGTCGCCGTTGTCGGCCGTCGTCGTCGTCGGATTCCGGTTGAAGCTGGCCTTGTCGTTCAAGGTCAGGACCCCGAAGACGGTCCCGACACCCGCTGCGGCGACCGCCAACGCGCCCGTGATGTAGGCGGGCACGAGACTCCTGGGCTCGGCGGGCGGCGGAGCGGTCGGAAGCGGCGCCGGGACGGGCGCTACCGCGACGGGAGCGACGGGAACGCGGGGCGGCTCCGGAGCGAGATCCACCGTCAGGGCCTGAGACGACGCAAATGCGACGGTCACGCCCCTTTCGGCCGGAAGACGGCCCGCATGCTTGAACGCCACCTGGTGCGCCCCCGGCGCAAGATCGACGTCGAGCGGCGTCGGTGTCGACTGCAGCGTGCCGTCGATCGTCACGTCGGCGGCCGGCGGGTTGGACTCGATGTGCACCTTGCCGGGCATCGCTCGGATCTCGCCCACACGTTTTCGAACTTCGTCGCCCTGAACCAGCATCTTGGCGGGGACGTGGCCGAGGAATTGGTCGTACCAGTCGGCGGCCGCCGAATAGTGGCCCAGAGCGTCCTCGCAGAGCGCGAGGTACCGCTCCGCTTGCGGGGTGGACTTGATGTCGTTGGCCTCCTTGAAATCCGAAAGCGCACCCGCGAAGTCGCCCGCCTTGTACTTTTTCTCGCCGGCCGCGTAGTGCTTCTTGGCGGACACGATGTCGACGCTCGGCGTCGCCGCGGCCGTCGACGGCTTGTCCGATCCGCCCTGGGCAAGGGCGACCGGAGCCTGCGACATGATGAAGGCGCCGCCGACCAAGCCGGCTACGACCCTGCGTCCGCACGAGCACGCTACGATCCAATTTTTTTTCAAGGCGCCGCCTCCTGTACCGAGCGAGCTTCGGGGCGGCAGGATACTTGGCCGAGCCCGTTCCGGCTAGAACCCTTCAGGCGAGACCACACCGGCACGCGCTCCGCGAGACGCCGAAGGTCCCCCACCCGGCGCATTCGGGACCGACGGCGGCGAGCCCGGAGACCCCTGAGCGCCGGCTGGAGAAGACTCGACGAGCTCAATCAACACGCCTCCGGTTGCACCCGGGTGGACAAAGGCCACTTTGTGACCGCGCGCGCCGATCCGAGGCGATTCGTCGATTAGAGGTACCCCAAGGCTCTTTAGAAGAGCGAGCGCTTCGTCCATGCCCTCAATCTCGATCGCCACGTGGTGCAGTCCGGGGCCCCGCCGCTCCAAGAAGCGCGCGAGCGACGCATTTCCCCGAGGCATCACGAGCTCGAGACCGGCTGCGCCGATCGGCAGCAGAGCGATCTCCGCGTGTTGCGACTCGACGACTTCGCGCACACCCGGGGTGATGCCCAAAAGCGTCCGGTATCGCCCGATCGCCTCGTCGATGTCGGCGACGCAGACCGCAACGTGATCGATCCTCTTGATTCGGAGTGCCACGGGCGTGCTCTGCACAGCCATCGTCGGATCTTGCCTCCGCGCCTCCAGACATTCAACGCCGGCGCAGTCACGATCGCAACGCTCTCGGATATAGTTGCCCCCGGCCCATGTCTTTTCGGCCCTCTTCGACGCCTTTTTGCCCGGCCCCCATCCACCGTGCCATTCGCGCCGCGGTCCTGACCGCCGCGTGCGCCGGATGCGCCACGCTGTCGCCTCCGTTCGACAAGATGAAAGGCTCGCAGATGACCGTGTACCGCTTGCAAAACTACGAGGCGCCCTCCGAGCCGCATGCTGCACCGACGAGCTTACAGCTGCCGGTGCCGATCCAGCAGTGGATTCAGGCCGGTGCATCCCTTCTGCCGCCGGGGCTTCTGCCGCCGGGGCTGATTGCCGGCACCCCCGCCTCCGGTCCTCCGGTCGCCGATGCACCGCGGTTTCACGGATTCCGGGTTCTCGACTACCAGCCCATCAGCGACGCCAGCCTCAAATCGGACATCGTCGACGCCTTCGGGTATAGGGGCGGATTCCAAAGCGCCACGTCGAACTGTATGTTCGCGGAGTTCGGCTTCGCGATCGCGCAGCCCGCCGCCCCAACGCCTGCCGACATTCTCGTCTCGCTCTCGTGCGAGCAGGTCCAGGCGTTCAATTTCGCGTGGCCCTACGCGGCCACCGGTCTCACCCCCGATACCTCGAAAAGGATTGCCGCAATTGCCCAACGCACGTTTCTGGGGCGGTGACACGTCCCACGTGCCGTGCGCGGCGATGTCATGAGCGAACGCCACCCCCGTCTGCCGCAGTACGATCCGAATCCGGTCCTCGCGCGGATCTACCCAAGCCTCTTCGACAGCATCGCCGTCGATGAGGCGTGGCTGCGCGCCGTGCGCGACGCCATGGCGCGCGGCACGGTGGTGTACGTCCTGCGCAATCTGTCGCTCGTCGACTTTCTGGCGCTCGACTACCTCACCAAGCGCCACGATCTGCCGCGCATCCGCTTCGCGAACGATCTGGGTCTGCGCGTGCTCGAGCCGATGAGGCACGGCTTTCGCAATGCGCTTCGCCCCCGAACTCCCGAGGCCGACGAAGCGGAGCTCGAAGCCGCCGTGGCGAGCGGCGCGAGCGCCGCCCTGTTTCTCAAGCGCCCCCCCCACGTCCTAGCGGGGCTGGCGCGCGGCCGAATCGAGGGCGACCACCTGGTCCGGGCCCTCTTCAATCTTCAACGGCGCGGCCACCGCCGGGTGCTTCTCGTGCCCCAGGTGTTCGTCTGGTCGCGTCGCGCCGGCACCCGAGGCGGCAATCTGGTCGACGCCCTGTTCGGCCCGAGCGAGTGGCCCGGCAGCTTGCGCTCGATGGCGCAATTTCTCGCGAATTTTCGTCATGCCATCCTGCGCGCCGGCGAGCCGGTCGACCTGCAGGAGTTTCTCGCGCGCGACGCCGACGGTGCGAGCGACGACGTGCTCGTGCGCCGGCTCACGTACACGCTGTTGCGCCGGCTCGAGCGGGAGCGGCGCGCGATCCTCGGACCGGCGCGAAAGCCGGCCGACCGGCTGCGCGAAGAGGTGATCCGGAGCCCGAAGTTGCAAAAGGTCATCGCCGACATGGCGGGGGAAGGCGCCCGCGAGCGCGCGGTCATCACCGAGCGGGCGATGGCCATGCTTCGCGGCCTTCAAGCCGAACTCGACATGAACGCCATCGCGGCGCTCGATCAGGTCGTCGCTCACGCCGCCGCCCGCATGTTCTCGGCGGTCGAGGTGGACCAACCGGGCATCGAACTGCTGCGCGAGCACGCCAAGGAGGGGACCCTCGTGCTCCTTCCGTCGCACAAGTCCCATATGGACTCGATCGTGCTGGCGTGGGTGCTCTATCGGCACAAGCTGCCGATGCCGCTCGTGGCCGCCGGCGACAACCTCAACTTCTTTCCGATGGGCCCGCTGCTCCGGCGCGCGGGCGCCTTCTTCATCCGCCGGACATTCGCCGGCGACCGGCTCTACGCGGCCGTCGTCGACGCGTACGTGCGCCGGACGATCAAAGACGGCTCGCCTTTGGAGTTCTTTCTGGAGGGCGGACGATCGCGGACGGGCAAGCTGTTGCCGCCCAAGCTCGGGCTGCTCTCGCTCGCAGTCGACGCCGCGCTGAGCGTCCCGACGAGGACGACGTGGTTTTGCCCGTTGAGCATCGGTTACGAACGGTTCATGGAGGAAAAGGCGTTCGTCCGCGAACTCGGCGGCGGCGAAAAACACAAGGAGAACGTGCGCGGGCTGGTCCGGTCGATGGATCTCATGGTGGGTCGCTACGGCCGGTTGAGCATTCAATTCGGCCGGCCGCTCCGGCTGGCGGACATCCTTCGCGAGATCGATCCGAAATCGACACCGGAAGACCTTTCGACCATGAGCCCCTCGCGCAGGCGTGCGCTCATCACGCGGCTCGCGTACCGGGTCATGAACGAGATCAACTCGGTGACGGCCGTCACGGCCGGCCCTCTCGTCGCAACGGCACTGCTCGCATACGACCGACGGGGGCTGCCCCAAGCCGATTTGCGCGCAACGTGCCAGCGCCTCGCGCGCACTTTGCACTCGAAGAGGGCCCGCTTCAGCCCGTCGCTCGCGACCGCCGACAGCGGCGGCGAAATACGCACCGCAGCCCTGCGCGAGGCTACGGAGCTGTTCGTTCGGGCCGGTCACGTCCAGGCGCACGGCAGCGGCGACGACGTCATCTACGTCGTCGCCCCCGAAGCGCGCATGTCGCTCGACCTGGCGAAAAACGTGATCGTCCACTTCTTCGCGCCCCGGGCCATCATCGCGACGGCGATCCTCGCGAGTCCCGGCCCCATCCTGCCGGTCGGCGCGGTGCGCGAGCGCGTCCTTTCCCTGTCACGTCTGTTCAAATATGAATTCACGTTCCGTGCGGACGCGCCCTTCGAGCAGATCTTCGACGAAGAGATCGCCGCCATGGAGGCCGATCGCGAGATCGTGCGCATCGCGCCCAAGCCGGGCGAGGGCGGCGTGGGGGTGGCGCCCCAAGGCGACGACGGCCTCGATCAGGTTGCGCTCTACGCGAACATTCTTGCGAACTTCATCGAAGGATATCGTTTGGCCGCGCGCAGCTTGACCGCACTGCTTCGCGGCCCGCTCTCCAGCAAGGAGGTCGTGCGGCGCGCCATCGCGATCGGGCAGCGCATGTTCCTGGCGGGCGATTTGTCGCGTCGCGAGGCCGTAAGCAGCCCGATGATCGAGAACGCCTACGCGAGCTTTATCGACCAAGGGTACGTCGCCCGGAGCGGCGGCAAGCTCACGTTGACCGAATCGTATGCGACGGCCGACGCGGTTGCGACCATCGAAGCGCGGATCGCGGCGATGAGGACGTCGACCCGCCCGCAGACACCCTGAGGCAGGGTGGGCGAGAGCCCTGTCCAAACCGTCGTCGGCGTGGCGTCCACCCCTGCCACGAGGCCGAACGTGCGAGGGCCATCGATGGGCTCGCGCGTCTACTCGACCTCGAAGTGAGCCAAGTCGATTTTGGGTCCCGTAAAGCGCGCACGGACGCGCCATCTCCAGACGGCAAAGAGGACCCCCGTAAGGCCGGCGAATGCGGCCATGGCCCCCGCATTCGCCAACACCAAGATCCCTCCGACGGCGACCGTCCAGCCGACCGCGGCCAAAGCGACGGGAATGCCGGCGCGTCCGAGGTTCCAAGAGCCCCGCTGGGTCCAACGGCCGGCCGCCCGTGCGGCTGCGCCGAGCGCGATCGGCACGGCGTAGGACGCATAGAGCGCCGCCGTCGCCAGAACCGCGACGGTCAGAAAGACAGCGTCGCTCCAGGGTGCCGTGACGATGACCAACGCGACCGAAACGAGGACACAGGCCCCAATCGCACCGATCGGCGTCTGGGTACGGCCGTCGACATGCCGAAGAAAGGCGGCCATCGGAATGCCGTCGTCGCGTGCGAATGCGAAGAGCATGCGCGACGCGCTCGTCACGCTCGAGAGCCCGGCGAACCACATCGCGAGCACCGCGAGTCCCATCGCGAACCGTCCGGCTTGTGGTCCGAGAGCGCCGCGCAGTACCGAGAGCGCGGCGTCGGGGGCCTCGGCCGTCACTCTCCAATCCCGCACCGAGAGCGCGAGAGCGGCGACCAACGCGAAGCCCGCGACCGCGCTCACCGCCACGGCGGAGACGATCCCGATCGGAGCCCGCCTGTCCGGGTGGCGAGTCTCTTCGCTCACGTGCGCCGCGGCGTCGAATCCGGTGAAGGTCCAGACCCCGAGCACGAGGGCCTGGACAAAGCCCAGGACATAGAGGCCGTCGGGTCGGGCCGTGCCGCCTACGTGAACGAGGTACGCCCAAGGATGTGCCACCCCCTTCCAGAAGAGCGCGCCCACGAGAACCGCCACCCCGACCATGTGTACGGTGGCCGACGCATCGTTGAGCCAAGCCACGAGTCGGATCGATGCAGCGTTCAGGGCACCATGGACGGCCACGATGACCGCGTACAGGGCGAACGCCGCGCGCCGGTCCCAGCCGACCACCTGTGCAAGCGCCTGGGCACATGCGAGGTCGATGGCCGCAACGATGGCGAGCTGGCCCGCAAGGTTGAGCATCGCGGTCGACCATCCCCAGCCCGGTCCGCCGAGCAGCGAAGCCCAATGGTACAGGGCGCCGGCGGTCGGGAAGGCGCTCGACAGCTCGGCCATGGCAAGAGCGACGAGCATCGTGCCGCAAGCGACGAGGGGCCAACCGAGCCCGAGTCCCGCAGGGCCGCCCGCGGCAAGCGCATCGCCAAAGGTCGACGTGACGCCGGTGAGTACGCTGATGACCGAAAAGCCGATCGCGAAACTCGAAAAGCCACCGAACCGCCTTGCGAGCTCTTGGGCGTAACCGAAGCGGGCGAGTTTGCGATCGTCGTCGTCGGGTCGCCGCGTCACCGAACCGACCGACCCCTGGCAACTACTGGCGGGATCCGGAAAACGAGTAGCTCGCGGTGCACGGGAGCGTCGCGTACGACCCGCCCGACGAGCTGAGCTGATCGGTGCAGTTGTTCGTGCTCGATACCCCGGTGGCCGCCGAAATCGTTTGCGCGTAGGTCGCCGTGAAGGTGGATGGCGTCAAGCCCGACGCAAGCGAGACGTCGAGGGTGGTGGCGACGGTGAGGTCACACGGCCCCGGAGCCCCCCCTTCCGTGGCGTCGACGTTTGCCGTCACCACGGTCGTAATGACCGCCTTGGTGGCCGAAGTCAGGTTGCCCGAGGACGAACTCGCGCTCGATGGCAGCCAGTACAGCACCGTTCCATCCTCGGACATTTGCGCCGTGAACGTCCATGGATTCATCGCATTGCCGCAGGTGTCGCTCACGAGCGTGCCGGTCACGTTGTAGGTCCCGAGGGGCGTGCCCGGAAGTGCAGGTCCACAGAACATCGAGAAGGCGGCGATCGCGCACGCCACGACCGTCGCAAAAGGCCTGGACTTCCGGAGACACCCTGCGCCCTCGGCGACCATAAACGCGCTATAGCCCTGGAGCCTGGGGACGGACAAGCTTGTCGCCGTCTCACCGTGGCGGCGCCAGCTCTCGAGGGCAGATTCGTCTCAAACTACGATCATTCGCCGCGGCGTTCGCGCGCGGCGAGCCCGGCCATCACCGCGGCGTGGGGTACCGAGCCCCGACGGTTTACGCGTCGCGGACGCGAGGACAGTTCCCCGGCGTTTACCGGACTCTGGACGCCTGGCGGCGGACCCGCCGTGCGGGCTCAGCGGGCCGATCGTGCGAGGACATATCGTCTGCCTCGCGCTGCACCCATTCCACGATCGCCAGCCTTAGCGCCGCGTGGCGGCTCAGCCCTTTCGCCTTGGCAACACGCTCGATGGCGCGCCAAACGGCAGGCGGGAAACGCACTGTTTGAATCTCGGTCTGACCGACCTCCTTACCGGCTTCCGGACGCCTTGCCCGATCGAAGCGCACCTACCATGATGGTGTGACACACCAACAGTCAGCCCTCTACGCGTCTCGTAGCTGGACCTGGCGCAGCGTGCGGATCGTCGCCGCCCGCACCGCCCCGCCGGACTCGAGCCACTGGTCTGGGTCGACCCGGGCGGGGAAACCCGAAACCCGGGTTTCGGGTGCACCTACGGTCGTGCCATGGGGCGAATGCCCCATGGGGCTTGCCCCATTCTGCACGACCGCGGACGACAGCGCGCTCCGCGGTCGGCTTGTGGAAGCGGGGTTCCTGCGCTTCTCGAATTGGAGCCACCCTGGGGAATTGAACCCCAGACCTACGGTTTACGAAACCGTTGCTCTACCCCTGAGCTAGGGTGGCACACCAGAAGCGAAACGGGCGCGCGAAAAATACGCGCAAGGCCCGGCGAGTCAAGCGGCGACCGCGCGCGCCTGCCGACGAGCTCTCGATTTGGTGGTCGACGAAGGACGGAGACCGATCGCTTCGAGAGGCGCCCTCCACCTATGCCGTCTATGCCGTCTTGCCCTTATTGCCGGTATCCGCGTGCATGGTTGATTTCACCGGGACTTCGGGGGCGGGAGACGGGTGACGCCGCGACCACGCGCCATCCAAGACTTCGAGCGTCTTGCGCGTAAGCTGGCGCGCCGCGTCGCCGTCGCGCGACCGAATCAGATCGATGACGGCAGGATAGAGCGCGGCGGACGACGCGCAGTCGTCATAGAGCGCCGCCACGAGCTGCGGATGATCGTCCGGCCATCTCGCAAAGGTGTTGAGAAACAGCTCGAGCCCGACGTTGCGCGCGGCTTTGCAGACCGCTCGCATGAACGCCAAGTCGAGACGCGCAAACGCCACGGGGTCCTCGACGTGTTCGCGAAGGACTTGAGCGCACGCCCCGATGGCGATGAGATCCGCTTCGTCATGACGCTCGGCGGCCAGAGCAACGGCTTCGGACGCGAGAATGCGGCGAATCTCGAGAGAACTTCGGACGAGCTCGTGCCATGCCGGCTCGGCCACTTTGAGCCCGCGCACCAGCGTTCCCAGCATCTCGAGGCCGGCACGCTCGCGCCACGACGCCACGACGGTGCCTGCGCCATGCCGCGTCGTGATGAGGCCGAGCGCCTCGAGTCGCGCGAGCGACGCGCGCAGCGTCAAGCGGTTCACGCCCAATGCAAGCGAAAGCTCTCGCTCGGAAGGCAAACGCGTGCCCGGCCGCAAGCGGCCCGCAAGAATCTCCCCTCGGAGGCGATCGGCTACGGCATCGACGACGCTTTGCCGCGCGACCGGAGCGATCGACGCGAGCGTATGTGCCGCGTCCGGCGCGAACGGCGTCGTAGGCGGCTTCGAGTCGTCCGGCATTGAAATCCCCGACTGGTTGAACCAGTTAACCTCTACCGCCCTCCGAGCTTCTGCGCAACAACCTGCGCAGCAAACATCGATACGCAGCCGCTTCGGCGGGGAACAGCACGCGACCCCGACCTCGATCCTCGATCCTCGATCCTCGACCCCGACCCCAACCCCGACCCCGACCTCGACCTCGACCTCGACTACCCCGACCCGACCCCGACCTCGACTACCCCGACCCCGATCCGCTAGCCGTCGGCCGGCTAAGGCGTAGGTTGCTTTTCGCATGATCGATCTGCGCAGCGATACCGTGACACGGCCTTCTTCCGCGATGCGCGAAGCGATGGCGCGTGCAGAGGTTGGCGATGACGTCTTGGGCGAAGACCCCACAGTGCGCGCCCTCGAGGAGGAAGTGGCGCGCATCACCGGAAAGGAGGCCGCTCTTTTCGTCACGAGCGGCACGATGGGAAACCAGCTCGCGATTGCCACGCAAACACGCCCGGGCGACGACGTCATCGTCGGCGAGGGGGCGCACCCGGTGCATCACGAGGCCGGCGCGGGCGCCGCCGTGAACGGCGTGCAGTTTGCGATTGCCGGCCGCGGCGGCTTGTTCGCGCCCGACGACATCGACGCCGTTTTGCACCCTCGGGGCGACTGGACGGCGCGAACCGCCCTGGTCGCGATCGAGAACACGCACAATGGATCCGGCGGACGCGTCTGGCCATACGGCCAAGCTCGCGCAGTCGCCGATCGAGCCCGCGATCACGGACTCGCCACACACTTGGACGGCGCCCGCATCTGGAACGCGAGCGTCGCGAGCGACGTGGACGTCGCAACGCTGTGCGCGCCCTTCGATACGGCCAGCGTGTGCTTCTCGAAGGGCCTGGGCGCGCCCGTCGGCAGCGCGCTGTGCGGGCCCCGGGAACTGGTCCGACAAGCTCGTCGGTTTCGCAAGATGTGGGGGGGCGCGATGAGACAATCGGGAATCCTCGCCGCAGGGGCCCTCTTCGCGCTGGCTCACCACCGGGAGCGTCTCGCCGACGACCACGCCAACGCGCGTCGCTTCGCCGAGAAGGTCACCCGGTCGGCAGGCGCGCGGGTCGATTTCGATTCGGTTCAGACCAACATCGTCAATGTCGACGTCGACGTCGATGCGGGCGCGGTCTCGCGCGAGGCTCGCGGATTGGGCGTCCTCATTTCGGCGACGGGACCCCATCGACTTCGCGCCGTAACCCATCTGGACGTTTCGCGCGCGGACGTGGAGTCCGCCGCGGAGGCCCTCGGGCAGGCGATCGCGCGGGTGATCGAGCGGCGAATCTGAGTCGACGCCGCTGGCGACGTGTCACGAGTGCCAGTCTTTCCTATTTCTCCTCCTCCTCCTCTTCTTCCTCCTCCTCCTCGTCGTCGTCTTCGTCGTCTTCGTCTTCGTCGAACTCCTCTTCGTCGAAGTCGGTGGCCTCGCCTTCTTCCTCTTCGGGCTCGGCGGCACCGCGCTTCTCGAACTTCACGTCCACGCCGACATCTCCGAGCTGGGTGTCGATGAGCTCCAGAAGCTCGTCGGAATCATCGCCAGACCATTCGTCGAGAAGGTCGGTGAGGAATTCGAAGAAATCGCCGCTATCCAGCCGGCGCTCGATTTCCTCGACCTGCTCTTCCGTAAACGCTTCGAGAATGTCCTCGCGAAGCGTCTCGATGTCGCCCTCCTCGATCGCGTCTTGTGCAGACACCCGAATCTGACGAACGGCTCGTTTATCGAGGTAGATCTCCATCGCTAATATCGTCTCCGAGCTGACGCCCACGTTTATCCCGTCGCAGATGGACCGCAAGCCTGTCGGTACCTTGCCCTCGAGCCCGCCCGGGGGGCTCGACCCCACCGCCCGCGAGTATGCGAACCGGCCTGGGCATGTCAACGTCCCCGTGAGCTGGGCCCGCGTTACCGCACTCACGGCTGCCGAGTGGTACGCTCGGGGAATGGGTGACCGATGCCGCTGCGGAGCGCAAGCTCTGGAAGCCATCGTTATGGCCCTGCTGGTCTTCCAATCCGAACGCGCCCAGGCCGACGACCTCCAGCCGCCTGTGGCGGAAGCGGGAGTCGTTCGGCCCCCCCCTCCCGAGCACTCCTACATGCAGTACGGAGTCGCCCTCACGGTCGAAGGGGTCCTTTCCGCGGGACCCGCGTGCACGACGCCCGCCGGAACGAGCGCGGCGGTGGCGGCAAACCTCGCGGCCGCCGGGTGCATTCTCGGCTCAGGCGCCGGGATCGCGATTCGCGTCGGGTGGCGCCCCACCGAAGCCACCTACTTCGGAGGCGCCTACGAATTCTCCAAGCAAGACCCCAACAACCTGTATCGGCTCGGTGTCTTGCAGCAAGCACGCTTCGAGGCGCGCCATTATTTCGAGACCGGCTGGCGGACGAGGCCCTTCGGGATTCTCGGGGCCGGGCTGGCGGCTTACGGCGAAGAGTGGTCGGTCGACACCTGGGGATTCGCCGGAGCCATCGGAGGCGGCATCGAATTCGAGGTATCCGGGGCCACGACCCTCGGGTTCGGGCTCGTATACCGGCCCATATATCTTCGTTCCTGGGTCGACTCCAGCACGATTCCGCACCAGTCGGGCGTGGCCCATTTGCTCGGGCTGGAGATCGCACTCGAAGCCACCGACCGGATCTAAACCAGCCCTCGCGCGGGTCGCGAAAGCGCGGATGACCACGGCCAGAGCTTGACGGTCGACCACACGCCGGTGTCCCATCGCGATCGCGTGATTTGCACGACATGCGGCCGGGACAATCCGAGCCATCTCATTTTCTGTCAGGAGTGCGGCCAGAAGTTGGCCACGCGCCTCGCGACGCCGACGCCTCCTCAGGGCGTCGCGGCGGTCGGCATATCCCCGGACGGGGCGGCTCGTAGCCTGAGCTCCGTGTCCCAGCGACCTCCGGCGCCCAACATTCAATTTTCCCGTCGCGACGAGTTGCCCGCGTCAGCCGACGATCGGAGCGTCTGCCCCCTTTGCGGCAGCCGCAATCAGCGTGGCTTGCGCTTCTGCGTGACGTGCGGGCACCTCTTGGCCCAACGCGTCTCCGGTGGAGGCCCTGGGCTCGAGGCAACGGCGGTTTCCGCCCCCCCTGTCCGGCCGCCTTCGCCGCCGCCGGCTGCCGTCATCGCCCCGAACCGCGTTGTCCAACTCGACGATCCGTCGCCGGCGACATTGGAGACCCGCATCTGTCCACGCTGCCACGGCCTGCTCGAGGGGGCAGGACAGTTCTGCCGCATTTGCGGCGCGTCTATCGCCGACGCCGCACCGATCGACCTGCGGCCGGCGTCGCCCGCACGACCCGACACCATGCGACCGCAAGGCGCCGCGCCCGTGGCGTCGACGGTGGCCGTGTTCGCGCCGCGAACGGGACGCGTCCGCCTGGTCCTCATCGCGCGCGACGGCGGCGAAGGACCGAGCTACCCGGTCGGCGACACGACCGACATCGGGCGGACGGAAGGTCATATCGTCATTGGCGACGATCCCTACATCTCTCCGCGTCACGCGCGCGTTTCGCTGCGCGACGGCACGTACTTTCTACGCGATCTCGGAACCACGAATGGAGTCTACTTGCGTATCCCGTTCTCGGTCGATGTCGATCGGGGCTTGGCGCTCGATGCCGAGCAAGAGCTGGGAGATCAAGAGTTGTTCCTGATTGGGCAACAGGTGCTAAGGTTTGAGGTCGTGAAACACGCGGAAGAGGGGTTCGGCGTGGCCTCGGACAATGGGACGTTGCTCTTTGGTACGCCCGGGGCACCCCGCTATGCGCGGCTTAGCCAACGCACGGTGGAGGGCGTGACGCGCGATGTCTTTCACGTGCACAAAACCGAGACCGTCATCGGGCGGGAATCGGGCGATATCGTGTTCGCGGACGATCCCTTCCTCTCTCGCCGCCACGCCGTGCTTCGGGTCCGCCCGGGAGCCAGTTTTGCGAGGGATGCCCGCCGCTTCACGCTGGCCGACCTCGGCTCCTCCAACGGGACGTTCCTGCAGGTACGGACCGAGGTCCCTCTGCGTCCAGGCAGTCACTTCCGCATCGGCCAGCAGCTCCTCCGCCTCGACGTCGACGTGAACCGCACCGGTGCATGACAACGGAGACAGCCCGCACGTGACGCAGCCCGAACCCCCTAGCGAGGCGGCGGTCGCAGGCAGCTCGAACGACGCTTCGATGCCCGCCGCGGGAACCATTCGTGTGAAGCTGTTCGCGCGCACCGACGTCGGGCAGATCCGCGAGCACAACGAAGACAACTTCCTCGTCGCCGATCTCACGCGAAGAACACGGGGGCTTCTCGAAGCCAACCGAACGGGCACGGTTGGCCCGCAGGGTCTCTTGTTCGCGGTCTGCGACGGCATGGGCGGCGCGGCCGCAGGCGAAGTCGCGAGCCAGCTTTCGGTCGACATTCTCTACGAGCGAATGGTCGACACGCTCGAACAGGGACACGGGCTGTCGCGCGATGAACTGGCGCGACGTCTCGTTCGCGCGATCGAAGCCGCCGGCCTACGGATCTTCCAGGAGGCGAAGCTCGATCGGACACGTCGCGGAATGGGAACGACCGTCACGGCCGCCGCGCTGGTCGACAACTATCTGTTCCTCGCGCAAGTGGGCGACTCGCGGGGGTACCTGCTGAGAGACGCGCACCTTGCTCAGCTGACGCGCGACCAATCGCTCGTCAACCAACTCATCGAGGCCGGCCAGCTCACCGAAGAGGAAGCGGAGACGTTCGAGCACAACAACATCATTTTGCAAGCGCTTGGAACCGCGGACACCGTTCAGGTCGATCTGACCTATTGCGAACTCCGCCGCGGCGACGTGCTGCTCCTTTGCTCGGACGGCCTGAGCGGCATGGTGCGCTTCGATGACATCCGCGAAGTGCTGCGTACGTCGACAGAGCCGATCGAGGCCTGCAAGATCCTCACGGAGCGGGCCAATCAGGCGGGCGGACACGACAACATCACCGTGATCGTCGTTTCGTTCGACGGCGAAGCCCTTGCGCCCGCCAACGAAGAAACCGAGCCGCCCAAGTACCGCAAATACGCGCTTCCTGAAGAGCCGGCAGACCTGACCGAGCCGCAGCGTCGCCTGACTCCGGCGCCGATCGCATCGCCGATTCCGCCGGCGCCTCGCGGCCCTGGATCCAACCCTCCCCAGGGACTGGGGTCGACGATGGTGTTCTCGACGACCGCGGATGCGACGCCGGCGCCTCACCCGTCGTCGCTCGCGCCAGCCGCACGCTCGGCTCGACCCCCGGGACTGTCCGAGGAGGACATCGATATCCCCGGCACGCACGTGCCCCCCTGGGTCGTCGTGGTCATCGTGGTCGCGGTGATCCTCGTTCTCGCGGGAACGGCGTTTCTGCTTCTCGCCTGACGCGAAAGACGTCGCGTGCCCATATCGATACGCCGGGTCCCGACGGCGACGACCCCGACCCCGACCCCGACCCCGACCCCGACCCCGACCCCGACCCCGACCCCGACCGCGACAACCGCGACCCCGGGGTGCCCTTCGGCTCCGCCTGAGACCGTCGCGCGTTGCGATCCGCGGGCGGCGCGCTATGGTCGCGTCGACGCATGACCCGTAGCCGCTCGATGGACGAAGGCGATGCGGACACGCCCGCCACCGGTCCGGTCGAGATGGGGGCCGTTCCCCCGCCCTCCCAAGAATGCCGAGCCGAGGCTTGGACGGCGGCGTCGCAGGACGTCTTGTTCGAGCGCGCCGAGGGCGCCGCGTGCGACGCCTGCGGCCGCATCATGCCTCCCCCCGGCGAGTCGCAGGGGTACGCCGAGCCTGGTCAAGGCCTGTACATGTGGGTCCGCGACCAGGAAGTGCGGTTGGACCCCGCGCCGCTCTGCGCCTCCTGCGCCGCTGCGATCGGCGTGACGGCCCTCGCTCGCTGGGAAATCGAAGAAGAAGAAGGCTGATCGCGGCGCCTGCCCCGCCCGCGGGACGGGTCAGTGTACGCTGCCGGCGGCACGTCGATCGACCGGTGGACGTCGCGCCAAATGCTCGAGACAGACGGCTCGAACCGAGGCGGCGACCGCGGGCGAGTGTGCGACGAGCGCGAGCTCCGGACGAACGAGCAAACCGGCGATGCGCCCTGCGATCTCGGGCGGTGTCGCCGGATTGAGCGCCAGCGCCAACCGTACACGAGGTCGATGCACCCAAGCCGACCGAGCGATCTCGGCGAGGACTTCGCCGCGCGCCGGACGCTTTGCGACGACGCGCACGACGTCGTCCTCGGTGATGCGCGGGTTGTGGAGACAGCACCGGATGACGTCCGGGTGCGGATCCCGCAAAAGCCGTTCGATCATTTCACGGCTCGGACGGCGCGCGAGCCACTTGCGCTCGCCGAGCGTCAGGGGTCGGCCTCCGGTCTCCCGGGCAGCCGATGCCAACGCCGACGGCGCAACCGATTCCGTGGCCCGCGGCGACAGGCGGATGAGCCGTTCGAGCGCCAGCAAGGCTTGCTCCAGCGCCTCGCCGCGCAGCCGCCTGACGACGTCCAACATGTCTTCGCCGTTCAGGGCGTCGACCACAGCCATGAGCACCTCGCGCGCGGTGGCGTCCGCTTGTTCCGCGCGCTCGCACAGAACATCAAGAGTCTGCGCGAGCGATCCGATCGGGCTGACGGCCGCGATCGTCGCGATATTGCGGGCGCGCAGCCCCGGGTCGCGCAACGACAACGTCGCCCGCACCAGCGCGTCCGCGCGATCCCTCGGGCTCATCCGTAACATCTTACCTCAGACCGAGCCCGGGAGGGCCGCGTCCGGCCGAGCCTCGTCGTCAAAGCGGTGCAAACCACTCGCGCAACCCAGTGGTATGGTCGAGGCGCATGCCGGAACCGCGAGACCCGCGCCACGACGAAGACGTCGACGTCGACGAGCTTCGAAAGACAGCCATTCCGCGCAAGTACAAGGTCATCTTTCACAACGACGACTACACGACGATGGAATACGTGGTCGAGGTCCTGCGCCGCTTTTTCCACAAGAACGAGACCGAAGCGTTGCACGTGATGCTCACCGTGCACAAACGAGGAAAGGCGGTCGCGGGCGTGTACCCGCGGGACGTGGCAGAAACGAAAGTGGCCGAAGTAACGTCCGACGCGCGCGAACGCGGACACCCTCTTCTTTTGACGGCAGAGCCAGAGTGAGAGCGAAAACGGATGAGGATGAGCCCTGAAGTCGAGATTGCGCTATCGGTGGCCGCAAACGATGCGGCCCGCCGCCGGCACGAGTACGTAACGATCGAGCACCTGCTTTACGCGCTGCTGCTCGACGAGACGACCGCCGGGATCGTGCGTCACTGCGGCGGCGATCCGGCCTTGGTCAAAAAGCGGCTGGATCGCTACCTCACCGATGAGCTCGAGCCCATCGAAGAAACGAACGCCGAGGCGCCCAACCCGTCGCTCGGAGTGCATCGCACGATCCGCCGCGCCGTCAATCATGTCCGATCGAGCGGCAAGGAAGAAGTGACGGGTGCCAACGTTCTCATCGCCATGTACGCCGAGCGCGATTCGTACGCCGTCAGGGCGCTCGAGGACGAGGGAGTCATGCGTCTCGACGTCACTTCCTATGTGGCGCACGGGGTTTCGAAAATCGATGAAGAGCAAGGGGGCGATGCCGGCAAGAACGGCGGGGGTGCGGAAGCGGACGTCGAGGGGGCGCGGCCTGCCCGCGATGCGCTCAAGTCCTACACCGTCAACCTCAACGAAGAGGCTCGGACTTCCCGAATCGATCCGCTCATCGGCCGCGAAAACGAGGTCACGCGCATCGTCCAGATCCTCGCCCGTCGCAAAAAGAACAACCCGTTACTCGTCGGCGACGCCGGCGTCGGCAAGACGGCCATCGCCGAAGGCCTCGCGCTGAAGATTCACCGTGGCGAGGTGCCGCAAGCGTTGCGTGGCGCAACGGTCTACGCGCTCGACATGGGGTCGCTGCTCGCCGGTACGCGCTATCGAGGCGACTTCGAGGAGCGCATCAAGGCCGTGCTCAAGGCGCTGCAGAAGATCGACCATGCCATCCTCTTCATCGACGAGATCCACACGATCGTCGGTGCGGGGGCGACGACCGGCGGCAGCATGGACGCGAGCAATCTGCTCAAGCCCGCGCTGGCGAGCGGGCGACTCCGATGCCTCGGGTCGACCACCTTCCAGGAGTTCCGACAGCACTTCGAGAAGGACCGAGCGCTCGCGCGCCGGTTCCAGCGCGTCGAAGTCGGCGAGCCGAGCGTCGAGGACACGGTGAAGATCCTCAGTGGACTTCGCAAGCAGTACGAGGAGTTTCACGGTGTGCAATACGCGGACGACACGTTGCGGGCCGCGGCGGAGCTCGGCGCGAAATATCTGCACGATCGGAAGTTGCCCGACAAGGCGATCGATCTGATCGACGAGAGCGGGGCCGCAAAGAAGCTCGCGGCCCTGCCCGATTCGGGCGTGCCGGTCGTCGAGGTCAGCGACCTCGAACAAGTGCTCGCTCGCATGGCGCAGATTCCGCCCCGTGAGGTGTCGACGAGCGATCGCGAACGGCTCAAGAACCTCGATGCCGAACTGAAGGCCGTCGTCTACGGGCAAGACGCGGCGATTGCGCAACTCGTCTCCGCCATCAAGCTGTCCCGCGCGGGGCTGCGATCGGCCGAGAAGCCGATCGGATCGTTCTTATTGACCGGACCCACCGGCGTCGGCAAGACGGAGGTCGCCAAGCAGCTCGCGAAGGTCATGGGCATCTCGTTTCATCGCTTCGACATGAGCGAGTACATGGAGGCGCACACAGTATCCCGGCTGATCGGCGCCCCCCCCGGCTACGTCGGTTTCGATCAAGGTGGCCTCCTGACCGACGCCATCGCGAAGACGCCTCACGCGGTGCTGTTGCTCGACGAGATCGAAAAAGCGCACCCTCAGATCTTCAATATCTTGCTTCAGGTCATGGACCACGGGCGCCTAACCGACCACAACGGCAAGCAAACCGATTTCCGGCACGTCGTTCTGCTGATGACGAGCAACATCGGCGCGCGCGACCTGCAGCGGCGTGCGGTCGGGTCGGCTTCGGCGGTCCGGGCGGAAGCGACCGGGACAAGCCGAGCGCCGACCGCGAATACAAGCAGCTCTTCAGTCCGGAGTTTCGCAATCGCCTCGACGCGAAAATCGCATTCGGTCCCCTCGATCCGACCGTGATGATCAGCATCGTCGCGAAGTTCATCCGCGAGCTCGCCGAACAACTCGCGGCGCGCGGCGTGACCCTCGACCTGACGGACGCCGCCACGCAAACCCTCGCCCGGGAGGGGTACGACCCCGACAACGGAGCCCGCCCGCTGGCGCGCGTCATTCAAGACCAAGTCAAGCAGCCCCTCGGCGACGAATTGCTGTTCGGAGCACTCGAGAAGGGCGGTCACGTCACGATCGACGCGGTGGATGGAAAGCTCACCTTCGTGTTCGGACCGAAAAAGGGCTGAGTCTCGAACGCGGGGACAACCGTCGCAAACAGAATGTCTTCTTGTCCTCGGCCGCATGCACTAGATCGCGGTCCATGGACCCGCTCGTAAGCATCGTCATGGGCAGCAAAAGCGATCTCGACGTGATGCAAGCCTCGCGAGACACGCTGAAAGAACTCGGCATCCCGCACGAAACGCGTGTGCTCAGTGCCCACCGCACCCCGGACGCTCTGTTCGCATACGTCAAGGACGCGGCCGCACGCGGCGTGGAGGTATTCGTCGCGGGCGCGGGAGGAGCGGCCCACTTGCCGGGAGTCATCGCGGCGAAGACGACGCTTCCCGTGCTGGGAGTGCCGATCCCTTCGGGACATCTGCTGGGCCTCGACGCGCTGCTCGCCATCGTGCAAATGCCGAGGGGCATTCCGGTGGCGACGTTTGCCGTCGGCAGGATGGGGGCGGCCAATGCCGCACTCTTTGCCGTCGCCATCCTCGCGGGCAAACGTCCGGAACTCGCGCAGCGCCTCGTGTCGTGGCGCGCGGAGGTGGCCGACAAGCTCCTGCGCGAATCCGTCATCGAGTGAAGGGCCCTGCCGTTGCCTCGCGGGGCTTGACGGAACGCCCGTTCAGTCCGACGCTTGGCGCGTGCCGAGCCCTCTGCAACCCCTGGCCAATCCGCCGAACCCCTGGGCTTCGACGGACGTCGAATACCTCGACGGCGCGAGGCCTCTCGCGGAGCTCCAGGTCTACGAAGACAAGACGCGCAACGTCCTTGCGCACAACGACAGCCCCGACGTCAGGTTCGATTGGAGCGTCAACCCGTACCGAGGCTGTTTCCATGCGTGCGCGTACTGCTACGCGCGACCCTCGCACGAATATCTGAGTTTTGGCGCCGGCACGGACTTCGAGCGCAAGATCGTCGTGAAGACACGCGCGCCCGAAATATTGCGCGAAGCGTTCGATCATTCCGGGTGGAAGGGCGAGGTCGTGGCCTTCAGCGGCGTCACCGACTGCTACCAACCGCTCGAAGCCAGCTACCGCTTGACGCGCCGCTGCCTCGGGGTGTGCGTCGAATACCGAAACCCGGCGACCCTCATCACCAAATCCTCGCTGATCGAGCGGGACATCGACATCCTGCAGGAAATGGGTCGTGTGACTCGCGTCGGCGTGATGATCAGCGTGCCCTTTTGGGACGAAACGAAAGCTCGCGCCATCGAACCCTTCGTGACGACGCCCGCGCGCCGGGTTCGCACCATCGAGCGGCTCGCGAAGGCCGGCGTCCGCGTCGGCGTCATGGTGGCGCCGATCATCCCGGGATTGAACGATGAAGACATCGCCAAGGTTCTCCGGGCCGCTCGCGACGCGGGCGCAACGTGCGCAGGCAAGGTTCTTCTGCGCTTGCCGGGGTCGGTCAAGGACGTGTTCGAAGAGCGGCTGCGAAACGCGCTGCCCCTGCGCGCCGAACGCGTGCTCGGGCGCATTCGCGAGACGCGTGGCGGCAAGCTGTACGATTCGCGCTTTGCTTTGCGCGGCCGCGGCGAAGGCGCGTACGCCGATGCCATCGCAACGCTGTTCGATCAAACGGCGCGCCAGCTCGGCTACGAGTCCGGCGAAGCGCCGGACAGCGAGGCGCCGACCCCGTTCCGACGGCCTCGAGGGCAGCTCGCGCTATTTTGAACCCGCCGCCAAAGCGAACATTGGACCCTGGCGACCGTGCGGCAAGGCATGTGCGCTTGCCACACGGGCGTCGCCAGCCCGATGATGGCCCGGTGCGTGCGGAGAGGGTCCTTATCGTTGGCGTCCTCTTGGCCACGGTGAACGATCCGCGATTGGGCCTCGGCGGCGCGACCGCGGCGACGGTGGACCGTCCGACGGCCAATCCCCAAGCACCCGCTTTCGGGCTCCGGACGACTCCGATCGCAAGCGGCCCCCGGCTCGACGGTTCCGTCGTTCGGCAGCATGCGACCGAGATCGCCGATTACACGATGCGGGCGACACTCGATCCGGACGCGCACACGGTTCATGGCGAAGGCACGATTCGCTGGCGCAACGCGAGCACGCAACCGGTCGGCGAACTGTGGATCCATCTCTATCTAAACGCGTTCAAGAACCAGCACTCGGCGTTCTTGCGGGAACGGACCGGGGGACGCGGCAGCCAAGGTCCCGAAGATTGGGGATTCATCGATCTGCGCCGGCTTTCGCTCGTCGACCGAACCGGTGCGGCGGTCGATCTGCTGGCCGACATCGAGCTTAGGCGACCCGGCGACGACGACGAGACCGACGCGCGCGTGCCCCTTCCGCGCACCATCGGGCCGGGCGAGTGGATCGATCTCGAGATGGCCTTCGACGACAAGTTGCCGAGCATCGTGGAGCGTACCGGCTATCACGGACACTTTCACATGGTCGGCCAATGGTTTCCGAAGATCGCGCGCCTCGAGCCGGATGGTTCATGGGCCCATTTCCCATTTCATCACCTGTCGGAGTTCTTCGCCGACTTCGGGATCTACGACGTCACGATCGATGTTCCGGCCAGCTACACCATCGGAGCGACGGGGCCGATCGTCGAGAGCCGCGTCGAACACGGCCGCCGCATCGAGCGGCACCGGCAAGGCGACATCCACGACTTCGCCTGGACCGCATGGGACGCGTGGCAGAGCGTCTCCGATCGAATCGACGGCGTCGACGTTCGCATCCTGTACCCGCCGGGCTTCACGGCGGTGGCCGAGCGCGACCTCGAGGCGGTTCGGTTTGCGCTGCCCTACGACGCCGCCAACTATGGACGTTACCCCTACTCGGTGCTGACGGTCGTTCACACGGAAGAGCAGGCGAGCGAGGCGGGCGGCATGGAGTACCCGACGCTCATCACGACCGAGAGCCCGTGGCTGACGCCCACCGGGGTGTACGTCCCTGAAATCGTCACCGTCCACGAGCTGGGCCACCAGTGGTTTTATGGCCTGGTCGCCACCAACGAAGCCATGTGGCCGTTTCTCGACGAGGGCATCAACCAGTATGCGGAAGCGGACACGATGGCCGCGTGGCGTGGGGAGGGATCGGCGGTCGATCTGCTGGGCCTCTGCGTGAGCGACATGGCGCTGCAAGCCGTGAGCGGCGAGCGCGCCGTACACGATGAACCGGTCGCCCAGGCGGCGGCCTCGTTTTCCTCCGGAGCCAACTACGCCAGGCTCGTCTACTCGCGCACGGCCTCCGTCATCGCGACGTTCGCGCGAGTCTACGGGCAAAGCGCGGTGCGACGCGCGCTCGGCATCTACGCCCGCCGCTATCGATTCGAGCACCCGGGACCGGAACAGTTTCTGGCCGTCTTCGCCGAAGTGCTCGGTGCCGACGTGGCCGGCACACTGCGCTCCGCCCTCTTCGACAGGGGCTGGGTCGACTTTGCCGCCGACGGCGTGTGGTCGCGGCGGGCTCAGTCCGCGGGCGGGGTCTGGGATCGAGACGGCAAACGACAAACCTCGGCCGCGCACGACGAAGACGGCTGGGAGGGCGGCGTCATCGTGCGCCGCCGAGGCACTTTGGTCTTCCCCGTGGACGTCGATTTGGTGATGGCCGACGGGACGAGGCGGCGCGAAACCTGGAACGGCAACGGCGACTCGGTGCTCATCCCGTGGCGGGGATCTTCGGCCCTCTGCGCAGCGGTCGTCGATCCGGACGAGCGCGTGGTCATCGACGCCAACATCGAGAACAATCGAGCGGCGGCTGCCGGCGAGGAGCACTTCGCTTCTCGGACGCTCGAGCGGATCGCGTACTTCGCACAAATCGCGATCCAGGCTATCTCGCCGTGACAGAGGGGATCGCCGACGCCGCGCGCGGGGTCATCCTGGCGCGCCGATGCCCTGGTTGGATCGCGGCGGTGTGGGCGTGGCAAGCGGCTTTGGCGCTGGTCGTAGCGTGGCCCGCCGCGTCGATCGTCGGCAAGGCCTTCGGTCCGGACCCCCGGGGCGATGGGCCGCTGTGGGACGCAGGGGCGCATTCGCTGCTCGTCTTCCTGTCTCGAGATTCGCACGCGCTAAGCGGCGTATGGACGCTCGCAGCACTGGTGCTTGTCATCGCGGCGGTCGCAGGCCTGCTGCCGTCGGCGGCGATCATGCTGGCGATGTCCGAGGCCGCACATCCCGGCGGGCGCCGATCGATCGCGCGCGTGGTGGCCGGCGCGTTCGCTGCCTTTCCGGCGCTCGGCGTTCTGCTCGTCATCCTAGGGCTCGCGGAAACCGCCACGGTCGCGGTCGCCTGGCTCGTGACCACGTGCATCGAAGCGGTCACCCACGACGTCGTCGGCGAGGCCAGGGCCAATGTCCTCGAGATCGCCGCCGCAATTGCGTTCGCGCCGCTCGCCGCGGTGATCTGGATCGTCCACGACCTCGCGGGCGCGTCCGTCGTGCGTTTCCGCGTCGGCGCCGCATCGGCGGTGTGGCTCGGTGCTCGGGCCTTCGCGCTTGCACCGTGGTCGCTGTGCTGGGCGTGGGCGTGGCGCACCGGACTGTCGTGGGTCATGATTGTGCCCGCGTCCACGGTCGCCGACGCGGTGGCTGGACGCGGCGGGGCGGCACTGCTGTTGCTCGCTTGCACGCACCAATCGACTCTCGCCGTCCGCACCGCATTGCATGCCTCGTGGGCGGCAAGAGCGCTTCGGAACGCGAAGCGGTCGGCCTACGAGGACGAGCGGGGGCCCCGGTAAACGTGATCGTAGCGCCGGGCGGCGCGGTCCCAGCCCCGATCGAGGCGCATGACCCGCCGAACCAGGGCGGGCCAGCGCGACAGGCCACGCGCCGCCAGAGCTCGTTCGATCCCGCCCAAGAGCGCCTCCACGGTCGCATCCGAAAACAGAAAGCCGGTGCCCGTCTCGAGCTTGGCATCGCAGTCGACAATCGTGTCGACGAGGCCGCCGGTCGCTCGAGCAACGGGAGGAGCGCCGTAGCGTTGAGCGTACATCTGCACCAGACCGCACGGCTCGTGGCGGCTCGGGACGAGCATCACGTCCGCCGCCGCGAAGATGCGGTGCGCAAGTGGCTCGCTGGCTGCGCGCGCCAGCACGACGCGCCCCGCCGCCTTCGCCATGGCCGCCTCGATGCGAGCGACGATGCTCGGATCGCCGTCGCCCGCGACGACCAGTTGCGCGTCGGTGGCACGCAGCAGCTTCGGCAGCGCGTCGACGACCAGGTCGATCCCCTTCTGATCGACGAACCGCCCGATGAACCCCAAGAGAGCGACGTCGGTGTCCACGGGCAAGCCGAGCTCTTTCTGAAGTGCCCCCTTCGATCGAATCTTGTTCGTGAAGTCTTCCGCGTCGTACCTCGCAACGAGGGCCGGGTCGGTGGCGGGGTTCCAAACCGCATAGTCGACGCCGTTGGTGATCCCCACGAGAGGATCGCGGCGCGCCCGAAGCGCGCCGTCGAGCCCAGCGCCGTGTTCGGGGGTCTGAATCTCGCACGCGTAGGTGGGACTGACGGTCGTGACCGCATCGGCCGAGATGATGCCTTGCTTGAGAAGGTTGATGCGGCCATAAAACTCGATCCCGTCGACGCGAAAGGCGTCCCAGCCAAGACCGAGGGTGGGCAGCGTCTCCTTCGCGAAAATCCCCTGGTGGGCGATGTTGTGGATCGTGAGAACGGTACGAGTCGCGGCCGGCAGCTCGCCTGCGGAGCCACGCAAGTACGTCGGCACGAGCGCCGTGGCCCAGTCGTGGCAATGAACGACGTCGAGGGATCGGCCGCCGGCCACGCGCTGGCGCAGCAGCTCGGCTGCGGCGCGCGAGAACGCCGCGAATCGCAGGGCGTTGTCGGCATAGTCCTGGCCGTGTGCGCCGTAGACACCGCCGCGGTCGAAGAGTCCGGGCACGTCCACCACGACCAGGTCGACCTGGGAGGCAAGCCGGCCGTCGAGCACGGTCGCCTCGAACGCGCGATCGCCCAGCGTGAAGCGGAGCGGCGTGAGACGCCGGGCCAAGAGAAGACCGTGGGCTTCGAGCTCCGGGAAGCGCGGAATGATCGTGGTGACCGAATGCCCCAGCGTACGAAGGGCCTTCGGAAGCGCCGCCGAGACGTCCGCGAGACCCCCTACCTTGACGAACGGAGCGAGCTCGGTCGTGACGAAGGCGATCTCCATGGGAACGCGCGCTTCTAGCACGCCTCGCGCTCGCCGCGCAGGCGCCGTTACGCCATGATGCATCGAACCATGTCGCGACTGCGAGCCTCCGAACGCGTGTTCGCCCGCCCGGACGACGTGGCGGAGGGGTCGGTCGTGACGGCGCTGCGCGTGCCGCCGGAGGTGGCCGGCGGACGCCTCGACGTCTTCGTCCAGAGTCAGTTGCACCGAACGAGCCGGACGCGAGCCCAGGCCATCGTCCGCGCCAGCGCCTACGACGACAGCGGCCGGCGCCTACGACCGAACCACCGCGTGCGGCCCGAGCAGCTCGTGCTGCTCTGGCGAGCGCCGTGGGACGAGACCCCGGTGCCGGTCGAACTGCCCACCCTCTGGGAGGACGAACACCTGTTGGCGGTGTTCAAACCCGCTCTTCTGCCGGTGCACCCGACGGCGAGGTACCACAAGAACACGCTCATCAAAATGCTGCAGGCCGCGCGCCCGGACTGCGGATTCCTGTCTTTGGGGCATCGTCTCGATCGGGAGACGAGCGGCGTCATCCTGATCTCCAAGAGTCGCGCGTGCGATCGGGCATTGAAAAAGCAACTCGAGTCGCGCGAAGGGATCGAAAAAACCTACGTCGCATTGACCTGGGGCGTCCCCGACCGCGGCGACGGCGCGCGGGCGTTTCGTTACGAGCGGCGAATCGAGCTCGATCCGACGCACCCGCTGCGCGTCAAGATGCGCGTCCGCGACGCGCCCGACGCTCTCCTGGCCGTAACCCACATCGAGGTGACGGCGGTTCGCCAAGCGACCTCCGGGCGGCGCTACGCGTGGGTACGCTGCGGGCTCGAAACCGGCCGACAGCACCAGATCCGCGTGCACCTGGCGTCGCTCGGCGCCCCTGTGGTCGGAGACAAGCTCTACGGTCCGGACGACCAGGCGTTCGCGCGCGCAGCGGATGGAGCCCTGACGAGCGACGATTTGAAGCACCTGGAGATCGCGCGCCACGCGCTGCACGCCTCCCGCCTGGATCTCGTTCACCCGATGACGGGTGCGCGCCTCTCGATCGAGGCGCCCTTGCCGGCGGACATGGCTGACTTCTGGGGGTCGCTCAAAGCCCACGCGGAACTTTGTCGAGATCCAGCTGGTCCAATGCTACGCGAATGAGAGCGCTTCGGCTCGCCTTCGTCAGACCGCGCGCCTTGAGCTCTTCGACCAGGGCGTCGAGATGCTCCAGATCCCGGTTGTAGAGCGAAATGCAGATGACCTTGTAGTGAGCCGGCTTTGGCTCGGCCTTGCGCAACCGCGCGGCACGTGGTTCCGGGGCATAGAACGCGCCCGAGAGGACGCCCTGCACTTCGTCCGCCTCGAGCACCCGCGCCGCGCCCAGCCCAGGTTCTTCTTCTCGCGCCGCCATGCTCGTCCTCGCTCTCCTGTCAGGTTCCGACCGCAACCTTCAGCTGGGAATCGGGCCCGTCGACCAGCAGGTCGACGATGCGCCGATAGTCGTCCGACGCGTTCGAGTCGGGCGCAAATTCGAATATGGTCTTTCCCTGCGCCGGAGCCTCTTTGAGCCGGATGGCTTGCCGGATCGGGGGCAACACGCGATGTCCGAAGTGTTCCTTGAGCGCGTCGAGCGAGTCTCGGCAGATGCGGGCGCGCGAGTCGTAAAATGTCGGCAAAACGCCGTAGATCTGGACGGGGTGATGCAGCAGGGCGTTCACGTTTTTCACGGTCTTGATGACCTGCCGCACGCCCACCAAAGATAGGAAGTCGCATGCGACGGGAACGACGATCCCATCCGCCGCGACCAATGCGTTCTGGTTCATCAACGACAGCGACGGCGAGCAATCGAGCACCACGACGTCGTACGCGTCGAAGGCGGGGGCAAGCCGGTCGCGCAAGAGTCGGTCTCGATTCTGCCGCCCTGCGAGGTAAAGCTCCGCGGCGGCGAGGGTCTCGTTGGAAGCCACCAGATCGAGGTTCGGTCGCACTCGCACCGCGGCGTCGGCGGGACGAACGCCCATGACGAGGACGTGGTAGAGCGTCTTTTCGGCTTTTGCGCCAAGTGAGACACTGACGTTGCCCTGCGAGTCGGTGTCCACGAGCAGCACCCGCAAGCCGCGCGCCGCGAAGCCCGCCGCCAGACTCACCGAAGTCGTGGTCTTGCCGGTTCCTCCCTTGTGATTGAAGACGGCCAGCCGGGCAGGCGCGGCAATCCGGACGCTCGTCGCGCAACCGAGCGCAGGGCTCGTCACAGCCGCACGCGGATCGACCGCAACGGTGGTCGGGCCCCCCAAAGGCGCGCCGGCGGCCCCCAGACGTGCGCCCTCGGCCTCCGCAAGGATTTGGGTCCTGCATTCTTCGGAGCACGCGTGGTGCAGTTCGCCGCGCACGCGAACGACCTGACGAACGAGCTCGACCCGAAAGCGGGTTCGGCACGCGGAGCACGTGGCCCCACCGGTGGTTTCGCCGCGCACGGCCTTGCCGTGACAATCGTGCGAGCAGTAGAACGCGAATCCGCCTTCGCGCTCTTCCATTTGGTAACGGAACTGCACGTCGAACCGCTTCCCACACACGCTGCAGCTCTCGGTCAATCCGGCCATCGTGACTTGTCACTAGCCACGCCCAGCGCCGGTGGGCCAAATTTGATGTTGGTTCGAATCCAATCAATGTCGGAAGTGCCGCACTCCCGTGAACACCATGGCGACGCCCATGGCGTCCGCGGCCGCCACCACTTCGGCATCTCGCACGCTGCCGCCCGGCTGGGCGATGGCCGTCGCGCCGGCGCGCGCCGCCGCTTCGACGCCGTCGGAAAACGGAAAGAAGGCGTCCGAGGCGAGCACACTGCCTTTCGCGTTCTCCCCGGCTTTTTCGCACGCGATCTGAACCGACACGACACGCGACATCTGACCGGCTCCAACCCCGACGGTGACCTCGCCCCGCGCCAGGACAATCGCATTCGACTTGACGTGTTTGCAGACGCGCCAAGCAAATTCCAAGGATGCGAGCTCTTCCGCCGTCGGCGATCGCGCCGTGACGACCTTGCCGCGCATCACCTCGCCGGCCGCCGTCCGGTCGCGATCCTGAACGACGACCCCGCCGCCCACGGACTTGTACGTGATCGCAGCCTGATCCGGACCGAGCCATCCTCGCGTCGCCAGGAGCCGCAAGTTCTTCTTGGCGCGCAGGATGTCGAGCGCCGCCGTCCCGAACGACGGCGCGATGACGCACTCGAGAAATGTCTCGCTCAGAACGCGCGCCGTTTCCTCGTCGACCTCTCGGTTCAAGGCCACGATTCCCCCGTACGCGCTCACCGCATCGGCGTCGCGGGCCTTCCGGTAAGCATCGACGAGAGAGCTTGCCACCGCGACCCCCGAAGGGTTCGTGTGCTTGACGACGACGGCGGCCGGGCGATCGAACTCACGAACGGCGTCAAGAGCGGCATCGACGTCGACCAAGTTGTTGAAGCTAAGCTCCTTGCCGCCCGCGCCGACGCTTTCGGCCACGGCGACGGACCCGGCCGGAGCATGCGGCTCCACGTAAAAGGCGCCCGACTGATGAGGGTTTTCCCCGTACCGCAGCGGGTATGCCCGTTCGAACACGGCGTGGAGGTGCCGCGGAAAGCGTGTCGGCGTGCCGCCGTCGTTCGAGGAGGAGAGGTATCCGCTGATGGCGGCATCGTACGCGGCCGTGTGGGCGAACGCCTTCGCCGCCAGATCGGCGCGCGTCTCCCGAGTCGTGTCGGCGTGCCGGGCGATCTCGTCCAAGACCCGCGGGTAATCCGCCGGGGCGCACACGACCGTAACACGCGCGTGATTTTTGGCAGCGGAGCGAATCATCGCCGGTCCGCCGATATCGATGTTCTCGATGATCTCGTCACGGGTCGAGGCCGGATCGGACGCGACCCGTTCGAACGGATACAAGTTGACGACGACCAGATCGATCTCGCGTCCGCCCAAACGCTGCAGATCTCCGGCATCCTGCACTCCGCGCGACAGAATGCCCCCGTGTACGCGGGGGTGTAGCGTTTTCACGCGCCCGTCCATCACCTCCGGGGATCCCGTGTAGCTCTCGACGGTCTCGACCGGGACGCCCTCGGCGGCCAGAGCCTTGGCCGTTCCACCGCTCGACAGCAGGCGCACCCCGCGATCGGCAAGAGCGCGCGCAAAGGGGACCAAGCCCGCCTTATCAGTGACGGACACAAGCGCGGTACGGATCGCCATGCGGGGCGCCGATACCTCGCCCCGAGGTCGAGGTCAACCCCGACCGCGACCCCGACCGCGACCGCGACCCCGACCGCGACCGCGACCCCGACCCCGACCGCGACCGCGACCCCGACCCCGACCCCGACCCCGAACGCGACCCCGCTTGGATCGCGTCACTCCATTTCGGCCGCTTCGATGACCGCGCCGTCGGGGGTCTCGAGGGTCGCGCTCTCGGCCGCCTCGAGACTCTCCTCGTCCTCCGGCTCTTCGGTGTCCTCGTCGCAGTCCTCTTCGCTTGCCACGAGCAGAGGAAGGCGGCGCTTGCCGACGGGCCCCTCGTCGACGTAGTCGCGCAGGTGGGTCAACTCGCGAAGAGCCGCGAGCCTGGCCAGTCCCTTGACCTCGACCTGCCGGATCCGCTCTCGCGTAAGATTCATGATGGCGCCGACTTCCTCGAGAGTCGTGCCACCCCGATCGGCGATGTCGAGCGCGCACGTCTCGGACATTTCCCACACATCGAGATCGGGGAAATTCAACTTGATTGCCCCGGTTCGAGCCGATACGTCCAAATAAAGATGATGTTGGCACGACACGAAGGGGCATGGTCGCTCGCCCCCCACGCATTCCGCGCGGGTCTGGGGTCTCACCGCTTCATCCATATCCGGATAAAGGAGCCGACCAAGTTCGAGCTCCCGCTTGGTCATCCGCTTGACGCTGATCGTCCTCGCCCGGACGGCACGTTTGCGTCGAGAGCGACGTTGCTCGCGCGTGACCGGCGCCGGACCCTCCGCCGCCTGCAGGGCAAGGGCCCCGTCCGTCTCGATGTACGCCGCGGTCGATTGCGGCGCTTCCTTCGGATCGTCGTTGGGGTCCATGCTCGGTTCCTCCCGGCCCATCGCCGACAAACAGTTCCCGTGCGGGCCCGCGCGAAGGGAATTCGCCGCCCACACGCGACCGTGAATCCACTGCCATGGCCCGACTTCCGTGACTGGTTCACGTGTGCGGCATCCACCGCAAATCGGGCCGATCGAGCGATCGGTGGCGACATTCGCCGAACGATTGCTCGAATTGTTTTGCACCCTAAAGCAGTCGAAATATCGCGGTCAATCCATCATCGAACTTTTTTTTGCGCTTTTCCATTATGGAACTCGTTTCGCGCCTTTAGATCGTGGCCGTGACAAACAATGTCCTCGCATGGAATCGCGAAGACACGCCGGTGGGGCGTCCCTTTCGCCCGGAGTCGCTCGCCGCGGCCCGCGCGGAGTCGGACGCGGCCACGACTTGCCGCGCGTCGGCGGGCGCCTATGGTGCTGGCCGCCCGTACGCATGCCCGAAACGCGCGACTCTCGACAACCAATGACACGCGACGTCGCGGCGCGGGGAGCCCGAATTCGATACGTCGAGGCGGGCGACGGTCCTCCGCTGGTGCTCGTTCACGACTACTTGTCGAGCCACGTTGCTTGGGACGACGTCGTGCCACGACTGTCGGAACGGTTCCGAGTGATCGCGCCGGATCTGCCGGGCTTCGGCGAGAGCGAAAAGCCACCGCCCAGCCGGTACCGGTACGACTTCGAGACGTTCTCGGAGTCGCTCGTCGATCTGTGCGCGGCCGTCGGATTGGTGCGCGTCTCGCTATGCGGACACGCTATGGGCGGATCGGTAGCCCTGACACTCGCCGCCACGCAAGCACACCTCGTCGACAAGTTGGTCCTCGTGAACCCGCTCGTCTATCCACCGAGGCCCGACACACTTTCGCGCATCGCCGGGTTGCCGATCGTCGGGCCCTTCATTTTCAAGCAGCTATTTGGGCGCGCTTTGTTCCGCAGTCGCTTTTTGCCTCGAGTCCGGGGCGGCAACAGCGCCCCGGCTCGGAGGGTCGACCACCTTTTCGAACTTTTCGACGCGCCCGCCGCCCGAGAGGCGGCCTACGCCACGATGCGAGCCATGCTCGACACTCGACCGCTCACGGCCAGCATCCCTCGAATCACGACACCGACGCTCGTGGCGTGGGGACGGGCCAACCGAGCCTGTCCGGTCGAACACGGCCGACGTCTGGCGCGGGAGCTTGGTGGCGCGCGGTTCGAAGTGTTCGACTGTGGACCTTCGCCTGCGGAAGAATGCCCCGCGGCCTTCGCCGCTGTGGTGACGGCGTTCCTGACCGGCGGCACCGGGAACTGAGGCCGAACGGGCTGCGAAACGGCGCCGTGTGGGCCCGGTGGCCCCCGTGGCCGGACCCCTGCGCTGCGCGCCCGGTCATCGGCCGGCCAGCGCGCGGCAGTCGCTGACGTTCGCCGTCCGAGCTTGCTCGACGCAGCGGCGATAGGCCTCCTGTGCGGCGATCAGGTTGCCGGTCGCCTGAAACGCCGCACCGAGTGTCAGCCAACCGTCGGCATCCCCCGGATTGGCCTGGACCGCTTGCCGGGCCAGATCCATGGCCCGCTCCGTCGCACCCAGGGCCAACGCATGATTCGCCTCTCGCACAAGCGTCGCCGTCGCCGGTGCGGGCGAGGTGTCGACACGGCTCGGTTCGACCTCGGCGGCACGCGGCGTCCCCCCCAGGTTGATCGCGGCCGCCGCTCGGTGCGGCATCTCCGCCGCGGGCGGAGCCTCCGGCGCTTGCGGTGCGGCAGACCAGTCCTCAGGCGCGATTGCCGCCGGGGCGGCGCTTCCGGCGGCCGGGGCCTGCGATCCGCTCGGCTCCGGCGGAAGCGGCGCAGCCGGCCTCGAGGGATCGGCCGGCCATGCGATCGTCGTTCGGGATCGAGCCTGATCGGCGGCGGCTTGCTGACGGGCTTGCAGCGTCCGAAGGCCCGCCACGACCGCCAGCAACGACGCGAGGCCCAGAGCGCCAAGCACGACCCACTTGGTCTTGCCGCTGAGCCGACGCGGAACCCCTGCGACGTGGTCGTCGGCGGCGCGGTGGTGGGTGACGGCGCCGACGGGCGGCGGCTGCTCCGACTCGGCGTCGAACCATGCGGAGTCCCCCAGCGCGGGCTCGTCAAGTCCGGGCGCCCCCGCGTCCGAGCCCATGGCAGGGCTCGGGCCCGGCGCCGAATGGGGCGGGTGCGCTTTAAGCGCGGTCACCGCTTGTTCGCGTTGTTCCGGGGCAGGCGCGGAAACCACGGGAGCCACGGCAGGCGCAAAAGCCACGGGGAGCGCTCGGGGCGCGGGAGCCAGGGGAGGCGCGGGCGGCGCGCGCGGCGCGGCAGCCGCGGCGCCATTGAAGGACGCGGGCCCGGCCGCGGCGACCGGATGGGCAGAAACTGCGACGGACGGGTCCACGAACGATGGACGACCCACGAAGGGTTCGACCACGGTACCGACCGCAAGCATCGCAGCGCCCCGATCGGCGGGCGCTTCGACCGCGGGCGGCGGTGGCTGGTGCGATGCCGGTTCGGAGGCGGGGACCACGGCCATATTGCCGCTCGACGGGCTGTTCGGCCTGACGAGGTCGCGAACGGCCGTCGCCTCCACGTATCCTTCGTCGACCGCAGGCAACGGGACATCGAGCTCGGGGGGTGACTCGGGCTTCGGAACGAGCAAACCCTCGAAGTAAAGCTTCGTGATGGTCGACAACGTCGACAGATCCTCGAACGGCGAATCATCGACGACGTCGGCCAAGGACCGGCCCGAGTCGAACAGCCGGAGTATGCCGTTGAGCTCGTCGGGAATCTCGTTCAGGCGCTCCAGAAGCTGACGGTGATCGATTTGGAACACCGTCGAAAGAGGCGGCAGCTGCTCGCACAGTCGGCCCCACTCGTCGACCCGACGCATGCCTTCCATCAGGGTCGCCTGAGTGGACCCGCCGATGACGTCCTCGTTGGCAATCGGTCGGAACTCGACCTCGAAGGACGCCTCGTTCCAAATCAGCGCGCGATAGATGGCTTCCTCCCCGCGCAAGCGTCCGAGGTCGGCATCGACCACTTTGCCATCGCGGAAGTAGATGCGAGCCTCGTGCGCGCCTCCGCGTAGGTTCACCACCCCGCTTTTGCGTGAGACCTCAAACGTCTGCAGCAGATCGATGACGGCCATGTCCTGGGTGGACCCGGTGAAGCGCGTCCGTCCCGACGTGGTGGCCTTGGTGGCCGCGATGTTTTCCTGCGTTCGCCGAGCGAGCAGAAGGTTGACGCGTGCGATGAGCTCACGAACGAATATGGGTTTGGTCAGGTAGTCTTCGACCCCGAGCTCGAGCCCTCGAATCTTGTCCTCGATCGACTTCTGGCTGGTTAGAAATACGATGGGAATCGAAGACCACTCCGGCCGCTCTTTGAGCTTTCGCACGAGCGTGTAGCCGTCGAGTTTCGGCAAACGCGTATCGGTGAGCACGAGGTCGGGCGTGAGCGACTCGATCTTTGCGAGCGCGTCAAGGCCGTCGACCGCAGTCGTCACGCTGTAGCCCGCCTTCTTCAGGCTAACTTCGAGGACGCGGACGCTCCGCGGATCGGCGTCGACGAGGAGCAGCTTCTGCTTGGCCACGGGCTAGGGCTAGAGCATGGAAGGGCGGCGGCAACGGTGTCAAGCGCAGGGACCACGGACCGCTTCGCGGCAGCGGGTCATCGGGGGCGTTCGGCGAAGGGATCGCCGACGTCATCCAACGCCCTGGACGGCAAATGCCGGGCAGGTGGCTCTGCGGCGCGTCGGGCCGACGCCGACGAGGGCGCGATCGCATCGGAGGGCGTCTCGGGTTGGGCCAGCGTGACCGGGGCCGCAGGTTGGGCCGCGGGCACATCGGGATCCGAGCGATTCGGGGGCGATGGCCCGGCCGAGGTGGCCGGAGCGGACGATGGCGAGGACGACTGCGACGGCGATGACGTACCGGCCTCGGCCGAAAAGCACCGGGCGCAGGCCCATCCCATCCCAGCTAGAACGAGGACCGCCGTGGCGGCCGCCGAAAGCGCCAACCGGGTCGCGTGGCGTGGGGGGTGCGCCCGGAGCCGCACGGCGTCGATCCCCATGGATCGATCGGGAGGTCCCGGCGCCGGGTCGGATGCGCCTTCCGCGCGGCTCGCCGTGCGGACCGGAGTCGCAGCACGATCCAGCGCGACGACCACTTCTCTCATCGACGCAAATCGATCTTCGGCTTTTTTCGCCATGCACGTGAGAATCACATCTTGGATCTGTCCGAGGCCGCGCGCCTGCGGGCCGGCTTCGGTAGGCGGAATGGGCGCGACGAACATGTGTTGCGTGAGCACCCCCATGTACGTCTCTGCGTCGAACGGCCGGCGTCCCGTGAACATCTCGTACATGATCACGCCGAGCGCGTAGATGTCCGTCCGGTGATCGACCGAATCGCCGGTGGCTTGCTCCGGAGACATGTAGTGGGGCGTACCGAACACGACGCCGGTCCGCGTGATCCGGCTGGATCCCACGATCTTGGATGCGCCGAAATCGACAACCCGCACGTCGACCGCCGCCGGCGCCCCCAGCATCGGTTCCGGGGGGCGCGACGAGGGCACTCCCTCGAGCCGCGCATCGAGCACGAATACGTTGTCGGGCTTCAAGTCACGGTGGATCACGCGCGCGGCATGCGCGGCTCCGAGGGCCGCCGCGACACGTCGAACGATCGGGATGCCGCGCTCGATGCTCAACGGTCCGCCATTCAGGATTTGGCGAAGCGTCGTGCCCAAGAGCAGCTCCATCACGAAGTAGGGGGCACCGGACGTCAGGACGCCGCAATCCATGATCTGTACGACGTTGGGATGCGTGACGGCCGCAGTGGCACGCACTTCATCGAGGAAGCGGGTGACCAGCCCCTCGTCGGTCGCCAGCTCTCGGCGCAGCACTTTCATCGCAAACGTCCGCTCGAGCGCCACATGGCGCACTTTGTAGACGCGCCCCATTCCGCCTTCGCCGAGAACCTCGATGAGCTCGTAACGGCCGTCTCTCGTCGCCCCCGGAAGCACGTCGGTCCCCGGGTCGAACGGGGCCGGTTCGAGCTTGATTCCGTCGAACGGGCAGAAAGCCGCGTCCGGGCCGAAGCGCTGGCCGCAACTCGGGCATCGCCGGACGTCACGGTGGATCATCGCGCCAGACACAGGATCATGGCCAGAGGGGATGGGAGTCGGCGCGGGTTTCATGCGCAGGTTAGCTCACACCCGAGGCCAAATCGGCGAATCGGAAAAGGAGCGTCAGCACGGCACGATTTCCGCTCCGCCGGAAAAGGCAGCGACTCGACGCGGTATGCTGATGATCGTGGAGTTCCCTATCGACGTCGACAAGCTCTCGCCGGTTGCCCGAAAGATTTTGGCACCCGCCACCCCGGGGCCGATGCGGCAGATGGCGGCCAAAGGCCTCGCCCCGGGCCTGAAGCCAGGGGACGCGCTGACGGTCATCGTGATCCTGTCGGAGTCGACCGACCCGGCCCTCGCGGCAGCGGCGAAGGCCACGCTGGATGCTCTGCCGGCGCCGCTCTTGGGCGGCGCGCTGGCGGCCGACCTCGCGCCCGGCGTAATCGCCGCGGTGGCGCCTCGCTACGTACGCAACCACGCGGTGATGGAGAAGATCTTGGCTCATCCGGCCATCTCCCCGGATACCGTCGCGGCGATCGCGGCCCAGGCGAGCGAGCTCGTGGCCGAGCTCGTGGCGACCAACGAACAGAAGCTGCTCGCGAATCCGCAGATCATCGAGAAGCTTTACATGAACAAAGCGACCCGTATGTCGACCGCGGATCGCATCCTCGAGCTGGCGGTCCGCAACAAGATCGAGCTTCAGGGAATTCCCGCGTACAAGGAGGCGGCGGCCGCGATTAGCCAGGAGCTCATCGCCGAACCCACCCCAGAGCCGACGCCCGACGACATTCATTTCATCGAAACGGCCGCCGTCGCGGATCAAACGCCGTTGAACCCGGAGCTCGAAGATACGCATCGTCTCGACGAAGAGACGGGCGACGAAGTGATTGAGGATCGGTTTCTTCCTCTGAACGCCCGGCTGGCGATGATGACGATTTCGCAAAAGATCCGCCGCGCCATGCTGGGAACCGCGAGCGAGCGCTTGCTTCTGGTCCGTGACTCGAATCGGCTCGTCGCTCAAGCGGCCATCAAGAGCCCAGCCATTCAAGAAAACGAGGTCGTCCGCATCAGCGGCAGCCGCAACGTCTCGGAAGACGTGCTGCGAACGATCGCGCTAGACCGAGAATGGACGCGAGCCCATCAAATCAAGCTGAACCTCGTACAGAACCCTCGCACGCCGTTCGCGTTCGCGGCAAGATTGGTCCAGCATCTGCGCGAGCACGAGCTCAAAGCGCTGGCGCGAAGCAAGAACGTCACGGGAGCCATCGCAACCGCAGCGCGACAGCAGCTCGCACGACGCACCATGCCGGATTGAGCCATTCGCGTGACGCCAGCGGCTCCAGCCATCGGCGTCCGCACACAGGCGCGGCATGTGCTGCGCCGGGGGGGCATCGACGGAAAGGGGGTCCGTATTGGCGGCGGCATCCTTAATCGGACTGAACGAAGCCCGTATGATCGACTCGTGCGAATAGGCATCGGGATCCTCGTTGCGGCGGTCGTCGGCTCGCCTTCGATCGTGCTGGCCGGCTCCAATTCGCCCGACGGCGCCGCCATCGTCCGGGGCGCCGGACGGGTCAAGGTCGACGGGACCCACGAGTGGCGCGACACGTCGACCGCCGACATCCTCACCACGGGCATTACCGTCGAAGCCGCGACCGAGCAGCCCCTCGAGATGACGTTACCCGATGGCGTCACCGTCACGCTGGAACCGCGAGCGCTCGCGCGTTGGATGCCGGGCGGCAAGCTACCGAGCGAGATCAACCATTGGACGCACGGGTACCACTTGCTGCTCGAAGAGGGGGAACTCGAGGTTCGCATGCCACTTGGGCAGAAGGGGGCGCACGCATTCCTCGTCTCGACGAAGGCCGGAACGCTGACCGACTGGCGCGGGCAGTTGCACGTGAGCGTGCACCGCGACGCAACCTCGGCCGCGATCTACGAAGGCGCCCTGGTCGTCGGATCGAACGGTCAAGGGTTTCCAGTCTACGACGGCGCGGGCATTCTCATGCGACGCGGCGTCAACCCCGACAAGACGCGCGGGATTCCGGCATCGCCGCAGTGGAGTGCGGCCAGCGGCGGCTTCGCCGTCATGGCGAGCGACGTGGAGGCACCGGTCGATCTGGCCTGGGGCCCCGTTGCCAACGCAGCCGAGTACCGGGTCGAGGTCGCCCTGGATCCCAGCATGGTTCGGGTGACCGAGCGCGCCGTGACCCGAGAACCCCACTTCACGACGACGCCTCGGGGCGCTTCCGGGCCTCGGTGGGTGCACGTCCGTGCGGTCGGGACGGAAGGGATCGTCGGCGCCTGGTCGGCTCCTCGCGCATTGCGTGTGATCCGCTACAAAATGCCACCCGACGCGTTCGTGGCGCGCGACGGCGTGATCGTCTTGGCCAGGGGCGAGCGTCTCGCGCTGCAGGACGCCGAGGGAATCGAGGTCGCTTCCGAGAGCGTCGGCGACCTCGCGCCCCGGTTCGCGGTGCCGCTCTACTGGGGCCGACTGGGCGGCCCATTGCCGCTCGCCGAAGACGCACCGCTACGGATCGTTCATTTGCGCGATCCGGTGCTCGGCGCGGAGGCGCAGTTGGTTCTCGCCCGTCGCGAGCTGCGCGCCGACGTGGCGCTCGCGCCAACGAACGCGCGTTGGCCGGCGGACCCCATCGACGCACGCGTCGAGGTCCGCGATCCGTCCGGTCGCATCGACGTGTCGAGCGAGAACGTCACCGTCGAAACCACACTCGATTTGACCCCACTCGGGGTTCATTGGCAACGGGTGGGCAACACCTGGCGCGGGCGCATCGACCCACGTCTCATCGGCGATCCCTCCGTCGTGCGGGTCGTCGTTCGGGACTCGCGTGGTTCCGAAATCGGCCGCGGGTTCGTAGAGCTCGAACCGGTCGCTCTCAAGTAGCCGATCGGCCGCGGATTCGCGGAGAACGGGCCCGGTCGCTCTCGGGAATTGACCCTCCGCCCCACTGCTGAGCTTTCCGAAGCGTTTCCGTTTCGGTGCCGTTATCGTACGTTCGTTGCCATGGTCCGCTGCCTTCGCTGCGCTTGCCTTTGCGAGGAGGCCCACGCGTATTGTTTCGCATGCGGTGGCGAGCTCCTTGATTCGACGCGCGCGACCCCCGAAGATGCGCTCGTCGGCCGCGAGCTGCCCGGCGGATATCGAATCACGCGCCTCGTCGGCGTCGGAGGCATGGGACGGGTCTACTGTGCCGAGCAGATCGCTCTCGGACGCCTGGTCGCCGTCAAAGTCGTTCACCCGGAGTTCGCCGACGACGAGGTCGCCGCCGCACGCTTCGTCAACGAGGCGCGAACGGCCAGCCGCCTGAATCACCCGAATTCGGTCGCCATTTTCGATTTCGGCACGACACAAGACGGTCTGCCCTACATCGTCATGGAATACCTGAAAGGTCAGGATCTCGGACGCCTGGCCTACGCGCGGACCGCATTGCCATTGAGGCGAATCGTCGACATTCTGCGCCAGACCCTCGCCGCGCTCGACGAGGCCCATGCGCTCGGCATCGTGCACCGAGACCTCAAGCCCGACAACATCGTGCTCGAGCCGCTGAAATCCGGCCTCGACATGGTCAAGGTCGTCGACTTCGGCCTGGCCAAAGTCGTCCGCGGCGACATCCCCTCCGCAGCCAAGTTCGTGAGCCGTCCCGGTCTGGTGTGCGGCACCCCGGAGTACATGAGCCCCGAGCAGGCTCGAGGCGACGCGCTCGACGGCCGCAGCGATCTCTACGCGTTGGGCGTCGTGCTCTACGAGTTGCTCACAGGATGCCTGCCGTTTGCCGGCGATGGGCCTGCGGCGACACTGATGCTGCACCTGACGCAGCTCCCGACCGATCCGCGCGCAATCGCACCCGAACGGGCCATCCCGGCCCCGTTCGCCGAGGTCGCCATGCACGCCATCGCCAAATCTCCCGAGGACCGATTTCAGACGGCACGCGCTTTCTCGGATGCGCTCGAGAATGCGCTCTTCGACAGCGAAGGCGGCTACGGCGTCGGGTCGGCGCCCGCGACGCCGATCCGATGCGAACGGTGCGGCGAGACGAGCGCCGCGGGCCAGAAATTTTGCGGGGGGTGCGGAACGTCGATGGCCTGGAAGGAGCGCGATGCCTACGGGCCGACGGTGCCGCCGCCCGCGTCCGGGTCGGGCGACACGCACACGTGCGCGACGCCACCCGCGCACGAGGCGGTGCTAGCTTGCCGGCGATCGGCCTTGCCGCTGCTGTCCCGCGAAGACGCCATTCGATGGTTCGAGGCCCGCCGTGAGGATTCGTCCGTCCTGCCGGCCGCGGCGCACCTGGTCGGCGAAGCTGGGATGGGCAAGACGCGTCTTTTGGACGCGATGCTCGCCCGATGGTCGTCGCGAGGCGATCTCGTCGTCGCAGTCGGCACCGATCCGAGCTGGGCGAAGGTCCGCGACCACGCGGTGGGGCACGCGATCCGCGCGCTGGCCGGCTTGGCCGATGGCCCACCCGACGTGCACGAGTGGACGAACGCGAGACCCCAAGCGGCCCGGGGTCTCGAGGAGATCTTCGGGACACCGGACCGATCCCGCCGGCCGCCTGCCGAGCGACGCCTCGTCGTGGCCGAGGCGTTGCGCTGGAGTCTCGAACGCGCGGCCGAGCGCGCCGGGCGCGCGCGTGTCGTTTTGGCCGTCGACGATCTCGATTTCATCGACGGCACAAGCCGCAACGCATTCGGCGATCTTCTGGCCGAACCCCCGCCCGTGCCGGCCCTCATTGTCGTGACGTACACGACCGGAACGCGTCCCGTTGGAGACCCCGTCGCCGGTGAAGTGTGGCGGCTGCAGCCGCTGCCGTACGAATCCTTCGCCCCCGAGTTTTCGACTCGAGCCGCTGCCCCCAAAATCCCACTTTCGCCACTCCACGTCGAGCAGCTGATCGCATGGGCGGCAGAATGCACCGAGCCTCCGCCCGAGCGGCTGGTAGAAATCATTGCGGCTCGCGCCGAGCGGCTGCCGCGCGACGCGCGCCACGCGCTGCAGGCCATGGCCGTCTGGGGCGACGGCGTCCGCCGGGACCTATTGCAAGAGCTTCTGCCCGCGACGGTCGAAGTCGAATCGGCACTGCAGGCACTGGACCGAGCCGGCATTGCGTATGCGGTGAACGGCGGATTCAAAATTGCGCACCCGCTCGTTCGTAGCGTCGTCTTTTCGACCACTCCCGCCGGTCGAAAGCGAGAGCTCTTTGCGCGCGCCGCCGAGCTCTGCCCCGATGCCCCGCTCGAGGTGCGCGCGCGGCACGCCGTTCATGCCGGCAGCGCCCTGGAGGCGTTGGCCCTTCTGGATGCGCTCAGCGCGGAGCGCGCCGCAAACGCGGATCTTGCCGGCAGCGTCAGCGCGCTGCGCCAAGCGTTGGACGTCGCCCGGCGCGAGCTGCACCGCGGCGAGCTGGACGATCCGATGGACGCGGTGCTCGTGTTCGCACGAAAGCTTGCCGAGGCGCTCGGAGCCTCTCAACGGTGGTCCGACGCCGAGGGCATCTTGAGCGAGGCTCTCGGCACCGCCGCCCCCGCAAGCGGCCATCGAGCTCACCTGCTCGGCGCCATGGCTCAAGTCGCAAATGCGCGCGCCCAGCCGCGCGAGGCTCGACGTTATCTCGACGAAGCGATGCGTGTCGCGCGTCAGTCGGACGCGCGCGAACTGCTTCCCATGCTCGAGCAACTCAACAAATCCATCGCCGTCGCCTGAGAGCGTGCTCCACAGCCGTCGCGAGCGATTCCGTGCTCGGTCGATTCGGCGGGCTAAAGTAACGATTGGAAAAGTCGTTAACCAGTTAACAATGGGGACAAAGGTGGGGACGGGTGCGTCGGCGTTCAGCACGGCGAAGATCGCGGTTGCGGAGGCCGTCCGCAAGGCCTATGTGGGCCTCGGCGGCGCCAAACCAAACTTCGGATTTCTATTTGCATCTCCGGACCTCGCCCTTGCCGATTTGCTCGCGATCGCGCGCGAAATCACGCAGGCCGAGATCGTGGGGTGTACGAGCGCCGGTGAAATCACCGAAGCCGGTCTCATTCACGGCGGGGTCGCGATCATGCTGGTCGCCTCCGACGCGACGATCGACATGCGGTTCGCGACGGGCCTCAAATCCGATCCCGAGAAGGTCGCCCGAGAGCTCTCCTCGAATCTTGCGGCGGCGAAGAAAGCGGCTGCCGCGCACGAACGGCGGAGCCTCACGACAGTGCTCTTGACCGATGGTCTGGCCGGCACGGGGGAGCGACTCGTCAACGAGCTTTACGAACGTCGCGTTCAAAGCGGCACCCAGATCGTGGGGGGTGCCGCCGGAGACGAGGGTCGGTTCGCGGCGACCTGGGTCGGTTCGGGGGCCGGTGCGAGTTCGGACTCCGCGGTCGCGTTGCACATTTTCAGCGAGTCGCCCTGGGGGATCGGAGTCGATCACGGCCTACGGCCCACCACGAAGCAAATGCGCGTCACGATGGCGGAGGGCAACGTCGTCCACGAGATCGACGGGCAACCGGCGTTCGCGGCCTACCAGAGGCATGCGGCCGCGAGAAATGTGCGCCTGACGCCCGAAAACGCGAGTCCCTATCTGATTGCCAACGAGCTTGGCGTTCACTTCTTCGAGCGAATCGGTCGCGCGCGAGCGCCGCTCTCGGTGGGCCCCAACGGATCGCTCGTATGCGCGGCCGAGGTCCCGAAGGGATCGATGGTGAGCATCCTCGACGGGGAACCGGACAGCATGATCCTCGCCGCGCAAGCGGCCGCCAAGGCAGCCCGCGCAAGCGTTCATGGGCCGGTGGCCGGGGTGCTGCTTTTCGACTGCGTGTGCCGCGGTATGATTCTCAAAGACGCGTTTCGGCTGGAGGTGGAGGCCATTCGCACCACCTTCCCGGGTGCCCCCATCGCCGGACTGCTCACCTACGGCGAGATCGCCCGCAGCCACGACCGGCTCAACGGGTGGAACAACGCGACCGCGGTGGTCGTCGCGATCCCGGCCTGACCACGGGACAGGATCTGCCTCGCGCGGACCGAGGAGGTTACAGAGGCATGGGCACGACACGGGTCGGAGGCGTGATCCTCCGTGGAGATCGGGCTTGCCGAGGCTCCGGTCGCGCCAGAGCCCCTGCCCGGCAGCAGGTCCGGCAGGCCGCCCGGTCCCACGCAGCTCGCGATAAGACAAAACCGAGCGAGTCCAACGACTTGAAATGTCGTCGGACCCAGTCGGGGCGAGAGGATTCGAACCTCCGACCCCTTGACCCCCAGTCAAGTGCGCTAACCAGGCTGCGCTACGCCCCGAGCCTGCCCCGTGCCCCGTGGCGCGACGGCAGTGGGCGAGGCTAGTCGAGCTTCACACAGGTGCAAGCGCGGCGAACGACCGCCTCGCGGCCACACAGCGGGAACCGCGATGTCTCGTCGGCCCACGTCACCGGCCGAGTGCGCGGCCATCGCCGTCGGCGTCGATCCAAATCGCGCCCGTCATGGCCCAGGGAGCCACTTCGGCGCTCGACAAAGACGTGAGCACGGGCGTCATTGGCTGGGTGCCCGACGCGATGACGACGAGCGCGTCGTCGGCGTGCACTCGTACGACGAACACGGCATCGGCCGCCAGCGCGCCGGCCGGCGTCGGCCTCGGGACGATAGGCTTGATCTGGATGTCGGCGGGCGCCGTAGCGCGGAGCACGCGGACTTGGTCGACCACCACCCACGGCGCGCTCTCGACATGAACCTTCACTTCGACCGTGGGTCCACGGGCAATGCCGCCGATCGTGGCCCCATTGGCCGAGACGCGCATCATCGGACCATTCGTCAGAACCACGTCGCGCTTCGTTTTGACTCCACGCACGACGTCTTGCGTGCGGTCGGCGTCCCACGTATCGAGCCGTCCGTCGTCGCTCACGCGGACGTAGGTGCGTGGATAGCCCGCCTCCTGGCCGACAATCCCATGGGTATCCGTATCCGCAGTGGGCGTGACGACGTGACCGGCCCGGAGGAGAGCCAGGTAATCGTCTAGCACCTGGGCCCTCGCGTCGACATTGCGACCATTCCACACTTCGATGGCATCAAAGCCCGCGTCGTACGCTGGATTCGTTCCCGCCCCCGCGTCGCGGTTGAACGCCAACTGTTCGAAGTAACCGTTGGTGGGGGAACGAGGATGATTGATCTGTACGACGATGTCGCCCGCCGATGCCCGACGCAACTGGTCGAAGACCTGTCCGGGCAAGCGGTCGCGGACCGGCGGCGCTCCGCCTCGCGGCTTGGTGTCGTCGACCTGGAGCGGCCAGACATTGGCGTGACCCCACGGGGTTCGGCTTGCATCGCTCGTCAACTCGTCGCCAGAAACCGAGACCAGATCGTGATCCAAGTGCATTTCGCGCACGATCGCCTCGAAATTCACAACGACGTTGTGCTCGGTGGCGACCGCCAGCTCGACCCCCTCGGCGGCGTTGGCCACAACGCGATCGCGTGTCCCGACGGCGGCGTCCGTGCCGATCATGGTGTGTTGGTGGAAGTCGCAGGCGATGTAGCCCGTCGTATCGAGGACACGAACGGGTGTCAGCTGGAGGTCCTTTCGCTCTCCGGGCGCGAGGGTCATTTCGCCGCGGGCAAGCGCGAACTCCGGGCCGCGCGATGCCGTCACCCGGTAGGTGCCGTACGCCAGCGCCACGTCGACGATTCCGTCGGCCGTCGTGGCCTGATTGCCCGCCGGGCCCGCGACGTGCCGAGGACCGAAGTCGGGCGCCGGTCCTCCGTCCGTGCGCTCGAACGTCAGCTTGCAAGGCATCGCGATGCCCGCCGTGTCCGCGCACCTCACGTGCGCGGACGCCGGCCCGATCACCGACAATTGCGCACGGCTCGACGCATTCGGGGTGACGTCCACGGCGACCGGCTCGCTGCCCGTGAGGCCTCCGCCACCCGAATACGCCAGAGTCCAATGGCCGGGCGGAAGATCGGCGTGGAGCTGCGGGGGCGTGCCCGCCGCGTGGATGGTGAGCACCTCGGCTCCCCCGAAATCGCGCACCGACAGGCGCGCGTCGGGCGGAACGTCGACCGGGGGATCCCCGGGTCTTGGTCGAAGCGCAACGTCGACCGCACCCAGCCCCTGTCCGGCCGCCAGCGCGAGATCCGCCACCAGGCTCGCGGTGTCGGCTCGCTCGCCGACGACGAACACCCGCGCATACCTCGTCCTTTCCCGAGGGCCGATGCGGACAGACTTGCGTTGCACCGTGTCGGTCCACGAGCTGCCGCTCATCGCCTCGAGGTCCCCCTCGGTCGTCGCGACGGCATAGCTCGTGAATCTGCCGACGCCGCCGACGTACGGACCGATCGAGGCCCCCTTGAAGCCTTTTGGCTTGCCCGGCGCGACCTTTTCGGCCCCCCCCCACTCGATGGCATCGCCCAGCCCGGGAATCTCGATCGCGGTATCGCCTCTATTCTCGAGGGTCGTCTCGATGACAACGGCGCGATCGGTCGGATGAAGCGTGTACCGCGTCGACACAGCGAGCGCGGGCTCGTAGAGCTCGGCGCCGACCGCTTCGATCCAGGCGCTCCCGTCGTCGGTCACGCCGGTCGTGAGCTTGTCGTAGACGCCTTGTCGCGGGAACTTGCCGAAGTACGTGAACTCCTGCCCGAGCTCGTCTTTTCGCACGCGCGCGTCGGCCGCGTCGATGATGCTGCCACCGCTCTCCGTGAAGCCCGCGCTCGACCCGAGTCGACCGATCACCACGACGATCTGATCGTTGTCGAGCATCCAGTCGCCGGGCCGGCCGATGGCGTTCGGCCCACCGAGCTGCTCGCCCTCACCCATGACGTGCACTCGCGATGGATGAGTCGCCTCCCCTAGAATCACCGACAGGCGCGAAGCCGCGCCGGGGACCACATGAATCAGCGGCGTGTAGTCTTGCGGGGCAGCGCAGGCGCCCGGCCCTAGCCCTACGCATCCTGCCAAACACAGCGGAGCGGCACGCCGGCGCGCCATCGGTATTCAACGCACCGATCGCTCGGCCAGCAGCCGAGCCACCGCCTGCGCCTTCGGAACGAGCGACGATACCTCGATGCATTCCTCGGTCGTGTGGAACCCGGAACCGCGCGGACCGAGACCGTCGATCGCGGGAACGCCGAGAGCGCTCGCTGTGCTCGCATCGCTGCCCCCGCCGATGAGCGACGCCTCGCCCTGGCCGAGACCGTGTGCGCCCGCGCACGCCGCGTATTCCGCCAAGAGCCGTGCGCTCGCCTCGGACCGCTCGAGCGGCATGCGAGCGACACCGCCCTCGAGGTCGATCCGCGTGCCGGGCACGGAAGCGGCCGCCTCGTCGGCCACGCGCCGGATGGCCGCGATGAGACGCTCGCCGTCGGCGCGCGTGCAGAAGCGCAAGTCGAGCTGGGCCTCGGCCCGATCCGGCACGGTGTTCTTGCTGTGGCCCCCGGTCACGCGACCGACGTTCACGGTAAAGCCCCTCGAGTAGTCCGTCAGCCGCTCTGCACCATCGATGAAGCGCGCGAGCGCCCAGATCGCGTTCGCGCCGTCCGCATGGGCATTGCCCGCATGGGCGGCGCGGCCGCGCGCAATGGCCAAGAGCCCACCTGTACCTTTTCGGCGAGTGATGATGGCGTCGCCCTTGCGGCCGGCTTCGAACACGAGACACGCACTCGAACCCGTAATCGTCGCGGCGATGACCCCCTGTCCTTCGGGCGAGCCGACCTCCTCGTCGCTCACGATCACAACACGGACGGGCACGACGGCATCGAGCCCGCCGGTGGCGGCGAGCGCTTTCAAAGCGAACGCCATGACGACGAGACCGCCCTTCATGTCCAGAACACCCGGACCCCGGGCGATCACCCCGTCACACCGGTACCCCTCGAACGCTCCGGGCGGAAACACCGTGTCGAGGTGGCCGACGAGCGCGAGGGCCTCGTGATTGGGAAGGCGCGGGTGCGTGCGAAACACCAAGTGGTCTGCGAACCGCTCACTCGTACGCACCGTCGACTCGATGCCGGGCACCGCGAACAGATCGCCGATGAGCGTGCCGGTCTTGCGCCCGCCCTCGGGATTTTCAGTAAACGAGTTGACGCCGACGAGCTGCCCGAGCGCTTGCTCCATCGCGGGCTGCTGGTCCGACAGCCAGCCCGTGGCCTCGTCCGCGCGCGACGCCATCGTCGACAAGGCTAGCACCTTCGGCCTCGGCGAAGAGCGCTATAGTCTCGCCCATGGGCCCAACCGCCAAGCGCTTCCGGGCCGCGGTCATCGGCGGAAGCGGGTACGGCGGCGCAGAGCTCATACGCCGGTTGCTCGTTCATCCCGAGGTCGAGCTCGCTCGGGTGGCATCCATCGATTTCGTGGGCGCTCCGCTGTCAGAGGTCCACCCGAACCTCGAAGGCCGCACGACGCTGTCGTTTGAAGCCCTTTCCCCCGCCGAAGCCGCCAAAGACATGGACGTGGTGCTGCTCGGGCTGCCCCACAAAGTCAGCGCTCAGGCGATGGGAGAGATCCTGCCGAGTGGCGCACGCGTCGTGGACTTGTCCGGCGACTTTCGCCTGCGGGACCCCGCGGCGTACGAGAAGTACTATGGCGCAAAGCACCCGCGTCCGGCCGACCTGACGAACGGAATCTTCGTATACGGCCTTCCCGAGATCCATCGGCACCTCATCCGCAATGCGCGGTACGTCGCCTCGCCGGGATGCTTCGCCACGACCATCGAGCTTGCGCTCTTGCCCCTGGCGCGCCACGGTCTGCTGGCCGGCCCCGTCGAGATCGTGGCGATTACCGGATCGAGTGGCAGCGGGGTCGCGCCGAGCGCCGCGACGCACCATCCCGTCCGGGCCAACAACCTGAAAACATACAAGCCACTCGAGCACCAGCACGTCCCGGAAATCGAGCGAGCTCTGTCGGAGGCGGGGGCCAAGGATCTGACGTTGCGATTCGTGCCGGTGAGCGCGCCGCTCGCCCGAGGCATTTTTGCCACGTGCTTCGCTCACGTCGACGACCGGGTGCCCGCGGCTACGATCGGCGGGCTCGCGGCGAAGACCTACGCCGGCGAACCATTCGTCCGCGTGCCGTCCAAGCGGCTACCGGAGGTCGCCGCGGTCAAGGGGACCAACTACGCCGAGGTGAGCATCCTGGTCGGCGACGTACGCGACGGCAAGCGGCTCGTCACCTGTTTTGCCGCCACGGACAATCTGATCAAGGGCGGCGCCGGCCAAGCCATTCAATCGATGAACCTGATGTTGGGACTCGACGAAACGCTCACTCTGGACGACCCGGGCGGCTGGCCTTGAGCCTCCCGATGACCGGCTGCGTTGTCGTCAAGATTGGCGGTGAAGTCGTCGATTCGCCGACCATGATGGCTCTCGCGACCGATATTACCGGCCTGCGGGATCGGGGCGTGCCCGTCGTCGTCGTGCACGGCGGGGGACCGCAGGTCACCCAGCTGCAGCGAAGGCTCGGTCAGACGCCGGCGATCGTCGGGGGACGGCGCATCACCGACGCCGCGACGCTCGAAGTCATCAAGATGGTCGTCGCAGGAAAGGTGAACGTGGATGCTTGCGCGGCCCTGATCGCTGCGGGCGCACGGCCGGTGGGACTGCACGGAGCGAGCGCGCTTGTCATCGAAGCCGCAAGGCGCCCCCCGCGAGTCGTGACCGGAGGAGGGCCCGAGCCGATCGATTTCGGTCACGTCGGCGACATCACGTCCGTCAACGGCAAGCTCATCTCGCTTCTGACGGAGGCGGGCTACGTCCCGGTCATCGCGTGCCTGGGCGCCGACGCTCAGGGGCGCGTGTACAACATCAACGCGGACACCGTGGCGACCCGAATCGCCTCGGCGATCGACGCCCGAGCTCTAATCCTGGTCAGCGACGTCGCCGGTGTCCTGCGCGACGTATCGGACCCGAGCTCGCGCATCGGGCGCCTCAGCGCCGCGGCCGCCAAACGAGCCATCGCGGACGGAACCATCGGCGGAGGCATGATTCCTAAGATCGAGGAGTCGCTCTCCGCCCTCGCCCACGGCGTTCGCGCCGTGCACATCATCGGCCAGGTTCGGCAGGGGGACCTCGCACGCGAGGTGTCCGACCCAGGCAGCCTGGGCACGATCATCACGCCATAGCCCGTGTTTCCGGCTTTTGGAGGGGGCCCTTGGGCCGCGACTATGGTACGCCCATTCGCCGTGCGCATCGTCATTTGCGACGTCGGGCTCGGAAATCTCCGCAGCGTCGAGCGAGCCCTGCAAGAAGCGTCACGCGGTCGGAGCGATCGAGTCGAAGTGACGAGCGATCCCGCGCGCATCGCGGGCGCCGACAAGATCGTCGTGCCCGGTCAGGGCGCATTCGGGGATTGCATGCGAGCGCTGTCTCCCGGATTGGGTGAGACCCTTCTCGCCCACCTCGCGGCCGAACGGCCGTATCTCGGAATTTGTCTCGGCCTTCAAGTCCTTTTCGGCAAAAGCGAAGAGGCGCCCGGATGCCGCGGTCTTGGCGTCCTCGAAGGCGAGGTCGTCAGGCTGCGCGGCGGCGTCGATCCGATGACCGGTGCGCCCTTCAAGATTCCGCATATCGGCTGGAACTCTGCCGACCCCGTGGCGCCGGCCGACCGGCGATCGTTGCTCCGCGGATCCCAGTACTTCTACTTCGTGCACAGCTTTGCCGTCGCTCCGCGAGACGCGTCCGTCGTCGCGGCCACGACCGACTACGGGGCGCGCTTCGTCAGTGCCGTGGCGTTCGGCAACGTGTTCGCCTGCCAGTTTCACCCGGAGAAGAGCCAACGCGCGGGCATTGCGTTGCTCGAGAGGTTCGTCGCATCGTGATCGTCATTCCCGCCATCGACGTTCTGGGCGGCAAGGCGGTGCGACTGCATCAGGGCCGCTACGATGCCGTCACGGTCTACGAAGATGACCCGGCATCGCGCGCGCGTTCCTGGCGCGGTCGCGTACCGTGGCTCCACGTCGTGGATCTCGAAGGGGCTCGAGACGGCCTGCCGGTGCAACGCGACGTGCTTCGCCGCGTCGCCGAGGCGTTCGGCCCCGACGTGCAGATCGGGGGTGGAGTCCGCTCGCGCGAGACGTTCGAGGGATACCTGTCGCTGGGCGCGGCGCGCATCGTACTCGGGTCCGCCGCCGTCCACGACGCGGGGCTCGTCCGTGAATTGGCCTTCGAGAGCCCCGGCGTCGTCGTCCTGGCCGTCGACGCCCGCGACGGTTTCGTCGCGGTGGACGGGTGGACCCAGGCGACCCGCGTCGCAGCCGTCGATTTGGTGCGCTCGTTCGCCGACGTCCCTCTCGCCGCCGTCCTCTATACGGACGTGGCCCGAGACGGCACGCGCGCAGGCCCCAACATCGAGGCAACCGCGACCCTGGCCTCGCACACGCCGGTGCCCGTCATCGCTTCCGGCGGCGTCGGGTCACTCGACGATCTGCGCGCGCTAGCCGCCCGCGGCATCGCCGCATGCATCGTCGGGCGTGCCCTCTACGAAGGCACCTTCTCGCTGGAAGAGGCCATCGACGCCGGCCGCGCTGCCTAGACCACCCCTCACGGCTTCGGGATCACCGTCGCTTCGACCTTGGCGCGCTTTCGCCGCCTTCTCGCCGCCTCGGCCTGCTTCTTTCGGCGCTTCACGCTCGGCTTCATGTAATGGCGACGCATCTTGAGCTCGCGAAGGACTCCTTCGGAAGCGAGCTTTCGCTTGAGCATCTTGATCGCGCGCTCGATACCGCGGTCGCTGACGACGACTTCCAAAGGCTTACATTGAATGGCTTCGCTGGGCATTGATTCTCCGAAGAACTCGATCGCGCGCGGGCGGTCCGCCTCGTATCACGCCGCCCCGCAGCGCGCCAGCTGCGACGGACTCACACTTCCTGCGGCGCCGTCGTCGGCGTCGCGCTTTCCTTCTTCTCGACCGGCGGCTTCTTCTCGGTCGGCTTCTTCTCGGCCGGCCGCCCTCGCTTCGCGCGGCGAGCGGCCGGCTTACGAGCCGCCGCACGGGCGCGGCGTCCGCCGGCGCTCGCGGTCCGGCCGCCTTTTGCCGAGCCCGACCCTTTGATGAAATACGTCGTCGCGCGCTTCTGACCGGACTTGCCGAGAAGACCCGAATCGAGTGCGTCCTTGAGCGGCCGGGGCAGCTCTTTGGCTTGAAGGCCCAGCTCTTCGCGGATCTGCTCGGCTCGCAATCCGCTCGGTTGCTGCTTCAGCAGGCCGACGATCTGGTCGATCACTTCCGCGATGTCGCCGGGCGACCGGCGAGGCAAACGTCCTGCGCGGCGCCGACTCCCGAGCCCGCTTGCTCGGGCGGGGGCGCGAGCCGCGCCTCGGGCCGTGGCCGTCGACGACTCCGTCAAAAGATCATCCAGCGAAGCGCCGCGAATGGCATCGAGCACGCTGGCGGCAAACGTAGTCGCGAGCTCGCTGAGACGATTCCGCAGAGAAGTCGGCATGACGGACGAAATAAACGTTAATGGCAATTCGCGTCAATGATTTTGTCTCCCTGAAAAGTCGGGTGGCATCCGTCGGATGGGCGGACGCCGAATGGTTCGGACTCTTACGCGACTGTCGTCGGGGGCCCTTGTCCCGCCGTCGGGCCGGCGAATGGACCCTTTCCCCAAGTCGCGCGAATAAATAAATGCAATGGTTCTTGCGGGATGGGCCACGAACAAAGCCGCGCAAGCGGCTTTGGCGGTGGGCGGAGGCCCGAAAGACACCTGGCCCACCGACGCGCTCGGGCCACATAGCGCTTTACGCATACTCACCCTTTACGCATACTTGCGGGAGGTGCTTTATGCCGCCCGGCGATGTTGGGCGCTGAGCCGAAGTGGCGGAATGGCAGACGCAGCGGACTCAAAATCCGCCGTCCTAACGGGCGTGAGGGTTCGAGTCCCTCCTTCGGTACCGACAACTATCTGTTTCAAACTCTTAGTGGGTCGTCGACCCCGTGGACTGCCATCCAGAGGCCCGGGCGCCCGCGGGGCGTCCGCACGATCACGAAATCGATGACCCGATGAATACTGCGAGCGGTATACCTACCCCGTGATCGAAATCCATCGTCGCCATTCGCTGTCGAAGGACGAAGCGAAGTTGGAGACCGATCGCGTGATCAAGCAGATGGAGAACAGGCTCGGTCTATTCGGCTTGGTCGGGCACTGGAAAGGCGACACGTTGCGGCTGAGCGCCGTCCAAGGGACCGCGCAAGGAACGACGGGCCAGGTCGTGGTCGGCGAGGATGCGGTCCACTTCACGCTGTCGCTGTCGCCCGCGCTCGGGCTGATGCGGCGAACCATCGAGGCGGCGCTGGCACAGTTTCTCGAGCGATCGTTTCCCGGCTGATCCTCGAACGATTTTTCGGCCGAGATCGGGCTTCGATGAGGCTCGAGCGTCCCCGTCTCCGCATCGCCAGGGCGACCGAGACGCCGAGGCCCAGGCCCCGAGATTCGTCGGGGCGATCGGAGCGACCCGCATTCCCGAGTACACTCGAGTGACGATGATGCTCTTTCGCACGGCCGCGTTGGGTTTGGCGTGGATGTCGCTCGAGGTCGGCCCGTCGTTGGGGCTCGCGGCGACCCTTGTCGGCTGCAAGGATCGGGCGAAGGAGAGCGCCGGCCGCGCCGCGCACGACGACGCCTTTCTCGCGGAGCTCGTCGACAAGGACGTGGCCGAGATCGAGCGGGGAATGCCCGATGGCGCGACGCGCCTGGCGCCGCTCGTCTCCGGCGAGAACGACCCCCGCCAAGACGTCGCCGGCGTGCGCAAGGCGTTGCTCCATATGCGCCGCGACGTCGTCGACTTGAACATCGCGAAATCGACATTCTTTGCGCTCGCCGATCCGAGCGGCATCGCCATTCGAAATGACCTCGAAGAGGACGTCATGGCGGGACAGAATCTGTTCGCCGTTTTTTCGGGCCTCGTCCAAGCGAAGGACCGTTTCGTCACGACGACGGGGGCGTTCCCGAACGCCGCCGCCCACGGGGAGCCCGACCGAGATTGGATTGCGGGCATTCCAGTCAAGCGCGTAGACGGTTCGACGGGCGCGGTCTTGGTGACTGGATGGTCGTACCGCTATTTTGCCCGTCATTTACAGGCCACTCTGCAATCGCACCTCATCGACGAAGCGAAGTCGTCCGGTAACGACGGCAAGCTGCCCATCTATTACGTCGCCGTATTCGATGCGACGGGTGTCTACTCGGCCCCGCTGACGCCCAAAGTGGACGAGGTTGCGCTGACGAACGAGGACTTGGTCGCAAAGACGGCCCAGGGTCCGGCGACCGGCACCATACGCATCACCGGAACCGACTTCGGCTTCGCCGCCCAACGCACGCCGAGGATCGCACCCGACACGGGCGTCGTCGTGCTTCGCAGCGAAATTTGACGGCCCCGCGTCAGTCGGATGGTTGTCGCCCCAACCGGTGAATGCCCCATGCGAGAAGGATCCAACCGACGATCACGAGAACGCCGCCCGCCAACGGCTGCGTCTGAATCATCGCGTCCGAACCGGTTCCGACGATGGGGGTCGTGCTTGCGACTGCAAGACCGAAGGTGGTGAAAAGGGCGCCGATCGCGAGCACAAACTTGGCCGTCACACGAACCACCCGCCGGAGGCTAGCGGATGGGGGATGGTTGCCGCTAGGTTCTCGCCATGCCGCGCTTCGCCGCCATCGACGTCGGCTCCAATGCGCTTCGCCTTCGCGTCATCGAGGCCACGGCCCCGTCGCATCCGGTCAAGTCGCTGACGCCGCAATCGCCGGACAACCCTTGGCGCGATCTGGCCACGGTGCGCGCGCCCGTTCGTCTTGGTCACGAAGTGTTTCTGACCGGCCGGCTGGCGCCCGCTTCGATCGGTCAGGCCTGCGACGCATTGCGCCAGTTCAGAGACGAGATGGACCGCTGGAAGGTCGACGCCTACCGCGCCATTGCGACGAGCGCCGTGAGGGAGGCCAAGAACGGCGGCACCCTGGTCGAGCGCGCGCGCCGCGAAGCCGGAGTCGAGCTCGAGGCCATCGAGGGCATCGAAGAGGCGCGGCTCATCCAATTGGCCGTCACCCGCCGACTCGCGCTGAACGACAAGCGCGCGCTTCTCGTCGACGTGGGGGGCGGGTCGACCGAGCTCACCCTACTCGACCGCGGCGCCGTGGCGTTCACGATCTCGCTTCCGCTCGGGACCGTGCGGATGCTGGAAGCGTACCTCAAGGGCGCCAAGACCGTGGATCGAGCCCGCGAGCGACTCCTCGAGGAGGCCATCGATCGCGCGCTCGGCGAAGCCATTCCGCAGCTCGGAAGCGTCGAAGTGTTGGTGGGAACCGGCGGCAACGTCGAAACGCTGTGGGATCTTTGTCCCGTGAAAGGCACCGCGCGATCGGTCGACTTATCGACCGCGCGGACCATTTTCAAAAAAATGTGCGCCATGTCGACGAGCGAGCGGCGCGATGCCTATCAGCTGCGTCCGGACCGCGCCGACACCATTATCCCGGCGACGGCCATTTTTCTGCGGCTCGCCTACGTGCTGAAGTTGACGACGGTCCTCGCCCCCGGCGTGGGGCTGGCGGCAGGCGTCCTCGAAGAGCTGGTCGATAAGTTCTTCCACGTCTGGGACTCCGCTGGTGAGGGCGAGCGCGTTCTCGAGGCGTGTACGCGCCTCGGGCGCCGCTACCACTTCGACGAACCGCATGCGCGCCAAGTGTGTCGATTCGCCGCTCAGCTCTTCGACGATCTGCAACGCGTCCACGCGTTCGGCGATCGGGACCGGCTCCTGCTGCGGGTCTCGGCCCTTCTGCACGACATCGGCGACTACGTGCACTACAGCGGCCACCACAAGCACAGCCAGTACCTGATTGAGCACGCCGACATCATGGGCGTGACGCCCGACGAGCGAGCCATCGTCTCGAACATCGCCCGATATCACCGAAAAGGACCGCCCGACCCCAGCCATCCGTCTTACCGCGATCTCAGCAAGGAGGCGCGCGGCAAAGTGCGCGGACTGGCATCGATCCTACGAATCGCCGACGCGCTCGACCGAGAGCACAAGCAGAAGATCGAGAGCGTGCGCGCGGCGGTCGATCGAAGCCTGGGCCACGTCACGCTTTTTTTGCGTGGCGAGTCCGACCGCGAGCTCGAAGAGTGGGCCGTCCGTGCCAAAGCGTCGCTCTGGCGCGACGAATACGATTTGGACGTGATCGTGGCGCACGCCGAGGTCGGCGGGTGACGGCCATGCCGATAGGGCTTCGGAGCCGAAGCGCGGGGTCGCGTCTCGCCCGCGCGCTGCTTCTGTCCGCTTCCGTGTCGTGCGGGTCCTCGGCCATACCCGACCCGCGCGAGGCCTGCCGCGCTTACGCCGCAGCCGCGTCACGCGGCGACGCGGACGCGCTCTATGGCATGATGACCCAGTCGTCACGGCAGCTGCGAAGCCGGGAGCAACTCCGGAACATCGTCGCGGACGAACGCGACGACCTCGCCGAGCAGAGCCAAGCGCTCACCGGACCGGACGTTCGCGTCGAAGCCACGGCCCGGCTGCGCTTCGCCGACGGCGAGGAGGCCGCGCTCGACCTGCACGGGGGCCGATACTGGGTCACGGCGGCCGGTGCCCTGCCCGGAGGCGCGCGCACTCCGGAGGAAGCCCTCGAACAGCTGCGCCGAGTGATTGCGCGACGGAGCTATGCGGGCCTGATGCGCGTGCTGTCGCCCTCGACGAGGGCGGCCATCGAAAACGACATGCGCCGGCTGGTGGATGGATTGAACGACCCGCGGTCGTTGCCGGTGCAGGTGAGCGGCGACGCTGCGGTCGTGCCCGTCCCGGGTGGCCATCAGGTCAAGCTGAAGCGCGAGGCGGGGGTCTGGAGAGTCGATGATTTCGATTAGACCCCACCCTACCCTCGCCCGACGGCGCAGGCGTCCGCGATGCGCAGAGGTACCGCCGACGAGTGCCCGAGCAACGGGTCGCGCGACCGGCAACGCTCGGCTACAAGTGACCCCGTGCGCCGCCGATCGCTGGTCTTTGCGTCGCTCGCGATCGCCATCGTCGTAGCAAGTCTCGTGGCGGCTCCTCACCCGGCCGGTGCCTTCGGCGACGTCGGCGCATTCGACGCACGCGTGCTGCTCACAGGATCACAGACTCGTTCGGCACACGCCACGGCGCCCGCACGCTGGGCCTGGGAGCTCGTCGAGCGCACGAGCGCGCCCGCGCGACTTCACCCGAGCGTCGTCCATGCCGACGACGCCGCGATCGTGGATGAGCCGTTTCTCTATTGGAGCGGCGACTCCGAAGTTGCACCGCTCACGGGGGCCGAGATCGCGGGCTTGAGGCGTTTTTTCGCGCTCGGCGGTGTCCTTCTCGTCGACGATGCCGCGCCCGGGGATGCCGGGGCGCCGGGCGCGTTCGGCCAAAGCGCGCGACGCGAAATCGCGCGAGTGCTGCCCGACAGCACGACCATCGCGATTGGCGCAGACCACGTGGTGTTTCGAACGTTCTATTTTCTTCGGCGACCCGAAGGGCGCGTGTTGGGACCGTCGTCGCTCGACGCGATCGTGCGCGGTGGCCAGGCTCAGGTGCTGTTCAGCGAGAACGACTTGGGCGGTGCTCTGGCACGAGGCGCATCGGGCGCGTGGGAGCAAACGGTCGTTCCGGGCGGCGAGATCCAGCGTGAACATGCCGTGCGCCTCGCAGTCAACATCGCCATGTACGTTCTGTGCTCCAACTACAAAGACGATCAGGTTCACGCGCCCTATTTGATGCGCAGGCGCGCGCTGTCGACGCCGTAAATGCTGTCTACCCATTGGGCCCCGAGCGCGGATCTTCCGCCGTGGGCGGTCTGGCTGGCTTGTGCTCTCGCGGTCGCCAATTTTGCGCTGCTGGTCGGCGAGATGCGGCGGAAAAAACGGGGCGGAGCCGCGACGGCCGTCACGGGCTTGCTGGCGGTCAGCGTGCTGCTCGGGGCCGTGCTTCGTCCCGCCCGGGTGTCGGCGCTCGAAAACCGGGTGGGCGCTCGCGTCGTGGTACTCGCCGACACGTCGCGGTCCATGTCCTTGATCGGCGACGACGGGCGCCGACGGCAAGAGCTCCGGAACGAAGTCGTCGCGCGACTTCGGAGGAGCGGTCGCGACGCTCGCCTGGTGGTCCTCGGCTTCGGAGAAGGCCCGCCGACCGCGCTGACCGACTCGGCCTCGGCGCCCGACGAGAATGCGCGCGCCCCGCACAGCGATCTCGGCACCGCACTTCGGGCCCTCGCCGCCTCGCCGGAGGAGCATCCGGCAGCAGTTATCGTGGTGAGCGACGGTCGCCTCGACGATCCTCCCGAGGACACTTCCGACGCGAGCCTGCGAGCGCTCGGCGACGCACTGCGCGTGCCCATCGACACGATTGCCACGACGCGCACCGCCCCGGCCGATGCGAGCGTGCGTCGGGTCAGCACGGCCGGGGCCGCCGTGGCCCACGTGCCGCTTCCGCTTCGCGTCGAGGTCGGTTGCGCCGGCGGCCTCGTCTGCGACGACGTGGCCGTTAGCGCGCGCGAACTGCGCGAAGACGGCCCGACGACGCTGCTCGCCTCCGGCGTGGCGCACGTCAAGGACGGCAAGGCGACGCTGGACCTGACCATCACGTTGGAGCGCGCCGGGCCCCGTCTGGTCGAGATCTCCATTGTGGCCCCCTCCGGCGACACGATCCCCGAAAACGATCGCCGCATCCTCGCTTTCAACGTGACCCGCGAGCGCGTGCGGGTGCTTCACGTCGCCGGACGGCCGACCAACGACGTGCGCGCGCTTCGCCAGTGGCTCAAGAGCGACGCATCGATCGATGTCGTCGCATTCTTCATCTTGCGCACCCCGACCGACGACGTCCGCGCCACACAAAACGAGTTGGCGCTCATCCCGTTTCCGGTCGACGAGCTCTTCACCGAGCACCTGCCGAGCTTCGACGCGGTCGTGCTTCAGGACTTCGACGCGCAGCCCTATGGCCTCGAGAAGTATCTGAGCAATCTCCAACATTACGTGCGAAGCGGCGGAGGACTCGTGATGGTCGGTGGGCAGAACTCCTTCGTAGCCGGCGGCTACGCGGGGACGCCGCTCGCCGACATCTTGCCGATCGACCTGGACGGATCGGCGGGTGCCACCGGCGCCGACACTTCGCCGTTCGTTCCCCAGTGGACGACCGAAGGTCGTGACGCGCCGCTGCTCGCTGCGCTGCGCGAAGTGGTGGGCGATGAATTGCCGGAAATGGCGGGAGCCAATGTACTCGGCAACGTGCGCCCCGGCGGAATCGCACTTTGGTCGCATCCCGGAAGAAAAACGGGAACGGGAGCGAGCATGCCCGTGCTCGCGATCGGCGACGAAGGAGACGGGCGGACGGTTGCCCTGGGCGTCGACGGCACGTGGCGGCTGAAGTTTTCCGCGATGGGAGCGAGGACCGGAGGCCGCGGGCACGGAGCACTCTGGGATGGGTTGCTCGGGTGGCTGATGCGCGACCCCCGATTCGAAGCCGCCCAAATCGAGATCGTCGGCGGATGCACGGCGGGCGTTCCGTCTACTCTACGGGCGCATCTGCCGCCGAGCACCGGACCGGCGGTGCAACCGGTCGAGATCGACCTCACGCGCATCGACAAGGCGCAAAGGCCTTGGCGCGTCCACTGGCAGCGCGACCGGGAGACTCTATCGGCGGGGGTGCCGCTTCCGCCCCTCGAGCCGGGCGCTTACGCGGCGCGCCTGCGGGTCGGCAGCGGCGCGACCGCCCGACGCGACTTCGCCTGCGAGGCCGGAGGCGACGAGTGGGCGGACTCCCGACCCGACGCGAAACGCCTCGAGTCCATTGCGCGCATGACGGGCGGTTCGTTCGTGTACGCATCGAACGTCGAATCCCTGCCGTTTCCAAAGCCCACTGTCGTGAACACGGAGCGGCACGTGACGCCCGTGGCGCCCCCGTGGGCTTGGTCGTTCGCGGCCGCCGCCCTGCTCGGCGTGCACTGGATCACGCGACGGCGCTTCGGTCTATCATGAGCGGTGGCGGTATGAAGAGCTTGCGCGGTCGACGTCCGTCGTTTGTGGCGACGTTCGTACTCTCGCTGGTCATCCCCGGGCGAGCCGGCGCACTCGTTTGGCCGGACACGGAGGCGCGAATCGAACGGGACATGACCGCCTCCGACGCGGCGACGCGACGCGGCGCGGCGCGGGAGCTCGGTACGCTCGGACGCGCGCGGGGTGTTCCACTAACCCTCGCCGCGCTCGGCGATCCGGACGAAGAGGTCCGCCTGTCGGCCGCGCTTGCGGCGATTCGTCTTCGCGCACAGGCGGCCACCGACATCGTCGTCAACTGGCTGAACGCGCCCGATGTTCGATTGCGCCGCGAGGCGTGTGCCGTGGCGCGCGCACTGCCGAATCTTCGGGCGGTCGCTCCATTGGCACGAACCCTCGGCGACCCGGATGCCGACGTCCGCTCTGCGGCGGCCGACGCGCTCGGCGACCAACGTTCCGCCGACGCCGTTGCGCCGCTCCTCGGACGCCTCGACGATTCGACGCCCGCCGTCCGCATCGCCCTCGTCGCCGCACTCGCCCATCTCGGGGATCCTCGTGCCGTCGTTCCTCTCGTCGGCAAGATCGAAGACTCGTCCGCGGAGGTTCGGCAGACGGTGGCCCGGGCCCTGGGCGATCTGGAGGATCCGCGCGCGTCCCCGGCGCTCGTTCTCGCCCTGCGGGATCAAAGCGTGGACGTGCGACGCGAATCGCTCATCGCACTCGGACGCCTGCGCGCGACCGATGCCATCGACGCGATCGCGACGTTCGCGTCGGACCGGACTGCTTCATTGCGCGTTGCGGCTCTCGAAGCGCTCGGGCAAATGCCGACGCCGGATGCGCTCCGGGTGCTCACGGCCGCGCTCGGTACGGCCGATGATGCGTCGCCGTCGCAGGAGCGAACGGCGGTTCGCGACGCTCTGGTCACCGCCGGGGACGCCGCCATCCCGGCGCTGCACGCATGGCTCTCGGGATCGCCCTCGGCGGCTTCCGCGGCGAGCGCCGCGTGGGTGCTCGGCGCGCTCCACGCCCGCTCGGAGGCCGACACGGTGGTGGGCGCGATGCGACGCGGAGTGCTGCCAGCGGCCGCCGCGCTGCACGCCCTCGCCGGAGCCGGCACCTCGGCCCAATTGCCGATTGTGCTCGAGTTTGTCACGGACGCGAGCCCGGCGGTTCGCACCGAAGCCATCGCCGCGACGCTTGCCCTTCTCGATCCTCATTCGCCCGACGGGCGAGCCGTCGAGCCTCTCGCGGCGGCGCTACGCGATCCGCGTCCATCGTCGGAGCAAAGGGCGCGCATCGTGGAGGCGCTCGGACGCACGGGCGCGCCGCGCGTCGCCTCTCTGCTGGCGCAGATGGTCGGCGGGATCGATGCGCGCCTGCGCCTGGCGGCGATCGATGCGTTGGGTCACGTGCGGGCAGAAGGGGAGGACGCCGTATTGATCGAGGCGCTCGGGTCGCGCGACGCGGAGGTCCGATTGCACGCCGCCGTTGCGCTGTCGGAGGCCGGCGGAGCGATGGCCCGTGACAGCCTGTTCGCGAAGCTCGACGGCGACGATGAAATCGACCAAGACTCGGTGCTGACGGCGCTCGGAGGCGTGCTCGCTCGGGCGCCGACCGAACCGGCGGTCGCCAAGCTGTCATCCATGCTCGGCTTGGCAGCGGGGGCGGACCGCGACGCGATTCTCGAAGCGATCGGCCGCGCGCGGTTGGAATCGGCAGCGCGAGCGCTTGCGAGCGCCGCCCGATCGGACGAGCCGCTGGACCGAGCCGCGGCCGCCACACAGTGTGCGGCCCAGGCCGGGGGCCCCGGCGAGGCTGTCGCCCTCGCCACGGCACGCGCCTTGCTCGACGACGCCGATACCCGGGTTCGTGCACAAGCGGCTTGGTCACTCGGCACGATCGGCGGCCAGGCGGACGTCGCCCGGCTCCATTCCCTCGTCCGTTTGGCTGACGACGGCGACGCCGCCAATGCCACGGCGGCCCTTGCGCGCATCGCACGGCGAACGCATTTGCGCGAGACCGCCGAGGTTCTCTGCCCGCTCGTCGCCGACGCACGCGCGTGGGTGCGCGCCAATGCGCTCGCGGGCCTTGCACTCGCCGAGGTCCGCTGCCCGGCAGGGTCCGCCGAGCGCGCCGCGCTGACCGAAGATTCGAGCGAGGAAGTGCGGGCCGCGGCGGCGCTCGCGGTCGCGCGCCAAGCCACCGCCGCCGATCGCCGCGCCCTGGATCGATGCGCGCATGAAGACGTCTCCGGAAGCGTCGCGGTTCGATGCAAGAGTGCTCCCATGGCTGCTTCGTCCGTCGCCAACGCGGTGCTCGTCTACATCGTGCCGGACCACGCCGACCTGCCGCGCCCCGGCGCACCGTATGCCCTACTTTTCGCCGATGGGCTGCTTCGGGCCGGATCCGCGGATCGCCGCGGTGCGGTATTCGACCCGGCCGCCCCGGAAGGTCCGATCAAATTGGTGGCGCTTGCGCGCAGTGCGCGTTAGGCCCGAGCCCAGTTGCCTCGAACGGTCCTCATGTCCCGCTCTACCCGCAAGTCGGTGGCCGCGCCCGAGTCGTTCGCGGCGATTTTGGATCGAGCGGGGGAGAGCCGTTTCGCGCGCCTGCGACCCGCCGTCGCCCCGAAGCTGTGGCGCGACGCCGTCGGCGCGCGGATCGCCGAGAGAGCCCGACCCATTTCCCTGTCCTCGGGTGTGCTGCTTCTGCGGGTCGCGACCAGCGTGTGGGCGCACGAGCTCTCTTTGCTGGCCGAGGTGGTGTGCGAACGGCTGCGCGAGCGAGGCGTGCAGGCGCGCGAGTTGCGCTTTCACGTCGGAACCGTTCCGGCCGTCGATCGCCCGCCCGAGCGGCGGGTGGCCCGCGTCGTCCCGGCCGCCGACGAGATTCCCGCTGCGTTGGCGCGGGCCGTTTCGCAGATCGCCGATCCCGAGCTACGCGCGGCGATCGCCAATGCGGCCGCCGCCAATCTCGCCTGGCAATCGCTCGTGGCACCGCCCACACCCGCCGAGGGTCGCATCAGCGAAGCGCGGCGAGGCGCTCGAGCCCCTCGATCCGCTGAACGAGGAAGCGCTCCGCCGGACCAAACGTCGCCTGCTTGTCGTGCAAAAGGGCCAGATAGTCGCGCAATCCCGCCAAATCGACGACGCTGACGCGGCGGACGGCCGCGTTCAGCTCGTCGACCACGACGGCTGGGCACGGACGCTCCTGCGAGCGGTAGAGAGCGACCACGTAATCGAACCAAGCGCCGTTTGCCGTCGCCGTCGCGAGCTTGGCCGCCAGTCGGGCGACGGCGGCGACCAACGAGCGCGAAAAGCGTTTCCCCCCGCGAGAGGCTTCGGCAATCTCGGTGAGCGGTCCGCTGAGCAATCGCTCCGCTTCTTCGGCGCGCCCCATGGCCAGCGCCTTCTCGGCAACCCCGCTCAAGAGCGCGAAGGCCTGCGCACGGCGCACCATCGTGGGATCCATCTCCGCTTCGGACGTCGCTACGGAGGCCGTAGCGGTCGGTGACGGACGGGGATCGATCGAGGGTGGTGCCAGACTGAGGAGCTTCGGGAGAGTCCGCTTCAACGTCTCGGTACCCCGCGGCTCCCCGTCGAGTCCAGAATCCACGAGTCTGAGTTCTTGCGACCCGATGACGATTCGATCGCCGGGGCGAATCTCGGTCGGGCCGGCGATGCGGCCGCCATTGACGACGACGCCGTTGCGGCTCTTCTCGTCCTCGATCGTGACGCTGTCGCCCGCCACGATCAGAACGGCGTGGCGACGCGATACGAGCGGATCGTCGAGCGAGAGCTGACAGCCCCCGCTGCGTCCAATCACGAACGACCCCTCCGTCAGCTCGAGGTCGTGATGAAGGTAGCGCAGGCGGAAGCGCATGGGGCTTGGGGATCGGGCTTCGTCGCGGCGCAAGGCCCCCGGGCCCAGAACCCCTCATCCTAAACCCTTCGGCGCGCGCCGTCTCGCAACTCTCGCCGAAGGCTCGCCAAAGCTCTCGGAAGGCGAATCGGCCCGTCGGCGCGAGGCTTGCCCCGGGTTGGGGTTCCCGGGTGGGCCCCCTCGCCGGGTGGCACCCACCCGGCGGTGGACGGCGCCCGTCGTTTCGATTGCCTTCTTCATCGGATGCGCTCGCGCGAGCGCCGGTCGGCCGTGGCGATGTCGTCGTACACGGGTTCCTGTCCGAGCTCGCTCAAGCGAGCCAGCACTTCCAGATCCGCGGCGGACCCGCTCGATGCCACGGGAGCCAGCCGCTCCGCCAGCAAGCCAAGCGCGTCGCGCAAGCCGGTCGGGTGCTGCGCGACCGCGTCCGCCAAACGATCGACGACGGCGACGGGAGGAATGCAAAGGCATCGCCCATAAATCTCGATGGCCCAGACCGCCCAAGCCGGATTGCTCGTGGCCATGGTCGTCATGGCAGCCTGCACGGCGAGAGCGGCCAATGCCACCTCGTCGACGTGGCTGCCCGTGGCCACGAGTTCCTCGACCTGAGCCGCGGCACGACGAATCAGCCCCTCGGCGTCCAGAATGCGACCGAGCCTCAGCGCTCGCTCGAGAGCCTCGACGAACAGTTGCATGGACCACTTTTGCGACAAGCTCGAGCCGCTCGCCGTGAGCGTCTCGTCGTCCGTCTGCTCGGTTGCCTCGCAGCCCGGACACGCGAGCATTTCACGCGGATAGGGCTGTCGGCAGTTCGCGCACAAGCGAAGCTGGCCGGTCGTTCGCGAATGGGCCCGTCCCGTTTCATCCACTCGCGTAAACACGAGTTCCTGAGTACCGATACGCAGCCGATCGCCGTTCCGAAGCATCGTCGGTTGTTTGATGGATGCGCCGTTTACTTTGACGCCGTTACGACTGCCGAGATCTTCGACTTGCGCGCCGCCGGCCACGATGACGATGCGGGCGTGGCGGCGCGAGACGAGCGGGTCCTCGATCGTCAGATGGCAATCGAGGCTGCGCCCGATGAGCGTGACGCCACGCGGAAGATCGAACTCTTGCAGCACGAACCTCAGGCGGTAGCGCGCCACGTGTGTTCCCATCCTGTCTGCGACCCGCGTCGCGCAAAGCTCGGAGCAAGCACGCTCCAAGTGAACTATAGTGCACTCGCGCCCTGCAGCGCTACGCCAATTGCCGTTTCAGCGCGCGGCAGAAGCCATCATCCACGTTTGCCGCAATCGCCCCTTTCCTTATCGCGCCGCATCGCGCCGCATCGCGCCGCATCGCGCCGCATTGCACGGCTTGCACTGCCCCACGCTCGCCCATCCGCCCCTTTGGGTAACTGCTATCTCCCTTTTTCCTTCATTTTTCATCGTTGCACCTTCCTCCCACAGGCACACCCATCGTGGACGAGCGTACGAAGGAACAGATCGAGCGCATCTGCCGAGAGGTCGTCGGCCCTCTCGTAAAGACCGACGGGGGTGAACTTCACATCGTTCGCTTCGAAGGCGACGATGTGCACATTCATTTGTCGGGCGCGTGCGCGGGCTGCCCCGGCGCGTCGCTGACAGGAAACGGCATCATCCTCGCGGCGCTCCGGTCCGCGGCGCCCAAAGTCCGACTGATCTTGACGACGGGCGTTCGGGTTCCCCCCCACGCCTAGAGCACCCAACATGTTCGCGGACCGAGGAGGAGCAGCCACCACGCCGCGAGAGGCCGGAAAGCCGCAGAAAGCCGACGGGAGCCGCCACGTTCTGTGCTCGAGAGGCGTGGCCAGGTCCCGTCCCGAGCAACCGAGCGATCCCCGTGTCGTCAGTTGTGCTTCTTCTTCGACGCGCCGGCATCCATCGCGCCGGCGCGACTGGCGTTGGGGTCGCTGACTCCGCCCTTGGTGATGGCCGCAATGGACGGGTCGAGTGCAAAAGGATCCGCTGCCTTGTTCGAACGAAGCGAGGGCAGATTCGAGAGAGTCCGTTTGTCTTCGAGAACGATCCCCGCGAGATGTTCGCCCGTTCGGTCGACGACGCGAAGGTGCGTCAGCCCGTCTTGCCAATCGGCGGTCGTTCGGTCCAGGCCTTGCGCAGAATCGGCGTTTCGGACGCGCGGCGGAGCGCCCAGAATCCCGCCGAGCTTCGCGAGAGCACTTTGGAACGTTGCTCCAAGAGGGCCATCGGATTTGAGCGGAGCTTCATCATAGATTTTCCAGAGCCGGTCCTTGATATAAAAGAAGTACCGGGCGTTGCCGTCCTTCAAGAGCCTTTGGATGGCCTCACCATTGTTGTAGCTGTATTCGCCGTGCAACGGCGTCACGTCGTACCCGGTCGGTGAGTCCAAGAACTCGGTGTAGCTGCGCACGAAATTGGCTTTGCGGCTGTCGCGTTCGGATTCCAGCTCATCCATCGCGCTGCCCGGCTCCAGATGCGCGAGCTTGGCTGCGTATTCCTCATCGAAAATGCCCGTCGCCTTGTCGTACGCATCGACGACCTCGGAATGGGTCATCCCCCAGTGGATTTCCTTTTGCAATAGAGGTGCAAGAGAGGACACGACCGGAGCGTCGCGCGAAGGAGCGGCAAGCCCGGTCAGCACGAGCATAACGCCCGCGGCGAGTACGGAGGCAGCAGCGATGGCCCGTTTCATGTCTTCCTTCCCATCTTAGAGAATTCGCGCCGAAATTAGCACATGCCCGACCGCGCAAATGCCTTCCGACGGCCCCCGGCGGCGCCCCGCTTACGCGCGGCGACCTTACGCGGTACAAACTTCCGCTCGAACGTGTCGTCCCGACTTTTCAGCAGCTCAGCGCTTCTCGCGCTTTGCCTCGCGTTCGAGTCGTGCACGGATATGACCGCGCCGCCGGCCGTTGCGCAACCGCTATCGTCGTACGGGGGCCACGCCGCGGAGCTGTTCGACGATACGATCGAGCCATCGGCGGTCGGCTTCGAAATCGGAGGCGGAGGGCTTTCGGCGGCGCAGGCGCTGACCGAGCGTACCCAATCCGCGGACTGCGTCGTGCTGGCGCGCGTCGTGACGGTCACCTCCCTGCCCGATCCCGCCGGGCGAAGTTGGCAAGTGGGACTCCACACCCTCGCGAATCTCGCTGGACCGCGACCCCGCAGCGGGGACTTCACGCTCTCGGTCGCCGCGTCGGATCCGGCGGCCGGCATCCTGCGCGCCGTCGAGGCGCGCCTCGTCGGCGTGACCTTCGTCGTGCTGCTGCGTGACTTCGCATCCGGGTCGGGTGAGCGCGGTGGCTCGGCGACTCACTTTCACGTGGTACGCGACTCCAGAGAGCAACTCGACGCGATCCACGCCGCCGCCGTCCTTGGCGAAGTCCGCTAGTCCCCAGGAAGGGTGATTCCTTTGAGAAGAGCGAGCCCAGGGGACGAGCGAAGTCGCGGGAGCGACTTCGGGGTTTGGGCGGAGCCCAAGGAAAAGCTCTAGTCCCCCCCCGGAGGACGCCGAAGGCGTCGGCGAAGCACCGAAGTTCCGCCGGGAACTTCCGTTCCGGGGGACCAAGGCGCCAAAAATGTGCGACGGCACGGCCCGCGGTCGAGCGATGCGGCATGCCGCCTCAATCGATGCTACGGGCATTTGGTGGCCGTCGACATCAAAAGCCCGAGAGAAATCGAACTGATGCGTACCGTCTGCCGCTTGGCCTCTGAGACGCTTCTTTTGGTGGGTGACACCCTTCGCGCCGGAATGACGACCGAAGACATCGATCGACTCGTTCACGAGGATACGCTGCGTCAGGGAGCTCGCCCGGCGCCCCTAAACTACAAGGGGTTTCCGAAAAGCGTGTGTACGAGCGTCAACGAGGTCGTCTGCCACGGAATTCCCGACGGCACGGTCCTCAAGAACGGCGACATCGTCAACGTCGACGTCACCCACGTTTACGAGGGGTTCTTCGGCGACACGAGCGCCACCTTCTACGTCGGCACCCCCGGTGCCGAGGCGCGTCACGTGGTCGAAGTGGCCAGGCGCGCGCTCGACGTCGGAATTGCCGAGGTTCGCGACGGCGCGCGCCTCGGCGACATCGGCGGGGCCATTCAGGAGTACGTCGAGGGACAAGGTTGCAGCGTCGTGCGCGATTTCGTCGGTCACGGGATCGGCCGGAAGTTCCACGAGGCGCCGCAGGTCAAACATTACGGCAAGCGAGGAACCGGGGACCGGATGCGAAGCGGCATGACGTTCACAATCGAGCCGATGGTCAACTCGGGCGGCTGGGAGGTCGAGGTCGATTCGGGCGACAAGTGGACTGTGCGCACGCTCGACCGCAGCTTGAGTGCTCAGTTCGAGCACACGCTCTTGGTCACGCGCAACGGATGCGAAATCCTCACCGCGCGGCCGCGGGCGTTACGCAGTAGCGAGAACGTCGCGACGTTGTTCGTCGCGTAGCGGCCAGGGCGGCCGGATCTCACGCGCCCGATTCGCGGTCGCGGCTTGCGAGCATCTCCGCCGCGGCGCGGCGTGCCGCATCGCCGACCTTGATGCCACCGATCATTCGAGCGATCTCGTCGACGCGCTCCGTCGGGGACATGCGGCGCACGGTCGCACGCGTCCGACCGTGGACCTCGCTTTTGCCGACGACGAAATGGGCGTCGGCAAGGGCCGCAATTTGCGGCAGGTGGGTGATGCAAACGACTTGGCGATGGCGCGCGATGTCGGCGATGGCCCGACCGATCACTTCGGCTATCGCACCGCCGACGCCGGCATCGACTTCGTCGAACACGTAGGTCCCCGCCGGGCCCTGGTCGGCAAGAACACGCTTGAGCGCGAGCAGCGCGCGCGACAGCTCGCCTCCGCTCGCGATCTTCCGAAGAGGCCGGGGCTCCTCGCCCCGATTGGGCGCGATGAGAAACTCGACTCGATCGATTCCGGCGCGGGTCAGCCTGGCGCCATCGACAAGAAGCGCCTCAGCGACGGACGTTTGAGCGCCAGTCGGTGTCACTTCGACGACCACGCGCGCGCGCCCCATTCCGAGCTCCGAAAGCTCGCCGCCAATCGCGTCGGCGAGGGCGTCGGCGGCGTCGCGCCGCTTGCGTGACAAGCCGCGCGCCGCGACCCCGACCCGCCCGGCCAGCTCCGCTTTGCGCCTGTCGATCTCGACCGCGCGATCGAAGGCTCCGGCGAGCGCGTCGAGCTCGCCGGAAAGTGCGGTGCGGTGAGCCAGCACGTCGCTCGTCGACGGACCGTGCTTGCGCAAAAGCTTCTGCAGGCGAAATGCTCGATCCTCCACTTCCGCGAGCCGTTGCGGGTTCGCTTCGACGCCTTCGGCGTATCGCGCCAGTGCGCGCGCGGCATCCGCGAGCTCCGCCCGCGCGGACTCCACGACCCGAGCGTAGCCGGCGAGCGACCCATCGATCTCGGCCGCCTGATCCAGTTCCGATACGAAGCGGGCCAGTTCGTCGCACACGGCGCCTTCGCCCTCGTAAAGCCGCTCCGCCGCATGCCGGGTCGCGGCCTGAAGGCGCTCGGCATACCGCAGGCGGGCTCGTTCGTGTTCGAGGTCCCTCTCCTCTCCGTCTCGGGGATCGACCTCGTCGATCTCGCGAATTTGCCAGCGTAGAAAGTCTTCGCGCTCCGCCCGCCCCCGCTCGCTTTCGGTCACGGCGCCGAGCTCGCGCACCAGATCGGACAGGGCATCGACCTTCAGCGCGAGGTCCCTTCGCTCCTCTTCCAGGTGTCCAAACGCATCGAGATACTCGAGATGCGTGGCGGGATCCGTAAGAGAGACGCTTTCGTGCTGCGAAGCGATGTCGCACAGATCCGCGGCGATCTCGCTCAACTGCGAAGCCGTGCACAGGCGCCCATTCACGTACGCTCGACTGCGTGTGTCCGTTCGAGCGCCCGTGCTGGGCGGCTGCACGACCCTGCGGATGACGAGTTCGCGGTCGCTCGGAATTCCCGCCGCCTCGAGCTTGGCGGCCGCGCGGGACCCTGGGACGATGTCGAAGAGCGCCTCCACTTCGGCTTCGTCGGCCCCCGATCGGACCACGTCGGGGCGCGCTCGGCCCCCGAGCACGAGCGAGAGGGCACCAATCAGCATGGACTTGCCGGCGCCGGTTTCTCCGGTGATCACATTGAAACCGGCCTCGAGCTCGAGCACGAGCCGCTCCATCAGAACGAAATTGTGAACGCTCAGTTGGACCAGCACGCAGCCACCATACCTGGCCAGGACGCAAGTCCCGCGCGCGAGATCACGGTTGCCGGTCGCCGCGCATTTCGCAGCGCCGCCGGGTACGGGCTTGACGCGCTCGTGCCGAATTCATTAGCCTGCTCGCGATGTCCGCGCTCAGCGGCGCGCCGAAAATACTAGTCTTTTCGCGCAAGTATCTACCAGGTGCCACCTCACGCGCGATGCGGTCCCGAACCAACTCGAAAAAGAAGGCGTCCGGGCCCCCGCCCGAGACGCCGAGAGTGTTCTCGATCGAGGAGCGAACGAGCTACCTCGAGGACCGGCTGAAGAGCGCCTCGCCGGAGTTTCAGGCGAAGTACCGCGACGACTTGGACATGAGCTGGATCGCGCACGACAGCGCCCTCGAGGGGGCGGTCTACACGATTTCGGAGCTTCGCACGGCCATCGGCGGCATCGAAGCGACTTCGAGTCCGGATTCAGCGATGCAGCCGGCCGTGGAGGAGATTCGCAAGCACCGAGAAGCCCTGAACTTCATTCGCGAGCAAGCCACGCGCCGACGCGCGCCCATCACGGTCGATGTCGTCAAACGCATTTATTGCGTGTTGCACCCCGAAGAGGGCGACCCGAAGACGGCCAAATACCGCAAGGACATCCCGCAACATCGACTGTATTTTCACGAGTACGCTCCCCCGGACAAGATCGCGTACAAGCTGCGTCAAGTCATCGATTGGATGAACGATCCGGAGTCGCGGCGAACGCGCACTCCGGTCCGGCTCGCGGCGCGGGCGCACTACGATATCATTCGCATATTTCCCTTTGCCACCGACAGCGGCAAAGTCGCGCGACTCGTCATGAACCTCCTGCTTCTGCGCAGCGGATATCCGCCGGCCATCATTCATTCGACCGAACGGCAGCGCTATTACGAAGCGCTCAAGGGATCGAGCACGACGATGCACACGATCGTGCAGGACGCGATCGAAAACAGCCTGGCTTCCATCGAGAAGCTGCTCGATGCTTACGACGGCAAGGCGTAATCGCCGCCCCCAGGCGCCCGAAGCAAGGAAATCCACCACGGCGCCACCGGGTGACAACCATGGAAAGCGCGAGTAAGCCAAAAGAACCATGCTCGCCAAGCGCGTCATTCCGTGCCTCGACGTGCGGGAAGGACGGGTCGTCAAGGGAGTTCGGTTCGTCGGACTGAGGGACGCGGGCGATCCTGTGGAGTGTGCGCGGCGCTATGACGCGGAGGGTGCCGACGAGATCACGTTTCTCGACATTACCGCTTCGCATGAGGGACGCGGAACGCTGCTCGAGGTGGTCGCTCGGACCGCGGATGCCATCTTCGTTCCTCTAACGGTCGGGGGCGGTGTGCGGTCCGCCGACGACGTTCGCGCGCTGCTCGCGGCCGGCGCCGACAAAGTGAGCATCAATACCGCTGCCGTGAAGACACCGGACATCGTGCGCAGATGCAGCGATTCCTGGGGTTCGCAGGCGATCGTCGCGGCAATCGATGCGAAACGGCGCCCGCAGGGAGACGGCTGGGAGGTCTTCATCCATGGCGGTCGCACGGCCTCCGGTCTGGACGCCGTCGGCTGGGCGACCGAACTGGCGAGGCTCGGGGCCGGAGAGATTCTGCTCACGAGCATGGATCGCGACGGGACCCTGTCGGGTTACGACATCGAGCTCACCAGGGCCGTGTCCGACGCGATTTCCATTCCCGTCATCGCGAGCGGCGGAGTGGGTTCGCCCGAACACCTGATTTCGGGCCTCATCGATGGACACGCGAGCGCCGTGCTCGCGGCCAGCCTATTTCACGATGGCACCTGTTCGATCATGCAGGCCAAGCGCATGCTGTCGGACGCTGGCGTGCCGGTCCGCCTGACGGATGCTGCGGAGCCGGGTCGATGAACCACGGCGGAGGCGCGATCGACTCGTCGGTTACGCTCGACGAGGTCTTCGCCGTCCTGGGCGCCAAGCGTGTGCCGCTCGCTCCCGAACTCGCCGGGTACCTCGTGCTCGAGATCGCCGAGCATGCGGACCCGAGCGGCGGCGACGTCGACCCGAAGAGTGTCTTCGTCGGCGAGGAAGGCACCGTCGCGCTGGTCAAGCCGAAACGGAGCGCCACGATTGGAGACGCGGAAACCTCGGTTCGCGCCATGCTCGCGCGCTTGCTCGACGTGAGCGGGTCGCAGACACCGGCGCTCGCGGCCGCAAGCAAGAGAAAGAGCGGCGCGGGGCTGCCCTCACTGGCGGAAGAGCTCGAGACCGCGTTGGTGCCGGTCAACCGCGCAGCGGGCCGGCGAGCACTCGCTCGCCTCGCGCGCGAGGTTCGCAGGGTGACACTCGGCGTAGGTCGCAATGCCCTTCCCTCGTCGAGCGACGCCGCCGCCTCCTCGCGGCGGCCGCTGCCGTCGTCTGCCGCCACTGCCGAGGGCACGCCGCGCCCGCCCCGCGCGACCCCGTCGAACCTCTTCCCGGAAGAAGAACCGACGACCACACGACGCCCCATGCCGGACGAGATCTTCAATCGAACGACACCGGCAGAAGGGGCTGATCGGCCGACCCAACGACCGGAGGCGTCGCCACCCTCGGATCGATCGCCGGACGACGAGGTCGATTCGCTCATCGAGCAGTTCGGCGGATCGTCGGACGGGGTTCAGACGCACGCCCCGGCCCTCAAGGCGATGGCGGGTCTCGAGCCGACTCCACCTCCTCCGGGGCCGTTCTCCGCCCGCGCCAACGGCCAGCACGCCATGGGCGACATCGATTCGCTTCTCGCGGCGGGCGCCGAGCCACGGCCATCGCCCAGCCACGAACGCCAGCTCGCGACGCAGCCCTCCGAGCTGCGGCGCAGACGACCCTCGTCGCCGAGCGTCGCCCGTCTCGAGCGCAAGCCTGCCTCCGCATGGGTCCTCATCCTCGCGATCGTCGCCCTGGGCGCAGGCGCTTTGGCCGTTTGGAAGATCCGACCGAGCCTTTCATCCAAGGCGCCGTCCGAGCGCGCGCCCCCTTCCATGGCCGCGCTCGCGGTTCAGTCTCCACCTGCCTGTCGCGGGACGCTGATCTTCTCGAACGTGCCGCCGCGCGCGGAAGTGCTTGTGCGCGAGGGGCAGGCGCCGGTCGACGTCGACAAGATGCCGGTCGGCGCACGGCTCGAGTTCGTTGCGACGGCGGAGGGGTACGCGCCGAAGCGGGTGGTCGTGCCAAGCGGGGCGAGCTGGGACACCGGCGCGGACGGCAAGCCTCGTTTCGAGGCCGCCGTGCAGCTGGACAGGGCGTCCAAAGCGGGCGCCGATCCGTGGCCCGCCGGAGAGCCCGGAAGCGAAGTGGGAGGGCAAGGTCCACCCGGCACCGTGCACGTCGTGGCCACTCCGCGCGGCGCCGAGATCTGGATGCTGGCCGGTCTGGGGCCCGAGGCTCGCATCGAGCAAATGCGCTGCGACCGCGATCTCGACGTGCTCGTCGCCGGACCGACGGCGCTCCGAAAGAGGATGCACGTGCCCGCGCGAGACTTTCGACCCGAAACCCCTTCCGGTCCGATGGTCCTACGCGTTATCGTGCCTAGCAACTAGCAACTAGCACGCCCCGCGCCCAAGCGCCTCGAGCTCCTTCAGAAGAGCGGTTGGACTGAACGGCTTCGTGTAGTACGCCGTGGCACCCACGTCGGCCGCCTGCCGCTTCGATGCGTCGTCGGTCAAGGCGCTGATGACGATGATGGGCACCAAACGCGTGCCCTGTGCGGCACGAAGCTTACGGCACACGTCGAAGCCGTCGAAACTTCCGGGCAAGTGGAGGTCCAGCAGGATCACGTCCGGGGGATGGGCGAGGGCCGCGTCGATGCCCTTCGCGCCGTTCGGAACGGCCTCCACGTAATGCCCGCGCGCGGCGACGAGCGTCTCGATCATGTGTCGAATGGAATCGGAATCCTCGACGATCAGAATTCTCATCTCGTCGCCTCGAAGCCGGGTCCAAAGGTTTGCACGGCGGCCTCACACGGGAAATGTCACCGTGACGCGAACTCCTCCGCCACTGCCACTATCGGCCGGCGCATCGCCGATGTCGAACACCGCGCCCTGGGCAGCGGCTATTTCGGCGGCGATGAAGAGCGACACGCTGCTCGGCCTTCCGAACGTCCCGGGCTCGACTTTGAGGCCCAACAAAGCGCCCCGCGCGCCGGCGGGCAGCGGCACCCCGGAATCGTCCACGGTGACGCTCCAACCGAGCGCACCGTCGCGCGGGCGGACTTCCACGGCGACGCGAGTTCCCCGGCGGGAGGCCGCGATCGCGTGAGACACGAGTTCGCGCACGAGCACCGCCGCGGCGCCCGGCGCGACATGCGCCATCCCTTTGGTGGCGGCGTCGGCCGCCGCGTGGTGAACGCACACATCAACGGCCGCCCGCGCGGCGTGCCCGTCGAGCGCATGGACCTCGCGTCGAACGATTTCCAGCAGATCGACGGGCCGCCGGTCCTCGGCCGCGTCGATTTCACCGACGCCCGCAAGCTCTGCAACGAAGTTCTGCACGGCCGACAGCTTTCGGCGAATCGCCTCGAGCCTTTCGTCCAGGCCGGTACGCGCAATGGTTTCCAGGTCCGGGGAACTCTTCCGCGGAGAGACCGATGACCGAAGGTCCGCGACGTCCCTGGCCACGGGAGAGAGCAACGCGCGCAGCGTCGCCGCCACTCCTCCCGAAAAGCGCGCGATGGCGCTGAACCGATCGGCCGTCGGTGGTGCCGCCGACGGCGGATAGGACGACGAGAGAGTTTCGTCACCCACCGTCCACACCGCCGCGAGTTCGCGTGCGTACGCCTCGCCCTGCCTTCTCGCCTCGTCGAGCTCTTTGCGCAAGCGGGCAACGTCGTCGCGTGCCTCAACGCCCTCGGCCGGCAAACCGAGGACGGCCGTGCTGCCTTCGAGCTCGTAGTGGCCGCCGTAGCGCATGGCCATTCGCGACAGCCAGGCGCGCTCGGCGTCGGCGGTCGCCGAACTATCCGGACCGAGCACGACACTGAGCACGACTTCGTCTCGCTCGCGCCGAAGAGCCACGTCGCTGCCCGTGCCGCTGCCGTGTCCGAGCACGACGTGAAGCATTCGCCGCAACTCGGCCTCGTCGCCAAACACTTCGGTGCCCCCGCCCGGTTCGATGGAGACGCGCGCTTCCGGTGCAACTTCCCAAACGAGGGACGCGAGGTCGATCCGGCCGCGCCGACCACGAGCGTTCATCGGCTGAGAGTGGAGGCTCGACAGCATCTTCATCGTGTCGTCGAGCGCGGACAGCGTCGCATCGACTCCGCTCGAATCGACACCGGGGGGCGGCGGCGCCTGCGTAAGTGCCGAGACGCCCTTGCGCAGGCGCTCCGCAGCCCCCCGCGCCTCCTGCGTGAGCAGCCAGCCGAGCTCCTGGCGGGTGAGCCTACCCTTGGACACGCCTAACAATGCCAGATGTCGGCTTGTCGGTCACGCGGGGCGCTCGACCCCGCTCTTGCCCCGACTAGCCTTGCGCGGCCTTTTTTCTTCGCGGCGAATGTGTCAGTCCGTCGGCCACGACCGCGCCGGTCGTCCACGCACGCTCGGCGCCGAGCGCCAGCCATGTGAGCAGGATCTTGGCCTTTCCGACGGCCACCGGGATTGGTTTGCGCTCCGGCCACTGAGAAGGGGCAGAAAGAGCGATCGAGGTTTGACCTTGGATTTCGTCGAGCCCGGCCGCTTCCACCCGAATCGCCGCGATGCCGGCCGCGCTGAAAAGCGCGACGAGCCCGCTCGGGATATAGGTCGCGAGTACGGCGCGCACCGACGGAGCGATGTCTTGGGCTCGGCACGACATTTCGCGGACTTCGTCGAGAGTCGAGCAAAGGACCGCCATCGCCGGGGACCCGCTCGTGATGCGCCTCTGGTCGATCTGGAACCAACGCGTAGCCTCCACGAGGTCCAACGTCTGCGCCGTGGTCCATGTCGCCGCGACGGGCAGGCCGAGACTTGCGCCGCGCAAGACGTACGGTGGATCGCCGCGATCGACTTTCCTCGCCACGAGCACGTCGTCCGTGGGCAGGGCGCGCGGGACCGTCACGCGCACCGGCCTCTTGAAGGCGCGCGGATCTCCGAGCTCACCGGTCGCCACGGCGTAGGCAATCGTCTCCGCCGAGGCAACCACCGTAAGGCCCCTTCCGGCGATTCGAGGCTCGGGATCGCACGTGCGAAGAGCGACGCCGGAGGCAGGGGGCGGATACAATTCGCCCGAGAGCACGCGCGGGTCGGGCTCGACGAGGCGACCGCCGGTCGCGATGAGATCGGTCAACGCGCCCGCGCCCGCGAGCACCTCGAGCATCTGCCGCGAAGGCGTCGCGATCAGGAAATCGAGGCGCTGAGGAACGCGTTTGCTCTTGAGGAGCATGGCGGCGGCAAACAGATCGCGCAGCGTGACACCGCTGTCGCCCCCGAGCAGGGCTTGGGCCACCGGCTTGCCGGCGAGATCGCGGACCGCGCGCACGTGTCCGTTCGTATCGAGAAGCAAGGGGTCGACCGCCCCGAGGTCGATGTTGACGACCTCCTCGCACGGGGAACCGGCGTCGGGCACGAGCGCTCGATAGGCCTTGGAACGTCGCTCGTCACGCAAGAATACTTCGGTGCGCTCGTCGCTGACGAAGAGACACGCCGCAGCGCCGACCTGCGCGGCCAGTCCGGCCATGACACTGCGCTCGGAAACCGAGAGCAGGCGCGCACTCGGACCGCCGAATTCGACGATCACCGGTGCGCTTTGCGCGTCCTCGACGCGCCGCACCACGTCGCTCAAGCCACGGCGCAAAAGCTCGAGCGCGACGTCCCGCGCGCAGACGAAAGGCCGCAGTCGACCCCCGAGCAGCACTTGGATGCTGACCGGACGCCGAACGATCACGCGGCCGGTCGCGAGTGCGCGCCCGAGCGAAGCCGTCGGCACGACGAGCGAGAGCATCCCGACGCCTCCGACGCCCGCGAGGCGGGGCTCGTCGGTCACACACAGGCGGGCCGGGCTTGCAAAGCGCTCCAGGTGGACGGGCGCCGCGAACCCGACGCCGGCCTTGGCGAACAGCAGTCCATGCGCGAGCATCTCTCCGGCCGCCGATCGGACGTCGTCGGCACCGTCACTCGGCGTCATGCATCGGCCGTCGTAAGCAATGGCGACTTCGGCGCGCGTCTTCTTCAGGCCGGCCGCGAGTCCATCGGCGTACGCGCGAACGGGCGAGCGCGCCAGCACGATCTGGTCCACCTGAACCTCGATCGAGTCGCCCGAAAGCGCGGCCTCGCCCGATCGCGCGGCGAGGATTTTTTGGGCCATGGTGCGAGGTGGATCCCCGGCTCGTGCGCGCATGGTCGGATGGCTCTCGCCCGCGGGGGCGCCGAGCGCGGCAAGGTAAACCGTCCGAGCTTTGTTGTCACGCGCCCGGCGGACCCCCGGCGCGAAGACGACCGGGAAAGGCGATACGCGCCGCATGGACACGCTGCTGTAGGCCGCGCTAGTCTGGGGAAAATCATGTTTCGCGATACGCTCCGCGATATCGTCGACGAGACGGAGGGCGGCGTCGCCGGCCTCGTCATGGATTCCGAGGGGATCGCGCTCGAAACGTATGCTCGCGACGGCGCTCCGTTCGATATCACGACGATCGGCATCGAGTTCGGAGTGGTCCTCGGATCCATCAAGCGGGCCGCCGACTCGCTCGACGCGGGTAAAACGCACGAAGTCGCCATCGCGACCGACAAGATGATTGCGCTCATCCGAACGCTCGGCGACACCTACTTTCTCGCGGTCGCGATGCGGCCGGACGGCAACATCGGCAAGGGACGCTTTTTGATGCGGACCGCCGTGCCCAAGCTCATAGGCGAGCTCGGGTGAGCCCGCCTCCGAGCGACGATCCTGCCAGCCGCGCAACACGCATCATTTGCATCTCAGGGCCCAACCTTCAGTTGCTCGGAACGCGCGAGCCCGATGTGTACGGTCGAGAGACGCTCGCCGAGATCCATTCGCGGCTCGCGGCACGCGCTCGCGCGATCGGCGTCGAGATCGAGGCGAGGCAGACCAATCACGAGGGCACGATCGTCGATTGGATCGGCGACGCGGCGAAGCAAGGTTTCACCGGCATTCTGATCAACCCCGGAGCGTATACGCACACGTCGATCGCAATCTTGGACGCGCTCCGCGCCAGCGGACTGCCCTGCATCGAGGTTCATCTGTCCAACCCCGATGCGCGCGAGCCCTTTCGCCGGCGGTCCTACGTCGCTCGCGCCTGCGTCGGGCGAGTCGCCGGATTCGGAGGGGACAGCTACGAGCTCGCCCTCGAGGGTCTCGCGCGCCTGCTCGCACGACGCAAGACGTCGAGCGGCAATGCGCCGCGGTAAGTACAGCTCCCTGCAACAGGGTATTGAGCAGGCCTCCGGGCGGGCAGCTGGACTTGAATCGCCAGGAGGCGATTCGGGGTTTGGAACGAGGCCCCAAGGGAATCGCATCCGTACAGTGCCCGCCTGCAAAGCAGGCGTGCCCAGCGAGGCTCGGTACCCTTCAGCGGGGCGCAGTACTCAAGGGTCGAGCGCGCCGACAGACAGGCCAAAGCGGGGTATAAGCGCGGGCGTAAGCCGCTTCCCAGCGAGGGCGCTTCCGGCCTAAGGTGCCGGAGGCCGACAAGACATGAGTTTCGATCTGGATCAGTTGAGCGCACTATTCGAGCTTCTGACCGCAAAGGACATCGCCGAGTTCGAGCACGAGGAAGGCGGCGTCCGCATTCGCGTCGCACGCGCGACCCGCTCGGATGCCACCGGCGCGCTTGCCGCGAATGCTTTGATTCCACACGCACCGCCTTCCTCCTTGCACCTCGGCGCCAAGGAAGATTCCGATAACGCGGCGGGCGGCGATTCCGTCGACGTGACGAGCCCGTTCGTGGGCAGCTTTTACCGGGCGCCTTCACCGGATACACCCCCGTTCGTCGAGGTCGGGTCGGTCGTGCGGCCGGGCCAAACCCTTTGCATCATCGAAGCGATGAAGCTGATGAACGAAATCGAGTCGGAATGCGCCGGAACGGTGACCGAGATATTTGCGCAAAACGGCAAGAGTGTGGAGTACGGCCAGAAGCTCTTTCGCATCAAGAAAGCTTGACGGATCACGGCGTTCGCAAGGGTCCCGAGCCTTGCTCCCTCGCTCCGACGCGCGTCACGCCCCAAGGGCCCCCGATCCACCCCACGTGCGACCATGTTCAAAAAGGTCTTGATTGCGAACCGAGGCGAAATCGCGCTGCGCGTCCTGCGGGCCTGCCGCGAGCTCGGCGTCAAGACCGTAGCGGTGCACTCCGAGGTCGACGCGCGCGCGCTGCACGTGCGCTTCGCCGACGAGGCGGTCTGCATCGGTCCCGCACCCGCCATCAAGAGCTACCTCAACGTCCCGGCCATCATCAGCGCGGCGGAAATCACCGCCGCCGACGCCATCCATCCCGGCTACGGGTTCCTCTCCGAGAACGCCGAATTTGCCCGCATCTGCGACAAATGCGGGATCACCTTCATCGGGCCCAGCCCGGAGGCCATGCGGGTGTGGGGCGACAAGGTGACAGCCCGCGCAAGCGCCGAGAAGTTCGGGCTACCCCTCTTGCCGGGCAGCGGCGTGCTGGAAAGCGCCGATCACGCTGCGCGCGAGGCGCGCCGCATCGGCTATCCGGTCATCCTCAAAGCGAGCGGCGGCGGGGGCGGCCGCGGGATGCGCATCGTCCGCGGGGATCTCGAAGTCTCCGACGCGTTCGGCAGCGCTCAGCGCGAAGCCGAAACGGGCTTCAAGAACCCCGACGTGTACTGCGAGAAATTCGTCGAGCGACCTCGCCACATCGAGTTTCAGGTCCTGGCCGACAACCACGCGGGCGTGTGGACGCTCGGGGAACGCGAATGCTCGCTGCAGAGGCGCCACCAAAAACTCATCGAAGAGGCTCCCAGCCCAGCCATGACGGCCGAGATGCGCCAGGCGATGGCCGAGGTCATCCGCAAGGCCGTGAAGGAGACCGGCTACACGTCGCTCGGCACGTTCGAGTTTCTCATGGATGAGCAACGCAGTTTGTATTTTCTGGAGATGAACACGCGCGTGCAAGTCGAGCACCCCGTCACCGAGATGGTGACCGGACAGGACCTCGTGATGCTCCAGATCCGAGCGGCCGCGGGAGAGAAGCTCGACCTACCGGACACCCGGCCTTGGAGCTTCCGGGGACATGCTATCGAGTGCCGAATCAATGCGGAGGACCCGAAGACGTTTGCGCCTTGGCCGGGTCTCATCACCGAGTGGAATCCCCCAGGTGGAGCCGGCGTTCGAGTCGACTCGGGCGTCTACGGCGGCTGGCGAGTGCCTTCCGACTACGATTCACTGCTTGCCAAGCTCATCGTGCATGCGGCCACGCGACACGATGCGATCCGGCGCATGCGCGGAGCACTCGACGAGTTCATCGTCGCCGGGATCCGCACCAACGTCGATCTCCATAAAGCGCTTCTTGCCGACCGCGACGTCGTCGAAGGCACCATGACGACACGAACGGTCGAGCGCGTGACCGGCAGGAGCCATTAGAGCGCCGAACATGTTGGCTCCCGGCGGCTTTCTGCGGCTTTCCCGCCTCTCGCGGCGTGGGTCCTCCTCACCCGGCTGCAGCATTGCTCGTCGCCCGCGCCTTGCGCGACGCCAAAAGCCTTGAAATTCTTCGGTCCGCCAACCTGTCCGGCGCTTTAGGAGACCTGTCTTGAGCTTTGCCCCTACCCACCTCGGAGCCGGCACCGGCATTCGCACGCTATGGGCGGTGCTGTTCTTTTTCGCGTCGGGGTGCGGCTCGTCGACGACCCTGGCCTACACGCCGTATTCGGGCGTCGACGTACCCTCCTCGGTCGTCGTGGCCGGCATCGGATGCGGGGCGGCACCCGGCCAGGTGTTCCGTTACGCAGTCGTTCTGGGCGATCCGAGCGACGCGTCGTCGCCGAGTCTGGCTCCGCTTCCCGACGGCGCGCCGCCGGTCTACGCGAGCGTATTCTCGTGTTTCACGAACGGGGCTTTCGCGGGCGTGTCGACCTCGCCCGGGGGGGGTGCCACCGTCGAACTGTGGATCTACGCCTACGACGAAGCCGACTTCGAAGCCGCGCAGGCGACGGTGCCGGATTTCGATTGCGGCAACCCGACCTGCCCGCTGTCGGCGGATGCCGGGGTCCCATCGTTGCTGCAGGCGCCAAGCACGTACGTGACCACCTGCACGGCCACTCTGGAATCGGGCGACCACGTGTTGCCCGTGTGCCAGCCGCTCGAGCCGCCGCGCGACGCCGGCGGCGACGAGTGAACGTCCGTCAACGGGGCTGGCACCGTCTTCCGCACCCCACTAAAGTACCGGACTATGGACGGCCCTCGGGCGATTTCGTTCACGTTCCCGAGGCCCGGCCGGGCCCTGTGGATCGTGCTCGGCGCGATGACCGCGTTCGGCCTTTTTAGCGCGATCCTCGCGACGTGGGCGCCGGACGCGAGCATCGTCTTCGACTGGCTTGGTTGCGAGCCCAGCCGCGCCTTCACGCAGCCGTGGAGACTGGTGACATCGGGCCTCTTAACGAGCCCCGCTCACTTCAGCCATCTGCTTTTTTCACTCGTCGGACTGTATTTTTTGGGGGCCCCACTCGAGCGACGCTTCCGCGGGTGGCGCTTCGCGCGCTTCTTGGCCGTCTCGGTGCTGATGGGAAACCTCGCCACGATTGCGGCCGACAAGATCGTCCCAGCGTATGGTCAGGCGCGCTTCCACCCGGACTTCGTCTATGGACCGGCGGCCGCCATCGCCGCAGTCGCCGTGGCATGGTCACGCGAGTACCCCGATTCGACCGTCAATCTTTTTTTCTTCGTCCCGATGCAGGGCAAGATTCTTCTGTGGATCACGATCGGGTTTTGCGTGCTCGACCTCGTCTACCCGAGTGCGATGCCGGAAGGCGTCGTCGCCCCGTTTGGGGGCGTGCTGGCAGGCCTTCTTTTCGCCGGCACCCCGCCGCTCAGCCGAACCGCGTGGCTGCACCTTCGGCTGGCGCTGCTGCGGCGACGCGCCGGGGGAAACCTCCGATCCCAGGATGTGCTCTCTCCCATGCCCCCGCGGCGTCCTCGTCCGGGAGGGCCTCCGCTTCGGGTGGTGTCGGGAGGTCTCGACGACGTGCTGAAAAAGCGAAATCCGCCAAAGGACAAGCGCTACTTGAACTAGCCGTTTCCCGATTCGTTTCGCAGGGGGAACCTCTGACGAACCATCGCCCCGGTCGTTTTCGGCAACACCCCGCCCTGCTCCGCTTCGCAGAGCGGTCCGCGCTCACGGCCGAACGAGGATGTATTCGTTTCGAGGCGGGGCTGGTTCGAAGCCTCGTCCGGCGAGAGCTTCCATTGCCACCTGGAGATGGCTAGTATCTTCGACCGCCGTATCCGGGCCGCCCGGCGGTGGCCGGAACGTTTGCTTCGATGTGGAGTCATCGTCACCTTCTGGGCATCGCGCACCTGTCGCGCCAAGACATTGTGACGTTGCTCGACTCCGCGGAACGCTGGTTTGCCATCTCTCGCGACGAGGCCAAGAGCTCGCGAGTCCTAACCGGCAGGACCATCGTCAATCTCTTTTACGAGTCTTCCACGCGCACCCGCACCTCGTTCGAGGTGGCGGGCAAACGCCTCGGCGCCGACGTGGTGAACGTCAGTCCCCAGACGTCCAGCGTGACGAAGGGCGAAACGCTGCTCGACACGCTCCGCAACCTCGAGTCCTTGCGAGCCGACGCGATCGTGCTGCGCCATGCGAGTTCGGGGGCGGCCGAGTTCGTCTCGGGCCATACGCGCGCCTCCATCGTCAATGCAGGCGACGGCGCCCACGAGCATCCGACGCAAGCGCTGCTCGACGCGTTCACGATCCGTCGTCGCCGGGGCGCGATCGATGGCATCGTGGTCGCCATCTGCGGCGACATTCTGCATTCGCGCGTGGCGCGGTCGAACGCGCTGCTGCTCGGGCTACTCGGAGCGGAGGTGCGGCTGTGCGGACCCCGGACGCTCCTTCCCCGCGAGGCCGAGGTTCTCGGGCCCACCGTCCGCGTCTTCGGGAACATCGACGCCGCGGTCCGAGGGGCCGACGCCGTCATGATGCTGCGGATTCAGACCGAGCGTCTGAGCGGAGCGATGATTGCGAGCACGCGCGAATATGCGCGGACGTTCGGCTTGAGTCCGCGCGTGCTGGCCCTCGCCAAGACCGGTGCGCTCGTCATGCACCCCGGGCCCATCCACCGCGGCGTCGAGATCGACCCATCGGTCGCGGACGGGCCCCAAAGCGTCATCTTGGAGCAGGTAGAGGCCGGAGTGGCGATGCGGATGGCGGTGCTCGACCACGTGATCGCGGCAGGCGACGCCGAGCGCGGGCCACCATGATGCGGGCAGACGCCCCTCTCGGCGTGTTCGACTCGGGACTCGGCGGCCTGACGGTCGTGCGCGCTCTCCGGGCGGCTCTTCCCAACGAACGCATCGTGTATCTCGGTGACACGGCGCGGGTGCCTTACGGCACGAAGGGCTCGAACACCGTCGTCAAGTATGCCCTTTCGTGCGCTCGTTACCTGGTCGGGGAGAACGTCAAGGCCCTCGTCATCGCGTGCAACACGGTGAGCGCCGTCGCTCCCGAACGGCTGCGTGTCGAACTGGACGTGCCGGTACTCGGCGTCGTCGAGCCCGGCGCGCGTGCGGCGCTAGCCGCGACGAAAACCGGCCGCATCGGCGTGCTCGCAACGGCAGGCACGATTGGGTCTCTCGCGTATCCCCGGGCCGTGGCGCAAATGTCCACGCGGGCCGAGGTGGTCGGTCAAGCCGCGCCCCTCTTGGTCCCCCTGGCCGAGGAGGGCTGGGTCGAAGGCGAGGTCCCGCGCCTGGTCGTTCGCCGTTATCTCGAGCCCCTCGCCTGCGCCGGAGTCGACGTCGTCGTTCTGGGGTGCACCCACTATCCTATCCTGCGACCGCTCATCGAGAGCGAGGTGCACGCTCGGGTCGGCCACCACGTCGCGGTGGTCGACAGCGCGCACGCCACGGCGAACGACGTGCGCTCGTTTCTCCTGGCACGGGAGCTCGCCAACCCCCGTCCCTGCTCGACGGATTCCGTGCGACTGATCGTGACCGATCTGCCGCGCACGTTCAGAGAGGTCGCGTCGCGCTTTCTGGGCGATGACGTCGGTGAGGTCGAGCAAGTCGATCTGTAGCGGCCCGATTACTCTTGAATGCGTATGACCCGCGGCGGGCTCGCGACAACCCCGCTGCGCGAGATGTCGGCGAGCGCACGACGCACGTCGCGCTCCGTCGCCTCGTGCGTCAGCATGACGATGTCGACCGCGACGCCGCTCGATCCGGCTCCGCCGTCCTGCACCATTTGCTCGATCGAGACTCGAGCGTCACCGAGCGCCCCCGCCAGCCGGGCCAGCACCCCCGGCCGATCATGGACCTGAAAACGCAAATAATAGCGACCGCGAACATCATCGAGGGACGTGAGCGTCCGCGCCACCATTTGGATGCCGCGCGTAGCTAGGCCGGAAACACCGCTCAGGCGGGCGCGCGCGACGTCGAGCACGTCGGCGACGACACTGACCGCGGTCGGCATGTCCCCCGCGCCCCGTCCGGACAAGAGCGTCGGACCGAGAGCACGTCCCTCCAAGGCAATCGCATTGAGAACGCCGTTGACGTTCGCGAGCTGCGTGTCGCGCCGCACGAGCGCGGGGTGAACCCGAAGCTCCACCCCGTCGCCTCGGTCGCATCCGATGGCCAAATGCTTGATCACGAAGCCAAAGCGCTCCGCGAACCGATGATCGATGGGATCGACACCTCGAATGCCCTCGGTTGGCACGTCCCCCGCCTCGACACGCGCGCCAAACGCCAGCATCGCGAGAACCACCAGCTTGTGGGCCGCATCGTGACCGTCCACGTCCAGGCTCGGGTCCGCCTCGGCGTATCCCTTCTCCTGAGCCTCACGAACCGCGTCATCGAAAGAGAGTCCGTCGGAACGCATCCGTGTCAACACGTAGTTGCACGTGCCGTTGACGATGCCTTCGAGACGCACGACCCAATCACTCGCGAGGGCCTCGCGCAAGACCCGGATCACCGGAATGCCGCCCCCCACGGACCCTTCGAATGCGAGATCGACTCCGTTCGCAATCGCTCGATCCACGAGGCAAGGTCCGTGCAACGCGAGAAGCATCTTGTTGGCCGTCACGACGCTCCGCTTCGTGTCGAGGGCGCGCTCGACGTAGCTTTTGGCCGGGGCCACACCTCCCATCACCTCGATGACGACGTCGATGGATGGATCGCCGAGGATCGCTTCGGGATCGGTCGTGACCCGGGAGTGATCGAGCTGCGCGACACGACCTTTGTTCGGGTTGCGGACCAGGACACGTGCCACTTCCAGCGGGGCGCCTACGCTTTGGGCCACGTACTGGGCGTTCGCGTGCAGAAGTTGCACCACACCACCGCCGACAGTGCCGCAGCCGAGAAGGCCGAGCCGTACCGGTTTCATCGGCGGCAGTCTACACACCGCCCCGCGGGCGAAGGCCTCAATTCGAGGAGACGGCCGGCTGCACGCCCTTTTCTTCGACCTTGGGCTTGGGCATCTCTTCGAGCGCTCCCTCGAGGACTTGATCCATCTTGCTGACGAAGACGAAGTCGAGGTCGTTTTTCACTTCGGCCGGTACCTCGTCCAGATCGGCCTTGTTGCGCTCGGGCACCAAGACACGCTTGATGCCGGCCCTGTGGGCGGCAAGCACCTTCTCCTTGAGGCCACCGATGGGCAACACCCGGCCGCGCAACGTGATTTCACCCGTCATCGCGACGTCGTGCCGAACGCGAATTCCGGTGAGCATCGATACCAACGCGGTGAACATCGTCACTCCCGCACTCGGCCCATCCTTGGGCATCCCCCCCGCCGGGATGTGAATGTGGATGTCGCTCTTCTCGAGGAAGTCTTTGCTGATTCCGTACTTCTCCGCGTTCGTACGCACGTACGACAAGGCGGCCTGCGCAGACTCCTTCATGACGTCGCCGAGCTGACCGGTGAGCTGCAGCTTTCCCGAACCATACATGCGGGTGGCTTCGATAAAGAGGATCTCGCCACCGACACTCGTCCAGGCCAGACCCGTCGCCACGCCGGCCTCCTCCGTGCGCTCCGCCACTTCGCTCGTGAACTTCTGAGGACCGAGAAATTCACGGACCTGATCTTCGTCGTCGACTTGGCGCGCCGTCGTGTCGCCTTCGGCGATCTTCACCGCCACCCCGCGGATGATGCTGGCGATCTGGCGCTCGAGAGTGCGGACGCCGGCTTCGCGGGTATAGGTGTCGATGACGACGTCGACCGCCTTGTCGGTAATGTCGAGTTGCTCCTTGGTGATTCCGTGCTCCTCGAGCTGCTTCGGGATGAGGTGGCGCCGTGCAATGGCGAGCTTTTCGCGCCGCGTGTAGCCGGGAATTTCGAGAATTTCCATGCGGTCGCGGAGCGGAGCCGGAATCGGATCGGCGATATTGGCGGTGGCGACGAACATCACGTTCGACAGGTCGTACGGGATTTCGAGGTAGTGGTCGGCGAACGTGTTGTTCTGCTCCGGGTCGAGCACCTCGAGCAGCGCCGCCGCCGGGTCGCCGCGGAAGTCGTGCCCAATCTTGTCGACCTCGTCCATCATGAAGACGGGGTTGATCGTGCCGGATTTTTTCATGCCTTGAATGATCTGTCCGGGCAACGCACCGACGTAGGTCCGCCGATGGCCGCGAATCGCGGCCTCGTCGTGCACACCGCCGAGCGAGATTCGAACGAACTTACGCCCCAGGGCGCGCGCGATGCTGCGGCCGAGCGACGTCTTGCCGACTCCGGGGGGCCCGATCAGGCAGAGAATCGGCCCCTTCTTGTCCTTTTTCAGCTTGCGAACGGCCAAGTACTCCAGGATCCGCTTTTTGACCTTTTCGAGCCCGTAATGGTCCTCGTCGAGCACCTTGCGCACCGCGCCAATATCCATGTTGTCGGGCGTCTGCAGATGCCACGGCAGGTCCAAGATCCAATCGAGGTACGTTCGGACGACCGTGTATTCGGCGCTTCCGACCTGCATGTTGCGCAGGCGCTTCAGCTGCTTTTTGGCGACTTGTTCGGCCTCGTGGGGGAGGTTCGCCTTGGCGATTCGCTCCTCCAATCCGTCGAGATCGCCTTGGTCTCCGTCGTCCTCGCCGAGCTCTTCCTTAATGGCCTTCAGCTGCTGACGAAGGACGTACTCGCGCTGATTTTTGCCCATCTCCTCTTTGATTTGCGAGTTGATGCGCTCGCGCATCTTGAGGATTTCTAGCTGGCGCGTGAGAAGCTTGAGAACCTTGCGAATCCGGTCTTTGACGTCGATCGTCTCCAGAAGGGTCGCTTTTTCGTCGACCGGCGCATCGAGATTGCCGGCGACCAAGTCCGCCAGGGCGCCCGGGGCTTGGATCGAGTCCATCAAGGACGCCGCCTCGCGCGGAAGCTCGGGCATCAGCTGAATGACCTGCTTCGCGATGTCGCGCAGGCTCATGCTCAGGGCTTCCGCCTCGTCGTCGCCCGAATTCATTTCCTGCAGTCGGCCTACCTTCGCCTTCAGGTACGGAGAGGACTGCGTAATCTCGTCCAGGCGAATGCGCTCGAGCCCCTGGAGAATCAGCGAGTAGTTCCCCGAGCTGTGCTTGAGCGCCTTGAGCACGCGCGCCGCACAACCGACCTGATGCAGGTCGTCCTTGCCCGGATCGTCGGTCGACGGATCGCGCTGGGCAAAGATCGCGATCACGGGCGACGAAAGATTGTCGACATCCTCGACCAGCGCGACCGACTTCTCCCGGCCCACGTCGAACGGTGCGACGGCACCGGGAAAAAGCACGGCGTTGCGGATGGGAAGAACCGGCAGCTCATCGGCGAACTGGATGGCCTCCTCTTCTTGCCGCGCTGGATTCTGTTTCTTTTCGGACATGGCTCGCTACCTCTCGCAGGGACTGCCCAGGGGGCCGTTGGTTCGAGCTTCGCGTTTCGTACTAAAACGAATAGGGCCTGACCGCGAATGATGCACGTTCGATTGTGTGCGTCGATTCTTGCCCATACGACACGACGGCTGAAACCGCCAGGATCGCATCCTAAGCACGCATTTTGGCGCGCGCCATTCCTGCCACAAAGTCACCCAATCGGCCCTTCGACATAACCCCTGCCGGTCGAATTTCAGCGACGAATTGGGCCGAATTCGGACGAATGCAACGCTCGTCGGGCTCGAACGCCCACGCAAGTCTCCGACGCCTTGCGATGCGACAACGTCCGCCAAGGTGACCCCCGCGGCCGTCAGCCGAGCGCCACCGTTCGCGTCGGGTCGAGCGTATGAATCGCGAGCCCCGTCAGCACCTTCGGGAAGAAGAAAGTGCTCTTTTGCGGCATCACCTCCCCCGCCTCCGCCACGGCGCGGACGTCGGCAACCGGCGTCCCACGCATCAAAAATAGCACTTGGCCGCGGCCCGCACGAACGGCCCCGAGGGATTCTCGCGCGTCCTGCGGGTACCAGAGGTTCGTTTTCGCGGCCTGGGCTTCGGGCGTAATACCGAGGACGTGTTCGAGCAGTCCGGCATGCAGCACCACGACATCGGTTTTGCGCAATGCCGGTGCCTTCGGACCCAGCGTCGGGTGCGCCGCCACGTCGAGGTCGGAGCGCAGTCTCAAGAGCGCCACCCGTCCGTCCCCCACGGCTGCCGCGACGGTGGGGCCGAGCTCACCCGAGCGGCGCAAGCCCGCGAGGATCCGGTCGGCGTCGCAGCCCGACTCGAGTTCTTCGATCTCGAACGCGTCACGCGCACCGCGAAGCAGATCCGCATACGAAAATGAGGCCAGTGAGTGAACGTGACGGTGCGTCGGAAAGACCACAAGGCTCGGCGAATCCCCGTTCGCCAGGAACGTCATGAAGTAGGCTGGTTCGGTCTCGCGCGCGTCCGGGCCTCGCCCGCCCAGCCCGAGGACTTCCTGCGAATAACGTAGGGCCGTCTCGTACCTGTGATGCCCATCGGCGATGAGAAGCGTCGAGCGGTGAAGGCCGCGGACGATCGCCTGCACGGCATCCCGATCGGAAATTTTCGACAACGTGTGTTGGATCCCGTCGGGGGTCTTGAAATCCGCGATCGGCGTGGCCGCCTCGAGGGGTCCATCGAGATCGCCGCGCGGGTCACGATACAGCATGAAGCCCGGGCTGAGGTTGGCGCGCGTCGCTCGGAACAGCTTGAGTCGGTCCTCCTTGGGTCCCGAGAGCGTTCGTTCGTGCGGCAGCACGACACGTTCGGAGAATGGGACCACTCGAACGAGCCCGAGAAATCCCCGCCGTGTCATCCGATCCGCGCCGCCCGGTGGCACGAACGTCTGATCGTAGCGATAGAAAGCCGGCTGCGGGTCGCGAACGAGCACCCCAGCGTTACGCCATTGTTCGAGCCGTTGGCCCGCGAGGGCGTACTTCTCGTCGCCCGGGCCTTCGGGCAAAATGAGGCGAACGACATTGTGCGGATCGCGCGCCGCGAGGGCTTCGCGCTCATCGGCAGAGATGACGTCGTAGGGCGGCGCCACCACGCTCTCGAGACCGGCCGGAAGCCGAGTCAGGTCGTAGCGAAGGGGGGTCAGCGGACGGACTTGGGCCATGTCACGCCCAGATCAACCGAGAAGCGGGGTCTTGTCGAGCGCGCGGCTGCCGATGTCGCGCCTGTGATGCTCGCCTGGCCAATGAATTCGAGCGACAGCCTCGTAGGCGGCGACGGCGGCGTCGCGCAGAAGCGCGGCATGCGCACCCACGGCGAGGACTCGCCCCCCGGCTGTCACGACGCTGCCGTCCGGCGCGCAGATCGTTCCGGCATGCATGACCCACGCGCCGTCCGGCATCGGCTGGTCGAGCCCCACGATGCGATCGCCGGTACGCACGTCGCCGGGATAACCGGCCGCGGCCATGACGACCGAAAGGGCTGCGCCCTTGGGGGGAAGCGCTTGCACCCCCGACAGGTCGCCCCGCGCAGCCGCATCGAGGAGATCGAACCAGTCTCCGTCGTAGGTAGGCACGATCACGGTGGTCTCGGGATCCCCGAAACGCACGTTGAATTCCAGCACGCGCGGTACCCCTGCGTCGATCATCACGCCCACGAACAGGACGCCCCGAAAGGGGTTGCCCTCCACCGCCATTCCTTCGAGAGTCGGCTGAACGATTTCGCGCATGACCCGATCGTGCACGACGGAGTCGACGATCGGCGCGGGCGCGTAAGCACCCATACCTCCGGTATTGGGCCCCCTGTCGCCGTCGCCCACCCTCTTGTGGTCCTGCGCGGGAGCGAGGGCGATAGCGCGGGAACCGTCGCATACCACGTGGAAGCTCGCCTCCTCGCCCGCGAGACGCTCTTCCAAGACCACCGTGCGCCCGGCGTCGCCGAACTGCCCCTTTCGCATCATCCGGTCGATGGCCGAGGACGATTCGTCGATTGTGTCGGCGACGACCACGCCCTTGCCTGCCGCGAGCCCGTCGGCTTTGACGACGAGGGGACGACGGGCGGCCCGGGCGTGGCGGTCCGCGGCGTCGGCGTCGTCGAACACGGCGAACGACGCCGTCGGAATGCCGTGGCGCTCGCAGAAGCCCTTCATGAAGGCCTTCGATGACTCGAGCCGCGACGCAGCCCGGCTTGGGCCGAAGGCACGCACACCGCGACGGCCCAGGGCATCCACCAACCCGAGCGCGAGTGGCATCTCGGGGCCGATGACCACGAGGTCTACCCGATTCGCGACCGCGCGATCGACCAGGCCCCCGATGTCGTCGCTCCGCAGCGGCAAATTCTCGCCGACGCGGTGCGTGCCGGCATTGCCGGGGGCCACCGAGACGCGATGGCCGCCCGCGGCGAGCGCCGTCGCAAGCGCGTGCTCGCGCGACCCGGATCCCACGATCATCACGCGTGCCCGGCTGGTCATCCGACGGCGACGCGCGTAACACGGTGCCGCCCGACCTGCCAGCGGTGTATCCTGCGAAACGTGGCCGCCGACGTCCGCCCGCCCGTCGCCATCCGTATTATGCGCCCCTACGCTACGGAGGACGAATATCTCGAGCACGAGCTCGAGACGCTCACGCGCGCGAGCATCACGCTCGTCGGCGCGCAACCTCGCGCCGAGGGAGTGGTCCTGCGCTTCGAACTCACCCTCGCCTCGGGAGCCGTTCTCTTGCGGGGAGAGGGGCGCGTGACGGGCTTCAAGCCCAACGCATACGGGGGAGTTGGCGGGCTCGCGCTGCGGTTCACGCGGGTGGACACGCGATCGAAGGCGCTCATCGACAAGGCGGCCTCGCTCCGCGAGAAGCGCCGACCTTCGCTTCGCGCCCCCGACTCCGTCTCCGTGTTACCTGCACGGGCATCCACCCCGGCTGCCTCGCCGTCGAGCCTTTCCGTCGCGCCCGCCCGGCCGTCGTCGTTGCCACCGCCGCCGACCCGATCCTCGGCTCCACACGCTACCGTGAACCCTTCGCCCAGCCAGCCGCCCGCCGGCGCCATGAATGCGATCGCACGCGGTCGACGGGACGAAGGCAGGCGCCCGGATCGGGACGAGCTGCTCGGCCGGCTTCGAGCCCGCGCCAAGGCACTTCATCCGAGCGCCATTCGAAACATTCTGACGCCTCGCGGGTCCACTTCGACGTCGTAGAGCGAAATCATCTCGACGACGGGAAAAAATCGAGGTGTCCGAGGGCCCCGCGCACGTTCCAGCCGTAGAATCCGTCGGCTCGCTTGGACTGCTTGATCTTCGGATCCGCCAATTCGAACAGAGCCGGCGCGTTCGAACCAGGCGCTCCGAAGAGGCTCTTGGTGATGTCGTTCTTGGAGCGATACACGTCGTTGATGCGAAAGCGGACCTGCAGGTCGCAAAGCGACTCGGTCACCGTGTCTCGCAGGGTGACCCTTCCCTCGCCCAGGATGTCGACGTCCTTGCCCGACGCGAAGAACTTTCCAACCTTCATCACCCCGTCCTTCACGTCCGCAGCAAGTGTGATGGCGCCGACGTCGATCCTCGGGAGCGCGAGAGCGCCCTTGATCTTGGCCTTCCCGTCGCCCACTGCCGCAGCCTTCACGTCGAGAGAGAGGTCTCCCGTTCCCTTCGAAGCCCTTCCCTCCGGCATGACCATATGCAGGGTGCCGGAGAGTCTCCCGTCCAGCGGAACGCCGAGCAGCTGAACGAGAGGCCCCACTTTGCCGAGATCGAGCGAATCGAGCGTGAGATCGATCGATTTGTCCTTGCCCTGCGCGCCGTATTCGCCACGCGCTTCGCCGCCGAATACGTCCAGGTCGAAGTCGACGTCGCTGCTGCCGACGAGCATCGACAGCCATGAGAAATGAATCGTCGCGGCATCGACCACGAGCCGGCTCGGCGGCTTACCTGGTTCGGCAGGAGCGCCGAGCAGTGTGACGCCTGTCATTCGGACTCCGCTCAGTCCGCGGCCGGTCATCGCGTCGATCTGCAGCTCCTGCTGGCCACCGCTCGTGCGTTGGTCGGCATTGAAGGACGCTACCAACCGTTCCCGCAGCTTGTCGTAGGGGAACGTGAGGGACGCGGAGATCATCAAGCAGAACAAGTAAAATACCGGATAGCCGACCACGCCCGCGTATTTTGCGTATGGGGCGAGCCGTTGGAGCAGCTCCTTCATGGCACCGAGCTCCCGGACGGAGGCTCCTCGGTCCGATCGTAGGACGAGACGCCGACCTCGACATCGTACGAATCGTTCTCGCCGCTTCGCTTTCGAACGTTGAGACGCGTGACGGCAATCGGGTAATTGCTCTTTTCGATCGCCTCGAGAAAACGGGCGATGGGCAGCATTCCGGCCTTCTTCAAATGAATGTTCGTTCCGTGCTCGGAGTAGCGCTTTCCGTGCGGGAGGTCCGGAAGTGGAGTCGACTCGGTCACCTCGAGTTTCTGCTGCCGCGCCGTCTGCTCGAGATATCCCGCCAAAGACGGCGCCTTGTGGACGTACCGAGCGAGGATGGCGTCTTTGCGCGCTTGTCCTTGGCGGACGCGACCGCGCGCATCTTGGACGTCGGAGAGCGCCTGTCGAATCTCGTCGTTGTCGGTGGCCTCGGAGCGCACGAGCGCGTCGAATCCGAACGGAATGGCGCAGAGCGCGAGAAGCGCCCCGATGAACCCGAGTACACCGACGAGCTTGCGCTCGCGCGCATTCATCTGAAGCAGCGGTCCGGCCATCTCACTTGCCTCCCGCGCCCGCGCCCGACGCGTTGGACCCGGAGCCCGACTCGACTTTTTTCTTGGGGGCGGCCTTGACGTCTTCCGGGCACTTCAAATCGAATTCCAACATGTACTTCTGCCGATCGCCGCCGACGGCCTGCGTGGTGCTTTTGATCTTCACGTCGGACAGACACGGATCTTCCGAGAGCGTCGAAGAGATCGACTGAGCGTCCGGAATCGACCCAACGACGCCGCGCACGACCACGTGCGCCTTCTGGACATCGAGCTCCTCGATGTCGTGGGTCATCGACTTTGGAATCGCCTCGGACAGGCGCACCATCACGTCAAAGGCGTCCGCGTGGGGCATCGGATCTTCGTCGGTGAGCGCGGCCTGCTTGGACAGAAGATCCTGAGCGTCCTGCGCCGCCGTTGCCGAGGTGCCCAAGACCTCCAACGTCACGGCGCCGAGCGCAGCCTGCAAGACGCTGCGCTCTTTGTGCACCGAAGCCAGACGGGTCCAAGCACTGAACACGAAACTGACGAGGATCACCGCGGCCATGCCCCCGAGCAGCGGAACTTTCTCGCGAACCCAGCTGAATCCCCGCTCGAAGGCGAGCGCGCCCCGCCGCACGTTCAACCCCGTGCCTCGTCCCGCCAGACTCAGCGCGAGCGCCAGCGCCTTGGCATACCGGGGCAAATCCCGAACGTTGTCGCCGAGAGCCGAGGCATCGAGCGTCGGGTCGCGCAACAGCTGCACCGGGATCTCGAGCTCGCCCGAAAGAAACCCCTCGGCGCCCGAGACGAACGCCCCGCCGCCGCACAGGAATACGCGCGCCGGAGGCGCGCCGCCCTGCGCACGGTGCGCCGAGAGACTCACGCGAATGTCGCGTGCCAACCGCGACGCCGTCGCCGGTAGGCCGTCGGTTCCGGTGGACAAGGTGCGGGCGAAGACAGGCTCGCCGCGCTCGATGACCAGCACTTCGCTGCCCTTCGACCCGAGATCGACGATCGCGACCGTCTCGTCTTCGGCGAGCCCGGCGACGTAGGGCACGAGCGCGCCGAGCGTCAGCGCACCCACCCCCACCCTCTCCGGTTCTTGGCCGACCGCGTTCTTGACGAGATCGATGCGCGCGCGCACGTCCTCGATGCGCGCCACGGCGGCCACGATCGACAGCTGCTCGTCCGGCGCGGCGGCGCCGCCGACGGAGGCGTGGGAAGCGCCGACGTCTCGACCGATCAGGCGCCAATCGAATACGGCGCCCTCGATGTCGAACGGGATCTGCGCTTCGAGCTCGTAGGTGAGAACTTCTTCGAGCTGCCGCTGCGCGGTGGCGGGGACGACCAGTCGGTGGATGGCGGCACGGTTGCCGTCGATCGCGGTCGCGATCGAGTCGGCCGCGTGGGCCTCGCCCTCGAGCGCTTGGGTCACGGCTTCGCGCACGGCCTCGAGCGTG